>CAYRYW010000001.1:0-33256 GCA_964428725.1 uncultured Dehalococcoidales bacterium
CCTCGTTGATGGCGTCCTTGAGGGTGCGGCTGCCGCTGGATACCGGCCGCACCTCTGCGCCCAGCAGCTTCATGCGGAACACGTTCGGCGACTGGCGGCGGATGTCCTCCTCTCCCATGTACACGATGCACTCCATGCCCAGCATGGCGCACACGGTGGCCGCCGCCACGCCGTGCTGCCCGGCGCCGGTCTCGGCCACGATGCGCCTCTTGCCCATGCGCTCCGCCAGCAGCCCCTGCCCGATGGCGTTGTTTATCTTGTGGGCGCCGGTATGGGTCAGGTCCTCGCGCTTGAGGTATATCTGCGCCCCGTTGCAGTCCGCGGTGAGGTTGGCCGCAAAGTACAGCGGCGTCGGCCTTCCGGCGTAGTCCCGCAGCAGCGATGACAATCGCCCGGTGAAGTCGGGATCGCCTTTAGCGTCGCGGTACGCCTGCTCCAGCTCATCCAGCGCAGCCATCAGCGTATCCGGCACGAACTTGCCGCCGAACCGCCCGAAGTGCCCCGTCTCATCGGGTATGCTGTTGTATTTCATCCTTTAGCCTTTGCTGCCGATATGAACATCCGGATAAGCGTATCGTCTTTCAATCCATCGCTCTCCACGCCGCTGGAGACGTCCACCCCCCAGGGATTGGCCTGCCGTATCGCCTCGCCAACGTTTTGCGGCGTGAGCCCTCCGGCCACCATCACCGGGTAGCGCGATGCCGCCTCGCAGGCTATCCTCCAGTCGAATGACTGCCCGCTGCCGCCATAGCTGCCGGGCGCGGCGCCGTCGAGCATGAAGATCATATTGTCGTCAAGGTAGCGTGCTCTTCGCTCCATCAGCGATATGAGCGTTCTCCCGCTCGTCTCTGCCTGCACGCGGATCACCTTTATCACCGGCACGATGATATCGCTGACGTAGTCCCAGGGCTCGTCGCCGCTGAGCTGCACCCGGTCCAGCCCGCAGTGTTCCACGATGCGGTTGACCTCTATGGCGGGCGTGTCGACGAAGACGCCCACGGTCTCTACGGCGGGATAGCCCTGTTTCAATATAGCGATCAGGTCCCTGGCGCGGTCGGCGTCCACCTGCCGCTTGGAGGCGGCGAACACCAGCCCGATGAAATCGGCGCCGGAATCGGCGGCTGCCAGCGCATGCTCCACATCGCGAATGCCGCAGATCTTGACGCGGGTCACAGCAGCTCCCTCATCTTGGCCGCTACGTCGGCGGCGGTCACCAGCGTCTCGCCGACGAGGATGGCGTCCACGCCCCACTCGCGCATTCGCCGCACATCGTCGCCGCTGCGTATCCCGCTCTCGCTGACGACTATGCGGTCGTCGGGTATCAGCGGCCGCAACCGCCGGGTGGTCTCCAGCTTCACCTTGAACGTCCGCAGGTCGCGGTTGTTGATGCCTATTATCCCGGCGCCGCTCTGCAGGGCACGCTCCAGCTCCTCCTCGTCGTGTACCTCCACCAGGCACTTCATGCCCAGCCTGTGGCTCAGCGATATGAGTTCGCCCAGCCTGTCCTTGCTCAGCATGGCCACGATCAGCAGCAGGGCGTCGGCGCCGTGCAGCCGCGATTCGTATATCTGGTACGGCTCAAAGACGAAATCCTTCCTCAATATGGGGAGCGACCTGACGCTGTTTTTTATCTCCGCCATATGCTCCACGCTGCCCTCGAAGTAGCGTTCCTCGGTGAGCACCGATATGGCGGTGGCTCCGTTACCGGCGTAGGTGTTCGCCAGTCTCACCGCGTCGAAATCGGGGCACAGCACGCCCCGCGACGGCGAGGCTTTCTTGACCTCGGCGATGAGCCTGACGTTCTTCCCCTTAAGCGCCGCGGAGAGGTCGAGCGGTCTGGTCTCCAGAGCGGCGACCTGCTCCTTCAGCCGCGTCAGCGACAGGCTGCGCTTGCAGCGGGCGATGTCCTGCATCTTGGCTTTAACGATATCGTCAAGTATCATGATCGTTCTCGATTGTGTGCCGCCGGTCGCCGGGTCGCTCGATCCCCTTTCAGGCGGGCTGGAGCTCGCGGGTAAGTGCGATCAGCCCCTCCAGCTTACCCAGCGCCTTACCATTGTCGATCGACATCGCAGCCATCCTCGTGCCCTCGCCGAGGTCGTTGGCCATGTCGCCGGCCACCAGCGCGGCGGCCGAGTTGACCAGCACGATGTCGCGGTACGGGCCTTTCTCACCGCGCAGCACTCGCCGCAGTATGTCGGCGTTCTCCTGTGGCGGGCCGCCGCGCAGCTTCGACAGCTCGGTGGTCGACATGCCGAAGTCGCCCGGCTCGATGTGGTAGCGGCTGACCTCACCGCCTTTCAGCTCGCACACGGTGGTCCTGCCCCCCAGAGTGACCTCGTCCAGCCCGTCCTCGCCGTGCACCACCAGCGCATGTTTGCAATCGAGCAGGCTGAGCACCTGCGCCATCTTGAGGGTCAGTTCCTCGTCGAACACGCCGAGGAGCTGCGCCTGCGCTCCGGCGGGATTGGTCATGGGGCCGAGTATATTGAACACGGTGCGTATGCCGATCTCGCGCCGCGAGGGCGCGGCGTACTTCATAGCCGGGTGGAATGTCTGGGCGAACATGAAGCCGATGCCGATCTCTTCCAGGCACCTCTCGACCTCGTGCGGCCCCAGCTCGATTTTAACCCCTAGCGCGTCCAGCACGTCGGCGCTGCCGCAGCCGCTGCTCATGCCGCGGTTGCCGTGCTTGGCAACCTTCAGCCCGGCTCCGGCGACGACAAATGCGCCGGTAGTCGAGATATTGAAAGTCTTGGAGGCATCGCCGCCCGTGCCGCAGGTATCGACGACATTCCCGCTCACCTTCACCGGCAGCGCCTTCTCCCGCATCACCTTCGCCATGCCGGCGATCTCCTCCACCGTCTCGCCCTTCAGCCGCAGCGCCGTGACGAAAGAGCCGAACTGGGCAGGCGTGGCCTTCCCCTCCATGATTTCCGTCATCACCTCCCCCGCCTGCTCCATGCTCAGCGAATTGCCCTTGACTATAAGGTCGATAGCTTCTTTAATCATTTTATTACCTCAGAACTTTGTGCAGTTTAGATATTACCGGAGAATTTTACAAATTCCTCCTCGCTGATTTGTTGAATTTCTAATTCCTCTAATTGTAGTGTTTTCTCCTGTTTCAATAATATCTTTCGGCTTGATTTAAAAAATCTACCGTGTATATCTTTATATACAGCTATCAGCGCTCTAAGTTGGCTAAAATTGTCTCTGTGATCAAGAAGCATGTATATATCTTTTTCAAATGTGGAGATTGTTCGAATCCTTCTAATCTTGGAAGGTTCTGTTTTATCTATTGTTGTACGAACGTCTATAGCTGGACCAAAGCCTATATTTTGGACTTTGAAGATGATGGTCGAAGGTCTCCAGCCTTCGGAAAGATACTCCTCTATCACATCTTCTGGTAATTGGCTTTTTAATATCTCATCTGTACTTGCGAACCAGAAATCTATGACCGGCCTAGCCATTTCATATCTTTGATTTCGCATCTCTTCCGCCATTTTTATGCTGGCTTCTGCTTGTCGCTCTGTTGCCGTCGCTGTTGTAGCGGTTGTAACTGCTTGCTCTTTTGTTGCCTCTGCCATATCTGCGGTGGCTTTTGCCTGTTTCTGTATTTCGGAAGCTTGTTCTTTTGTTGCTTCTGCTATTCTTTTCGTATCGTTGGCGTATTCTGCAGCTACCAACACTGTCCCGAATAACACGAGTATAGTTATGATGTCTCCGACCTCGATCTTTTCAAGAAAGTAAGCGATTAGAAGTAGACCCGTGACAATAAGGAACAAGGCCACAGTGTTCACTCTACGTTTTTTAATTTCATCCTTGTCGGACAATTGTCTGGTTTCCAACTTGGCAAGTATTCCTATGCCTACTATGAATTCGAGGGTAATTAGTACCCAAAGCCAATCCGGTGAGCTAGGACTGGGCCAGTTATATATTCTCGCAGGAACAATGGTGCAAACTATGACGAGGATCATAGCAATAGCCCAACACGCTCTGTAGGTTTCTAAAGGTTGCTTACAGTTCATGTTCCTTTTTCTCCTACCGCAACACCACTTTCGTGTCTAGGAAATTCCTCAGTAAATCCTTGCCTGCTTCGGTCATGATGGATTCGGGGTGGAACTGCACACCTTCCACCGGGTGATTTTTGTGCCTCAGACCCATTATTATACCCTTATCCGTCCACGCGGTCACCTCCAGGCAGTCGGGCACCCTGTCACGCATCACCGCCAGCGAGTGATATCGGATCGCCGGAAAAGGATTCGGTAAGTTCGTAAAAACGCCTCTGCCGTCGTGGTGAATCGAGGACAGCTTGCCGTGCATGATCTCGCCAGCGCGGTCGACCACGCCGCCGTAGGCATAGCCGATGCACTGGTGCCCCAGGCACACGCCCAGGATGGGGAGCCTCTCCCCGAATCGCTTGATGACATCGTTCGATATACCTGCGTTCTCCGGTCGGCCCGGCCCGGGGGAGATGACGATGCGCTCCGGGGCCATGCGCTCTATCTGCTCGAGGGTTATCTTGTCGTTGCGCGCCACGCGCACCTGCTGCCCCAGCTCGCACAGGTACTGGTACAGGTTGTAAGTGAAGCTGTCGTAGTTATCGATGAGCAGTATCATCGCGTCGCCTCCGCTTCCTCGATGGCCGTCAGCAGCGCCCGAGCCTTGTTCATGCTCTCCTCGTACTCGCGGGAGGGCACGCTGTCGGCCACGATGCCGGCGCCCGCCTGCACGCTGGCGACGCCATCGGTCATCACGATCGTCCTTATGGTTATGGCCGTGTCCAGGTTGCCGGAGAAGCTGAAGTAGCCCACCGCCCCGGCGTACGGGCCGCGCCTGTCCGGCTCCAGCCCGGCGATGATCTCCATGGCGCGTATCTTGGGGGCGCCGGAGACGGTGCCGGCGGGGAAGCAGGCGCGCAGCGCCTCGAACGGCCGCAGCTCCGGCCGCAGCCTGCCCTGCACGTGCGATACCAGATGCATCACGTGGGAGTAGTTCTCCACGTCCATGAACTGCGTCACCTCCACGCTGCCCGGCTCGGCGATGCGCCCGATGTCGTTGCGGCCCAGGTCCACCAGCATAACGTGCTCGGCGCGTTCCTTCTCGTCGGCCTTAAGCTCCGACGCCAGCGCGGTGTCCTCGTCGGGCGTCCTGCCGCGCGGCCGCGTGCCGGCGATGGGGTGGGTCGCCACGATGCCGTCCTCGACGCGCACCAGCAGCTCCGGCGACGCCCCGATGATGTGGCAGTCGTCGAGGTGCAGGTAGTACATGTAGGGTGACGGGTTGATGCTGCGCAGGGCGCGGTATATGTCGAACGGGTCGGCGGAGGTCCTGCGGCTGAGCCGCTGCGACAGCACCGCCTGTATGATCTCGCCGGCGGCGATGTCCTCCTTGGCGCGGGCCACCATGCCCTCGAACTGCTCCCGGCTCATATTCGACGTCACCGGCGACGGCTGGTGGGCCGCCTTGCTGTCTTTGCGTTCCTGTTTGAGGGGCTGGCCCAGCCGCTTCACCAGAGAGTCGATTCTCTCAACCGCACCCTTGTAGGCCTTGTCCGCGTTGAGCCCGTCGAGCCTGGCATGGCTCACCACCTTTATGCGGTGCTTCAAGTGGTCGAATACAAGTATGGTGTCGGCGAACATGAACACGGACTCGGGCAGGCCCAGCGGGTCGACATCCGGCGATGGCAGCTCCTCGAAATACCTCACCGTCTCGTAGGACAGGTAGCCCACCGCACCGCCGTGGAACGGGGGCAGGCCGGCAACGCGCCCCAGGCGGTATTTGTTCAGCTCCCTCTCGATGGCCACCAGCGGGTCGCCTTCGCCCTGCTCCGAGCGCAGCACGGTGTACGGCTGCGTGCCGATGAAGCTGTAGCGCGCCAGCCGCTCGCCGCCCTCCACGCTCTCCAGCAGGAACGAATACGATCCGCGGGCGATCTTGAGGAAGGCGGATACCGGCGTGTCCAGGTCGGCGGCGATCTCCCGGTAGATCGGCACCAGGTTGACCCTCTCGCTCATCTCGCGTACTTCATCCAGTGTCGGGTAATACATCTGCCATCACCCCTTTCTTCCTTTGTCGATGTCGATTGTGTCCATTACCATATCCTTTTTAACCTCGCGATCTCTGGTCGACATCGATCGTTTTCAATACAAAAAGCCTCCGTCCAAAGGGACGAAGGCTTTAGCTTCGCGGTGCCACCCTGATTGTCACGATAAAAACGTGGCATCTCTGTCAGGTACGCCCCGATCGATATCGGGGGATACCCCGGGCTGTGATAACGGTGCCCCTTCCGTCAAGGCCTACTCGCCGTCAGGCTTTCGGTTTGCGGCTCCCGAGTCCATTCCGCCCCTGCGCCGGCGCCGGGCTTCCACCTTACCCCGGCTCTCTGTAGCCTCGCCTTTGAGCGTACTAGTCTCGCTCGCAGCCTTTGCGATTTTTCGATTGTATATCGGTATTATAACGTTTGTTTGGCGCTTGTCAATATCTGCTGACTACATGCTGCCCAAATCTGTTATGGGTACACCCGGCGCGACCGAGTTGATGTCGAACACGCTGTCAGCGATGGACGGGTTCAGCTCGATGTTCGAGTACTGCATGGTGTAGGTGTAACCGGCCGAGGTGACCTCTATCTTGATGGGCCATCCGCTGTTCGTTATCCAGGTGTGGGATACCACGCCACCGCCGGCGTTGCAGGTATACTTGGTGCAGGATTGACCGGCAACCGTCTCATGACCTGCGATAGAGGCCCCGCCCATGCACCCTGCCTGGAACCCCGCAAGGATGGTCGCCTCTGATACATCGCCGTAATAGCCGTCTTTCCACTCCTCGGCATACTGGGCGCCCGGGTTGCTCATAGCTGATTCCGACGCGTATTTATATACCATATTCATCTCAGGCATATACATGTAGGCGAACTCGCCGTCGTAGAGCATCACCATCTCTGTCTCAGTACCCTGCTGAGTGGCGCTCCAGTCGGTGCGCCATTTGTCTCCCTTTACCCAAAACATCATCTCTCCCGTAGTCCCCAGAGAATCTGACATTTCCATGGAGAACTTGTAGCTTCCCGGCAGCTCACCGGGCTGCTCCGCGACCTGGGTCGGCTGCTGGGTCGGCTGGGCGCCGTTGCCATTGCCGTCCCCGCAGGCGACTAGTGCCAGCGTCGCTATTAGAGCAATGGCCATTATCGATAGTGCAAATCTTTTCATCAGGCACCTCCTGTAATTATGATACTCGCTTGCTGCGGATCACGAAGGTCGGATGTATCGACCACTTATTTATACCGGCCTTCTATTGTGAGCACTGTATTGCCTGAAAGTGCTTTCCCTCTGTCTTGATGGATGGGGCGATCACCATCTCCACGCGCTGCATCTCGCGGATCGAGCGGGCGCCGCACATGCCCATGGACGTGCGCAGTGCCCCGACCAGGTTCTGCGTGCCGCCGGTCACAGACGATGGCCCGAACAGTATCTGCTCCAGCGTGCCGGTTGTCCCCACGTGGACGCGCGTGCCCCGCGGCAGCGCGGCGTGCGGCGTGGCCATGCCCCAGTGGTAGCCGCGGCCGGGTGCCTCCTGCGCCTGCGCGAATATCGAGCCCAGCATCACCGCATCGGCGCCGGCGGCGATGGCCTTGCAGATGTCCCCGCCGCTGCGGAAGCCGCCGTCGGTGATGAGCGCCACGTAGCGGCCGCTCTCCTGCAGGTAGTGCTCGCGGGCGGCGGCGCAGTCCATGGTGGCCGTCACCTGCGGCACCCCCACGCCTGTGACCTCGCGGGTGGTGCATGCCGCCCCAGGCCCCACGCCTACGAGTATGCCATGTATCCCTTCCTGCATCAGCGATAGCGCCGCGCTGTAGCTGACGCAGTTGCCCACGATGATGGGCGCGGGCATTACCCTGCACAGGTCGGAGAAGCTCAGTCCCTTGTAGCTCCTCGATATGTGTCGCGAGGTGGTAACGGTGGATTGCACCACGAATATGTCGATGCCGGCCTCGGCGCAGATGGGGGCGAAGCGTTTGGTGTTGGATGGGGTTACCGAGGCGGCGCACACCGCGCCGGATTCCTTTATCTGCTGGATACGCTCGCCGATGAGGTTCTCCTTTATCGGCTGGCTGTAAATCTTCTGCATGAGCGGGGTCACGCTGTTGGCCGGGGTAGCGGCAAGCTCTTCTAGGATGGCGCCGGCGTTTTCATATCGCGTCTGCACGCCCTCCAGGTTCAGCACCGCCAGCCCGCCGAACTTGCCCAGCGCCAGGGCAAATGCGGGGTCGACCACCGCATCCATGGCCGAGGCCAGGAAGGGTATATCGAACTTGTATTTGAGTATGGAGAACTCGATGCTTACCTGCTCGGGGTTGATGGTGGCGTCGCCGGGGACCAGTGCCACCTCATCGAAGCCGTAGGTTCGTTTGAGTTCCTTGAATTGCGGATGGGGCATCCCTCTCCTTGGTCAGTTGATGGATTGTAAACCAAAATATAACAGATAAGCCTCTACTTAGTCAAACGCCTGATGGATGCGGCATGGTGAACTATAGGCTTGCCCCTGTGGCTAACGCTGCGCATCAGCCGCTTGCGAGTAGGTGCGGCGGCTTTTTGCCGTCGTCTTGATGCCGTGGTTAGCCCCTTAATACGCGAAAAGCTCTTGCAAACAATTGATAATTTTAATCTGCGCGCTTTGGGAAATCACACCAGATTTTTGAATTAACCTGGATTTGTCAACGGCTCTTATTTGGTCAAGCAAGATCAAGCCTTTTTTACCCTGAAATGTATATTGAATTCTGGTTGGATAGCTGAATCCTTTGGATGTCATTGGAGCAACAATCGCGGTCTTCAGCGCAGACATTTCATCAGGGGAGATAACAACACAAGGCCTTGTTTTCTTGATTTCAGAACCTTGCGTCGGATCAAGTTGAACCAGCCAAATCTCAAATCTGTGAACATCTTTTTTTACCATTCCAAGTCCTCTTCATCTACCAATGGGGCATCCAACCACTCCTGATCCGCTTCGCTTGATTCTTGGGATTTAAGGGCTTTATCAAATTGTTCTTTCCAGCCTTCTCTGTTTTTCTTAACAGGTTGAATTAACAGTCCGTCATCGATTATTTTGAATTCCAATTGCTTGTCTTCTAATCGTGCTTGCTCGATTACCGCCTTTGGAATACGGATACCCTGTGAATTTCCTATTCTGATTAAAGTCGTCATTTTCGCCTCCAATTGTGTCTATGTAATTACAATATACCCACAAATGGATTTATTGTCAAATCATCCTTACTATTTAAGGGCTAACGCTGCACATCGGCCGCGGCCTGTTGTTCATGGTATACGACAACGCTGGCGGTTGGCTGCACGCGCTTGTTATATTACCGCCTCTAACTTGTGCTGAATCAATTTGTTGATACTTTCGCCTTCCTGCATGGCTTTGATTGCCACGGCTTTGTGCAATTCAGGTGATATTCGCAATGCTATTTTACCGGAGAATTTTTTGTTGGCAGTTGCTTTCGGTAAAGGCTTCCCGGAGTTCTTCATTATCGAGATAGTATCTTCAATTACCTCGCATAATTCATTGAAGACTTCTGTTTCGTCTTGTCCATGGACGCCCCCGTCAAATAGGCCGGGAGAAGTTCCAACATAGCAATTATCTTCATCGGACCATTCAACGATCTTCATATATTTGTCAGGGATTTTAGTACTCATTTTGTTACCCCTTTGATAGCTTTCTCAACCGCAGGTTAGGCGGTATCGAACTCTCCTATTGCGTACCACCGTACGTCGTCAATGTCGCTCACCACCTGATAGGCGTGGACGGCCACACGTACGAACTCGCAGTCCGGCGAGCTTAGGAACCTCTCAAGGTCAGGGTGCCGCGCCAGGTGTGTCACGATGTGAGCCTGTCGATCCTCCTCCGGCGTCTTGATCGCTTCACCAACTGCTGTGAGGACCAGCCGCCGATCTGAACGCCTGACGTCGCCCTCTCTGTCCTCGATGAGAATCGCCACTCGTCGATCCTCCCGGATGCTCTGATACTTGAGTGTGTCACGATACGTCGCGAACGCGAGGAACCGCAGACCATCCAACGGCGTGAAGGCTATGAGGCTGGCGTGAGGCTGACCGTTACGCTGGGTAGCCAGCACAGCGAGCCGGTTCCGCTCAAGCACGCGCCGGATGGTGTCCTGAATCTCGCTAGGTTCCTGTGCCATGCTATCGCTCATGCAGTCCCTTGCTCCTTGTCTCCAGACGCCGCTGCCGCCTAACGGACTGGAGTTCAGCCGCCACGCGGCTGACACAGTGATACGAAACGTGAACCAGAACGCTTCAAAAGCGGCGCTAACCTCAAAAGGGTTCTCGATAGCGTGGTCGGCTGCAACGACTTGTTAGGCAACCTCCAAGGCAACAAATAGCGCTTTTCGGCACACTCGTTAGGTGAAAGTGTTGGAGTCGCCTCGCTTCACTCCCTTTCCTATCATCATTCCCCAAAACCAGCTTAGCTTCAATTTCTCTACCTCAACATCCACGAAACCCGATGAAAGAAACAGACTTCTTAGCTGTCTTAACGAAGTGCTCCCCACGTGCGCCTTCTCACCGATTTTGCCAGCCAAATCAACTATTCTCATCAGAAGGTAGTCGTCACAGATATCTTGAATCATGAAAACCCCGTTGTGTTTTAGAGATTTCCATACCTTGTTGAAGATGTCCCCCTTCTGTTCGAAGTGATGAAATGCATTTGTGCTGAGAATAAGGTCGAAATTACTATCATAGCTCAACGAACTCGCACTCCCAACCTGGAATTCCACATTATTGTAGTTTGTCTTTGCAAGATGCTGTCTAGCCTGCTCAATCATCTTTTTCGATAAATCCAGCCCGACGACTCTACCAGTTCCCTCTAGCATGGAGGCAATGTCGAGACTGCCTTTTCCTGTTCCGCAACCCAAATCAAGGATATTCATTCCTCTCTCAATTCGCGGTCTATTTATGACCAGAAGCTGGGCTCGGCGTTGGTATGATTTGACAATACGAGATTCATCATATCCGTTCGCCGCCCTGTCAAATTCCTTTGCTACAGATTCGTCGTGCTGCTTTGGGGTCATCTCTTCAAACTCCTTTTGTTGAAACGCGAAGGTTGCCTAACAATGTATATATAGTTTCTCTATAACACCCTTGTCCCGCAAAGTTGCAGTATAACACCCCATGGCCAAAGTTGCCATAAGCCTTGTGAAAACAACCACCTACGGTACTTGAACTGCTGAGAGAGGGGTGTTATATGGTTTCTATATAACACACCAGGTCTTCCATTCATAAGTCGTCCACAGGGCTTTTAACGCCCTTGCCTCCCCGGTTCAATACATGCGTATAGATCATAGTCGTTTTGACGTCCTTGTGACCCAGAAGCTCCTGCACCGTACGGATATCGTGAACGACTGTGGCTAGACGATAGCACTTCGATTCAGAAGATGTCAAGCGGCGCGCCTCGCAGATGCTTTAGCTGGCTATGGCTGAACGGTCGCCTGCCCCGTTCAGCCGGGAGGCGCATTCTTCATCGTTCAACTACTGCACATACAGCTTCACATAGGTTATAATGTATCCTCTTGGAGGGATGATGCCGACGCTGTATATCGTGGCCACGCCCATCGGGAATATGGAGGATATCACGCTGCGGGCGCTTAAGGTGCTCGACGAGGTGCCGTTGATAGCCGCCGAGGATACGCGCAAGACGGGCAGGCTGCTGTCGTCCTTCGGCATCAAGACTAAGCTGACCAGCTACCACGAGCATAATAAGATGTCCAAGCTGCCGTCGCTGCTGCGCCATCTGGAGGGCAAGGACCTGGCGCTGGTGTCCGAGGCGGGCATGCCCGGCATCAGCGACCCGGGGTATGAGCTGGTGTCGGCGGCCATAGAGCGGGGCATCAGGGTGGTGCCCGTGCCGGGGGCCTCGGCTCTGGTGACCGCGCTGGCCGTGTCGGGGTTGCCCACGGATGGCTTCACTTTTGTCGGTTTCCTGCCGCGTAAGAAGGGGCAGCGGCGTCGGCTGCTGGAGGGGGTCGCCGCCGAGGGCCGCACCATCGTCGCCTTCGAGGCGCCGCACCGGCTGGCTGCCGCACTGAATGACATCCTCGATGTGCTGGGCGACCGGCGCATCGCCGTCTGCCGCGAGCTGACCAAGATGTACGAGGAAGTATTTCGCGGCAGGGTGAGCGATGCCATCGCCCATTTCGGGGAGCCGATAGGGGAGTTCACGCTGGTG
This sequence comes from uncultured Dehalococcoidales bacterium, assembly GCA_964428725.1. Classification (GTDB taxonomy): domain Bacteria; phylum Chloroflexota; class Dehalococcoidia; order E44-bin15; family E44-bin15; genus CAYRYW01. The sequence continues at coordinate 12,235 of CAYRYW010000001.1, forward strand.
ATACAGGGGAACGAAGGAAGTAAGCCGTCGATCGATGAATCTATACAGGTCGCGATGAGCCGCATGCGTGAGGATGGCGTGCCGGCCAAAGAGGCCGTCGCCCGTCTGGCTGCCGAGACGGGCATATCCAGGAAAGAGCTGTATCGCGCATGGGTCAATCTCGAGTGACCTTTTGTGTTTTCCTCGGCGTTCTGCTAAACTTACGTTCGGAATAAGTTATGGCGGAGCGCATATTTATCGGGGTCGCCTGGCCGTATGCCAACGGCCCGCTGCACCTGGGACATATCGCCGGCGCGTACCTTCCCGCAGACATCTTCGCACGGTACCACAGGCTCAAGGGCAACGAGGTGCTCATGGTGTCCGGCTCGGATCAGCACGGCACGCCCATCACCGTCCGCGCCGAGCAGGAGGGCTGCACCCCGCAGGAGGTCGCCACACGGTTTCATAAAAGCTTCCTGGAGTCGTGGGAGAGGCTGGGCATATCCTTCGACCTGTTCACCAGCACCGGCACCGACAACCACCGCCAGCTGGTGCAGGGCTTCTTCACCCGGCTTAAGGACAAAGGATACGTATATCGGGGCACCATGGCGCTGCTCTACTGCCATACGTGCCAGCGTTACCTTCCCGACCGCTACGTGGAGGGCACCTGTCCCTTCTGCGGTTGCCAGGGGACGCGGGGGGACCAGTGCGACGGCTGCGGCCGGCCGCTGAACCCCTCGGACATGATCGATCCGTGCTGCAGGCTGTGTCGCGGCACGCCCGAGATCAGGGATACGGAGCACTTCTTTTTCAGGCTGAGCGCCTTCAACGAACAGCTTTCGGACTGGGTCGCGCAGCAATCACACTGGAAGCTGAACGTGCGCAATTTCACCGGCAACCTGCTGTCCGATGGGCTGAAGGACAGGGCTATCACCCGGGACATTCAGTGGGGCATACCGGTGCCCGTAGATGGCTTCGATAACAAGCGGATCTACGTCTGGTTCGAGGCGGTGATCGGCTACCTGTCGGCCAGTGTCGAGTGGGCTGAGCGCTCCGGCGATGCGGAGCGATGGCGCCGTTTCTGGCAGGGGGATGCGAAGTCGCACTACTTCGTGGGCAAGGACAATATCATCTTCCATACCCTTATCTGGCCGGCGATGCTCATGGGCTATGAGGAGCTGAATCTGCCGCACGACGTGCCGGCAAACGAGTTTTTAACCATAAGCGGGAAGAAGCTGTCCACCAGCCACAACTGGGCGGTGTGGCTCCCCGACTATCTGCAGCGCTACGACCCGGACCCGCTGCGATACTTCCTGTCGGCGAACATGCCGGAGGACGGCGACAGCGATTTCTCCTGGCGCGAGTTCGTCCGACGCAACAACGATGAGCTGCTGGCTACATACGGCAACCTGGCACACCGGGTGCTCACCATCACCTACCGCAACTTCGATGGAAGGGTGCCGGCGCCCGGCGAGCTGGACGCGAGGAGCCGCGAGCTGCTGGCGAAGTCGGAAGAGACGCTGAAGGCAATCGACGATCTGCTCTCGAGGTGCCGCTTCAGGGAGCCGGTGCGCCTGGCCATGGCTCTGGCGCAGGAGGCCAACCGCTACCTGGACGAGAAGGCGCCGTGGAAGTCGATTAAACTGGATCGCGACGGTGCCGCCACCAGCCTGTACGTTGCGCTATCGGTTATCTCGTGCCTGAAGACCGCCTTCGCCCCGTTCCTGCCGTTCACCTCCGAGAGGCTGCACCGGTTGCTCGGCTGCGGCGGCACGCTATCTGAGACGGGGTGGACTATATCTGACGTCGCGCCGGGGCAGAAACTGGCCGAACCAGAGCCGCTGTTCGTCAAGCTGGATGAGAAGACGGTGGAGGAAGAAGAGGCACGTCTGGGGAGCGCCAGTGTTTATTGATTCCCACACACACATAGACATGAAGCAGTTCAGCAGTGACCGTGAGCATGTTATACAAAGGGCTCGCGATGCCGGACTGGCAGCGATGATAGATGTCGGCATAGACCTTGAGTCCAGCCGGGCGGCCGTCGGTCTGTCGGGGAAGTATCCCGACGTTTATGCTACCGCCGGCTTTCACCCGCACAATGCGGCGTCTGTGGGTCCGTCGGAAATTGAGGAGCTGGCCGCGCTGGCAGGGCAGCGCAAGGTGGTCGCCATCGGCGAGATCGGGCTGGACTTTTACCGCAACCTGTCGCCGCGGGAGGCGCAGGTAGACGCCTTTGAGAGGCAGCTGGGGCTGGCGCGCGAATTGGGGCTGCCGGTGGTGGTACACAGCCGCCAGGCGCAGGATGAGGTGTTGAGCCTGCTGACCACCTGGGCGAAGGGTTCCAAGGGCTTGCTCGGGGTGCTGCACTGCTTCAGCGGCGATATCGAGCTGGCCGAAAGATATATCGGGATGGGCTTTTTTATATCGATAGCCGGGACGATCACATATAAAAAGTCGGCGGCTGTCGATGTCGTCTGCGGGCTGCCGCTGGACAGACTGCTCATCGAGACCGACTGCCCGTTCCTGGCCCCTGAGCCGCACCGCGGCAGGCGGAACGAGCCGTCATACGTGCCGCTGGTGGCTGAGCGTATCGCTGCCATCAGGGGCGTCGATACTCAGGTGGTGGCCGATGCCAGCTCGGCGAACTGCGTCGAGCTGTTCAGATTACCAATGTAAGGGGGAGTGCGTTGTCGATAGATTCCATATACGAGCCGGTGCAGGATGGGCTGGAGCTGGTTGAGAGGAAGCTTACAGGGCTGGCCCTGGTCAATCGACCGTGGGTAGCGAAGCCTCTGGAGTATGTGCTGGGGGGCTCTGGCAAGCGTATCCGCCCGGCGCTGACCCTGCTGGCGGGGAGGTCCTACACCTATGATCTTGACAAGCTGGTTCCCATGGCGGCGGCCATCGAGCTGTTTCACAATGCGACGCTGGTACACGATGACGCCGTGGATAAGGCCATGACGCGCCGGGGCAGGACCGCGGTGAACCGGATGTGGGGCGAGGAGATAGCCGTGCTGCTGGGTGACTACCTGTTCTCCGTAGCCGCCGACCTCGTGTGCAGCATCGGGAGTTTCAGGGTGATGCGGATGTTTGCCCAGACGCTGACGGAGATATCGGGCGGGCAGCTGCGCGAGACGTTCAACGCCTACAACTGGCGGCGCGACCGCAAATCGTATTTCGAGCAGATTTACAGCAAGACCGCCTCGCTGTTCGAGGCTGCCACCGGCACGGGCAGCATACTGTCGGGGACGCCGGAGGATGCCATAGTGGCGTTGATGAATTATGGCCGCGACCTTGGCATGGCCTTCCAGGTGATCGATGACATCCTGGACTTCAGCGGCGATGCCGGCGAGATGGGCAAGCCGGTGGGTGGCGACCTGATGCAGGGAACGCTCACGCTGCCGGCGATCATGTACATGGAACAGAACCCCAAGGACAGGATCATCCGGGAGATATTCGAGAAGCACGGCGACAGGGAAAAGGTCGATCGCGTTATAAAAATGGTTCGTGACTCGATGATACTGGATGAGTGCTACCGGATTGCCGCCGACTTCTGCGATAAGGCGCGGCGCGACCTTGACGTATTGCCCGATGCGCCGCCGCGCCAGTCGCTGCTGGACCTGGCCGGTTACGTCATCGAGCGCCGCAAGTAGCTCACATCTCCCGCCGCAGCCGGTCGAGCCACGCCACCGATCTCACCTCGCGCTCCAGCAGGTATCGGATGTACTGCCGCATTATGCCCTCCATCTCCATCGCCAGCTCGTCGTTCACTTTAACCTTCCTAACCCGGTCATAGTCGCCCTGCTGGCACAGCCGCATGACCTTGAGGGCATTGAGCGATACGGGGCGGGACAGCGTCTCCCTGGAGCGGCAGGCAGGGCAGAGCACGCCGCCGCCGCTGGCGCTGAAATAGTTGTCTGTCGGCTCGACGTCACGTTTGCATGCGATGCACTCGTACAGCTCCGGCTTATAGCCGAGGTGAGTGAGCAGGTTTATCTCGAAGAAGCGCAGGGCCAGCTCGCCATCCCGCGTCTCGCACAGCCGATGCAGCGTGTCCAGCAGCAGCCTGTAGACCGGATAGTTCTCCACGTGTTCTGCGGTGAATTGCGCTACCAGCTCGGCGGCGTACAGGGCCAGGCTGCTGCGCCACAGGTCTTCGCGCAGCGGCAGGAAGCTGTGGAGCGTCGTGCACTGGTTTATAGTGTCCAGGTTGCGCCCGCGGGTCAGCATCAGGGAGCAATGCGTCAGCAGCTCGAGGTGTCCGCCCATCTTACTCCTGGGTCGTCGCACTCCCCTGGCTATGGCGTCCAGCCTGCCCATGTGAGGCGTGTACAGCGTCAGTATCTTGTCCGCCTCTTTGAAGTTGAGGTGCTTGAGGATGATGGCTTCGGTTTTGTAGACCTTTGGAGCAGTCATCGTTGCACCTCTGGCGATCGCGACCGGATGACGAGATGTGTTCCGTCAGGTAACGGGCGCCAGTCTACACTCAGTACGGTTATTTAATCTCAACCAGGGTGATGTTGAAGTTCAGGTCCAGACCGGCAAGCGGGTGGTTGGCATCGACAGTGATGCTCTCGTCAGATATATCGATCACTGTTGCCCATAGCGTTTGCCCGTACATATTCTGAAGTGGAATCTGCTGGCCTATATCTGTTTCAAAGCCTTCGGGCAAATCGCTCCTGTTAAACGTTATAATCATATCTTCATCGTAGGGGCCGTAGGCTTCTTCCATGGGTATGTGAACGTCTTTCGATTCGTTTACTCCCATCCCGATGACCGCCTGGTCGAACCCGGGTATCACCTGGCCGGCACCTATGGTGAACTCCAGAGACTCATTGTCATGCATCTCTGATGAGTCGAACACCGACCCGTTATCGAATGTTCCATTGTACAGCACCCTGACGGTGTCCCCTACCCGTGCCATTGCCGGTCCACCACCGCAGGCAGTTATGCTGAGGGGAAGGATGAACAATGCCATCGCCGCTAGAAATCCAATCATCTTTGTAACCGGTACCCTGAATCTCATAGGATGCCTCTCTTTCGTTTGTAGCATATCACCCGGCGAGCGCATTGGCAATCTTGAGCGCCTCCACGGCGTGTTTGCGCGGGTTGAGCTGGGACGATATTATATGTCGGACTGTGCCGTTTTTGTCGATCACATATGTCACCCTGCCGGGTATCAGCCCCAGCGTCGATGGCACCCCGTACAGTTTGCGCACCTCTCCGCCGGCGTCGCTCAGCAGGTGGTAGGGCAGTTTACGAGAGCTGGCGAACCCGCAGTGGGATTCGGTCGAGTTGGAACTGATGCCCAGTATCATGGTGTCCAGGTCCTGGAATAGCTGGTGCATGTCCCTGAAGGCCGCGGCCTCCATGCTGCATCCGGGCGTCCTGTCTCTGGGGTAGAAGAACAGCACGACGTTCTTTTTATCCCGCAGGTTCTTGAGGCTGATCACCTCGCCGCCATGGTCGGGCAGCGAGAAGTCGGGAGCCACGTCGCCGACTTTTATCCTTTTAGACTCAATCGATTTCATATCCCTCTGGCCTTCTTATATATGATCAGGGCTGCTTCCATGTCGTACGCTTAACTATCCGGCCATTGTGTATCCCGGGGTTTTCCTGTCGAAGAATAGCATATTGTTAGTTATTTTTAACCTGTCGGTTGATAATTTTATGTGACGCTGGATTATTTTCGCACGCGGCTTATCCGGCTAAACCCTCTTATTCAGCCAGCCGCATATCAGCTCCGGGACGGAGCTGTCCATCGCCTGTCTCATCTGCCGCTTGTAATTGAGTATCGATGGCTGTCCTTCCTCCAGCCGCAGCAGGTGCGTCAGGTCGGGGATGATGTGGTGCTCTACCTCTCCTTTGGCCAGCTCCGCGATGCGCGCTGCATCCTGAGGGTTCACCTGTATGTCCTTTTCGCCGGTAATGGCCAGTACCGGGCATTTGACGTTACGCATGGTGTAGACCGGGTCGTAGTCCAGTATCTCCCGCAGCCAGCGGGCGTTCAGCCGCTGTCCCCTGATGCGAATGCAGGGTTTCTGTGTTTCCCTGACCTTCTTCAGCGTGGTTGCCTGCATCTTCTCCGGGCTGCCGAATATCTTGAATGCCAATGACATCAGGCGTCGTTTGAACCCTCTGCCGGTGGCGATATCCTCGCTGAGCTTCTGCGCCTGTTCCTTCAGCACTTTGTCCAGCTTATCCACCGTCGTCGCGATCAGGATCAGGCCGGCCACCGAGGTGTATGTCAGCGATATCTTGGGAGCTATTATGCCGCCCTCGCTGTGCCCCAGCAGGAATATCCTGTCCCGCCTGATGAACGTCTGCTTCAGCAGGTAGTCGTACATGGCCTTGGCATCCTGAATGAGGTCGTAGAATCCGGCATCCCAGTAGCTGCCGCCGCTCCTGCCACAGCCGCGCTTGTCATATCTGAGGCTGGCGATGCCACGTTCTGCCATGTAATGTGCCATCGTGTTGAAAATGTTGGCGGGGAATCCACGGCAGTTCTCGTCGCGGTTCAGCGGACCGGAGCCGTGTATCATCAAAACGCAGGGGAAGCTGCCTTCCTCCGAGGGAAGGCACAGCGTTCCTGCCAGGCGTATATCACCCGACTTAACTATGACGTTCTTTTCCAGCATACCTGCCGATCAGTATCCACGGTATATAGTTGACCGGACCCTTGACGCGGGGGTCGTAGTCGTCGTGCTCGTACAGCTCCTCGATGTTCACAAAGCCGAAGTCCCGTGTCAGCTCTTCCCTTGTGGAGAAGTGCGTGTACATATCGTTGCGAAACGAATGGGCTTCTCCGTCCACCGGCTCGCCCTTGCCGTAGTATTCGCTGTCGCTGGTTGACAGCGTGCTGAGGAAGAGCATCCCGCCCGGTTGCAGCGACCTGCGGATGACATGCCGCAGCTCCTCCCTGGCCTCACGGTTGAGGAAATGGTATACGCTGGCGCAGAGGACGACATCGAATCTGCCTGCGCTCAGCTCGGTGTAGCTGCGACACTGAAATCGCACCCTTTTATTCTGCGCTTCCCCCGCGCGGGCTGTGGCGATATCGATAGCCTCTCTGGAAATATCGATGCCCAGAACCTCGCAGTCCAGATTATTCGAAAGGTGTAGAGCATCGCGGCCGTTGCCGCAGCCGATGTCCAGTATGCTCAACTTAGTGTCTGTCGGCCGTTTATTTTTAATATACTCAACGGCGGCGATGCCCACCTCGCTGGGCCCTTCAAGTTTCTCCAGCCACAGCAGCTCATCTTCGTCGTGATCGTATTCGCCCTTCAATCGCCGCCCTCCCCGGATATACTCTGTACTGCAACAGGCTGCTGGTGTTATTTTAAGCGTCAGCTTCTGGCTCCGACAAATACGTTTGCTTTCTGATTAATTTTTATATGCCGATACAATCGTTACGGGGAGACCACATATCGTTCCGTCGACGACGTCTATCGTGCGGAAGCCAGCATCTTCGAGGATCTTGCGGACAGCGATGGGTTTGCAGTCAATATAGCGGGGCAGCGCGCGGTGAAGCAGCATGTACATCCGTGGCATGAAGCCCTCGTTTTCCAGGTCCTCCCGCTGTTTCGACAGCGATAATACGCATATGCGCCCGTCGTCTTTGAGGACGCGGCGGCAATGCTGCAGGACAGCGGACATCTCGAGCGGATCGAACAGCTCCAGCGTGAAGCTCATGAATATCGCGTCGAAGAAGGCGTCTTTGTAGGGCAGCTCGACAGCATCGCCGCGCTGCAACATCACGCGATTGGCCATCTTTGCCCTGTTAACCCTGTGCCCGGCGATCTCCACCATCCTGTCCGATATATCGATGCCGTAGACCTTTCCCGATCCGCCAGCCGAGCGTGACATCGCCACAATGGCGTGCCCGGCGCCGAACCCTACCTCCAGTATCGTCTCGCCGCCAGAGATGCCCAGCATCTGGAGCCCCTCATCCATGTGTTTGCGCTCAAGGCGTCCGGTCAGCAGGTCGTAAAACCGGCCCATGCGATTGTAGGCATTGCGGGTTGCCTCTTTGCGCAGCGTTAACCTGGCGATGTTCTGTTGCATGGTCGCTACCAACTATCGTGATTGCGATATTATACCACCACAGGTCGGGATGTGAAAGGGCAGGGGGATCGATGGCCTATCTTTTAAGCAGCAGTTCAGCGGCCTGCTTCACGCAGCGGGTGAAACTGTCGAGCGAGGTGTATATATCCTCGGGCGGCACGTCTGCACGTATCACGGTCGCCCCGCTCCTGTAGATCGGCCCTTCAACCATCAGGTTATCGGCAAGCTTGAAGTCCTCCAGCATGAAGCCGTCGGGCGGGACGCGCCCGGCGTAGTCGATGGCAACGTTGGTATAGCCGAACACCGGCTTGCCGCGCCCGTGCATGTAGCCCATCTCTATCGCCGTGCCCACGTCCATGCTGGGACCGCGGAACGGGGTGAGGTTGGCGATGACCAGGTCGCAGCTGTCCATCAGCTCCACCATCAGGTCGAAGGTCCTGTAGCCCTGCTCTGCAGGCGAATCGATATCGAACAGGGTCTTGAAGTCGGCGTCCAGCGGGTACACTCCCTCGAACCCGTAACGGGCGCAGATGCGCTTCTTGGCCTCACCGATGTCGATGGCGCCGGGGAAGAACACGTCGGGCCCGGCTAGGTAGACTCGCAGGGTAGCATCGCTTTCTAAGTTCTTCATAACTCGTTCTCCTGTATAGCCGGGTCTCTCGGCAATATTCGAGGCGAGATTACTATTCCTTTGATAGTATGCTCAGCCAGAACACGCCTCCCCTAACCTGCCAGTTTTGCAGTTGAGATCGCTTCAGCAGATCCGTAGCTTCCTGCGGCGTGTAGCAGGCGCGGATGTGTGGCGACAGTAGACCCATCCAGGTTCGCCTGTAATCTCGTATATAGAATCTACCTCCCGTCCTGAGCACCCGCTGTATCTCGTCGAGCATCTTGACCGGATTGTTCACTAGGTGCAGCGTGCTGAGGCATATCACCATATCGAAACTATAGCTATCGAATGGGATGTTCTCGGCGTCGCCCTTCTCGAACGATACCCTGTCGGCGACACCGCTGTCGATTGCACTCTGAAGTGCCCGGTCTAAGACTGGCTCGGACAGGTCGAGGCCGGTGACCTGCACGCAGGGCAGCATCCCGGCAAGCCCGATGGTCCTCAGCCCTGAGCCGCACCCGATGTCCAGCACCCTTCCGCCGGTCACGCCCCATCGAACAGCGGCGCGTGCGAAATCCTTGACCACGTTTCGCATCCAAAGCCTGGACTCCGTGTCGTAGTGTTCGGCTTCCCTGACATCTTTGAACACCCCCTGCGGGATTGCCTTCCTGTCGCTCACGTTAGCTGCCTCCATGATACAAGTACAGTTTTTCAGTCGAAGTTGGGAGGTTTTAGTGCCACTTCGACTTTTTCCCCACCGCCACCAGCGGTGCCACCGCCAGCCATAGTGTGAAGTTCATCAACATGGCCATGGTGTAGCTTATGGTCGGCCATCCCAGATCCGATGCGAAAACACCCCACAGCAACATTATGAACAGGGAGCTGAGGAAGAATCCGGGGATCGCCGCCAGTATTCTAAAATAGCCAAACATGTCATGCCTCCTCTTGCCTTATTTCTTTTAGCTTCAGGTCGATCATCGTATCGATTCCAAAATGTGCTGCTGCCCTCAAGTCCTCCAGGGCTTCTCCTGCGGTGCTGCCCGAACTGGCGAAAAGTGGTTGCCATATGATAAAGTAGCTGCCAGTTTCTGTATCGAGTTCTATTTCAATGTCATGGCTCGTTAGCATTATTGTTACTCTTCCAGGATCGCCTCAATCTCCCGGCAGGCGCGGGACACGATTACCTTAATGCGCTGCATCTGGTCGGGTTCCAGATGGCGGAAGCGGCGTTTCATTTTGCTGCCGACGCGGCTCAGCTCAAACATCGTTTCAGCAAACTCGCCGACGTTCTTGGGATTCCAGTGTCGTTTCATGTGATCCCTGATCTCATCGGCGACACCCTTCTGCTCCTCCAGGAATTCGAGGCCTTCATCCGTTATCGAGTATATTTTCTTGCCGTCATGCTGGGACAGGGATACGTATCCCAGCTCCTCCAGCATCTGCAGGGTAGGGTATACCGCTCCCGGGCTGGGCTTATAGAACCCGAGTGAGCGCTCCTCAAGGGCGCGTATAACCTCGTATCCGTAGCGGGGTTTGTCCCTGATAAGGTCCAGGATAACGTATTTCAGGTCGCCCTTGCCGAATCGAGAGTAGTCGTAATCGTATTCGTAATGCCCTTCGAAACGCGGGCTATGGAAGAACCGGTGTTTTTCAAACATGCTAATCACCTCCGCAGGTAGTATATAGATATGTCCAGTAATATCACGATATATCGAGATATATTATACACCATAGACTTGATTTGTCAAGAGGGGCTATTGACTTAAAGGGGATTATAAAGCGGCGGATTACTTACTGCGGTTTATGGGCTATTTCCGCCTGGTACTTCTTCCACCCCGGGCACCACCTGGTGTGCCACCGCCAGATACGGGACATAAGGGATCCGGGGTTCTTCTCCGCCTTTATGCGCATGGCGCAGGCTTCACATTTCGATTCCATAATCAGCCTCCCGAACCCCCCTTAGTCCCCCTTTATAAAAGGGGGATATTCAGGGGGATTTCAAAACTCCTGACGGTTCTCCATCGCGCGGGTCAGCGTTACCTCGTCGGCGTACTCCAGGTCGGCGCCGAAGGGCAGGCCGCGCGCCAGACGAGTGATTTTTATGCCCAGCGGGCTTATCAGCCGATGCAGGTACATGGCGGTAGCCTCGCCCTCAAGGTTGGGGTTGGTGGCCAGTATGACTTCTTTTACCTCGCCGTCCTTCAGGCGGCTGATAAGCTCCTTCATCTTCAGGTCGTCGGGGCCGATGCCGTCGGCGGGGGAGATGGCGCCGTGCAGCACGTGGTACAGCCCGCGGTAGCTGCCGGTGCGCTCCAGCGGCAGGATGTCCAGCGGCTCGCAGACCACGCACACCGTCGAGCGTTCGCGGCGGTCGTTGCGGCAGATTAGGCACGGGTCGGAGTCGGTGATGTTCTGGCAGGCGGAGCACAAGACGATCTTATCCTTGACGGCGAGGATGGCTTCGGCGAGGGCGCGCGCCTCCTCCTCGGGCATGCGTATGAGGTAGTACGCCAGCCGCTGCGCTGTCTTGGGACCGATGCCCGGCAGCTTGTGGAACTCATCGATCAGCCGCATCACCGGCTGCGCAGCAGGCACGAAATCGCCAGACAATCAGACCTCCACTACATCAATCCCGGTATATTTAAGCCGGCCGTAAGCGCCCCCAGGCGCTTCTGCATCAGCTCCTGCGATCTCTTGATGGCCTCGTTCACGGCGGTGAGCACCAGGTCCTGCAGCATCTCCACGTCCTCGGCCGCCTCCGCCTCGATCTTTATCGACTTCAGCACCTGGTGGCCGGTCATCACCACGGTCACCGCGCCGCCGCCGGAGGTCGCCTCCACCGTCTCGCTCTCGAGCTCTTTCTGTACCTGCTCCATCTTCGCCTGGAGCTGCTGTGCCTGCTTCAGCATCTTCTGCATGCTCATGGTGCCTCCTCCTCGATGGGGGTTGCTCCCATCTGCAGTGCCTTATTAAACAGGTGACCCCTGGTTTTTTTGTCCTTTTTCTCGGTCATCACGCAGCGTATTTTGTAGGGCCTGCCGAATACCTCCAGCACCTTGGCCTCCACCATGGTGCGGTACTTGGGGTCCTCGATCTTCTCCTTGTGAAAATCGAAATAGAAGCCCAGCACCAGCGTATCGCCGGTGACCTCGACCGGCTCGCAGGCGCTGCGCAGCAGGGCATCCAGGTTACCGCGCGAGCCCATGCCCTTGGTGGCGGCTACCACCTCTTTCCAGCGGCGGCAACACTTTTCGAGCTCGGTTTCCCCTGCGTGTTCTCCGGTCGCAGGCGATGTCGCGCTCGCGGGCACCTCGTCTTTGTCACTTTCATCTTCAGGTCGATGGTCGTTTTCGGCAGCCTGTGGAGCGCCAGCCTCTTTTTCGATAGCCTGCGGTTGCGGCTCGGGCGACGGCACATCGGCTGGTTTCACGTCTCGCTGCGGGGACGGCGTTTTCGCAGTCGCAGGCCTGGGTCGGGCAGGGGATGATGTCGATTGCACAGTCGATTTTTTAGTTGCCTCCGTAGCCCGTTCCAGCTTATCCAGCATCTGCTGCCTGTCGGCGGGCGATGCGCACTCCACCAGCGCCAGCTCCAGGGGCAGCGGCGAGAAGCCGTCGAAGTCCACCTCCACCTGGCGGAACAGCCTGACCGCCTGCGACAGCTGGGGCATGGAGGCCCTGTCAGCCAGCTCCTGCATCTCTGAGATGACATCCTTGGGCAGGTCGACCGCCTCGGGGGCGCCCGCCTTTATCAGCAGCAGCTCCCGCAGGTACTCCACCAGCTCGCGGGTGAACTGCCTCAGGTCGACGCCGTCCTGTGCCACGCCGTTGATGGTGCGAAGGCCCGACTGCACGTTGCTGTCGATGATGTTTCGTATCAGCTCGCGGGTGCGAATGTCCCCGGTGATGCCCAGCATGGCCTGCGTCTGCCCGGTCGATATATTGTTGCCGTAGTATGCGGTAAGCTGCTCGAGCAGGTTGATGGCATCGCGCAGTGAGCCGGTGGCTGCCCTGCCGATCATCTTGAGTGAGGCATCTTCTATGTCGATGCCTTCGCCCTGCGCGATCTGCCTCAGCCGCCTGATCATGGCTTCCGTGGAGATGCGCCTGAAATCGAAGCGCTGGCAGCGCGAGAGTATGGTTACCGGAACCTTGTGCGCCTCGGTGGTGGCCAGCACGAAGATAGCATGCGGCGGCGGCTCCTCCAGCGTCTTGAGCAGGGCGTTGGCCGCGGGCTCGGTGAGCATATGGACCTCGTCGATGATATAAACTTTGTATCGGGCTGTACCGGGCGAGAAGCGCACGCGCTCCCGCAGCTCGCGTATCTCCTCTATGCCGCGGTTGGATGCGGCATCGATCTCGATGACGTCGATGGCGTGGCCCTCGGTAATCGATTTACATAAGTCACATTCGTTACACGGCTCACCCATGCCGTTGTTGAGGCAGTTCACCGCCTTTGCCAGTATGCGGCCGGTGCTGGTCTTGCCGGTGCCGCGCGGGCCGCAGAACAGGTAGGCGTGGGATACGCGATCGGTCTTCAGGGCATTGAGCAGTGTATGGGTTACATGATCCTGGCCTACTACATCGGCCAGGATCTGCGGGCGCCACTTGCGATAGAGTACTTCCATATCAGGGTTCCTGTTTCACGATTGCTGACATCTGCCGCCAGCTGCAATCGACCGCCTGATCGCTATATAGAGTACGACATTTAACAGCTAGGGCGAAAGAGGTCGAATATCTCCCGTCCCGCCTATTTTACTACAGACCGCGGTAGATGGGATACTTTTGATCGCTCTTTCGTGCAGCGGCGATGAGTTCGTCCAGCTGGCTCAGCATGCGCTCCTTGTCGAACCTGGGCCGGCCGTCGATGCCCCACATGTAGCGGTTGGCGATATGGTCGCTCGCCACCAGATGGGATGATACATTCAGCTCCTGTATGAGGAGCCGCACCTCGGTGAGCAGCCCCTCTATCGTCTGGCGGGTGAACTCGCCGCGCTCGTAGCGTGCGGCCAGCGGCGTGTCGGGCACCACGTACAGCGTGCGCAGGCGTATGAAGTGCGGGTCGATGGCGTTCAGCACATGCGCCGTGCCGCGGGCGTGCTGCTCCCACATCTCCCGCCCGCCCAGCCCGGGCATGATATACTCCGAAAGCTCGAACCCGGCCTCCAGCGCCTTCTTCCCGCCGAGGATCATCTCTTCCGGCGTGGCGCCCTTCTGGATTATCCCCAGCAGCTCGGCATCGCCGGTCTCCAGCCCGATGTGCAGACGCGTGAGCCCGGCATCGCGCAGCAGCTTCAGGTCCTCCACGCTCTTCTTGACCACCGTCTTGGCGCGGGCGTAGCTGGTGACACGCTCGATGGTGGGGAACGTTTCGTACAGGAAGCGCAGAATCTCGGCCAGGTCGTCTGACTTGATAATGATGCTGTTGGAGTCGGCTATGAACACGTTTTTCACCACGCCGTCCTCCAGCCAGTACACGCCATTTGCCCGTGCCACCTGTTCGATACGGTCGCCGTAGCCATTGCTCAAAGCCCACTCCTTTATGGCATCCAAGTGCGCCTTCATGGCGCGAATATCGTTTTTTACCTCCTCCACCGGCCTGATCTCCAGCTTCTGCCCGCGGTACATGCAGCAGAATTCGCAGCGGTTCCAGGAGCAGTTGCGGGTCACACGGAGGAGGAGGCTGTAGGCCTCGTTTGGCGGGCGGTAGGGCGGCTGCTCATAGTATATTTCCATCGCTCAGTTCCTCAAGCACCTTTTTCTCTGCAGCTCTCATCTTTGCCGCCGACGCACGGTCGCCGTGGTCGTGACCCAGCAGGTGCAGGACCCCGTGCGTGATAAGCAGCGCAAGTTCGCGCTTCAGGGGATGGCCATGTTCCTCTGCCTGTATTTGAGCCTGCGGATAGGAGATCAGCACCTCGCCGAGATGCGTGATGTCGTCGTCCGGGTCGACGAAGGGTATCGATGCATCCCGGTCGCACTTGTCCTGCATAGCGAATGACAGCACATCGGTGGTGTCATCGATGCCACGGTATTCGCGGTTCAGGCGGCGCATGGTTTCGTCGCCGGTGATGACCAGGCTCAACTCCACGGGTTCCTCCATCGCTGCGATGTTGAGCGTTGTATCCACAACCGTTTGCATCCACCTTTCATCTGTGACCGGTTTCGCAGGTGAATCGATGATTACACTCAGCTCGCATCTGACCATGTCGTATGTCCGGAATGCGATTCCCGCCTCCGGCTCAAGTATCTACCGACATAGCGTTTCTTGTCAACAAGTGGAGAGATTGCTTTGTCGGTCGCCTGCGGCGGTCTCCTCGCAATGACGGGGTCGCTTGCGTTAACTTGACATAGCATATGCACTAAAGGTATTATCGTCTGTGAAAATGAACTTCGTCGAAAAGTTGCTGAAAGCCGCTCGAACAAACCAGAGCCTGCTGTGCATCGGCCTCGATCCGGACCTGCAGATGATGCCGGCGGATATAAGCATACTCGACTTCAATAAAGCTATCATCGAGGCAACGTCGGACCTGGTGTGCGCCTATAAGCCCAACCTGGCCTTCTATGAGACGCTGGGGGCAGAGGGATTCAGGGTGCTTGAGGGCACGGTCGCCTGTGTGCCGGACCAGATACCAACCATCGGTGATGCCAAGCGCGGCGACATCGGCAATACCGCCAGGGCGTATGCACGGTCGCTGTTCGAGATGTTCGGCTTCGATGCGGCCACGGTGAATCCACTTATGGGTTTCGACTCGCTGGAGCCGTTCATCGAGTACCGCGATCGCGGGGTGTTTGTCCTGTGCCGCACCTCCAACCCGGGCTCGGCCGATCTGCAGGACCAGCTGCTGGAAAACGGGCCGATGTATGAAATCATCGCCAAGCTGGCGTGGGACTGGAACAAGTACGGAAACATGGGTCTGGTGGTCGGCGCCACGTACCCGGAGGAGCTGGCGCGGGTACGCCAGCTGTGTCCGGATATGCCATTGCTGATACCCGGCGTAGGGGCGCAGGGCGGCGATCTGGCCAGCGCGGTGCGCTACGGCGTGGATGTGAAGGGAGAGAAGGCCATCATCGCCTCATCGCGCCAGATCATCTTCGCTTCGAAGGGCAAGGACTTCGCCGAGGCGGCACGGGATGCTGCCCTGCAGCTGCGGGACAGGATCAATCGCTACCTGGAGGACGTGTGACGGCGGAGTTCGGCGTTGGCGACGTGGTTCGCCTCTCTAAGAAGCACCCGTGCGGCAGCTACGAGTGGGTCGTCATGCGCGTGGGCGCCGACGTCGGCATCAAGTGCCGGACCTGCGGCCGCCGTGTGACGCTGGAGCGCGGCGAGTTCGAGAAGCGATTGAGGCAGGTGGTCGCCAGGTGGCAGGATGCTTTTGGCCCCAAAAATCGATTATCGCTTGAGGAAGAAGGGTGACATGGGAGACAAGGACTACAGTATACTGGACGCCATCGGCCACACGCCCATCGTGCGCATCGGCAACGTGTATGCCAAGCTGGAGGGGGTAAACCCCAGCGGCAGCATCAAGGATAGAGTCGCTTTGGAGATCGTGGAGGAGGCCGAGCGCAGGGGCGAGCTGAAGAAGGGCTACACCATCGTGGAGGCCTCCAGCGGCAACACCGGCATCTCGCTGTCGATGGTGGGGATGGCCAAGGGCTACCACATGGTCATCGTGATGCCGGAGAACATGAGCGAGGAGCGCAAGCAGATGATGCGGGCCTACGGCGCGGAGGTGGTGCTGACCTCCCGCAGCGGCAGCCTGAAGGAGGCCATCGCGCGGGCGGAGGAGATCGCCGGCAAGCCGCGGCACTTCATCGCGCGGCAGTTCAGCAACCCGGCCAACATCAAGGCGCAGGAGCGCACCGGCGAGGAGATACTGGAGCAGATCGGCGCGGTGGATGCGGTGGTGGCCGGCGTGGGCACCGGCGGCACGCTGATGGGGGTGTCCAACGTGATGCGGCGCGTCAACCCCAACGTCCACGTCATCGCTGTCGAGCCGGAAGAGGCCGCGGTGATGTTCGGCGGCAGCGATGTGCGCATCGAGGAGCACCAGATACAGGGCATCGGCGACGGCTTCATCCCCAAGATCGTGGACATGTCGCGAGTCGATAAAGTCTATACCGTGGGCAGCAGGGAGGCGGTGGACATGGCGCGCAAGCTGTGCCACCGGCACGGGCTGATGGTGGGGATAAGCTCCGGGGCCAATATGCTGATAGCGCAGCGCGTGGCGAAGAAGTACGGCAAGGTGGTCACCGTCCTCCCCGACCGCGGGGAGCGCTACCTCAGCATGGATTTGTTCAAGTATTAGGGAGAGGGGAGGGAGAGCATTTCTAAACTGCTAGATAGAATCAACGAGACTTGTGATATCTTCCACTCTTTTTACCTTTAGGAGACCATGTGCTGCCGAGAAGTGCTTTGTTTGAACGTAAATCCCAATCATGCTGCAGCAACTGCTCTCTTGAGAGCTCAGGTTTCTTCTTCTCAAGCGGTGGTAAATTCTTTTCAGCTACTAGTTTACGATAGAGTTCATCAGCATTCTTAAGTCTGAGATAACTGCCTACGATCTTTCCTTCTTGTAAAACATGGTACTTGTTGTCATCAGGGACATTGTTAGTGCCCTGTTCTATCGCTATACCAGCTCTTTCGTTGAGTTGTCTATACATCAGCAATGAACACCCTATATAAATATATAAAAATCACATCACTATAGCAAGTTTGATTATACCAGATGATTTGGCAAATAAGGTTTTGAATAATATAATGTCAACTAGATTTGAATAGGGAGAGTAAAAATGAAAAATCTTGGAGAACTTATAGTGGCACTTAAAGAAATAAGGAAAGGAGGATACTATCTGACACATAGAGCGCACGATACAGGTATTGGAAAAACATTAGAGGATTTGCTTGATATTAAGGAGAACAACCTTCGACTGCCTGATGTGGGAGAAATAGAATTGAAAGCAAAAAGAATAGGCTCGGGCAGCATGCTTACTTTAGCTACTAAAAGTCCGGAACCTAGGGGTGTTAATCGGAAGTTATTTGACAGGTATAAATATCTGGACGCGGAAGGTTACTATAATCTGCACTCCACGGTATATGGCAACCGTTTCAATCCGCAAGGATTTAAACTAGATTTTCGGGAAGGGCGTTTTATTCTAGAGAACAAGGATAATTTAGAAGCTTATTGGCCACTGACATTTTTCGATGACGTTTTAGTTTCAAAATCAGACAAGATATTGCTTGTTCTAGCTGAAACGCGCGGCGAACGCAAAACCAGTGGAGAAAAGTTCCACTACGTAGAAGCGTATCTGCTTTCAAAGCTTAACAGGAGTAAATTCGAAGAAGCGATAAGAAGTGGTACATTAAGAGTAGATATTCGAATCGGCACGTATAGAAGCGGTAAGAGCAAAGGTAAATACCATGATCATGGTACTGGATTAAGGATTCATAGAAATGCCTTCTTGCAACTCTACGACAGTTACGAGCAACTTATGTAACTGGTGGTCTCCAAAAATCTAAAAGGTATTCGAAAGTTGTACCTAGCTTAATGAAATTGTTTGGCCATCCAAAGATACCAACTTTATTAACGAGATTTCTCTTATCCCAAATTAAAATGTTTCTTAGCTGGTAACCGGCTCTTTGCATAGCTTCTACAACATGTATATGAGTTGGATATCTCTTATTCTCCCACCACACATCATTTACATTTATTACACAATGTGCTTTATATTTTAATAGCGGTAAAACCCCTCGATATATCTCTTCAATAGCTTCAGCAAATTTTTCCGACTCTAGAGTTCCTAAATCTCTTGTATCATTAGAATACTGTTGTATTTGCAGATAATGCTTATTATTGCGTAAGTCACCTCTTATACTTTTATTCAAACGGGGGCGGTTAAGCATATTGGCATAAGGTGGTGATGTAACACACAAAGAAACCGTGTTCTCTCTTAAATATGATGGTATATTGCGTGCGTCATCGGTAATAGCTATCTGCTCAGAGCTGGCTAATAGACGGCCTTGTGCTAACCTGCTTCTTGAAAACTCTGTATATTTTTCACTTAAATCAAAACTAACAGCATTTCTGTTTAAATCTTGGGCAGCTACTAGCGTTGTTCCAATTCCTCCGAATGGATCTAAAACTAACTCTCCCTCGTGAGTAAATAATTTAATAAATTTAGCAGCTAACGCAATAGGATATACTGCCGGATGTATATTCTTGTCTCTTACATCCCTTTTTTCATATGAAAATTCCCATATTCCAACTTGACACCTAGCCCATTCCTTGCCGGTCAAGCAATTGATATGGTTGGAAGGGCAACTGCATAGTTTCTCATAACCTATGTCTAGTAATTTTGAAGCTTCAACTGTCTGGACCATTTTCATCCCCTCCTATAATATTACTTTTTTTGTTAAACTGGAATCCAATCTCAGCTTTGGTTCCTTTTTCTTGCTCTTGTTCTGCTTCCCCTTCAGTGTTAAGTAATCGCCCAACGCTATACTCAGGCCTGCATTCAGAAAGAATCATATGTACGCGCTGTCGTTCTGGTTCATTGTTTAGCAAGTCAGAAAAATCTTCAAAGCTTAATAATACGGCTTGGGGCACATTATGCCGCTCGATTATATAGCGTGTTCTATTGTGAGCAGCATCATCTAGCATTTTACCAAAATTATTTTGAGCTTCTGTTGAACTTATACTCTTAGCTAACATGGTTTACTCCTTATATTAACTAAATTAGCTAATATAGCTATATTATAAAACAAATGTTCGTTTTGTCAACCCCCCCTAGCCCAATATGTAATATAGTATCGCTTCATTCTATCGGTTGTGTCGTTGCTAAAGTATCTTCTTTTGAGGGGAATAATTCAGAGGCCAAAGTGTGATGTTTATTTGTGTTCAGTCTCGAGCTATAAATCGTCGAGTTTAATCCTGCGTTTGTGTCGCCCCTTACCGTCGGATGGCTTTCCTCCGGCCGCCGCCTCGAACTTCGGCAGCAGGCGCATGGCTCCCAGCATGCGCAGCGCCTCGATGATGAACTTCCTGTTGGACGGGTTCTGATACTGGATGAGGGCGCGCTGCATCTTGCGCTCGCGGAAGGTGCGCGGCACGTACACCTGCTCCCCGCTGAACGGGTCGATGCCGGCATGATACATGCATGTCGCCAGCGTCATGGGTGCAGGTATGAAATCCTGTATCTGCTCCGGCCTGATGCCGCGCTCGGCAAGGTACAGCCCCAGCTCCAGCGCCTGGTCCAGCGAGCAGCCGGGGTGCGCCGAGAGGAAATAATTGACTATGTAGATGTCTTTGCCCACCTGCCGGGCGGTCTTCTTGAACTCCTCGAAGAATCGCTCGTACACGGCGAAAGGCGGCTTGTGCATCAGCCTGAGCACGTCGTCGGAGCAGTGCTCGGGGGCCACCTTCATCAGCCCGCTCACGTGGTTGCGGCACACCTCGGCGAAGTATCCCTCCGCCTCGCGGTGCAGCAGCAGGTCGTGGCGGAAGCCGCTGCCGATGAACACGTGCCTGACGTTCGGCACCTGCCCCACGCTGCGGTAGAGGTCGAGGCAGCGGTCGCAGTTCAGCTCCAGCCCGTCGCATACCTGCGGCGTGAGGCACTGCTTCCCGTCGCAGGAGCCTTTCTCGTCCCACCGGCGGCAATGTATGCCGTACATGTTGGCCGTCGGCCCGCCGATATCGGTGATGGTGCCGCGGAAGCAGGGCATGGCGGCGATGGCCTCCGCCTCCTTCACTATCGACGCGATGCTCCGGCTCTGCACGATCCTCCCCTGGTGGAAGTAAAGGGCACAGAAGGAACACTCTCCGCAGCAGCCGCGGTGTGATATCAGGGAGAACCTTATCGTCTCGAAGCCGGGCACCCCGCCGCAGCTCTCGTACGAGGGGTGCCAGTTGCGGGCATAGGGCAGGCCGTAGATAGCGTCCAGCTCCTCCTCGGAGAGCGGCAGCGGCGGCGGGAACTGGATCACGAACCGGTCGCCGTGCTGCTGGGCCAGCGGCGCGGCGGTGAACGGGTCCATGTTGCCGTAGCTGATGGCGAAGGCGCGGCAGAACGCGTCCCTGTCGCCAGCCACCTGCTCGAATGAGGGCAACGAGACGTAGTCGTCGATGGAGTCCAGCGATGGGCGCACCACTGCCGTGCCGCGGATGCTGTTCAGGTCGGTGCCCCGCTCCAGCCGTCGTGCGATCTCCACCACCTGGCTCTCGCCCATGCCGTAGACCAGCACATCGGCCCGCGCGTCGAGCAGGATGGAGCGCCTTACGGCATCGTCCCAGTAATCGTAATGCGCCAGCCGCCGCAGGCTGGCCTCGATGCCGCCGATCACAATCGGCACGTCTCTGTATGCCTC
>CAYRYW010000001.1:33356-139535 GCA_964428725.1 uncultured Dehalococcoidales bacterium
TCTGACCCGGTTGGCGTACACGATGACAGCGCGGTCGGGGCGCATGCCCGCTCTGACCCGGTTGGCGTACACGATGACAGCGCGGTCGGGGCGCATGCCCGCTCTGCCGCCCGGCGAGTAATCGTCGGCACGGCGCTGCCTCTTGTTAGCGGTATAGTTGGCGATCATAGAGTCGACGTTGCCGGCGGTGATGCCGAAGAACAGGCGCGGCTTGCCCATCCTGGCGAAATCGCCGGTGCTGCGCCAGTCCGGCTGGGCGATGATGCCAACCCGGTAGCCTGCGTTTTCCAGCACCCTGCTGATGACGCTGGCCCCGTAGGACGGGTGGTCGACATTGGCATCGCCGGTTATCAGAATGACGTCCAGCTCATCCCATCCCCGCTGCGCCATGTCCACTCTGGTTACGGGTAAAAAATTCCCATCCATCGGCTGTTATTGTACAATAAAGCCTACATGCTTTGGTGCAGTGTTTCAGGTTGAGCGGTTATCGCTGCACAAATAATGGTAAAGACGGAATTACAGGAAGGGTGACGATGAAGGACAAAGATTTGCCGGTGTTCTCCAGCGAGCAAAACCAGGAACTCAAAGGGGGCATGGCCCTGCTGCTGAGGTACCACCCCTTCCACGAGCTCATCGGCATGAAGGTTGAGCCCACGGAGGACGACAGCGTGCGCATAACGTTTCCCATGCGCGACGACCTGTGCGGGCACCCCGGGCTGGGCATCCTCTACGGTGGCGTGGTCGCCTGCGTCATCGATATCATCGGAGGGGCTGTGGTCACGTGGCACCGCATAAAGGACATCCGGGACCACCCGCTGGAGGAGCAGCTCAAGCGGATGAGCGTCATCCGCACCATAGACCTGCGCATCGATTACCTGCGGCCGGGCAAGGGCAGGATGTTCACCGTGACCGGGTCCATCCTGCGTGACGGTAAGAAGGTGGTGGTCGTCCGCATGGAGCTGAAGAATGAGGAGGACAGCCTTATTGCCACGGGCACCGGCACGTTCATGGTGGGGTAGGGGATGGTCGAAGTGCCATCGTCCGCCTCAGGCAGACCGATCGAACAGATGTAGGGGCGAATGGTAATTCGCCCTTATGGATTACCCGATCAAGTCGGGTAATGACGGATACGAAATCCCCCTCAGTCCCCCTTTGTTAAAGGGGGATTTGGTGGGTTCAAGTGTCATTGTGAGGAGTTCGCCTCTGGCGAACGACGAAGCAATCTCTGCGGGGGCATGAATATGAGATTGCCACGCCCGCCGCAGGCGGACTCGCAATGACAGGTTAATCTCTCTGCGAGAATGGGGATCCAGTCGGGCAATGACAGATGTGTAGCGAGGGGTGGGCCATGTTCTGGCGGACAATAGAAAGTGTCGTCTGTGAATGGCAGGACAGTCGAGTATCGAGGGAGGTATCGCCATGAGGGAACTGAAGGATTACAGCGGGCCGTTCATCCGGGACATCAGGTTCGAGGACCTGTCCAAGGAGACGCTGGCAAAGCTACTGCGGGCGTATTGCCGGGAACTGCTGACCATGGATGCCTACTGGCAGTCGCAGATGCGCCGCCACGCAGGGGAGGAAGTTGAGCGGCAGTGCACGCTGGAGAACTGGGCGCGCATCGGCAAGCACGAGTTGAAGTGGACCATGGAGGCGCTGGGCATCACCGACAACGACATGGAGTCCTACGTCAAGGTCAACCAGTTCCTGCCGTCGTTCGCGCAGGGCATCTTCGACTACGACTGGGAGCTTGTCGATAAGGAACACGCCATCCTCACAGTGAAGCGCTGCACCGCCTTCTCCGCGCTCAGGGAACGCGACCCGAAGAGGCTGGAGTGGACTTGCACCACCTTCGAGCAGGCGGGCATGGACGCTTACACGCAGGCGTTCAACCCCCGCATCAAGGCGCGGCCGCTGAAGGTTGGCTACCGCGGCGACCCCAACGAGATCGCCTGCCGCTGGGAATTCTACATCGAGTGATGTCGCACTTCAATTTGTGGCTCGATACGCAGCTTGACAGACTAATGATTATGTGATATAGTGAAACATCTGGTTAGAAGTTTGTACTCCCAACCTATGCGATTCCAAGCGAATTCCCAGGGCCATGGATGATCAAACTGGAACCTAGTTTTTAGAGGAAGGAGGTCATCCATGTCCTACGAAGACAAGAATCTCACGTGCCAGGACTGCGGCATTAGCTTCACCTTCACCGCAAGCGAGCAGGAGCTTTTCGCCCAGCGCGGGTACACCAACGAACCCAAGCGCTGCCCTGATTGCAGGGCTGCCAAGAAGCAGCGAAGCGGTGGCGGAAGCTTTGGCGGTGGCTACAGGCAACAGCGGGAAATGTACCCCGCAGTATGCGCCCAGTGCGGCAAGGACACACAGGTGCCTTTCCAGCCACGGGGAGACCGGCCGGTGTACTGCAGCGATTGCTACACTAAGGTCAAGAGGTAATCTCTGACCATAGAGGTACGGAATGATAAAGGGGGCGACCTTGAGTCGCCCCCTTTATTGCATTCAGCGGCATTGAATCGGCATCAGGATTTAAAGGTTTCAGAACTAACACAGTGGGATCGGAGTCGAGCCGTAGTACGGGATTCGAGCGATCTGCGGTGGGCGATTGCCCTGTCGCAGGGTGTTGTCTCTATCGCAGTTCCTGTTTCAGCACCTCGAAAAACCTGTCGTGCGCGTGGCGCTCTATCCACGGCATATGCCCGCATTTCGGCAACAATATCATACGGAATCCTGCGATGGCAGCAGATAGCGGTTTGCCGACGCCGGCCGCCGGGTGTGGGTCGCGGTCGCCGTGGATGGCGACCACCGGGCAGCGGATATCCTTTGCCATCTCCAGCAGTCTGCCGCTGCGGCGCATCGCGGCGGCCTCCTTCCATACGTTCAGAAAGACTTCGGCCTGAACATCCGGCGCACCCGTTTTGCGTATCATGGGGTCGAAGGCATCGGCTTTGAAGGCCAGCGCCCGCAGACGGGCGAAGGCGGCGTCCCTGTTCTCAGCGCCGGGGTCGGACAGGGTCCTGGATATGGATGCGAACTCCAGCTTCTCCTGCCGGTTGAGGCGGCTCAGCCGGGCCGCCGCGACCCTTGCGGCATACCTCTCCTCGAAGGGGCCGCTGCCGATGAGCACCAGCTTTTTCACCAGCGCAGGGTGCCCGGCGGCGAGCATGAAGCTGAGCCACGCTCCCCATGAGAAGCCAGCCAGTGTGACAGGCGGGTCGCTGTGTCCTTGTAGCACATATCTTAACTCCTCGATCTGTCCCTGGAGCGAGGTCGCCGTCTGCAGTGGCTCCAGCGCGCCCCACTCGGAGGACAGCTCGCGGGCCACCGGCGCCATCTCCCCGGCCGCGCCCGGGCCGCCGTGAACCACGGCCACGGTGTATGGCGCTTCGCCGTATCTCCTCAGGTTCTCCATGTGCCCTCCGTCCGGTCGCTACTCATGTCGCAGCCGATATCGATCGGTGAGATATCGTCTTATATTTTACAGTATCATGGCATTATCGTCAGGAACACGATCATGAGGATTACCAGCGGGATCATACGTTTACACGCTTGCGATTGGCTATCATCATAGCGCAAACCCCGCATTGTGGTAGATGGAGCTATGTCCGGCGATAGCATGGCTTCAATCTGCCTGTTGCCGCTGTGCTGGCGGACGTTGTCGCTGCGGTCGTGTGTTCCGGGTGTTATCGCTGTCCATGTGCCATTTGCAGGGGTTCCCGTCGATGTATTTACGTATCCTGGCGAGGTCGGCATCGTTGCGTACCACATGTTCGTGGTAATTGCGTTGCCAGACGCGGGCGCCGGGCGTGCCTCGCGATCGGTTGATGCGTTTGGCGGAATTCATTTTAACGTAACCGACGATTTTGGGGATCAACATCGTGCGAGGGTGTTTCGCATCGTTGCGTACCACATGGTGTATTACGATTATGGCGTGAATGTGGTTCGGCATTACAATGAAGGCGTCCAATTCGGTATTCGGGTATCGATTTGGCAATATCAACCGTTCGTCGCGGACGATGGTGCCGTATTCGTTCAAACGTATCTCGCCGCCAACCATATCGCCGAGGATGCATTCGCGGGCGCGCGTGCAT
Source organism: uncultured Dehalococcoidales bacterium (assembly GCA_964428725.1). Taxonomy (GTDB): domain Bacteria; phylum Chloroflexota; class Dehalococcoidia; order E44-bin15; family E44-bin15; genus CAYRYW01. Next base: position 37,460 of record CAYRYW010000001.1, read on the forward strand.
ATCGTGATGAAACAGGCGCCGGCGCGTGAATAATCGTAACCCTTCAGCCGGATGGAGCGGCGGTGGTGTATGTCGGGATCGTGCGGCATCGCTCGCGGGACCGGGTTCAATTACCCCGCTGTTTGGGGAACCACGGGATGATCGCGGAGGTCCTCTGCATGTGCTCGGCGTATCCGGGGCGGCGCTCCAGGTTGCGCCTGTCCATCATGGGTATGCTGACGAAGACGAACAATATCGTTATCGCGATGGGCCCGGCTACCGCCCACCAGTAGGACGGGTTGGCGGCCAGGGCGAACAGGTACAGCCCCCACCAGAACACGACCTCGCCGAGGTAGTTGGGGTGGCGGGAATATCGCCACAGCCCTTTGTCCATGATCTGCCCGGGCTGAGCGGTTTTCGCAAATCGTCGCAATTGTTCGTCGGACAGGGTCTCGATGAGGATGGCAATAGCGACGATGGTGGCAGCGGCGCAGTCGAGGGCACGCCACGTATTCACGCTGTCGGCTAGCGCAGGGTACAGCGACAGGCAGCCGAGGAACACCACCAGCGTCGGCATCATCTCGATGCCGGCCAGCTCCACCAGCCAGAATCGCTTCCCGTATTTCTGCCGCATCCCGGCGTAGCGCCAGTCCTCGTGTCCCAGCCCGCGCCAGCCGCGCGCCCAGTTATAAGTCAGGCGCAGGCCCCATGTGGTCACCAGAGCGATGACGATCCACGGTCGGCATGAGTCGATGGCAACTGTCGCTGTCATCAGCCAGAAGGCGGCGATGGCGATGGGGGCCAGGCTCCAGTAGGCGTCGTAGAAGCTGGCGTTCCTGAAGTAGCGGGCGAAGGCGAAGATCACCAGCGTTGCCGCCACGTCGGCGACGAAGACTATGAGTATGGGGTGACGCTCGCCGGTGGCATAGCCGACGAGTACGGCGATGCACAGCGCTATCACGTATGCCTTGGCGCACAGGACGAAGGCTATCGTCAGGCTTTTGCGGCCGGTGCGTGATGCATCCATCGGTGGATAAAGGCTAGCAGCAAAGGGACGATTAGTCAATAGCCCTGTTTATCGATAGCGGTGCTGAGCGGGTTCATCGATATTTTGTCGCATTCCATGGATAAAAAATTACCGCCGACCGCGCATTATCGGCTGCGAGATCGGCGGTGTAGTCCGTATTGGTAGCGCATACGGGATTCGAACCCGTGATCTCCGCCTTGAGAGGGCGGTGTCCTAAGCCGCTAGACGAATGCGCCGGGTCAATCTTTGATAGCATACCGTCATGCACATGACGGTGTCAAGCGAGGCGATGTCATCATCTGATGTCGGCACCACGCCAAATTTACTTAAATTTCATAATGGGAGTTGACAAATCGCGCCAACAGGTGTATAAATACCGCACAATCTCATAATAACGCTTAAAAAAGGCGAACCCGCCTCTGGCGGATGAGCAAAGCTGCTGGAGAGCCATCCAGGGCTGCAGAACAGGACGAAGCCATGTTTCTGAGTCAGGTGGAGGGTATCACCACGTCGGCGGTGCAGAAGAGGCGTGTTGTGGAGGTCAGGTACTCGCAGGAGGACGGCACGCTGGTCACCCACCGGCTGGAGCCGTTCGATGTTTCCCCCATGAAATACGCCAGGACCGGCGGGCTGAAGCTCTGGGGCTGGTGCCGCGACACCGGCAGGATCGAGCAGTATTCCATCGACAGGATCGCCGGCATCAAGCCAACCGAGGAGACCTTTGACCCCAGGGTGAGGGAGCAGACCTTCGCCACGCCGCCGAAGTACCGCATCTACCGCGACTGGTGATTGACAGGCAGCACCAAGCAGGCGTATAACGTACCTACAAACGAATACAGCCGCCCTGCCTCACGGCTGGTCCGAGCGATGCGACCATGATGCGCGGCAGACCGTTGACGCATTCGCAAGTCTGGATATATCCATTCCAAGCGGATACAATTACCGATTACTGGAGGGAAATGCCTGCTGAGATTATAATCATAAACACGCCTTTTATTTTCAATGCATCTGTTAATTGCTACCTCGTCAGAACTGACGATGGCTATATCCTGATCGACACCGGGAGAACCGCCAAGCGCAGCACTATCGAGAAAGAACTTGCCAGCGCGGGCTGCAGACCCGGGAATCTCAGGCTCATCATCTTAACCCATGGCGATTTCGACCACTCCGGCAATGCCGCTTATCTCGGCCAAAAGTTTGGTACACAAATAGCCATGCACGATGATGATTCCGGAATGGTCGAACACGGAGATATGTTCTGGAATAGAAAGAAACCCAATAAACTCATCAGACTGATATCTGGTTTGCTGTTCAAGTTAAACAAATCTGACAGGTGCAAGACCGATGTTTATCTGAAGGATGGAGACGATCTTTCTGAATACGGATTCAACGCCAAAATCCTCAGTATTCCCGGACACTCAAAGGGTTCAATCGGAATACTGACAGACGATGGCAATCTTTTTTGCGGTGACCTGCTTGCGAACACGGGCAAACCGGACCTCTGGTCTATCATGGATGACGTACCTACGGCGAAGGCCAGTGTCAGTAAACTCAAAGGTTTAGAAATAGATGCCGTATATCCCGGGCATGGAAAGCCCTTCACGATGGAAAAGTTGAAGCAGACAATTGGCAATTAGAGCAGCTTGCCACCTCCTCCCCTTGCCCAATCTGTTATAATCGTTAGCGAATGGCACAGCAGAGATCGGACTACAGCGGACCCTTCGATCCCGGCTTCAGCCAGTCCCAGCTCTCGCGGGAGACGCTGGGCAAGCTGCTCACGGCGTACTCCGACTACATACGCAAAGTGGACGGGCACTGGTACCTGTCGGTGATGAAGAGGTGCGGCAACGATGTCGCCTTTGAGTGCGACAGCGAGGTGTGGGAGGAGATGGCGGCCTACACCATCAGGGAGACGTGCCGGCTGCTCGACATCCGCGGCGACGACGTGGAGACGTTCCTCAAGGCGATGCAGGTGAACCCGTGGACGCTGACGTATAAGTGCAAAATCGAGCTGGTCAACAAAGACCACGGCTTCATCACGTTCTACGATTGCCCCACGCTGGAGGCGCTGGAGCGCGAGGGGGGCGGGCGCTGGGAATCGATATGCAACGATCTCGAGGTGCGGCTGATGGAGGTGAAGGCGCATGCCGTCAACCCCAAGATAAAATCGACACCTGTCAAACTGCCACCGCGGGAGCCGGGCAGCGACCTGTGCTGTCGCTGGGAGCTGAAGCTGGAGCGGTAATATGAGTCGCTTGCTCAAGGATTACAGCGGCCCCTTCGACCCTAAGTTCAGCCACGACATGCTGGAGCGGGAAACGCTGCTGGCGATACTGAAAGAGAACTCGGACTACCTGCGCAAGCTGGACGGCCAGTGGTACGTGACGGTGATGCGAGCGTGCGGCAACGACGTCGCCTTCGAGTGCGATGTCAGGATATGGGAGAAGTTCATCCTGTACGAGCTGAAGAATACCACCAGGCTGCTTAATATATACGGCGACGACGTTGCCACGGTGGTGAAAGCCATGCAGGCAACCCCGTGGATGTGGATCCACGACCGCACCTTCGAGCTGGTCAACAGCAACCATGCTATTATCACCTACCGCAACTGCCCCACGCAGGTGTACATCGAGAAGGAAGGCTCCGACAGGTACAAGCAGATATGCCACGTGCTGGAGCGCAAGCTGTTCGAGATGACGGCGCACTATTTTAACCCCAGGATAAAGGTTACGGCGCTGAAACTGCCGCCGCGGGAGAAGGGCAGCAAGGTCAGCTGCCAGTGGGAGTACAAACTCGAGAGTTGAGGAGCGATATGACAGCCAACGGCTACTGCGGCAAGATACTGAAGGTCGACCTTTCGTCAGGCAAGTGTGTCGACCTGCCCACGGATGAATACGCCGGCCGGTTCGTCGGCGGCAGGGGCATCGCTGCCAAGATATACTGGGACGAGGTGCCGCCGGAAGTCGGAGCCCTCGACCCCGAAAATCGCCTGATAATCATGACCGGCCCGCTGTGCGGCTTCACCGGGCTGTCAGGCTCCCGGTGGGGCGTGTTCGGCAAGTCGCCCGCCATGTCTCCGGAGACGTTCTCCTACTGCAACCTCGGCGGGAGCTGGGGCGCCCACCTCAAGTTCGCCGGATACGATGGCATCGTCGTCCATGGCCGGTCGGACAAACCGGTTTACCTGCTGGTCGACGACGGTCGCGTACAGATAAGGGATGCCGCCGGCCTGTGGGGGCAGAGCACCGTCGATACGCGGAAAACGCTCAAGTCGCAGCTGGGGGAATCGGTGCGCGTGCTGGCCATCGGGCCCGCCGGCGAGAACCTGGTCAGCTTCGCCATCGTCCTCGCCGACGAGGACGCGACCGGCTCCAGCGGCTTCGGCGCGGTCATGGGCTCGAAGAACCTGAAGGCCATCGCGGTCAGGGGCGATCGCAAACCTGTGGCCGCCGACCCGGATGCGCTGCGCGAGGTCGCCGCTTACGCCCGCGAGCTGACACGCGGCATGCCCATGGTGCAGAAAGAGCTGGCGCCTGGCCCGCAGATGAAGAAGGTGGCGTGCTACGGCTGCATACGCGGATGCATCCGCGCTGAGTGCAAAGAGAAGGATGGCACTTACGGCAAGTTCATGTGCACTGCGGCGCAGTTCTATCAGGACGCGGCACAGCACTACTACGGCCAGTGGTCGCCGGAAGTGGTGGAGGTCCCGTTCTATGCCACGCGCACCTGTGACCGCTACGGCGTGGACACCAACAGCATCGCGGCGATGATGATATGGCTCGGCAGGTGTTACGCTTCGGGGATACTCAACGATGGCATCACCGGCCTTTCTATAATGGAGATCGGCAGCCGGGAGTTCATCGAGAATTTCATAAGGATGATATCGCTGCGCCAGGGTTTCGGAGACGTTCTGGCCAACGGGACAGTGAAGGCGGCAGAGTCGCTTGGGGCGGAGGCCAGAAAGAAGATCACCCATTACGTTTCTAAGGCAGGCCACATGACGCTGTACGAGCCGCGCATGTTCCTGGCCCACGCGCTGATGTACGCCATCGAGCCGCGCCAGCCCATACAGCAGCTGCACGAGATCAGCCTGCCGATGTATAAGTGGCTGGACTGGGTGGACGGCGTCCGGACGGCCTTCGTCACCAGAGACGTGTTCCGCGACGTCGCCAGGAAGTACTGGGGCAGCGAGCTGGCCGCCGATTTCTCAACGTATGAGGGGAAGGCGCTCGCCGCCAGGAAGATACAGGATCGCCAGTACGAGCGCGAGTGCCTGATAGTGTGCGATTTCGCCATGAACAACGCCTCGACCGTGATGCAATCCACGGACCACGTCGGCGATCCCGCTCTGGAGAGCCGGATGCTGGCGGCGGTCACCGGACGGGCGTGGTCGGAGGAGGAACTGTATCATATCGGAGAGAGGGCCTTCAATCTGCAGCGGGCGATACACGTGCGCGAGGGCCATCGCGGGCGGGAGTTCGACGTCATCGATGAAGCGTTTCACGCCCGGCCGCTGCGCAACGTGGGGCTGAACCCCGAGTGCAAGGCGCCGGGCAGGGACGGCGAAACGATATCGCGAAAGGGAGAGGTGGTCGACAAAGGGAAGTTCGAGGCGATGAAGGACGAATACTACGCGCTGAGGGGCTGGGATGTCGCCACCGGCCTGCAGACGCGGTCGAAACTGAAAGGGCTCGACCTCGATGATGTGGCCGATAGTCTGGATCGGATGCAGCTTGTGGTTCGCGATTGACCATTCGATTCCGAACAGGGCGGTAACGCTTGCTTTTGATGGTATAATGTGAGATGGATTTTTTGTAGATGGTGACCCGTATTAGAAGAAGGGGCTGGTGATTATGCCGAAGATAATAGTATGTCAGGAATGCATGGGCAAGGGGAAGGTCAAGGCCGCCACGCCGCCCGGGGCTGCACAGGACGCCACCATTTTCCTGAGGTGCCGCACCTGTAACGGCGTGGGGTGGGTGATCACGCCTGAGGTCGACGATTCGGACCATGAGCGCAAACACAAGCTCGATGTCCACAAGGAGCTGGAGGATATAGAGTCCAACCCGTTCACCAAGGACGATGTCATATCCTACCTGCAGTTGATTATCCGCCTCCTGGACGAGAGGTTACCGTCACCCCCTAAAGACAAAAAGGAACCGTCAAGCAGGAAACGCGCCAAAGGCTCAAAATAATCGATTATCGCTGGTAACAGGGCAAATTAAGACAGGGGCTTTTCGCACAGCGACGAAGGGCCCCTGTTTATTTATCGATCTCGCCTATTTCTCGAGGTAGATGTCCCAGATGCAGGCGGGCTCGCTGGGGCTCTTGCGGGGCGGGAGTTTTACCGGCACCCACTTTATCCTGGGGTTGAACCAGTCAGCCGACCTCTGGTTGTACGGGATGCACAGCCCCTCGCACGCCTGCTTCAACAGATCCATGTCATTGTGCTTCTCAAAGTAGTCCAGCGCGTGGCACTTTGTAATGGTATACCGTCCGTGTTCCTTATCGAAAAGCTCGCAATCGATATGGAACAGCCCTCCCAGCGATGCGCTGGTCTGGATATATTTCATCACCGCCTCGACGTCGGTTCCCATGATGTTGAGCGCCTCGCGAGTGCGGCGCACCTCGCCCTTGGTGCCGTCTTCCCATACCTCAACGTCGTATTCCCATGCCGTCTTCTGCCCGAGCTTCGCCTTAACCAGGCCGAGCCAGATGCCGTCGATGCCGAGGTAATCCTTGCATGCCGCCTGATATAGTCGAACGAGTGCTTCCTTGGAGAAGTCGGTCAGTTTGATGTCCTTCTTGAACGGACCGCTGTAGTCTTTGAGCTCTGCCATGATTGACCTCCTTATTGAATCGATATTGAGTCTGGCTAGTGGAGCCTGTGACCATTTTAACCTAACGGCGAGATCATGTAAACGAGATGCGATCTGCCTGAAGTGGGGTGTGAGGGTTTGAATCGCATATGCCTATCACTTGAGCGGCACGATCCACTCCGCCGAGTAGCCGCCGTCCACCACCAGCGCCGCGCCGGACATGTACGACGAATCGTCGGAGGCGAGGAACAGCGCCGCCTGAGCGATGTCCTCCGCTTTGCCCCATGTTCCCGGCGGTGCCTTCTCCATATCCACCATCTGTGCCCACGGGCCTGTCATAGCCGTCATGATGAAGCCGGGGCAGATGCAGTTGGCCCTGATGCCCTGCTTGTGGTATTCGGCCGAAGTCGCTTTTGTCAGCATGATGACGCCCGCTTTGGCGACACAGTAAGAGGACATGTACGCCTGCGCCCCCAGCCCCATGAAGGATGCCGTGTTGATGATGGTGCCGCCGCCCTGCTTGAGCATGACCGGTATGGCGTATTTAGTGCCCAAGAAAGTGCTCTTGAGGTCCGTATCGATAACCGCGTCCCACTCCTCCTCGCTCATATCGGCTATCGTCTTGATCGGCGAGTTGATGCCGGCGTTGTTGTGCAGGATGTCGATCCGGCCGAAGGCGTCAGCCGTGGACTGTATCATGTTGCGCACATCTGCCGATCGTGTGACATCTGCGCGTACGAATATGGCTTCGCCACCGGCCTTTGCGATGATATCCACGGTTTCATCACCGCTCGATTGCATACAGTCGGCGACCGCCACCCTTGCGCCCTCCGCGGCGAACAGCGTGGCCACCGCCCTCCCGATGCCGGCGCCGGCGCCGGTTATCAACGCTACCCTGCCGTTTAATCTGCACATAGTCGCACCTCCACGTATGAACGGTTTTCGTTATTGACTGTATGCTTCTGCCTGCGCGGGCGCCGGCGGATGCCGCCTCCGTTGCGTTGCCCGGGCGTTCGGTGTCACCGGGCATGGTGTCCGAGTTGCAGTTATTTCTGTCGTCGCGTGGAACTCGCCCGCCCCTGACGGGACGAAGATTATCGGAGTTACGCGAGCGGGTTTATACAGGTGGAGCGGGAGACGGGACTCGAACCCGCGACAGCCTGCTTGGAAGGCAGGAACTCTACCACTGAGTTACTCCCGCAAAATCTGAAGCTAAAATTTCCAACCAACGCTTCTATTTGCACCCCAAAAATCGGCTAAGCAGGAACTCTTTTTAAACCCCGCCCAATGTTATTTTGGTCAACTCAATACTATATCCTGTGACTGTTGCCGTCAAGATACAGAAGTCGTCTGCAAACTCGACCAGTTTCACTCCAGCATCAGTCTCAGATGCTGTATCGTGTCTATCGCCTGTCCCGTGCTATATCGATGGCGATGGCGAACTCCTCCGGGCGCTGTGACCCGAGCAGCAGCCTCTGCCCGTCCGATAATTCCAGTTGCACGCCGCGATTGCCTGACACGTTATAAGCCTTGCCGTTACGGCCGTATCGGATGCCCCAGCCGCCATACTCCTTCAGGGGGCTGTAGGTGACCGCTTCGTATCTGGCTATGTCCTCAAGACCTATGCGGCGAAATGACAGGTGGAACGGGAAGAAGCGATAGTAAATGCCGTCGCTGCGGACCTCGGTTTTCAGGTTTATCTTGTACAGGGCATAGGGGAGCCCCAGTCCGATAAGGATTACGATGACAATCAGGGCTATATCCGGCGCAGGATTAGTGCCGAACGGTTCCCCCATGATCAGTTGCTGTATCATGCCCCATATAGCCACAAAGGATATGGGGAGGATAATGAGCCACAGCCAGAGAGTACGGAAGTGCTGTACTTCACGATAAAGGATATTCATATCAACTGCAGATTGATATGTGTTCCTCATCTCTATTTACCCCGTATACAAGTTCGCTCAGGCATTTTCCGGTGCAGTGGACTTCCATATCTTGCCAGATGCAAAATATTACAACGTCTGGCCTTTTTCAGGCCGCAGCAGCTTCAGGCCCACAGGGTCTCTTTGACATTGACGCTGGCGAAATAGTCATCGTCCAGTTGCCGACGGGCTACCCCTGATTCGATGGCCGCCCTGGCCACGGCATGCGTCACCGCCAGGTGAACGCCTGGCTCGATGGCGGTGGGCACGAACATGCCTTCCTCTGTGGCGCCGGCGATCGCCAGGGATGCCGCCTTCAGCATCTCGTAGTTTATCTTGCTGGCCCCGGCATCCAGCGTGCCCCGCCAGATACCGGGATACCCCAGCAGGTTGTTGACCGATCTGCCATCTGCCGCAAGGACTGCTCCGGCTGCCCTGGCTGCTTCAGGGGTTATCTCAGGATATGGGTTCGACAGGGCAAGTATGATCTGTCCCTTCCGCACCTTATCAGGGGCGATAAGCCCTCTGACACCGGTGGTGGCGATCACTATATCCGCGTTCTGCATTATCTCATCGAAGCTCGAGGGGATTCCTCCTGCCTCCGCATGCCGCTTTATGCTGGCTTCAGTCCTGGCCGTGCCCAGCATTGGGTTTCCCGTGTACTGATGAATAAACTTGCCGATAGCCAGGCCGGAAGCTCCCAGCCCGATAAGACCGATCTGCGCCTCCTCCAGCCTGACCCTGGTGAGCTTGCAGGCGCTGATGAGGGCTGCCAGGACGACCACGGCGGTCCCCTTCTGGTCGTCGTGCATGACCGGTATGTCCAGCTCGCTGACCAGCCTCTCCTCGATGCCGAAACACCTCGGCGAGGCTATGTCCTCCAGCTGGATTCCCCCGAATGTGGGTGCGATATGCTTCACCGTTTCCACGATCTCATCCGGGTCGGTTGTATTCAGCAGTATGGGTATCCCGCTGATCCCCACGAGCTGCTGGAGCAGGGCAGCCTTCCCTTCCATGACCGGCATGCCCGCCACCGGCCCGATGTCCCCCAGCCCCAGTACCGCTGTGCCATCGGTGACGATAGCCACGGAATAGGGGATGAAGGTGTACATGTCCTTCCACTTCGGCTGGGACGAGATCAGGTTGCATACCTGAGCCACTCCGGGCGTGTAAACCTTGCGCAGGGTATCCACAGTGGTTATAGGGATAGTGTTGATCATCTTGATCTTGCCGCTCTTGTGGAACTCGAGTACGGCGTCCCTGACCTCGATAACCGAGACCTCTTTAAGCCCAGAGACCTCCTTAACTACCTTATCAAGTTGCTCCTCGCTCTCGACATATATATCGATATCCCGGATAGTGTAGTGCGGCCCAATATGCACTGTCGCTACATTCCCGATGTCCACGCCCAGCTTGCCGATGGCGGTGGTTAATTTTCCCAGTGTGCCCGGCACGCTAACGTTTTTACAGCGCAGTGTCCTGACAATCTTCTCCATCGTTACACCTTTCAACCGCGATATGCTTGAAGCTAGCTATAGCCAAATCGGCATGACGGTAAAATGTGAAAAGAGGGGATAGCGTTCATGCCATCCTTGTTATGGGTATCGCCTCTCCATCATCCGCAATCCGCCCCCGAATCACAAGGAGCTATCTCGGCTCGAAACGGCATGGAAGACATCAAACCGCCAGACCGTGTAGCTTCAGCAAATCTGCAGATATCTCAATTTTAGACTTAAAAAAAGGTTGTGTCAAAATAGGGCAGTGATCTACTGAATTAGCGTCGTCGAATGTGTCGCCGTTAGCCACGGCTGTTTCATCGAGGCTCGAAGTGTCGAATAGGCCGAAAACCGTCGACAAATGGCGTTTCATATGATAGTATCTCTATATCGCGAGGGAAGCAGCATATCAAACACGATATAAGCGTTAAAACCAAAAAGATACGGGTTCTACTTGCCGATGACCATCCTGCATTTCGTGAAGGATTGCAGCGCCTGCTCTGGGATCACGACGATATCGATGTGGTGGGACAGGCCAGCGACGGCGATGAGGCGGTCAGCCTGGCTGCCAGGCTGAAACCTGACGTGGCCGTCGTCGATGTATCCATGCCCCGGCTCAACGGTATCGAGGCGACCAGGCAGATCAAGCAGTCCTGCCCGTCGACAGCTATCCTTATCCTGAGCGCTTTCAACAATGACCCCTACGTGTTCAATGCCATAGAGGTGGGGGCCGCCGGTTACATGCTGAAGAATGCCAGGATACGCGACATAATCGCCGGAATCCGGGCGCTGCATGAAGGGGAAACGGTGCTGGACGCCAGCGTTGCCAGCAAGGTTTTTCAGCGTGCCGCTGTCAGAGGCGGCAAACCCATTATCAAGGACAGGTCGCGCCGGCTGCACCAGCGCGAGCTGGAGGTGCTCAAGCTGGCGGCAAAGGGCAAGAGCAACAAGGAGATTGCGGATAAGCTGGTCATAAGCGTGCGCACCGTGCAGACGCATCTGGTCAACATCTTCCACAAACTCAACGTCGGCTCGCGCACGGAGGCCGTTCTGCATGCGCTGCGTGAGGGATGGATCACGCTGGAGGACCTGCCGTAGCTCGCACAGGTCAACAGGCATCCTTTCGACACCGCTTTTACCTTGGCACCTCAACCGATACCGTCGTCCCCTTGCCCGCATGTGACTGTATAAAGAGGTTGCCGCCGATTATACGCGCCCTCTCATGCATCCCCAGTATCCCCAGCTTGCCTGCCGTGGCGAAGTCTGTCAACACTTCCGGCGGCTTGAATCCGCAGCCGTTATCGCGGATGTGTAATTTAACGTTGTCAGGCGAGAAGTCTATCCTCACTACCACACGCGTCGCTTTGGCATGGCGCCTGATGTTATTGATTACCTCCTGTGCGATGCGGAACAATGCCACTTCAACCTCGGGCGGCAGGCGTGTCTCAGCTCCAAATACGTCCAGCCTTGCCTTGATGTCGTGGCCGATACCGTCGGTGAGCCATTGCAGCGACGGCAACAGCCCGAGCTGGTCCAGTATCCCGGGCCTCAGCTCGGTGCTGAAGCGGCGCACCCCCTCCATTATCATGTTCGCCTTGTCGCGGATGAGTTCCAGCTCATTCAGCGTCCTGTCCGGTAGCTGCTCCTTGCCGTGGATGATGGCTTCGACATCCAGCATCAGCGCCGCCAGTCCCTGCGCGGTATCATCATGGAGCTCGCAGGCTATCCTTTTACGCTCCTCCTCCTGAGCCCGGGTGATCTCGGTTATATAAAACTGGATCAGCGACTCCATGCGCTTGCGCTCTGTGATGTCCTTGGCAACAGCGACTACGCCGACAGGTCGCCCGGAAGCGTCGCGCAGCAGGGCGATGGTGGCCTCGGCATCGTATTCCCTGCCGTCCTTTGCCAGGAAAGCATAATGCACCACGAGGCTTTGTTCACCACGGGTAAAAGCCACTTTCATATCCTTCAGTACCCTGGCGCGATCCCTGTGCGCCACCAACTCGTAGCCCGCGACTCCCACCAGCTCCTCTTTGTGCTCGAACCCCCCCATGCGGAGTGAGGCCTGGTTCATGTCCACGATCCTGCCCGACAGGTCGGTTATGGTGATGGCGTCCCCTATGGATTCGAACAGGATGCGCAGCTTCTCCTCGCTCTCGCGCAGGGCGTCTTCAGCCCTCCTCCGCTCAGTTATTTCGCTGAGGAAGTTAAGTGTCGCGGGGCGTCCCTCCCACTGGATGGCAACCGCGTTTATCTCCATCCACTTGACATTGCCCTGCTTATCGATGATGCGGAAGGGGTATACGCCGGGCAGTTTATCGCCCTGCAATCTCTTGATATGGCGTTCGGCCACCATATTGCGGTCATCCGGGTGTATCATCTCAACAAAAGGCTTATTGGCAAGCTCCGATGAGCTGTAACCCGTTATCTCCATAGCCTGGGGATTGAAGAATTTGAGCCTGCCGTCCTGCGCCACTATTATTACTTCGCCGGCGTTCTCCACCACTGAGCGGTACCGCTCCTCCGATGCCTCCAGCGCCTCCTGTGCTTGCACTATGTCGCTCATGTCCTTAGCGACGTTGATGAAACCCGCAGGATTACCGTTCTCGTCCCACATCAGTGTGCCGCTGGCCCATCCCTGGTATTCGCGGCCGCCGTTATCGACAAAGGTGTAACGTTCTGTTGTGCCCCATTGCCTGCCGACAGCCTTCAGTATGTCCTTCGCGCATCTGGCCCGATCCCTTTCTGAGATGAATTCCAGCCCGCTTCGGCCGAGGAGCTCCTCCTTTGAACTGAAGCCGGAATTGCGAACGCATGCCCGGTTCGCCTCGATTATTCTGCCTTCCAGGTCCGTTACGGTGATGGCCTCCTCGATCGAATCGAAGATAACGCGCAGCTTCTCCTCGCTGGCGCGCAGGGCGTCCTCCGTCCGCTTGCGCTCCGTGATATCGGTAGCGTAGATTTTCAGTCCGATTAGTTTGTCTGCCCGCTTCATCAGCGAATTTCTGACACGCACCCAGCGTTTCTCACCGTCTTTTCGGGTTATCTCCAGGTTATATGATTCGACCACCTCACCACTGGAGACTTTCTGTATGTACTCATTTATTCCGGGCAAATCTCTTGCGTCCAGCATCGGGAGATGGTCGAATCTCAGACCTACTATCTGTTCCCTGCTGTATCCGGTCATCGTCTCGGTGATCCTGTTGCAGTCGATTACCACGCCTGAACTGTCCACTATCACAATAGTTAAGGGCGCCTCCTCGAACAGCAGGCGGTACTGCTCCTCGCTGGCGCGCAATTCAGCCTCAGCCTGCTTGCGACGGCTGATGTCCCGAACTATTCCCTGCATGGCCGGATCTCCCCGGTACTGTACAGGGGAGATGGATAGCTCGATATCGAAAGTCGAGCCGTCCCGGCGCCGTCCCTTCAACTCGTGCAGGCGGGGGGTTGAGCAATACTCGAAGATATCGCTGTCGCGCTTGTCCACTATCTGTTCGAAGTCTGGCGATATAAAGTCGGCAAATGTATGCTCTACCATTTCCTCCTCATCTTTAAGTCCGAACATGTCGAGCAGCGTCCGGTTGGCGCACTTGATTGCACCTCCCTGGATTATGGCCAGGCCATCGATGGAGCCTTCCTGTAGCAGCATCTATTTGTCCTCCTGTTTACCCTGCGCCCGCTTTGCCCGCCTGCGCTCCAGCGCCTCGCCCAGCCGACCGGCGATGGCGTCAATCAGATTCCTCTCGGCCTTGAGGAAGGGACCTTCATCGGCATCGGGTCTCTCTTCAAGATAGCATACCTCTACCACTCCGGCCGGTTCCCCGTGGACTTCTATTTCACGGGTCAGTTTCCACGCCGTATCCTGAAATCGCTCCGTCTTATACTCCGCACCTTCAGCCACTATCCGCACACAGGTTATCTCAGGGTATTGCCACGCGGCCAGTATGGTCCGGAGTATCCCCTCGAAGAGGGCATCGGGTGTTGGGTGGTGACGTGCCAGCACGTTGGAGATGCCGTAGAGACAATCGAGTTCCTTTACGCGGTGGTTCAGCTCGCGCAGGAGTCTCTCCTTCTCTCTCTCCCCCCGCCTGCGCTCGGTGATATCTTGTTCAAAGCTGATAATGCCGATCGGATTACCCGAACTGTCGTGGATTATGGTGGCACCGGCCTCACACTCTATCTCTGTCCCGTCCTTCTTGAGCAGTGCGAACTCATCGGGGACATTCCATCCCTGCTCCAGCAGCTTCATCATGGAATGGACAGCCCTGTCCCGGTCGCGCTCGGCCACAAAATCCAAGCCATACCTGCCGATAACTTCCTCTCGCGTGTAACCCTTGATGTTCAGGGTGGTCTCATTTATCTCCTGTATCGTTCCCTGCATGTCCATGACGGTGATGCCCACACCGACGTTGTCGAATATGGCGCGCAGCTTCTCCTCGCTATCGCGCAGCGCTTCCTCCGCGCGGCGTCTCAACGTGATATCCTCGCCCGAGCTGAGCAGGCCTGTCGGCCTGCCGCTCTCCGACATCAATATCGAGTTACGCCAGGCAATGAGCCTCCGCTCGCCGGTTGCCGTCACTACATGGCTCTCGTAATACTCCACCGCCTGTATATCCCCCGACATTATTCTGTCAAACAGGGAACGCATCTTGTCTCTGGTATCCTCCGGAACGAAACTGTCGAACCAGTTCCTGCCGATTACATCCCTTGTCCTGCAGTGGAGGATGTCACAGCCTTTGCGGTTGATCAGGCTGACTTTACCGTCCGCATCGATGACCAGCATCATGACCTCGGCGATGTCCAGATAACGTTGTGCCCTGTCCCTCTCCCTGGTCAGCCTCGCTTCTGCCTGTCTGCGTTCGGTGATATCCATGAACGAACCCATGATGCACACAGGCTTGCCGCGGTCGTCAGAGATCAGGCTCAGGGAGAGCTCGGCGAAGAACGTTGTGCCATCCCCCCTCAACGCCTCGAGCTGACCCAGTGCTCCCCCCTTGCTTATCACTGCATCCAGTATCATCAAAGCCTTCTGCTCCTGTTTCCACAGCGTCGCAGCGCTTTTGCCGACCACATCTTGTCCGCTGGCATAGCCCCAGAGATTCAGGAACGAATCGTTCACATAGGTGATCATGCCGTCGATATCGGCTATCATGACGGCGTTGATGGACTGGGCTATGGCGCTATCTTTGATCCGCAGCTCATCCTCCATAGCCTTGCGGTCGGTGATGTCCTGCACACCTGCAAGCGCCCCGACATATTTCCCTTCCTCATCCGTAATGGGATTTGCCATGATGCTGGTGTAGATCTGGCTACCGTCTTTCCGGATGAATTCAAAATCGTGGCGTTCAGATAAGCCACTCTTGCGTCGTTTCAGCAGGCGTCTGGCGGTAGCGACATTTCGTTTATGCATAAAATCGAATAGCTTTTTCCCTGACATCTCATCGATGGTATATCCCAGCATCTGCGCCATCCGCGGGTTGACATATGTGGTGCGGCCCTTCGCATCGATCTCCCAGATGCCTTCCTGGAGGGATTCGACCAGGTAGCGGTACTTGTTTTCGCTCGCCCGCAGGGCTTCGTCAGCGCGCTTGCGCTCGGTGATGTCGCTGAGGACGCCGGTGAGGCCAACCGGCTGCCCGTTTCGCAGCAGGACATTGCTAGAACTGATAACAGTGTGAATGGTGCCGTCCTTGCTCAGCACTCGGAACTCGTGCGGCTCACGCTGCCCTGACAGCGTGAGCTCCATGCTGGATACAAGGCCACGCAGGTCTTCCGGCACGACGTAGCGGGAAAAGTTAGTGCCTATGACCTCATCGGGCTTATATCCACTCAAACGCTCTATAACGGGGCTTATATGTGTGATCTGCCCTTGAGTATCTACCGAGAAGATCACCTCATTTGAGTTATCCACCAGGGTACGATACATTTGCATCGATTCCCGAAATGCCTTGTCTGCCAGCTTGCGCTCGGTGATATCCCTCATCACGACCATGTCTGCGGGTTTGCCCCTGTAATCGATGACCTTGCCACTCACTTCGACGTATATGCTGTTGCCGTCCTTATGCAGCAGGATGGATTCGTATGATGGCTCCAGCTCTTCACCGGCCATGCGGCGTTTGTAACGGTCTACTGCATCATCGATTGCGTCGGGGTGCACATACCTTGTCAGCGGAGTGCCTATCGATTCCTCAGACGTATATCCCGTGAGCCGTCTCGCAGTGGGATTGGCATATACGATATTGCCATCCTGGATTATGACGATGAGGTCGCTGGACTGCTTCACCACATTTCGATACATCTCCTCCCTCTCGCGCAGCGCCTCCTCCATACGCCTGCGCTCGGTGACTTCGCTGCCAAAGCTGAGTGTCGCCGGTTTGCCTTCCCAGTCGATGGCTACCGTGTTTATCTGGAACCAACCGGTCCCCCCTGATTTCTTGAGGAAGCGGAAGCAATTCTCACTGGGGACATCCTCCCCTTTTATCCGTGCAACATGCCTGTTGATCACCTGTTCACGGTCGTCAGGATGAACGAGGTCCATGAAAGGCTTCAGGTAAAGCTCATCTTGTGAATAGCCTGTCATCTCGGAAGTTTTGGGGTTGGTGAGTTTCAATATCCCGTCCTGGGCTATGCAGATTACCTCGTTAGAATGCTCGAACAGGTCTCTGTATTTCTCCTCGCTTTGCCGCAGCGCTTCCTCCATGCGTTTACGTTCAGTGATATCGTAGGAGATGACCTGAACGGCGTAAGCTATACCTTCGGCATCTCTTACAGGATCATGAGTGGACCAGAACCAGTGCTCGCCGTCGGCAAGTCTCACTTTATACTCGAAATTAAGTGACTTTCCCTGAGCAATGACTTCCCTGAATTTGTTGACAAGTTCGGTAAACTGTTCCGGGAAGAATTCCTTGAGCGAGCACCCCACAAGTTCCGCATCAGGCCGCCCCAGATTCTTCGCCCCCCTGGGATTAATCATCAGGATATTGCCATCCCTGTCGAAGATAGTAACCGGATTCGACGACCCCTCGAAAAGTAATCGGAATCTCTCTTCGCTCTGGCGTAATAACTCCGCCAGCTTCAACCCGGTGATGTCCGTGCCGATCATGCCCATGCCCTCTCCCACCTTGAACGCGCGTATCGACAGGTGTTTTTCCCCGAACTTCGGGTGTGGCGTCAGGTCGTCGAAGGCTACAGGCCTGCCGGTCTTGATCACATCCTTGTATTGCTCATATCTGCCGGTTTTCTCAAGGTCGGGGACAATCTCTGTGATGTGCTTCCCTATCAAGTCCTCCTTCTTGGTGCCCTTAGGGTGGTAGCTGAGTGAAGCCTGGTTGATATCGATAAGATACAGGTTTTCGTCCCAGATAGAGAATGAGTCGGTAGCCGACTCCATGAATGCGTGCAGGCGGCTCTCGCTTTGCTGCAGTTCGTACTCGGCCTGCAGGCGGCTGGCCTCGATGACACGTATCTCGGCTGCCAGCTTACGCATCTCCTGCAGCTCTTCAATGAGTTGTTTCTTGGTCTTCTCATCGTCTTTCATGGACCACCTCCTGGCACAGAGACGGCTGGTGACTGACAATTTTATAAAAAAGTGTAGTGCCTGTAGTATACGCTTATACTACTTTGGACGATGCGTGTCAAGATAATCGAGGGTAATAGTGCCAGAATTGAAGCGATATCATATCGCCGGACGATAGTTGTGCAGAAAGGTAAGGGCGGCTCAGTCCAAAAATCGACAATGCAAATGGTCGACTTACATCATAATCTTTCCAATGCCACAGCCATGCCCTGGCCGCCACCCACGCAGAGCGTCGCCAGCCCGAGATGCAGGTTGCTCCTCTTCATCTGGTGCATGAGGGTGACCACGATGCGGGCACCGGTGCACCCGATGGGGTGTCCCAGCGATATGCCGCTGCCATGTATATTCGTATTGTCCCAGCTCAGGTTCAGCTCGCGCATGCAGGCGATGGCCTGGGCGGCGAAGGCCTCATTCAACTCTATGTTATCGAAATCGCTCACTTTAAAACCGGTTCTGGCCAGGAGCTTGCGCACTGCCGTCACCGGGCCCAGGCCCATGTAAGCCGGATCTAGGGCGCCGGAGGTGAAAGCCTTTACCTTTACCATCGGTTCGATCCCCAGCTCGTCGGCCTTCTCCCTGGACATCAGTACGACGGCGGCGGCCGCATCGTTGACCCCGGAGGCGTTCCCCGCGGTTACGGTGCCATCCTTCTTGAACATGGTGGGGAGTTTGGCCATCTTCTCCAGGCTGGTGTCCATCGGACGTTCGTCGGTATCGAAGGCGATGGGGTTCCCCTTCTTCTGGGGCACCATCACCGGCACGATCTCCTGTTTGAAGATGCCATCGGCTATCGCTTTCCGGGCGCGGCTATGGCTCATCAGCCCCAGCTCGTCCTGCTCCTGCCGTGTGATGCCGTATCTGGCGGCGATGTTCTCCGCCGTGTAGCCCATGTGGTAATCGTAGAAGGTCTCCAGCAGGGCGTCCCACAACAGCAGGTCGTTCATCTCTGCCTTGCCGTCGAGGTCCATGCGGTAGCCCCAGCGGGCCCTGGGCAGCGAATACGGAGCGTTGCTCATGCTCTCCATTCCCCCGGCGACCACTACGTCGGCCTCGCCCATCATGATAGCCTCAGCACCCAGCGTTATAGCCTTCATGCCCGAGGCGCACAGCTTGTTCAGGGTGAAGGCAGGGGCCTCCTTGGGCAGGCCGGCGTAGATAGAGGCAAGGCGCGCCGGGTTCTGGCGCTGGCCGGCGAACAGCACCAGCCCCATGATGACCTCGTCGACCTGGACCGGTTTCAACGACTGGTCCCATTGCATATACTTCGTTTCAAGTTCGATAAACCGCTCGTCCTTGAGCCTGTCAGGTCCGTAGGCCAGCATCTCGTCGCCGGTGACCGGGCGGATGCCGGCTCGCACCATGGCTTCCCTGATTACGGTGCTGCCCAGCGTAACGACGGGCACATCCCGCAGCGTGCCCCCGAAGGCTCCTATGGCTGTGCGGGCGCCGCTGACTATAACAACTTCTCGCATTATTACTCCTTTAAATCATGGTTATCGAAGATATGGGATTGCGGTTTGACTCGAAGTGCAGGGCATAATGGGCAGGGGTTGAAAAATGAACGTATGCCATACATACAACATGGTACTGGCGCGTACAGGGGTTGTCAAGGCGGGTGTCGAGTGGTATATGGTTCGATTACCGCCCGATGTCCCTGAGGTGCTTTAAGAAATCCTCAGCCACGTTTTCACCCAGGTATTTTAAGGCGATGCCGCTGGCGCGCGATGCAACCAGCAGCCTGCAGGCAAACTCCAGCGCCTCGGTTTTAAGCCCTGCCGCTTGGAGGGACGTATCATGGCAGATAACGCCGTGATTCTTCAGGATCAGCACCTGGCTCTGCATGGCAGCCTCGGCTGTCGCCTCAGCCAGCTCGATGGAACCGGCGTGGTGGTAGGGCACCATGGCAATATTGCCCAGGTAAGCCATCGCCTCTGGCAGAAAGTCCGTGCGGATATCGATATCGGAACATGCCGCCAGTGTCGAATAGAGCGGCTGTGAGTGTATAATGGCGCCTGCCTGCGGACAGCATTGATAGATACCACGGTGCAGGCCGGCCTCCATCGATGGCCTAACCGTGCCCTCATACCCGTCATGCCCGATGTGGCATTTGACCATGTCAGCATCGGTGAGGCGACCGAGGTGTGTGCCCCCTGCGGAGATTACAAAGGAATTCCTGTTCAGCCTAACGCTGATGTTTCCGCTGTGCCCCCACACCAGACCCTTTTCTGCGAGGGCACGTCCGCATTGCTGCAACTCTTCTCTGGCCGTTTTAATGTTCATGGCGTGCCTTTCAGTTGGATACGTTCAATATCCTAAACCACATCGGCCGCTGGGTCAATCTGGATGAGGTATGCGCATTGCTGCCGTCGGTCGCATGTAATTACTTTGGCGACAGACCCATTCCATATAGTGCAAAGGCTAGTGCGATATTTAGCGACGAACACAGGTCGCATTTCACTATTTATGGGAACATCGTTCGATGTGAAGCTGAATAACTCACAGGCGACATTTCCCCAATAAAAAGCCCCTCGTTAGATAAGAAACCCATCCCCATCTAACGAGGAGCCTGTATCAGTGCCGGCGCGTTACTCAGGAAGCGGCGCTTCGGCTGGCTTCCACCGGTTTCTTCTCTTCGGGTTTGTTCTCCCCCGGTTTGGTTTCCGATGGTTTGGTGCCGAAGTCGCGCCTGATAGCCCTGCTAATGAAAGTAAGCAAGGCCGGGATGTTCTTCGCGAAATAGAGCAATGCCTGGACGGAAAGCATGACGCGGAGTATGCCGCGTATGTCCTCTTCGAACAGGGTTACCTCATAGTTCCAGGCCACTGGTTCGGTGATAACGCCGCGCATGACGATCTTGCCTTCTTCTCGGGTCATGTTGCCCCTGCTCAGATCTATGACCAGCTCTCGTTCCCCTAGACCTTTCGACCAAAATCTCATTTTAAGACCCCTTTATCTAACGCTTTCCGCAATTATTAGCTGCTCTTGGGTTTCTCTTTGGGCTTTTCCAAAGCCTTTTTCTTGCTCGCCCCACCTTTGATAAACCTGTCATATCCAAAGGTCAATACGTATTTGAAATTGCGCAAAGTGTGGCGCAGCATCGGGTATGAGAGGAGCATGTACAGGAGCCCGGGCAGATCGTCTTTCGAGAATGTGAACTGGCAGTCCCATATGATGCCTTTATCGCGCACGATGCCCTTGGCTAATAGCGATCCCCCCTCCACCGCCAGATCGGTTCTGAACCAGTCCGCATTTAATGCCTGTTTGCCTAATCCCCTTGACCAAACTTTCATCTTACATAATGCGCAATAATACTATTGCCCTCCTTTTCCTTGATAATCCATTCAAGCTAAGGTTACCACAATGGATGGTCTCTATACAGCCCAAATATATTCTACTGGCTTAGCACTTTAGAGTCAAACTTCGTTATTACATCATGCTGTAGCCGCCGCTGACGCTGAGGGTCTGGCCGGTGATGAAGCCGGCGGCGTCCGACGCCATGAACAGCACCGCATTGGCGATGTCGCTGGAAGTGCCCAGCCGGCGCAGCGGGTAATTCTTCTTGATCTTCTCCTTCAGATCATCGGTGAAGAAGGCGGCCGTCATCTTCCAGGGGCTCCCCTCGCCGTACTCCTCCTCGCTGGCGGGCAGGGTGAGGCCGGGGCACACCACGTTGAGGCGAATGTTGAACTTACCAACCTCGCGGGCGACCGCCTTGGTGAAGGCTATCACAGCGCCCTTGGTGCCGCCGTACACCGCCTCTTTGAACTCGCCGATTCGCCCGGCGTCCGAGCCTATGTTAACGATGACGCCTTTTCCCTGTTCCATCATGGTGGGCAATACGGCCTTGGTGCAGTTCAGCACGGTGCGGTAGTTGATATTTATCACCTTGTCCCAGAAGTCAGGACCGGTATCGGTGAACAGCTGCTGGATATCCCAACCCACGTTGTTCACCAGGATATCGACTGAGCCGTTATTATCTTTAACCTTCGCTACCATCGCTTCAACTGCGGCGAGGTCGGTTACGTCGGTTTTCACCACCACGGCGTCGGCAGCGCCTGCCTTTTTCGCTTCACTGGCGACCTTCTGCGCCTGCTTCTCATCGATGTCGGCGATCGTTATCTTGGCACCTTCCCTGGCAAATCCCAAGACGATGGCTCGCCCTATGTTCGATCCACCACCGGTGATGATAACGCTCTTCCCCTTGATTCCCAGTTCCATTTACTATCCTCCTTATTTTGTTCTACTTTTTATATATCAGCACGATCGATATCGACGCTGAATGACTACCGTTTATTTCCGCGGCAACCCCAGGCCAACGGTGGCCAGTATGTTGCGCTGTATCTCGGGCGTGCCGCCGGCGAATAGACACCCCAGGTTGTTGAGGTAGTTGCCAGCGAATATTCCATTAATAGGGGCCAGCCTGGATTTCCATGCCAGGCTCCCATAAAGCCCCATGATCTCGGTGCCAACTCGAGCGATGTCGAAATACATCTCGTCGCTGAACAGCTTGGACATTGAAGCCTGATACGTTGGTATGAGGCCCTGCCCCTGCATCCAGACAGTTCGATAGGTAAGCAATCTGGCGATATTAACGCCGATGGCCATATCGGCCAGCTTGTGTCTCACCAGCGGGTCCTTTGCCAGAGGCTTCCCGTTATAACTGGTCTCCCTGGCGAAAGCTACCAGCTCGTCAAGGCTGCGCCGCATCGAGCCTGCCAGGGACGCCAGAGTCCCCCGCTCGAATGCGAGGATGGTCATCATCACCATCCATCCGCCGTTCTTGGGCCCCAGCATGTTCTCCCTGGGTATGCGCACATTGTCGAAATAGACTTCGCAGAATCCCGGCGCACCCACCATGTTGGTGATGGGTTTGACCTCTATCCCCGGCGTCTTCATGTCCACCAGGAACATACTAATGCCCTTATGTTTGGGCACCTCGGTATCGGTGCGCGTGGTCATGTAGCAGAAATCGCCGTGCAGACCGAAGCTGATCCAAGTCTTCTGTCCATTGATTACGTAGCTGTCGCCGTCCTCGACAGCCTTTGTCTGAATCCCTGCGGAGTCAGAGCCGAAGCCCGGCTCGGAGAAACACTGGATCCACATGACCTCTCCACGAGCTATGGGAGGGAGGTAACGTTTCTTCTGCTCAGGGGTGCCGTGGACCAGCATCGTCGGCCCGACGATGCCGGAGCCGCCGCCATCCATGCGCGGCGCCCGGGCATACGCCATCTCCTCATTGAATATGAGGTACTGTATGTCGGTGCCCTCGAGGCCGCCGTATTCCCTAGGCCACCAGATTGCGATCCAGCCCTTCTCACCGAGCTTGCGGGTAAACTTTTTTACGAAATCCCACTCTTCCTCGGTTTCCCCCCCATGTATAACCGGTCTCTCGTATTCCGGTGGAAGTTCCTTCTTGACAAAATCCTGAATCTCTTTGCGAAACGCCTCTTCCTCTGCGGTAAATCTCAGGTCCAAAAATTCACCCCTTTCGGTCAGCCACTTCATTCTATTTAGAAAATGCCCCCAGCGTCAAGACCTGTATATTGCAATGGCGCATGCTCGAACGAGGGAATTGCAGATTTACTACGGTTCACTAACTACCGGGTACCAATCTGGGTCTACCCTGAATATGTCTTTCTCGTCAGCTTTAACCTCGTATACACCCACATAGTTCACGGCAGTGCGCTTGGTTCCGTTGAAACTGTAGCGTTCGACACCATCAATGGAGAGCGAGAACGACCGCGCTGCTTCATACAGTGCGTCTGAGTTGAAGCCCTCAGGACCTGAGGATGCAACGGCATCCTTTATTATCTCCAGCATTACATAGACCTTAGCAACACTTAGGTACTCGTAGGAGTATAAATACAAATCCTTCGTATAATTGCCTTCTGCAAGAGGATGATTCTCTGCCAGCAACGTCTTAGTAAGATCAACTATGTCGCTCTCTTCATTCCACCACTGTGACGATCTGATGAGAAGCGTCCCATTCCATACGTTCCATTCCTCTGGAGACCACGAGTACTTAATGTCACTCAAATGCTTATCTGTGCCTATGAACTTCGCAGTGTAAGCTGACTCTCGATATTCTGCTGCAAACCCTGCGTACCCACATTGTTGTGTACAATGATGGTAAGTTGGCACAACGTAGTCACAGTCCTTGAGCGCCCCAACCTCAGTACTCCAGTTGCACTTATGGCCATCATCCAGGTAACCCGTTACCCATTCATACTGGTCAGGATGCACAGCAGCGTATTCCTCCAAACCCGCAAGGAACGATCTACCGTAAGAGTCGTCGCAGACAGCCGCTCCAAGCTTTGCCAGCCTACCCGACGGGAAATCCGTATCGTTCTCGGCAACCCACTTAAGCAGGGTATAAGCCTCTTGTCTAGGAGTGCTGCCAATACAAAACACATATCCCGGCGGCTGCAACTTATCTTCGTCTATTGTCTCTGTGGTAAACAGCACCATTTTATCTTCATTCACCACAGGACTCAAAAACTGGGCAATGTCTGCTGAAGAAGTGAAGATCACATCTACCCCACTTTCTTTGAGCTGTTCATAGCAGGATATGTTCCTCTGTGGCGCTTCCATACCCCAGTAAGGAATGGGCTCCAGACGGACACCCGGGATGAGGTTATTATCATTATAGTATTTGATCAGGTCATCGAATGCCTCTTCTATTATTACGTCGTCAGGAAGGGGTGAAAGTGGCATAGAACCCTGGAGATAGCCAATTGTGATTGTCCTCACCTCAGCAGGCTTGCCACAGGCACCAAGCAGGGGCAGTGTCAAAGTCATTAAGATGATAACTAGGCTTGCTTTTTTCATTAGAGTAATACACCTGAAATTAGTCATGGCCACAGCTCCACGCATCTCTCATTATACTACACAGCAGACTGAGCAAGTTCCCACGATTGATGCAGTTTGCGGTAACGCTGCTTCATATGTTAAAATTATTTCACATGGGTTACTATTTAGGCCTCGATGTCGGCTCGGTCAACGCTAAACTGGCTTTAATCGACAGTGATAATAATATTCGACACCTGGATATAGAGAAGGTAATCGCCAGCCCGCAGGCAGCCATCGCCTCTCTGATATCGAGGCTGGGCCAGAAATTCGTGCTGGGCGACATTGCCAGTGCAGGCGTGTCGGGTTCAGGCAGGTCCGCCATACCGGAAGAGCTGGGATGGCTGTATTACAGCAGCTCGCTGTCGATATCCTCCGGGGTGCTCCACTTCCATCCGGATGCCAAAACCATCGTACAGATCGGCGGGCAGACATCGCTGATCATAGGTCTGGAAGATGGTTTGCGCAAGCCGTGGAAGGTCGCCTCGAATCCGTTATGTGCTGCGGGCACCGGCAGATTCCTGGAACAGCAGTCTTACCGTATCGGCATATCCATAGGCGATTTCGCCGGCATCGCCCAGCAGTTCGATGGTCCCGCGCCGCGGATAGCTGCCAGGTGCAGCGTCTTCGCCAAGACCGACCTGATACATTTGCAGCAGAAGGGCGTACCCATGGGGGCCATGCTCCGTGGGCTGTGCGACAGCATCGCGCGGGGCGTCGCATCGCTGACCAGGGGCGCACTGGGTGAGCCTATCTACTTCGTCGGCGGGGTTGCCGCCAATGCCGCCATCGTCGAATCCATCAATGAGGTCCTGTCGGCACGCAACGACGTCCAGATCAGCGTAATTGTGCCGCAGCATTTTCAGCATGTCGAAGCCATAGGCTCGGCGTTGCTGGCGAAAGAGTCCGGCAGAAGCTCCCGTGTCGAGCATGTGTCGAGCGAAGGCATTGAGCAGTCCTACTGGCAGATGCCCAGGCTGAGCCCTGTGACCCAGAAGTACAGCTGGGTTTCGAGCAAGATAGAGAAACCGTTCAGTGGATATCTCGGTGTGGATGTAGGCTCGACCAGCACCAAGGCGGTCATCCTCGACGAGATCGGGAAGACGGTAGTTGCCAAGAACTATCTCATGACCGCAGGAAGGCCGATTGATGCTATCACACAGGTATTTCGAAACATCTACTGTGATGTCGGCGATAATGCACAGATCCTAGGTGTGGGTGTGACCGGCTCCGGACGATATCTGGTAGGCAGCTTCATCGGTGCAGACCTGATACGGAACGAGATTACCGCGCAGACCAGGGCCGCCGTCGAGATCGACCCGGATGCGGACATCATAGAGATCGGTGGACAGGACTCAAAGCTGGTGATCAAGCGAAACGGCGTCGTCGTCGATTATCAGATGAACAAGGCCTGCGCCGCGGGCACGGGCAGCTTTATCGATGAGCTGGCCGAGCAGCTGGGCGTCTCGGTGAAGAACGGCGATTTCGCAGCTCTGGCATTCAACGCCCCGTATACCATCGACCTGGGCTCGCGCTGCGCCGCCTTCATGGGGCAGGCGGTGGCATCGGCCCAGCAGGAAGGCGTCCCCATCGAGGTTTTAACTGCCAGCCTGTCGAATTCCATCGCCGCCAATTATCTCTCGAAGCTCGTAGGGACTCGCAAGCTGGGTGAAAAAGTCATCCTCACCGGGGCGGTATTTTATAACGACGCCGTGGTGTCGGCGTTCCAGCAGGCGCTCAGCGACAGGACGACCATAGTGCCCGAGCACAAGGAGATCAGCGGGGCCATCGGCGCCGCACTGCTGGCGAAGGAGGAGATGCGTGGCGCCACATCGAAATTCAAGGGATTCCAGCGGGTGATGGAGAGCCAGCCGCAGCTGTCGACCTTCGTCTGCAAGAAGTGCGACAACAATTGCACCATAAGTCGCCTGGAGGTGTCCGGAGAGCCGCCGACGTTTTACGGCAGCCGCTGCGACCTGTTCGACAGCACGCTCAAGGGAGGGCGGCAGACGACCGCCTTCGACGAGCGGGAGGAGCTGCTGTTCAAGGATTATCGCGATGGCGCCGGCAGCGGGCCGAGGGTGGGCATACCGCGGGCCCTCATGATATATGATTACGCTCCCCTGTTCATCGGTTTCCTGAACGCGCTGGATGCCCGGGTTGTCCTGTCGAGCAAGACCAACAAGCAGGTCATCGAACGTTCCTGCGAGCTGGGATACACCGACAGCTGCTTCCCTATAAAGCTGCTGCACGGCCATGCTGAAAACCTCACCG
This sequence comes from uncultured Dehalococcoidales bacterium, assembly GCA_964428725.1. Lineage (GTDB taxonomy): Bacteria > Chloroflexota > Dehalococcoidia > E44-bin15 > E44-bin15 > CAYRYW01. The sequence goes on from CAYRYW010000001.1 coordinate 64,399, forward strand.
ATATCGACTATATACTGTATCCCAGCGCCATACGACTGGGGGTCATGGACGGGGATGAGAACCAGAAATACTCCTGTCCGCTGGTGCAGGCATCGCCGTATATCATTCGCAACGTCCTCGGGCTGGAGGATAAGATGCTGATACCCACCATCGATTTCAGCATGGGCGACGAGGATGTCATAAAGAATCTGGCCGATGTCGCGGAGAAGCTGGGCTACGGTCGCAGGGAGGGCAGGAAAGCAGCCCTCGCCGGACTCAAGGCACAGCGCGCGTTCGATTCCGCCAAGGTCGAAATGGGGCGCAAACTCATAGAGCGCGTACATGCTGAGAACAAGCTGGGCGTGGTCATACTGGCACGAGCCTACATGTACCAGGACGCCGGTGCCAACCTGGGCATCGCCGAGAAGCTGGCGCAGCTGGGGATGGTGCCCATCCCCATGGATTACCTGCCCCTCGACAGTATCGATCCCAAGGACTATTCCGACAGGCCGTACTGGATGTATGAAAGCAAGCACATCGCCGCTGCCGCCATCACCGCTGCCGATCCGCAGCTGTTTGGGCTGATCCTGACCAACTTCGGCTGCGGGCCCAACTCCTTTGTCATCAACATCGTGCAGGACATCATGGGCGACAAGCCCCTGGGCCAGCTGGAGATAGATGAGCATGCCGCCGAGGCCGGGCTGGTCACCCGCCTGGAGGCCTTCGTCGATACCATCGTCGGCTTCGCGCGCGATGGCAAGGTGACGCAGGGTTGGAGCGAGATAGCCTATCGCTCCGCCCCGACACAGGTCAATAAAGATAAGGCCATATTGATACCGCTTATGGCACCCCACGCTAACATGCTGGCCGCCGCCATGCAGGCGTTTGGCGTGAAGGCCACCGTGCTCCCCGAATCGACAGAGCAATCGCTTCTGCTCAGCTCCAAGTTGACCGCCGGCACCGAATGCCTGCCGTACCGCGTGACGCTCGGTGACTTCCTGATGTTCCTGCAGCAGGGAGGCAGCGGCACGGTGGATATGAAAACCATCGAGGGCTTCATGCCCAGCGCCTTTGGCCCCTGTCGCTTCGGCAAGTATGCCGTGGAACAGGTGCGCATATTCAAGCAGCTCGGTCTCGATTTCCCGCTGCGGACCACCGTATCCAACAATGCTTATCGCGATCTGGGGCTGGGCACCGCCTTCGAGAGGCTGGCTTGGAAGGGTATCGTCGCCATGGATTATCTGCAGCGGTTGCAGTGGCGCTCGCGCCCCTACGAGAAGTCGGAAGGTGCGGCGGATGAGCTGTTCGACGCTTACACTGTTAAGATCGCCGACCGCATGCGCAAACAGGAGGATTTCAATGACCTGCTGCTGGCGGCGACCGCAGACTTCAAGGCCATAATCGATCCGGCACTGCCGCGCCGCCCGCTGGTCGGCATCAACGGCGAGATATTCCTGCGCTCCAACCGTTTCAGCAACTGCGACCTGGTCAAAGAGTGCGAGAAGGCCGGGCTGGAGGTCATCGTTTCCCCGTTCAACGAGTGGATGAAATATATCACCCATCGCAACATAGAGGATGGCATCCGTGAAAAGAAACTGAAGAAGGTTATCAAGGGCAGCATCCGCAAATGGCTCATGGATAAGGACGAACGCTATATTGCGATGAATTTCAATGGTATGCTCAATCCCAAGGAGCCGTCCACCAAAGAGGTGCTGTCATACTCATTCCGATATCTGTCGCCCAAATGCGGCAGCGAGGCGGTGCTGAGCATCGGGAGCGGCGTGGAGTGGATGGAGAACCCCGAGTACGCTGGCGTCATATCGGTGATGCCGCATGGCTGCATGCCCGGCGGGATAGTGGCCGCCATGTCGGAGAAGTTCAGCGATAAGCACGGCAAGCCGTGGATCAACCTCACCTACGACGGCACGCTGGAGACCAACAACCTGGAGCGCATCAACAACTTCGCCGAGATCATCCGGTTCTGCAGCAGCCCGAAAGAATAAATACAGCGAGGTCACTTATCGAAATTGAAAACCCCGCCCGGTTTAACCACAGCGGGGTTTTATTCTCCCTCTAGTTACTGGTACCGTTAATCATCCCCTTTGTATCAGTGCCTCGTTTATTGCTCTCGCAACTTGCGCGATGTATTCCTTGCTACGAGAGCCTATTGCATCTGTTTCAGTCGATGAACTGGATATCCTAATAAAGTAAGTAGGCTTACTCAATAAAGCCCAAGCAATACCCAGAATAAAAAATAAAACACCAACTCCTATACCTATAGGAATATTTAAATATGCGCTGACGGAAATAGTTGCGAAACCACCTATCGCGAGTAGTATTCCTGGAGTTCGATTTGCTGGCTTAACATGGGTTCTAACAGATGCGATATTTGCCATGGCATAAGTCGTCGAACCAATTAACAGTCTAGTTGTAGAAATTCGTACTCCATTCTCATCTGAGTAGTACGTAGGCTCAGTTCGCTCGATTGTAATAGTGGACCTGCGTTCCTTGGGTTCTTCTGCAACTGAATCCACCGATTGTATAGTCACCGTATGCCCACAGTTTGGGCAAAATCTCATCGCTTCTTCTACCCTATTGCCACAATTTGGACAGTACTTCATTTGATACCTCCCATCAAGACCATAGCCAGCCTTTCACTTACACACTGCTGATCTGTAATCTCTCGAACTGCCCACTAGCCTAGAACTGCACCGTCTTCCGCTTCTTTCTGGCCTTGAACTCCTCCGGCGTCTCCCACGGCTGCTGCACCATCGGCAGGGTGCTCTCATCAATGCCCTCCGGTTTCGCAGAGGGAGCCTCTGCCACTTTCTCGGCTGCAGGCTTCTTGGCCTTTTTCGGCTTTTCCGGGGCAGGTGCCTTTGCCTCTTCTGTCACAGGCGCAGCTGCCGGAGCAAAAGTAGGCTGAGCCTCTTCAGCTAACACAGGCGACGGTTCCTCCACGGCAACCCCGACGACCGGAGAGGGAGGAGGAGGTGGGGGTGGAGGTGGTGTGGTTACAGGGGCTGGTGGGGGTGGTGGAGGAGCCGCTGCTACAGTTGGAGCGGCAGCCGGAGCGGGCTGCGGCACCGCGTAACGCGGCCGCGGCCTGGAAGCGATTGACGCTGATAGTGTAACGAATGCGAATATCAGGCCGACGAGGGCGGCGGCTGCGGATACATACACGCCGTACCCGATAACGCCAAGTTGAAAATTGGGACCGAGCTTGATTAAGATATCGATAATGTACCAGACGGCCCCTCCGATGGCTACCAGCGCAACCACTGAGGCCAGGGAGCTGAGCACAATTGTCGCTACCTTCGCGCCGCCGGTGACCATCGACAGGATGAAGCAGGGAAGGATGAACAAAATGAGCAGTATACTCGAAAGTAATACTAAAAATGGTTGCGCGCCATCGGATACCCCGAATGTCGATATTATGTTCCAGCCTGAACCGTGAAAGATATCAATTCCAGCTAACTGATTACTCCATAGCATGAATACCCCGACCAGAACGGCGATGCCACATATGAGCGTGAGAACTGAACCGGCTACCCTCATTTCACACCTCCTGTATGAATTATACTGGATAAAAGTCGGGGTGGGCGGATTTGAACCGCCGACCTCTTGGTCCCAAACCAAGCGCGCTAAGCCGCTGCGCCACACCCCGCATGGGGGGAAATATAGCAAATGGGATATAAAAGGTCAAGTTGTCGCGATGGGGTAAGTAGTCATGCCGAACAACGTTCGCGGTCCAGCAGCCTCTTCCAGTGCCTGTCCACCATCCCCTGGAACTCCTCGACGAGGTGGCTGTTCTCTGGCCTGACCAGGTGCTGGAATCGACCCTGGGACTTGAACCACTCGATGACAGGTTTCCTGGGTTCGGGGTGATAATTGATGATCCACTTGCCGTCGATAACCTCATACAGCGACCAGACGCACGTGTCGACGGCCAGACGGGACATGGCAATGGTCTGGTCCTGGGGATAGCGCCAGCCCCGCTGACATGGAATCAACACGTTGATGAACGACGGGCCGTCGGCAGCAATAGCCTTCTGAACCTTGGACATTAAATCCTTCCAGGCGTGGGGCGCCGCCTGCGCGACGTAGGGTATATCATGAGCGGCAAAGATGGCAGTGACATCCTTACGCGCTTCGGTCTTGCCTGCCTTGGCTTCTCCTACAGGAGACGTCGTAGTCCAAGCGCCGAAGGGCGTGGCGCTGGAGCGCTGGATGCCGGTGTTCATGTAAGCCTCGTTATTGAGGCAGACATACAGGAACTTATGACCCCGCTCCATGGCGCCGCTGATGAACTGCAGGCCGATATCGTAGGTAGCGCCATCGCCGGCGAAGACGACGAATTTCATGCCGACGTCCTTGATCTTGCCCCTTTTGACCAGGGCGCGATACATGGTCTCCACGCCGGAAATAGTGGATGACGCATTCTCAAAGGCGCTGTGTATCCAGGGCACGCGCCACGCGCTATGCGGATAGGGGGTAGTTGTCACCTCCAGGCAGCCGGTCGATGTGGCAACCACCACGGGGGTGCCCACCGCATGCAGCACCTGGCGGACAACTATGCTCTCGGAGCAACCGGCGCAGAGACGATGCCCTGAAGCCAGCAGATCCGGCTCTGTGGAAATTTGTTCCAGATTCAATACCATGGGCAACTCCTAATCCCTGACCCCCAGGAATCTGAGCGCCGGCTCGACGACGCCGGTTTTATCTATTTCGATCAGCTCTCGATAGACACCACATATGTGTTGCGGTATCGTATCGCGTCCACCGAGTCCAAAGACGTAGTTTATCAGCTTTGGTGTATAGCCATGCGTGTACAGGGCGGCGACAACCTCGAGGCACAGCGGGTTGACCTGGGCGCCGAACGACAGCGAGCGATCCATGACCGCGATGACCTTTTTGTTACCGATGGCCCGGGCCACCTCGGCAGCCGGGAACGGGCGGAAGCAGCGTATCTTGAGGAGGCCGGCCTTGACCCCCTCCTCGCGCATGATATCGACGGCGGTGCGGGCGGTGCCGACTGATGATCCCATCAGCACCAGGGCATAATCTGCATCCTCCAGACGGTAGCCCTCCATCAGCCCGTAGTGCCGGCCGGTGAGCTTGCCGAACTCCTCGCCGATCATGGGAACCACATCCATGGCATTAACCATGGCTTCCGCCTGCTGGCGCTTGTGCTCAAAGAAATAGTCCTGCAGATCCATCGGCCCGTAGGTAACCGGGTGATTGACATCCAGCAGGGGATACCTCGGCTGATACTCGCCGATAAATTCCCTGACTGCCTCGTCGGGCAGCACTTCAAGCCGTTCGACATTATGGCCCAGGACGAAACCGTCAAGGGCGTGTATCGTGGGCAGCATCACGTCGGGGTGTTCGGCGATGCGCACGCACTGGATGGCGTTGTCGTATGCCTCCTGCACGTCTTCGTCATACAGCTGGACCCAGCCTGCATCCCGCATGCCTATCGAGTCGGAGTGGTCGCAGTGGATGTTCAGCGGGGCGGAAAGTGATCGATTTACCACGTGCATCACAATCGGCAAGCGTGTCCCCGAAGCCACCCATATCACCTCCCACATCAGCGCCAGCCCTGCCCCTGCGGTCGCTGTCTGCACACGCCCTCCGGCGGCGGAAGCCCCGATGCAGGCGCTCATGGATGCATGCTCGCTCTCGACAGGTATAAATTCAGTGTCCACCTGGCCGCTGGCCACGAACTCACTGAAGCGCATCACGATCTCGGTTTGAGGCGTAATGGGGTAGGCGGCTACCACGTCAGGATTCATCTGGCGCATGGCTTCTGCCACCGCCCTGTCGCCTTCAAGCGCTACCGCCTTGCCTTTGACCTGCTTCAATACCATATCTATGCCATCTCCCTTGCCTGGGCCTCTTCGATCATCCTGATAGCCTTCTGGGGGCACTCGGATGCGCATATGCCACAGCCCTTGCAATAGGTCAGGTTAATGCCGCTAACCTCACCATTATCGAGCCTTATAGCCCCATCGGGGCAATATGCCCAGCAGACCTTGCAGTTGGTGCACAGGCTTTCATCCCAGATCGGACGGAAGGATCGCCAGTCGCCGGTGGCATATTCCAGAGAGTTACCCGGGGCTGTGATAAGCCCGCCAATCGGAACCTCGCGCCAACTCTTAGCAGCCAAGGCCGTTAGCCCTCCTTAACCTCGTTGTAGGCTCGCTCGAAAGCGGCCATATTCGCTTTTACCAGCTTCTCGCTGACTTTCGTGCCCATGCGCCTCTTTATCTCCTCCAGCACGGCGTCCTTGCCTACGACCCCGGTGGCCTTCACCAGCGCGCCCACGATCGGAGTGTTGGGGAAGTTTTTCCCGATGGTCTCCATCGCTATCCGCGTAGCATCGACGATGAACAGTCGCCCATGGTCGAATGAGATCTCTTTGCGAAGCTCTGACGGTGACTGCTTCGTGTTGACTATCACCACGCCATCGTCCTTCAGCCCATCGGTGAAATCGATGACCTTGATGAGCGTGGGGTCGAGGACTACCACGACATCCGGCTGTGTGACCTGGCAATGCTGCCGTATAGGTGCGGTGCTGATCCTGGTGTAAGCCCGGATGGGCGCACCCATGCGCTCAGGGCCGTAATCGGGGAAGGCCTGAAAGTATTTCCCTTCATGAAGGGCGGCTTCGGCAAGGATTTCGCTGGCAGTTACTGCCCCCTGTCCTCCGCGGCCGTGCCACCGGATCTCGGTAAGTTCAGTCATTCGTGTTTTAACCGTATCTCAACGCCCCTGGGGCGACTCGAACGCCCGCTCCCAGCTCCGGAGGCTGGTGCTCTATCCTCTGAGCTACAGGGGCACATATATATCATAATGCATAGACTGGGTAACAACAAGGTCAGCCCCTGGATGTTGCTCCAGTAGCCGCTTTTTTAAAGAAAGGCTTTAGCATCGCCGGGGTGATCAGCGTGGTGAACAGGCTGACAGCGACTGCTGCGCCGAAAAGTTCCTTAGACATATTTTCATCGCCCAGGGCGCCTGGTATTAGCAGGGCTACGCCGGCGACAATCAGTCCGACCTCGCCGCGCGGGACCATGCCTACGCCTACGATCATGGACTCGTTATGGGAAAGTCGCCCGACGAATTTTGCCGGCAGGTAACATCCTATTATCTTGCCGATGGCTGCCAGCAGTATGAGGATAAAGGCAAGCAATGCCACCGGTTTCATCGCCGGGATATCCACCTGCATCCCAAGGTAACAGAAGAAGAATGGGGCAAGGAACAACATTATAGGCCTCAGTTTGTCGATTATCTCTTCCTTCTCTGCGCAGGCAGCAAACATCAGTCCGGCAACGTAAGCTCCAACCACAGGATGCAGATCGGCCAGTGTGACCAGATATGCTATCAGGAAACCGATGAGGATGGCAGCGATGGGCATGGTGCCCGATCTCTTCAGCGGGTTGAGTAATATCCTCGAAATGTATTTGTTGAACTTCACTCCTACCATCAGCAGCGCAAACCAGACGGCGAAACCGATCAGCGTGATGCGGGCGATAAACCAGCCCGAGACCGCAACCCCGGGCTCGGCCACCTTGGCGACTACCGAGAGGATGACGATGCCGATGATGTCGTCGATCACGGCAGCGACCAGGATGGTGGTCCCCGCACGGGTGTTCAGCTTGCCCATGTCCATCAGGATGCGCACCGTTATCCCTATGCTGGTCGCCACCAGCACGGCCCCCATGAAGAACCATGCCGTCGAGGGACCTTCAGGGTAAAATGCCTTGGTGATTAAAAAGCCGAATACGAAGGGCAGTACCACGCCGCCTATCGCCACCAGCGTGCCGGTCTTTCCCTGTCTTAGAAAGGCCTTGACATCGGTCTCCACGCCGGCGACAAACAGCAGCACGACCACTGCGATCTGCGAGATGACCTCCATCACGTTGAAAGAGCCCTCATGGCCAAGATGCCACGATTCCGGCAAAGAGGCGTTAGGGATCTGTGCGAAGTTGAGGATTATGGGGTCGTGCCCGAATATCAGGCCGCCAAGCGCGAACGGAGATATAGCGATGCCGGCCACGAGTTCACCGATGACCGCCGGCTGCTTGAGGAACCGTTCTGCAAATTCGCCCCCCAGCCTGGCGGCGACCAGTATCAGGGCGAAGCTCAGTATGAATTTGAAATAGATCTCTACTTCCATCGGCTATTTTCTCTCTAGATTACACTGCCAGATGGAATGTGAGATAATGCCTATGTAATTTATCTCTCCGATCAGCTTCCCCTCTTTATCAACCACAGGTACCTCGTAAAAGCCTTTGTGTAGCATTAAATCGATGGCTTTTTGCACGTCGTCATCTGGCTTGACGCTGACAGGCTCGCTCATGATATCCTCGGCATACTTGGATGTCAGGAGATGCAGCGCCTCGCGCCCGGAAAAAAACGGATATTTTGTGCCGCCGTAGTCGCATACCTCGGCCGCCTTCAGCAGTTCCTTGGGGGTTATGATGCCGATGAGCCTGTCACTATCGTCCACCACGCATGTCAGCAGGGTCTCCGGGTCCTCCGCCACCCTGTTTGCGGCTTCATATATCTGGTCATTCCTGCGAACCCTGACGCATTTCTGTATCATCAGTTCTTTAACGCGCTTATCCATTCCTTCATTCCTGCAACAGATTCGCTCGTTTTGAGCATATTTACATTACTACAAATTTTAGTCGGGGGCAACATTGTACGTCAATTCCAGGGCTGGGCGAATATGACATAAGCTCCGGCCAGATACAGTATCGCCAGCGCCAATGAATACCAGCTTACCCTCAGCAGCCTCTTCTGCGTACGGGCGACCAGGCCAAGCACAACGACCAGCGTCATCAGCACTACCAGGCAGGCGGTGAATATGTGGCTTCTCGATGCCAGCCAGAAGATGGGGCCCTCGCTGGAGAAGATGTCATAGCAGAAGACGCCGACGCCGATATTGAACATGTTGCTGCCCAGTATATCGGCAATGGCCATGTCCGGTGCCCCGATGCGCAGTGCGGTGGCGGCGACCACGAGCTCCGGCAGGGAGGTGGTGATCGCCAGCAGCAGGCTGCCCACGAAGCTGGCATCCAGCCCGTATGTGGTGGAGATCTCGTCGCCGATGATGGCCAGCCATGTCCCCGCGGAGACGATAGCCACGGCGGAGATGGCGAACATGACATAGGCCTTTTTCCTGCTGACCGATGCATATCTCTGGTGGATGGCTTCCGCTTCATATGGCGGTAGCCTCTCACGCTTAAATATGATCCTTGAGCCTATGATGTATACGATGACAAGGAGCAAACCATATAAGCCCAGGCGACCGATAGCCCCGTCCCACAGATTTGCGCTGACGAAGATAATGATGCCGGCAATCGATATCAGGGCAATGCCCAGGGCCGCCGATAATATGTGGCCAGTTCGAGCGTAGCCGATGGTGAGCAATGGCCCGTCCCGGCTCACTGTGTCGAGGACAGCCAGGAGGAATAGATTCAGCGCATTGCTTCCAAAGATGGTCCCCAGCGCCAGGTCTGCACCCTCGTGTCCCCCGACAATTGATACGGCGCTGATGCCGGTGATGATCTCCGGCAGGGAGGTGATGATTGCCAGGAGCAGCAGACCCGCCCATACACGGCCCAGCCCTGTCTTCTCGGCGATAACATCTCCGTAGCGTGAGAGTAGAGAGCCAAAGAATAAGATGATCGCTGCGCAGAGGATAAAATAAAACCAGAGCAATTCAGATCAACGCTTTCCCGGGGCATAAGGCCAGTGCCATCTGAATAGCGATTATATCACAGCCATAGCGTTATTCAAACACAGGGCTTTCGTTATCGAGGTCGAAGGGGGTGTGGCGGGGTAAAATAAGGCGACAGGGATATCGATGCCTGGCAGCATCGGTCTTCTTGTCCCGCCGCCGTGCCGGGCGTATCATATAGGCGATGTCAGGGATAAAGACTCCAGCCGCTGCTGCATGCCTCACCGATATGACCGGCACCCGGATGCAGGCGCTGGTATCCGGGCTGGGCGAGCCGGGCTACCGGGCGAAACAGCTCCAGCACTGGATATACCAGCGGCTCGCCGTCTCGTTCGATGAGATGACTGACCTGCCGAAGGCCTTTCGCAGCAGGCTGGCGCAGGGAGCGCAGCTGCACAGCCTGACGCCGGCGCACCAGGCAGTGGGGCGGGACGGCACGGTCAAGGCGCTGTTTGCCCTGAGCGACGGCAAAACTATCGAGTCCGCGCTCATGCCTCACCCCGCCGCTGGAGGGGGAACCCGCCATACCATCTGCCTCTCCACACAGGTGGGCTGCCCCATCGGCTGCCCCTTCTGCGCCACCGGCCAGCAGGGCTTCGAGCGCAACCTCACGCCGGGCGAGATCATCGACCAGGTGCTGTACTTCGCCCGCCGCCTCCGCGATCGCAGCGACGAAGCGGATATGGAGCCGCACGCTCCGGCAGGCCGCATCGGCAACCTGGCCTTCATGGGCATGGGCGAGCCGCTGGCCAACTACGATGCCGTCCTGCAGGCAGTCGGGATGCTCAACTCGCCGCAGGGTTTCGGCCTGGGCGCGCGCAGCATGACCATCTCCACCGCCGGGCTCATCCCCGGGATAAAGCGCCTGGGCCGGGAAAAGCTGCAGCTCGGGCTGGCCGTCTCGCTCCACGCCGGCGATGACGCCTTGAGGGACGAGCTGGTGCCTGTCAACAGGAGATACCCCTTGAGGCAGCTCATCGACGCCTGCCGCCAGTACTGCGAAACGTCGGGGCGCCGCATCAGCTTCGAGTATGCGCTTTTCGCGGGCATCAACGACTCGACAGGTCAGGCTCGCTCGCTGGCCGGGCTGCTGTCCGGGCTGAACTGCCACGTCAATCTCATCCCGTCGAACCTGACCGGAAGCCAGCGCTTCCGGCCCCCCGACCACAGCACCATCCTCGCCTTCCAGCGAGAGCTCAAGCGCCAGGGCATCGCCTGCACGCTGCGCCAGAAAAAGGGGCTGGATATCGATGCAGGCTGCGGACAGATGCGCAGCCGGCTGGCGAAGGCGCTGCCGAAATAAGCGGGAGGAACCACATCCACGGAAAGGACAGGTTCGTTTTAAGAAGGACATCGAGGCCAGGGCTCGAATGATTTCCGGATTCATCTCGATAGAATGAAGGCGACAACCGGCATCTTCTTCCATTATCAGGACGGTGACAGGCTGCGGGATTTCCCCGAAGCCCTAGAGGGCATCCTGTCGCGGGATAACGTGCTGTACTACGACGCGTTCTATCCGGGGAAACCCCCCTCATCGTTCGATATCGAGCCCGTCCCCCTCGATGAGGTCTGCGCCGTCCACAGCCACGACATGGTCGGTCGCATAAGTCGAAGCCCGGACTTCGAGGGGGCGCTGCTCTCGGCTTCAGGCACCGTGGCGGCAGCCACCAGCATATGGCGCGGAGAGATCGACAACGCCTTCGTGTTCACCGGCTACGGCGACCACCACGCCGGCAGGGACTTCTTCGGCGGGGGCTGCTACCTCAACGGGGTGGCCATCGCCATACACCACCTGCGCCGGCGATTCGGCGCCAGAAGGTTCGCCATCATCGACACGGATGCCCACCACGGCGACGGGACGTGGGACATATTCCGTGACGACCCTGACGTCCTGTATATGTGTCTGTGTCACGGTGGCGATCTCGAGGAGAACAACAATGTGAACGTCAGCGTGCCGTGGCGGGTAAGCGACGCGCAATATATCGAGCTGATAAGAAAAAAGTTCGCTCCGCGTGTCGCCGAGTTTGAACCCGAAGCCATCTTCTGGAACTGGGGCTACGACGGCACGCAGGGCGAGTACGGCGACATGGGGCTGTCGCCGGCTTTGCATGCCAGCCTCGCCCGCCAGATCAGGCGCACCGCCGAAAAAGTATGTCGCGGCAGGCTCATCGTCGTCCTATGCGGCGGCAGCCGTCGCGACCTGGCGCGGCTGATCATTCCGCAGGTCATACGGGCGCTTTCAGATTAATACAGAATTAGTCTGCTGCTCAAAAATATTGAAGCTGCTTAAAAATACGGGATATTCACTATATACTCATGTAACCCCGCAATCGATCGTTAAATACCGAGCCCTGGTTTTAGAGATCTTCATATATTTAAGGTCTAACTATCCTGATGCGATATTGACACTTACCAGGGGAGGTGTTATCATACAAATGATAATGAGAATCATTCGCAATCAATATTCAACTCTGCAGGACCGTCCTGCTACGGCACAGCGCAGGTTAATTCTTGATGTCCTGCGTGAATCTGGATGCCATCTTAGCGCTAAAGAGATTTATCTCAGGTCTGTTGAGAAAGATCCCCACATCAGCATGGCTACTGTGTATCGTAATTTGCGTTTGTTTAAGGAATTGGGGCTGGTAGATGAACAGCGCCTGGACGAAGTGCAATGTTACTACGAGATTAAAAAGTCAACCGATCATTATCATCTCGTCTGCAGGGGATGTGGCGATGTTATGGAGTTTGCCAGCCCGTCCATCTCTAAGTTACTGGAAGATGTGCAGCGTAACAGTGACTTCACCGTGAGTAAAGCCGTTCTGTATTTGGAAGGATATTGTAATAAGTGTAAAGGTGAATCCGAGCCGGGGCAAACCTGAACGTGGAGGATGTGGCAATAGGTCGAAGAGTGTTGCGCTTGGTTGTTAATAGATATAGGTGCGGCAGGATATTGGATTCCGCTCTCTCTGGCTTGGATGGATGGTGAGCATTGTTTTAAGCGCGGGTTGGTTATGACTGGCATTCAAGTTGATACTATGTGCAGGGATTGGATCGAGCTAAATTATGGTGGGGTAATGGCTTCTAGGTATACAAGATACTCGCTGGTAATGCCGACGTATAACGATGATGAACTTAATGAAGCATTGGATGATCTGATAGAAGTCCTGTGTATATTATTTGGTCCTGATGAGACATTTGAATCTACTGACTATTATGAAGCGAGAGCGCGGCTGGGTTTATCCATCGATAAATCGCCAATACCAGACGTTTATCTAAAGGTGTTTGACCATGGGATATAAATATGGAGATATGCTGGGATGAGTCAATATAGCTTGTCTGATGGTAGGGTTATATGGAAGCAGAAACAGTGAAGCATAATTTTAACCAGACGGTACTGGAATCCGAATTGCCGGTGCTGGCTTTTTTCATGTCAGCTAAATGCAGCACGTGCTTTGCCCTCAGCCTGATAATCAATGAACTGGCTGAGGAGTACGATGGTAAGATTAAGTTCGTTAAGTTAAATGTAGAAGAGAATATCGAATCAGCAGAATTATATGGCATTAAAGCTCTACCGTCCGTGCTTCTATTCGATAAGTCAATACTGGTACAGAAATCACTGGGGTTCCATTACAAGAATGCGCTGAAGACTTGGCTGGAAGAATCTATAAAAAGTATTGGCGACCTAAGCGAATCTGATTAAAGGAGAATGATGCAATGGTAGAGGAAGTTGCAGATCAGGATTTTGAGGAAAAAGTATTGAGGGCGGACATACCTGTTGTAGTGGATTTCTGGGCGCCATGGTGTGGTCCCTGTAAAAGGATTGCGCCCATAACGGAAAGGTTGGCGGAGGAGTTTAGGGGGAGAATCAAGTTCTGCAAGCTGAACGTGGATGAGAACTACGAGACGGCTATGAAATACAATATTATGAGCATACCGCTGTTGCTGTTTTTCAACGCGGGGCAGAAAGTAGACGAAAGCCTGGGTGCTGTTCCGGAAGATGTGCTCCGTCCCAAGATCGAAGCCATAATATCATGACACTCTCGTATGTGAGAGGAGGATAAGCATGTCAACATTTGAGGAGATCGACGAAGCTCGGAAGGTTCTGGGATTGCTGGACTCCGCAAGCATGCGTGATATTAAGGGTGCTTACCGCAGGCTGTCTTTCCAGTATCACCCTGACCAGAGCGGGAGTGGACAGGGGGGAGATGAGATGATGAAAAAGGTGAACTGGGCTTACAAAGTGATCATGGACTACTGTGCCAAATACAGGTATGCCTTCCGGGAGGAAGATGTTGCCAGGGCATATCCGGAGGAATGGAACATGAAGCGATATATGGAAGGCTGGTTCCACGGTGTTTAGCTGAGGTTTATGCGATGAGTTCTGATGAGATCAGGGAAATCGAGAGGAAGATTGAGGAATTGAATCGCCGAATGCCGCCTCACTCTATACCTCCGGCGCTGATCGATGAGCTCGATAGATTGCACGAGCAACTGCGTGAAGCAAAGTGGGCCGAAGGAGGGAGTGACTAGCGTTTGCAACAACTGAGTGTTGTGAGGCGTGAGAGGGACGGTTCATATGCGGTGCTCCAGTATTTCTAAGTTCCAGATTGCAGGATTTTTATCTGTTGGCTACCGGATGTCAGGGAAATCAGTATTCAATCGTGGAGCTTAAGGGTTAATTGTTGCATTTATGGAGGGTTGTTCGAGCGACTGTAGAGATGGTATTTCCTCCCCCGGAGCGGAGATGATCAGGTCGATTTGAATAAACCGGTTGCATGCACTTTATAATGGCCGGTCGCTTTTCGTAACTTAGCATCGGCAGATATTAAAGGGGGATTGTTATGGAAGAAAGGGACGTTTTTATCATCGGTGCTGGACCGGCAGGCCTGTCGGCGGCGATCTTCACACAGCTTGATGGATGGTCCACACTGGTTCTGGAAAGCGATTGGATAGGTGGACAGGCTGCCATCGCCTATACCGTGATTAACTATCCCGGCTTCCCTCCTGGAGATGGAGCTATCCTGATCGAGAATATGAGAAAACAGGTTACTTCTCTACCTCCAGCCGGTGTTGGAGCGGAGATCAGGCAAGAGAAGGTTCTGGGTATAGATACTGGGGAGTTGGTTGTTCGCACAGATACCACTCGATACAAGGCGAAAGCAGTTATTCTGGCTACCGGCAGTAAAATGCAAAGGCTGGGAATACCCGGCGAAGACAAATTCTCAGGTAAGGGCGTTTCTTACTACGCCAGGCTCGATTCAGATAAGTTCGCTGATAATAAGGTCCTCATAGTGGGCGGTGGTAATACCACTGCCAAGAGTGCGCTGCTGGTAAAGAGTAAAGCCAGTAGCGTTACCCTGATCCACCGCAGAGAATCGCTGAGGGCATATCCTGCTATGGTAAAGAAGTTAAAAGATCAAGGTATCAAAATACTGTATGACACTGAGGTCAAGGAGTTGAAAGGCGATAACAAGCTTGAAACAGCTATCATATTTAACAATAGAACAGGTGAAGTGAGCCAGCTTAAGGCCGATTATCTCGTCGTGTGTGTGGGAACTGAGCCGGATTTGCAGCTGGCCAGCGATGCAGGCCTGGAGGTTGAGGGAGGTTTTGTGAAAGTAGATGCAAGGATGAAGACCAGCAAGAGGGGTGTTTTTGCCTGCGGAGAGATTACCGGTTGCGACAGGCACATCATATCGTCTGCGGCGCAGGGAGCGATGACGGGCATGGCTGCCAGCGAGTACTTGGCGCTGGAGATGGTTAAGCGGGGAGAGATCTTTGAAGGGGCAAAGAATGGGAAATATGCCGATGAATATCTGGCAATGCTAAAATAGCCCCCGTTTTCCCTGAATTAACAGATACGGTATCCGGGAGGATTTGCGGACCTTAATCTGATAAGTATTCTGGTATATGAAATTAATATAGACTACTTTAGGAGGTAGGAAATGGCATATAAGATAACGGAGGATTGTATCGCATGTGGCGCATGCGAATTGGAGTGCGTCAACGAAGCAATCACGGAGGGAGAAGTAATATACGTGATAGATCCCGATAAATGCACGGAGTGCGTGGGCAACTTCAGCTCGCCTAAGTGTGTTGAGATGTGTCCGGCAGGTGCTTGCGTTCCCGACCCAGAGCATGAGGAAACTCGCGAGGAGCTTCTGGATAAATGGCGCAAGCTGCATCCAAATAAGATTCCCAGCGCTACCTAATTTGGGGGAAAGGGGATAGTTTAGAGGAAAAATTTATACTGAAAGGGTATTCCGCCTAGAGCTGTATCCGGGGAGGTGAGTTCATGAGCCATCCTTCTTCCTTCGCCGATTGGTCTATAGTGGCATGCGGTACGCTGAGCTTGGAGCTGAATTATCTTAGAGATGAAGGCTTTCTGGATGCTAAGAAGATTCTGTATACTAAACCAGGCAGGCACGAAGTTCCGAGAGAGCTTGAAGAACAATTGATAAGGCAAATCGGTAATGCAAAGAGGTATTCTGATAAGATAATCGTGGTCTATGGAGGGAAGTTCTGCTATATCAATGCCGACGATCCATACAGAACTATCGATAAAATCATCGAAGAGCAGGGACCCGGGGTGACTCGCATAAGAGCCTCACATTGTATCGATATGCTTGCTGGTGAGGAGGAGCGGGATCGGATGAGCAATGGGGAGGATGTTTACTGGCTCACGCCGGGATGGTTCAAATACAGAAAGCATGTGTTTCAGGATTGGGACAAGGGAATGGCGAATGAAAACTTTCCCAAACACAGCGGCGGAGCGATGATCCTAGATGCGGTGGGTTTCTGGGATGAATATATTGAGAAGGCACCCGAAGAGATCCTGGAATTCTCAGACTGGATGGGCATTCCTATTGAATCAAAGACAATATCTCTGGATAGATTAAAGGGTTTGCTACGGGAAACGATCGGGCATTAGATTAGGGCTTGAATGTCAAGGAAGTGGATGGTCGCAGGATCGTGTGCAGCTTGAGGATCTATATCCTGGCAGATGCCGGTATGGCCTCTGAAGATCGCTGGGGGCAACTATGATTACCTCAGACACAGTGTTCGATGCGTTAGCCCGCGAATATGACTCGTGGTTCGATGAAGAGGGGAGGCTCATATTCAAAATAGAGGTCAGGGCCTTTCGGGACACGCTGCCCCTGCTGCCCAAACCGTGGCTCGAGGTAGGGGTAGGCAGCGGCCGCTTTGCCCGGTCTCTGGGAATAGATACCGGGATTGATCCCTCAGGCAATCTTTTAAAGATAGCCAGGCGTCGAGGCATAAACGTATTCCACGCCAGTGGGGAAGAATCGTCATTCGAGAAGAACACCTTTGGCACGGTGTTCCTGATCGTAACGCTTTGCTTTGTCGAGTCTCCGGCGGATGTTCTGAGAGAGTCATATCGCATATTGAGAGGAGATGGTAAATTAGTCGCCGGCCTGGTGCTCAGGGAAAGCCCCTGGGGGCAGTATTACCAGGGCAAGAAGCGGCAAGGCCATCGCTTTTACCGGTACGCCAACTTCTACAGTTTCGACGAGATCAAGGGTTTGCTGGAGAACGCGGGCTTCGTTGTCGAGGATATTATTTCTACGCTGTTCCAGAAGCCGGGTGAAGTTAAACGGATGGAAAAACCTCTGAGAAATCTGTATGCAGATGCAGGTTTCGTTATAATCGTGGCTGGCAAGGGGAATGATAGACGTAGGTAGAGAGGTGAATGCGAATGGCATTACGTATAATTACCCTCAGCGAGAACACGGCCGGCATGCCCGGGGTCATCGCCGAATGGGGGCTCAGCGTGCTGGTGGAGTGCGGCGATGTCAGGGTGTTGTTCGATACCGGCGCCACTGCCTCCGTGCCACACAATGTCCGCATGTTCGGGCTGGATCTGTCGACCATCGATAAGATCGTGCTGAGCCATGGCCATTACGATCACACGGGTGGCCTCAAGGGGGTGCTGCAGCAGGTGGGCAAGAAGGTCGACGTCATCGCCGATGATGATGTGTTCGACGACAAGTGGATCTGCGTGGGAGACTACAGGCGCTACATCGGGGTGCCCTTCACCAGGGAAGAGCTGGAGGCGGAGGGGGCCTCGTTCGTTTTCAGCCGCTCTCCTGCCTGGATAACGGATGAGATCGTGGCCACAGGGGAGGTCCCCATGGTGACCGGCTATGAGGCCATAGAGCCCAGCATGCGGCTCAAAAGGGGTGACGATTTCGCCCCCGACCCGTTCAACGATGACCAGGGGCTGGTTGTGAAGACTGAGCTTGGACTGGTAGTGATACTGGGCTGTGCCCACAGGGGCGCCATCAACACCATAAAACATGCGCAGAAGATAACCGGCGTGGAGCAGGTTCACACGGTGATCGGCGGGACGCACCTGCTGGGCGCCAGCGAGGAGCGCATACTGCTCACCGCGGCTGCATTGCAGGAGATGGGCGTCAGGCGCGTCGGCGTCTCCCACTGCACCGGGCTCAACTCATCGGTGCTGCTGGCGCAGCAGCTGGGGGAAACCTTCTTCTTCAACAACACCGGCACCGTGATAACCATCCCCCAGGTTTAACCAATGGAGAGAATCATTTACGGCCCTGTGTCCTCGTGGCGGCTGGGAAGGTCGCTGGGCATAGATCTCCTGTCCAACCCCGGGTGCACCTGCTCCTTCGACTGCGTATATTGCCAGCTGGGTAAAACCGCCGATCCGCTGGTCGAGCCCAGGGCGTTCGTTACCCTGCCCGGCTTGTCGAAGGAGCTGTCAGCGGTGCGAGATATACCGGCCGACTACGCGACCTTTTCGGGCATGGGCGAGCCGACCCTCGCTTCCAATCTGGGCGAGGCCATCGAGCTGGCGAGATCGATCCTGAAGCTGCCGGTTGCGGTGCTCACCAACTCCTCGCTGATGCCGGTAGATGCAGTGCGCAAAAGGCTGGCCCTGGCCGATGTGGTGGTGGCCAAGGTTGACGCGCCGGACGATCGCAGGTTCAGGGCTATCAACCGGCCATTCGTTAAATACACCCTGGATGAGATACTTCAGGGCTTGAAGCGTTTCAGAGCCGAATACGGCGGCAGGATAGCCTTGCAGATGATGTTTGTCGCCGAAAACAGGGGCTGTGCCGCCGAGATGGCTGCCCTGGCTGCAAGGCTGTCCCCCGACGAGGTGCAGATCAATACCCCTCTGCGTCCCTGCGGCGTCAGTCCGCTGACCCCCGATGAGATCCTGTCCATAAAAGGTGAGTTCGCTGGCATCAGGCAAGTATTCTCGGTATATGAGGCATCAAAGCCTGAGATTAAGCCTTTGCATCTCAAACAGACCCTCAGACGAAGGCCAAAGCTTTAAGCGGGGAACGACCTCAAATAGGGTAGCGGGATTAGCATGATGCGGTGGCCAGTCCGGTAGCCTGCCTGTCGGGCATTACGCTTGTATGCTGATATGGCTGTCATAAAACTTTCAGGTAGGGTCAGCTTACGATTTGACCGTTTGCCTGACGTTCGTGCTGAGACTCCACCTGATTCAGCTACCGTTAAGTACAAAGGTTATTACAGTTATCGCCTGAGCCATGATACAGTGGTACAATTGTCTGAGGCATTCAGGGAAATCATGGCGACGGATAATAATCAAAAACCATTAGCTGCTTCAGCGGATCAGTCCGAGGGGCAGCCGCAGGCGCCGTTTCTGTTCAAGACCAGCAAGGAGGTGCAGTTCCTCAGGGAGGTGGTCGAGCGCAGCCTGCCCCCCAGCACCAGGTTCCTGACCACCATCCCGTACAAGAACCTCACCGTTTTCGTGATAGCCACCGATTCCAAGATGGTGATGGTGGATGACGGTTTCCTGCCCCTGGGCGTGGTGATACTCAACGTGGGCAAGCCCAAGGGCCTGCTGCTCACCCGTGAGGAGTACGAGGTGCCCTACGAGTTCTCCAGCAGCGAGGTTTACAGGAGCTACGGCATATCGGACAACTACCGCATGTCGGAACTGAACGGGTTGAGACTGCTGGGCGTGGGGCAGCCGTACAGGGGGCCCATGCTGACCGGGCATGGCGATGCCAAAAGCGCCGTCCACTCCATCGAGGGGGTGCCCGTCTCGGAACTGGTCAACTACCTCGTGGGCGTGACTACCAAGAGGTACGGCCTGGTCCTGCGCAAGATCCTCGCCACGAGCTGCAATTCTCGCATCGGAAAGCTGGGGGAGGTGAGGATACCGGTGGTCTATGCGCTGGAGGATGTGAGGCCCTTCTCCTTCCTCGATACGCGGACCAGTCCCAGGGGTATGGGTTCGGTGGATCTTTTCGTGACCTGGGGGGACAGGTGGATGGTCAAGCGTCCGGGCAGGGAGCCGGTAGTATATCGCCCCAAACCGGAGGATGTTGCCGCCCACCCGCCGCTGACCCCCGATGAGATACAATTCCTGCTGCAGAAGGATGCCGAGGAGAGGGAGAGGGCGCAGGATGAGGCCCTGCGGTCTGCAGAGGAGGCCCAACCGGTGAACAGGTCACGGCAGGTTGCGGATTACCTGTCGATGGTGAGATCCAGCCTCGTCTCCATGAAGCACATGGTCGTGCGCCGCCCGCACGAGGCCGTTCCCTCTGCCTATAAGTCGTATGAGGTGCCGGGCTCTATCGATGACAGGGAGGGCGTTGAGGGCACCATCTACGGGATCGATAGCGATGTTGAGGGGGTGATAGCCTCTTTCTTCGAGGGGGACCTGAGCGAGGAGGAGTATACCTCCTACATGGAGGAGAAGGCGAGCGAGCTGAGGCAGAAGTGGGGCCCCTTCATCGAGGCCGCCAAGGGCGATGCCAGGGCGCGGCATGATGCCATAAAGATACTGGATTCACTCCTGTCGAACATGCCGGAGACGCATACTATCAGGCCGTTCCGCAGCCTGCTGGAAGGCTGGTGGATGGAGCTGAAGGCCGCCGCTGCCCACAAGGGGAAGTGAAGGTTTGTGGGGGGATGCGGTCAGGCGATGGGACGGAGTGTTGAGTGTTGCACAAAAGACTAGATTGTTCAATCAGCTGCTATTACACAATCTGACGAATTGTCGATATAGTTATATATAGGGGTTTTATGGTATCATAACCGCCATTAGGAGGTGTAGATATGGGTAGGTTGTTCTGGGAGATAGTTGATAGAACTATGACTGGACCTTTGATGAAGGAAGATGAGTTCGAGAACGAGTTCTTCCCCACGAAGATAGCCGAGATCGTGGCCCGGCATAAGTTCGAGTTCGACCCGGCCGAGCCCATAATGTACGACCCGGACATGGCGGATGAAATCTTTCAGGCAGGCTTGGAGCTGCTGCTGGAGGTCGGACTGTACTGCAAGGACACAAAACGCATAGTAAAGTTCACCGAACAGGAGATCAGAGATGTTATCGCTACCAGGAAGAGCGAGGTCACATTCGGACAAGACAGGGATGCGGTCGCACTGAAACCCAGGGCCCCGGAGGATAAGCAACATCCATACACCTTCTTTCCCGCCGGGATCCTGACAAGAGACGTTAACAAGTATAAACTATATGCATTGACCACCGCGCAGGAACCGACGTGTGATGGATTAATCCCTTTGCCTCTGGCTGGAATAGGAGAGATTAGGCCGGCATCCGGGACACCGACTGAAACGCTTATAGCCCTGACTGAAGCCCAGATAATAAATGAAGTAGCAACCTGGGTTGGCAGGCCAGGCTTGTTCCGCGGGATTCCCATGAGTGCCACAACCCCGGTCGCTTTAATAAGTGTCTTCACCTCCGGCCTGTACAACAAACACAATTGCTGCATGTCCACACAGATACTGCAGGACCTGAGAATCAACTATGACAGACTTAATCTAGCCCACTTCGCCCAGCAAAACGGCATAGTACCCTGGCAGAGCAGCTGTGCCGTAATGCATGCCTATCTCACCGGTCCGGAGCAGGCGGCAGTCGAACTAATCGCGCATACACTGGGAATGATGGCGTTTGCGGACGGCTCATTTACACAGGCTATGTCTATGACGATTGATGGTTGCTATATGGGCCCTGAGATATGGTGGTGCAATTCGGCAGCCGCCTTGGCCGCAGAGAGAAACCTGAAAGTACCCTGGATCAGCTTCGGAGGTCAGGGACAGCAGGTGGGGCCTCTAACCGATGAGTCCTGGTATGCGATAGCTGCCGCATGCATAACCGCCTGCATATCAGGCATGGAAGGGATGTGGCTGTGTGGTGGGCCCACCGGCTTGGAAGCCAGATGGGGTGGGGAAATAACGAGGGCTGCCGCAGGCATCAAGGTCAGCGATGGCATCGCCATGATCAAGGAAATCGCCAAAAAGTGCAAGGAGCCCAAACACGAGCCGGTTTCCCTGAAAGAGCTCTACGACCTGAAGACCCTGAGGCCTAGCGATAAATTCCTCGGCCACTACAAGAAATTCACCAGGATATTCAAGGGCATGGGCCTTGACTATCCCACTTGGGACTAGCAAGGGGCTGCTGAAGAGGGACATAGAGGTCTTTCTGAACAATCTCAACAAATTAAGAGAGGTGAGACAATGACGGATATAGCTGACCTGAGGAAAGTGGTAGGCGAGCTGAGGCAGAAAGAAGCTGAGCAGATCACTAAGGAACTCCTGGCCCAGGGTCTCGATCCACTCAAGGTGTTAGAGGATGGCATTGTTAAAGGTCTCAGCGATGTGGGAGCAAGATTTGAAGCCAAGAAGGCCATCATCCCCGATCTGGTGAAAGGAGGTATAGTAGCCAAGGCCTGTATCCCCCACGTGGAGGCGGCCTTGCCTAAGGGAGGAGAGCATGGAGCCACGAAAGGGAAGAAGATACTGATAGGGACGATGTTAAGCCAGCACAATATTGGTAAGAATCTGGTCAGTACTTTCCTTTCGATCAATGGTTTCGAGGTCGTCGATATAGGTTCAGAGAACCAGCCGTGGGACTTCTATGAAAAGGCCGAGGCGGCGGGCGCAGATATGATCGCAGTCTCGGTAATGTTCATTCCCGCCCTGGAGAAATTCGCTGAGCTGACAGACATGCTGAAACAGATGGGAGTGCGTGGAAAGTACAAGCTTATAGTAGGCGGAGCTATAACCACAAAGAAGTGGGCAGACAGTGTGGGTGCGGATGGATGGGGAGCCCAAGCAAAGGATGGGGTGGACCTGGCTAAGGAGTTGCTGGGTGTAGCCTAGATCGGCATTACTACCCCTGCTCGTAGGGCACACCTTGCGTCAAGGCCAGGGTTAACTTGGCAGCTTCCTGCCCCAAATATCTTATATGCTGGGCTGTCAGCCAGGGCATGGTATCAACAATATACCGGACCAGATCCTCTGGATCAGCAGATTCCCCTTCCCACAACACCGTATTGGCTTCAGAATCGACGAACAGGGCTCTAGTCCGACCATTCTCTACGCCAAAGAAGAACAGGCCCGAGGGGTCAGGCTGGAGTGGCAGAGGCCGCTTGAACCACTTATCCAGCTTGGCTCTGGCCTTTCCCCAATCCCTTTCATAGATATGGGCTGAGTGGGAAATAAAGGTAGCAGAATCTACCGCTACGCCCACTTGCTTGGATACCTCCCGCTGCAGTCGCGTCAGGGAAAGGGCATCAAATGGCCACATATTATAAGTGTCATCGCTACGCAGGACATAGGTCCCATAAAGCCGCTCATCAACGATGTTGAACGTGATTAAGACGACGCAGGGAGCTTTCGCCATCTTGTCGAGGTCAGTGGGTCCAAGCAGAACCATAGTACCCCTTTTAGTGTCATGTGACCCTTGCAGCCTTTCGATAGTTCTGTCCAGCTGTCTCACCCCTTGGACAGAGGAAATGGGGAAAGAGCGCTTGTAATACACCTCAAGTTTCTCGGTACCGATGTCGAAGCAGGCAGGGAGTTCTTCCTCAGCGGCTAGCTTTATGGTGACTATAGCATTTAGGACCTCTGTCAGCCGCTCGCCTTTTCTGGTGCTCTTCACCGTGCCACAATGCATAATCAGATTCAGAAGCTGCAACCAGCCATCACCCATATCTTCGGCAAACAGAGTAAAGGTAGTCTTACGCGAGGGGAAAGTGGTGTATTCATGTCTTTCTTCAGCATTCATAGTCATTCACCTATTCAGATCCATTTTGCCGATTTTGGTTCCATGTGAGACGCCTCTGGGAATCGAAAGTCGTAACCATGCTTAATACTCTCGATTTACCATTTTCACAGAGGTTTGTCAATTCAGGACTTCGGCTATATCGAAGGGGCGACTGATCAACTATAACGCGACTTGCTTTATAAAATTTCCAGGCCAACTATTCTATTATAATGGGGGTTAAACAATTCGCCATATTGGTGTCATCAAGTTATATGGCAGCCCCTGTAAAGAAGTTGTCGAGGTTTTTTTATTTTACTAAAAATGGGAGGGCTTTGTTATTCAAACATCGGCCTGCCACTAATAATTGCACCACTCTATAAGTCAGTGTCATTGGTACGATGATCCTAGCATTCTGATAGGATTTAAAATTCCTCCGTTTTCTTCAACCAAGTAACAGATGCCTATTTTTGTTGAACGAAAACTTATCTGTGGACCCAAACTGCACAATATAGCGTTCTGTGTCACCCGCTCGTCTCGCCGCCCGCTTCCCTTATCTGCCTCAGCACCTCGTTGATCCTGCCGAAGGTCTCGCTCCTGCCCTCGCGGAACCTCCTCCGCGCCTGCCTCTCCCGTGCCCACTCGTCGAACGAGGCCAGCCTGAGGTATGGCACCTGTCCGTCGGCATCAACCATCGCTTTGCGCTCCAGCGGTATGCCCATCGCCAGCAGGCCGCGCTCCAGCGGCGTGTCGCGGCTGGGGTCGCAGGCGACCCACTGGCCCAGCCATGCCTCGCAGTCCACGTGGTCCTGTGCCATCGGTGAGTCGCCGAGGGTGCTGCCCATGTCCTGCAGCGCGGCGATCTTCTCCCACAATCTGTGCTCGGCCTCGATGGCGTATATCCGGTAGCGCGACGGTATGCCGCAGCAGCGCAGCATGGCTACCAGCAGGTTGGCCTTGCCGGAGCACATGCCCCAGCCCTTCTCCAGCGTGAGCGAGGCGGGCACGTCCCAGTCGTCGAGGCCGTAGGGGAGCTCCTTGACGAAGGAGGAGATGCGCCTGAACTTCTCTTCATTCGACTTGCATACCGAGGATAGTTCGCGGGACTTCTCCCGGATGGCGGGGCAGCGGTCGAAGTCGCACAGCGCGCTAGGCTGGAGATATGGGCCTTTGTCTTCCTTCGCCATTTCGCTGACCTATTGTGGCAAGGGCCGTGGCGGATGTCAAACTTGCGCACCTGGACCTTCGACCGTCGACGCCGCCTGGGGGATGGGAACGGTTACAGGCCGATCCCATCTGCCGTTCAGGATATCGGCAGGCTGGCTCCGAACCTGTCTGCGGGCGGCGGCCCGCGTACGAAAAGCCGCAGGGGATACCGCAGGCAGGCGGCTAAAAGGTGTTATTAATTGCCTACCGACAGGGCGGCGGGAAAGTTGCCGCAGCGCGGGGTGAACAGCCATTAAATCGGTCGAAAGAGGGGTATTGACAAGGGCGAAAGACGGTGCTATAGTATTGGAGCAATAGGAAACCGATTGCCGTTATGAACAAATGTATAGTGATCAAGGAGGAATGCTGTATCGGGTGCGGGCTGTGCACGGTCTACTGCCGGGCGGAGCACTCCGTCTCCAAGGACGTCATCAAGGCGTTCAAGAGGGAGGTCCCCCGTCCCGTGTCGCGCGCCCGGATAGAGAAGGATGGACAGACGTGCTTCTCCATACAGTGCCGCCACTGCGACGAGCCGTGGTGCGTCTACTCCTGCATCACCGGCGCCATGCACCGGGAATCGCCCGGCGGGCCCGTTACAGTCGACGCGGACAGGTGCGTGGGTTGCTGGACCTGCATCCTGGCCTGTCCCTTCGGGGCCATAGCGAAGGATGACGCCAGCAAGGTCGCTGCCAAGTGCGACCTGTGCCCGGACCGGGAGGTGCCGGCCTGTGTGGCCAACTGTCCCAACGAGGCGCTGGTTCTCAGCGAAGCGGGGGCGCCACGATGATAGCGATAGTCGATTACGGGGCGGGCAACCTGCGCAGCGTGTGCAACGCCCTGAAGGCGCTGGACTGCGGTCACACCGTGACCGGCAACCCGGATGACCTGAAGGGGGCTGCGGCCGTCATCTTCCCCGGCGTCGGCGCCGCGGCGGAGGCGATGGGCGAGCTGAAACGACTTGGGCTCGACCGGGCCATCAGCGATTGTGTTCGGCGGGGGACGCCCCTTTTCGCCATCTGCATAGGCATGCAGCTCCTGTTCACCTCCACCGAGGAGGACGGCGGGGGCGAGTGCCTGGGCATACTGCCGGGGCGCGTCAGGCGGCTGCCCGCCGGGCTCAAGGTGCCGCACATGGGATGGAACCAGGTGAAGCAGATGGCGAAGCACCCCGTATTCGACGGCATCCCCGACGATGAGAACTTCTATTTCGTGCACAGCTACTACGCAGCGCCGGAGGACCCGTCGGTGGTCGCAGGGGTGACGGAGTACGGGGTACCACTGTGCAGCATGGTGATACAGGGCAGCATCATCGCCACCCAGTTCCATCCGGAGAAGAGCGGCGAGGTGGGGCTTCGGATGTACCAGAATTTTGTAAACATGGTCGGTAGAGAGAGATAAGGACAATGACTCGAAAACGTGGCACTGAAACCGAATACCTGATCATCGGCAACTCAGCCGGGGCAATCGGCGCGGCGGAAGCCATACGCGAGGCGGATGCCGCAGGGACGCTGACGATGGTCTCCGATGAGCCCTACCCGGCCTACTCGCGGCCGCTGATAGCCAAGTACCTGGCGGGGGAGCGCGGCTTCGACCGCATGCTGTACCGGCCGGCGGATTTCTACGAGCGCAACGCCATCCGTTTACTGCCCGGGAAGAGGGCGACGGGTTTGGATTTGGATGACCACGTCGTCACGCTGGAGGGCGGCGAGCGTATACGCTGGAAGAGGCTGCTGATAGCCAGCGGCGGCAGGCCCATAGTCCCGCAGGTGAGCGGCATGGATAAGAGGGGCGTGTTCAACTTCATCACCTTCGATGATGCCCGGGCCATCGACGGCTTCCTGGGGAACGCCACCTCAGCGGTCGTCATCGGCGGCGGCCTGATCGGGATCAGTGCCAGCGAGGCCCTGGCCCGGCGGGGGATAGCGGTCACCATAGTCGAGATGAAGGAGGGGATACTCAACACCATACTGGATGCGGAGGCCTCGGCGATGGCCGCGGCGGCAGTGGAAAGTGCCGGCGTCCGGATTATCGTCGGGCATACGGTAGCGGAGGTCAAGGGCAGGGAGCTGGTTACCAGCGTCGTTCTGGATAACGGAGAAACCATAGCCTGCAGTCTCGTAGTGGTGGCTATCGGCGTCCTGCCGCGCATCGACCTGGCACAGGGCTCAGGTATCGCCGTCAACCGGGGCATCGTGGTCGACCGCAGGATGGCCACCAGCCACCCGGACGTTTTCGCCTGCGGCGACGCGGCCGAATCGTACGATTTCGTCATCGGCGGCAATCGTCTTACGCCCGTATGGCCCAACGCCCACATCGGCGGGAGGATAGCCGGTTTCAACATGGCGGGCGTCGAAAAGGAGTATGGCGGCGGCACGGCCATGAACTCGCTGACCTATTTCGGCACCAGCATAGTCTCCGCCGGGTCGGTGACAGGGACAGGCGATGAGGGTTGCGAGGTGCTGGTGCGCCGGGGGAATGGGACGTATAAAAAAGTCATATTGAGGGACGATGTCATGGTGGGGCTGATCTGCATCGGCGATATCGAAAAATCGGGGATGCTTTACGGCCTCATGCGGGACAGGGTGAACGTGCGCGATTTCAAGGGCAAACTCCTCGATGACGACTTCGGGCTGGTGCACCTGCCGCGCGAGCTGTGGCAGCGGAAGCTGGGGATGTCTCCGTCTGCCGATGCCGCCTCGCCGGGCGTATCGCCGGAGGAAGGGGTTACGGCCCGTGCCGGGGAATGAGTGTCGTATGTGCGAGGGACAATCATGAGGGATCTGCGAGCGATAAATAATCCGTACGGCGACGATAAGGTCATCGACGCCTGCTCCATATTCGGGGCGATGGATACCTGCGGGCGCCGCTTCAGGGGCACCGGCGTGATACGGGCCATCGCCAACATGCACTTCCGGGGCAACGGTCTGGGTGGCGGCTTCGCCGTCTACGGGCTGTATCCGGATTATGCCGAACATTACGCCTTCCACGTCATGTACCTGGACGCGGGAGCCAGGGCCGGGGTCGAGACATACCTGCGGCAACATTTTGTCGTCGACATGGCGGAGGAGGTCCCCACCAGGCCGACGCCGGCGATAAAAGATCCCCCGCTGGTCTGGCGTTATTTCCTGCGGGTCGACCCGTGCAGGTGCGAGCCGGCCTCCGCCGATGATTTCGTCGTATCACGGGTCATGGAGATCAACGCCGGCTTCGATGGCTCGTTCGTATTCTCCAGCGGGAAGGACATGGCCGTGTTCAAGGGGGTGGGCTATCCGGAGGAGATCGCCGAGTTCTTCTGCCTGGAGCAGTACGAGGGGTACCTGTGGACCGCGCATGGTAGGTTCCCCACCAACACGCCCGGATGGTGGGGCGGGGCGCACCCGTTCAACATACTCGATTGGACCGTGGTGCACAACGGCGAGATATCGTCCTACGGTACCAACCGGCGTTTCCTCGAGGAGTACGGCTACCGGTGCACCCTGCAGACCGATACCGAGGTGGTGGCCTACGCCGTCGACCTGCTCGTGCGGAGACACGGATTGCCGGTCGAAGCGGTGGCCAAAGTGCTGGCGGCGCCGTTCTGGGACGATATCGAGCGCGCGCCCGCCGCGCAGCGGGAGCTGTGGCTGGCGTTGCGGCAGGCGTACGGCGGCCTCCTGCTCAACGGGCCGTTCACCGTGATAATCGCCCACCACGGCGAGATGATCGGGCTGACCGACAGGATACGTCTGCGCCCGCTGACCGTGGGCACCAGCGGCAGCATGTTATACCTGTCGTCCGAGGAGTCGGCCATCTGGCTCATATGCCCGGAGCTCGACCGATCCTGGAGTCCCGTGGGGGGAGAGCCGGTGGTGGGCAGCCTGAAACAGCCGCTGACGCAGCAGCCGGTGCCGTCGGCCGGAAGGGAGGCATGATATGTTGACCCGGAGGATAATACCCTGTCTGGACGTTACCGGCGGCCGCGTGGTCAAAGGGACGAGCTTCACCAGCCTGCGCGATGCGGGAGACCCGGTGGAGCTGGCGTCTCTGTACTATCGCGAGGGGGCCGATGAGTTGGTGTTCCTGGATATCGGGGCTACGCCGGAGGGGCGCGACATCATGGCGGACGTGGTGGAACGCGTATCGGAGCGGGTCTTCATCCCGCTGACCGTCGGCGGCGGGCTGCGCAGCGCGGGCGACATGCGCCATATGCTTGAGGCCGGCGCGGACAAGGTGAGCGTCAACACCGGGGCGGTGCTCGATCCCGGTCTAATCTCGCAGGGCGCCAGGCGTTTCGGCTCCCAGTGCATCGTGCTGGCAATCGACGCCCGCCGCACTGTCGGCAGCGACGCCGTGCGCTGGGAGGTGCTGACGCACGGGGGGCGGAAACCCACCGGGATCGACGCCGTGCGCTGGGCCATTCAGGCCGTCGGGCTGGGGGCGGGCGAGATACTGCTCACCAGCTGGGACGCCGATGGACAGCAGCGGGGCTATGACATCGAGCTGACGCGGGCTATCAGCGAGGGGGTGCCGGTGCCGGTCATCGCCAGCGGAGGCGCCGGCAGCCTGGAGCACCTGTACGAGGTGCTCGTGAACGGCAAAGCGGACGCGGTCCTTGCCGCCAGCATATTCCATTATCGCACATACTCGATCGAACAGGTGAAGGGATACCTCGCAGGGAGGGGGATACCCGTGCGCCGGGTCGAAGCGGATGGAAGGATCGAGGAGGTTCGAAGGTGAAGACATATCTGCCTCCCAAGTTCATAGTCGAGCGGGACGCGGAGCGCTGCATACAGTGCCAGGTGTGCGTCAACCAGTGCTCCTTCGATGCGCACTATTACGACGCCGACGATGACCAGGTGAAGAGCCGCGAGGGTGCCTGCGTGGGGTGTCACCGCTGCGTCCTGTTCTGCCCGACCTATGCCTTGAATGTGAAGAAGGTGCCGCTGGACTACCGCGATAACTACAACTGGCGGCCCGAGTACGTCGAGGACATAATAAAGCAGGCCGAGACCGGCGGCGTGCTGCTCACCGGCATGGGCAACGACAAATCCTATCGCATTTACTGGGATCACCTGGTGCTCAATGCCAGCCAGGTCACCAACCCCTCCATCGACCCGCTGCGTGAGCCCATGGAGCTCACGACGTACATCGGCAAGAAACCGGATCGAGTGGAGTTGAGCCCCGATGGGAAGAGCCTGAAGACGCGGATCGCGCCGCAGGTAAAGCTGGACATACCCGTCATGTTCTCCGCCATGTCCTACGGGGCGGTAAGCCTGAACGTGCAGGAGTCGCTGGCGCGCGCCGCCACCGCGTCCGGTACGCTGTGGAACACGGGCGAGGGCGGACTGCATCCCAGCCTGTATAAATATGCCGACAACACCATCGTGCAGGTGGCATCGGGGCGCTTCGGCGTCCACGCAGGTTATCTGGATGCCGGACGGATAGTCGAGATCAAGATAGGGCAGGGCGCCAAGCCCGGAATCGGGGGGCACCTGCCGGGCGAGAAGGTGAGCGCCGACGTATCCTCCACCAGGATGATACCCCGGGGAACCGATGCCCTGTCACCGGCGCCCCAGCACGATATCTATTCCATCGAGGACCTGGCGCAGCTGGTGCATGCGCTGAAGGAGGCCACCAATTACACCAAGCCGATATCGGTCAAGATAGCCGCCGTGCACAACTCGGCGGCCATCGCCAGCGGCATGGTGCGGGCCGGCGCCGACATGATAGTGCTGGACGGCCTGCGCGGCTCGACCGGGGCGGCGCCCAAGATCATACGCGACAACGTGGGCATACCCATCGAGATGGCGCTGGCCGCGGTGGACACACGGTTGCGAAAGGAAGGCATCCGCAGCCAGGCCTCCCTCGTCATCGCCGGCGGCATCAGGAACAGCGGCGATGTGGCCAAGGCCATCGCACTGGGCGCCGATGCGGTTTACATCGGCACGGCGGCGCTGGTGGCCCTTGGCTGCTGCCTGTGCCAGCAGTGCCACACCGGCAAATGCGCCTGGGGCATATGCACCACCGACCTTGCGCTCACCAGGCGCATAAACCCCGATATCGGCGCCAGGCGGCTGACCAACCTGCTCCGCGGCTGGAGCCTGGAGCTCAAGGAGATACTCGGCGGCATGGGGATCAACGCCCTGGAGAGCATGCGCGGCAACCGGCTGCACCTCAGGGGAGTCGGCCTGACCGATACCGAGATGGAAATACTGGGCGTAAGGATGGCAGGTGATTGAAATGGTTAACCAGTTGATGGACAAAAAAGTTATCTGTACAGGCAGGATCGATGCTGAGGGCCTCGGCCACCGCGAGCTGAACGCCGCGATGCGCGATGCCGTTGCCGGTGGGGCCCGCAGGCTGGAGCTGTTCAACGTTTACGGGCAGCGGTACATCGGCACCGATATCGATGGCCCTGTCGAGATCGACATACACGGCGTCCCCGGCAACGACCTGGGGGCGTTCATGGACGGGCCGCGGATCACGGTGCACGGCAATGCCCAGGACGGCTGCGGCAACACCATGAACGCGGGCGAGATAGTCGTGCACGGACACGCCGGCGACATAACCGGGCTGGCGGCCCGCGGCGGGAAGATCTTCGTGAAAGAGGACGTTGGCTACCGCGCCGCGATACACATGAAGGAGTACGGGGACCAGAGACCTGTCCTGGTGATCGGGGGCACCGCTCAGGATTTCTTCGGCGAGTATATGGCCGGAGGCGTCGTCGTCCTGCTGGGGCTCAACCTGTCGGAAGGGCAGAAGCACCGTGCCAGGTTCATCGGCACCGGGATGCACGGCGGCGTCATATACCTCAGGGGCGAGGTGGAAAGCTATCAACTGGGCAAAGAGGTGGGCGTCGCAGAGCTCAACGACGACGATGTCCGAACCCTGAAGCGGCTCGTGGAGGAGTTCGCATCTCACTTCGGATACGCTGCCGGCACGATAATGGATCGCAAGTTTATCAAGCTATTCCCGCTGTGGCTCAGGCCATACGGCAGGCTGTATGCCTATTAGGGAGGTCGATCTTGCTCACCGCCATAGTGGTATCGCAAAAACCGGAGCAGTTCAGGGAATTAAATTCCAGCCTGACTTCTCTGGGTTTGAATTGTTCGCTAATACAGAGTGCCAATGGTGACATAGATGACATGCCGGGACGGGACCCCGACCTGGTGCTCATCGCTATCAATGGTGCCTCGCCAGGTTCGGCATTCTTCAACCTTCCGTCGAAGATTAAAAAGGAAAGGCGGCTGCCGGTTATCGCTCTCCTTTCGAGGGAGGCCATGGCCAATGCGGGCTCGCTCGCAGGCATCGACGACTTCGTTTTAGAGCCGTGGGACGCCGCCGAAGTTGCCGCCAGGGCCGGGATGACCCTGCGCCGCCTGCGCAACGTGGACAGCGAGAGACTGGTAAAGGTCGGCGACCTTGAGATCGATCTCGACAATTGCGAGGTGACGGTGGGCGGCAGGACGATCGACCTGACATTCAAAGAATACGAGCTGCTGCGGTTTCTCGCCACCAACAGGGGCAGAGCCTTCACCCGCGATGTGCTGCTGGACAAGGTGTGGGGATACGACTACTTCGGCGGGGACAGGACGGTGGATGTCCACATCAGGCGCCTGCGGGGCAAGATCGAGGACGCCAGCCATACCTTCATCGAGACCGTGCGAAATATCGGCTACAGGTTTGTGAGGTAAGAACAATCTCCCTCCAAGCTGCCATATATGTTATTGTAATTCCAATCGCTACCGGCACATTTCCGTTATCTACAATCTATCTGTAGAACGCTTGTAATATTCCTGTAACAAATATCTTTTATCATTCAGATGACAGTAAATAGTAATCGGTAATTATTCAGTCAGGGGAATGCTACAAATAAGTGAGGTGAAGCGACATGTCTTATAATTGGGGACCGCATTTTATCGTTCCATCAGAGGTATCCAGAGTCTTCTCGTCAGGCGTAGTCCAGCTAAGGGAACGCTTCGATGACCAGCTGTTGCAGGATGAACTGAAAGCCTTGGGCCTGCCCACTACAATAGTGCGTGTAACCAACCCGTGGTACTATCGAAAAAAGAGGGCCGATACCTGGATAAGGATCGGAGAATCGGATGATATACACGATAACTTCCCCGTGACCTGGGACACGTCACAATTGGAAGATGGACAGTACGAGGTCCTGGGGTTGATGCACATTTTCGTGAAGAAAGGTGACATTGAGGGGGCGATAGCCAGACAGAATATCGTGGAGGTCACGGTAAAGAATACCAGGAACTGACAGCCATATCATTATCGTTTTCGTACAGGCTGATCCTTATTTGTCGATACAATCGCTCTAATTAACGCAGTAAACGTTTCGGAAGATTTGTGAGATGATCAACGCGGGCGACACAACCTGGGTACTCATATCTACGGCACTCGTCATGCTGATGATGCCCGGCCTGGCTCTGTTCTACGGGGGTCTGGTAAGGCGCAAGAATGTGCTGTCCACCCTGATGATGAGCTTCGTTCTTTTAGGCGTTATAGGGATATTGTGGGTGCTGTACGGTTACAGTTTAAGTTTCGGGAGCGACGCCGGTGGTTTTATCGGTGGGCTCAATTTCGCCGGTTTGACCAATGTAGGACAGGCTCCTTCCGATATATATGCCACCACCGTTCCGCACCTCTCATTTATGATGTTCCAGGGGATGTTCGCCATCATCACGGTCGCGCTGTGGACCGGCGGCATCGTGGAGCGGGCCAAGTTCAGCGCCTTTCTGGTTCTGGCAGTTCTGTGGTTTACGGTAGTTTATTGTCCAGTCGCCCACTGGGTTTGGGGGGATGGGGGCTGGCTGGCAAAGCTCGGCGCGCTCGATTTCGCTGGAGGGGCGGTCGTCCATATAAACGCGGGAATGTCGGCACTGGCGCTGGCGTTTCTGCTTGGTCCCCGCAAGGGGTTCAAGGAAGGCGAGCCGATGGAGCCGCACAACATTCCGATGGTAGTCCTGGGCGCGGGGCTGCTGTGGTTCGGATGGTTCGGTTTCAACGCCGGCAGCGCCCTTACTTCTGGAGGACTGGCTTCCAGTGCCTTCGTCTCCACTATGGTGTCGGCAGCCGCTGCTACAGTAACCTGGATGACCCTCGGCTGGATCCACCGCCGCCCTTCTGCACTGGGAGTCGCTACCGGCGCAGTAGCCGGTCTGGCAGCAGTTACACCCGCAGCCGGCTTCATAGAGCCTATTATGGCAATACCGATAGGAATCGTAGCATCGATTGTGTGTTACTATTGCATCCTATTCAGAACAAAAAGAAGGATTGATGAGTCTCTGGATGTCTGGGCTGTCCACGGTGTAGGCGGTGTATGGGGAATGCTGGCAGTAGGGATCTTCGCCAGCTCCGCTGTTGGTGGAGCCGAAGGGCTGATAGGCGGAAACGGAATCCAGTTCGCCAAGCAATTGGCCAGTGTTGCGGCTGTAGGAACATATGCATTTGTCGCTACCCTGATACTGGGCAAAGTGGTAGACTTAAGCATCGGCCTGAGGGTTAGAGACCACGAGGAGGTGGTAGGACTGGATCTATCGCAGCATGGTGAAAGGGCTTACGGGGGCACGATACTGTGAAGAAGATAGAGGCGATTATCCGGCCTGAAAAACTTGATCCGGTGAGGAAAGCTTTAGCGGAACTTGGTATAATGGGCATGACCGTGACCGAGGTAAGCGGCCGCGGTCGCCAGAGCGGGATAACGCTGCAGTGGCGCGCCGGAGATTACAAGATAGAGTTCCTGCCCAAAGTGAAGGTGGAGGTTGTGCTTCTGGACGAGGATCTGACAAGAGCGGTGGACACTATCATATTACGGGCTCAAACCGGCGAGCCGGGGGATGGTAAGATTTTCGTGTATCCTGTAGAGGATGTCATACGCATCCGGACGCGTGAGGAAGGCGAAGGAGCGATATAAGAAGGAGGATAAATGGCAGAGAAAAGTAAAAGTGAAAGCAAGGAATATGTGCTGAAGAAAGCCAAGGAACATAATGTTAAGTTCATACGATTGTGGTTTACCGATATACTGGGCATGCTCAAGAGCTTTACTATCACTGTAAGTGAACTGGAGGGCGCGCTGGGAAACGGCATGGGCTTCGATGGCTCATCCATTGAGGGATTTGCCCGTATAGATGAGAGCGATATGGTAGCCATGCCGGACCCGGACACATTTCAGCTGATTCCATGGCGACCCAAGGAATATCACGCTGTAGCGCGCATGTTCTGCGATGTGCTGCGGCCCGGCGGCCAGCCGTTCGAAGGCGATCCGCGCTACGTTTTGAAGACTAACCTTGAACGCGCTGCCAGCAAGGGATACACATTTTATGTGGGCCCGGAGCTGGAATACTTCTATTTCAAGGATGCCAAGAGCACCGAGCCGCTGGATAGGGGAGGCTACTTCGATATCACACCTCTGGACACCGCTTCCGATCTGCGGCGGGAAACCGTGCTCACGCTGGAGCAGGTCGGCATAGGCGTAGAGTATTCACACCATGAGGTAGCCTACAGCCAGCACGAGATCGACATGCGCTATACCGATGCATTGACTATGGCCGATAACGTTATGACCTACCGCCTGGTAGTCAAGCAGGTCGCCCTGAATCAGGGTGTGTACGCCACCTTCATGCCCAAGCCTGTTTCCGGCATGAATGGCAGCGGCATGCATGTGCATCAGTCCCTGTTTAAAAATGGTCGGAATGCATTCTTTGATGTCAAGGATTCTTACAACCTGTCGAAGATAGCCAAGTGCTATATAGCTGGATTGCTCAAGCATGCGCCGGAGATCACTGCGGTCACCAACCAGTGGGTTAACTCGTACAAGAGGCTGATACCGGGATATGAGGCGCCGGTCTACATCTCATGGGCCAGGCGCAACCGCTCGGACCTGATCCGTGTACCGGAGTACCAGCCGGGCAAGGAGAATTCCACCAGGATAGAGCTGCGGTCGCCGGACCCGGCCTGCAATCCATACCTGGCCTTCAGCGTAATGCTGGCCGCCGGGCTGGAAGGGATAGAGAAGGGTTACGAGATACCGGAACCGATAGAGGAGAACGTCTACGAGATGGGCTGTGAGGAGCGCGAGAATCGAGGCATCGGAACGCTGCCCGGGAGCCTGATAGAGGCGCTACAGCTTGCGGAGAAGAGCGATATCGTGCGCAAGGCCCTCGGAGAGCACGTATTCAAGTCCTTTATCCAGAATAAGAAGATAGAGTGGGACCTTTATCGTTCTCAGGTAACCAACTACGAGCTGGACAGATATCTGCCGATATTGTGATCGATGGTGGGGGACTGATACCTTCGGGGTGTTTCCTATGCGCCGCTTGCGCGTCGGCATCGGACAGATGAACACCATTGTCGGCGATTTCGCCGGCAACGCAGAGAAGATCGTGGAGATCGTCTCTCAGTCTAAAGCGCTGGGGGTCGACCTCTTGACATTCCCCGAACTCGCCACCTGCGGCTACCCGCCGGAAGACCTGCTGTTCAAGCCCCGATTCATTGAGGAAAACCTCAACTGCCTTGAAGCGGTAGTCAAATCCTCAGCCGGGATAAATATTGTCGTAGGTTTCGTCGATCAGCATGATGGTCTATACAATGCTGCGGCCGTAATAGTCGATGGCAAACTTGCCGGCGTATATCATAAGATATTCCTGCCCAACTACGGTGTCTTCGATGAACACCGCTACTTCAGGCCCGGCGGTGAATGCTCCGTGTTTGTGATCGCCGGCGTGTCTGTCGGCGTCACCATCTGCGAAGACATCTGGTTCGATGCGGGGCCACACGTAGTGCAGGCCGATTCGGGTGCAGAGGTCCTGGTTAATATCAGCGCATCCCCCTACCATTTCGGTAAAAGCGACAAGAGAACGGAAATGCTGCAGGAACGGGCACGCGATAACCAGTCCGCTGTGGTCTACTGTAACCTCGTGGGAGGACAGGACGAGCTGGTGTTCGATGGCAACGGATTGGTTCTGGATCACGACGGCCGGCTTATCGCCATGGGGAAGCAGTTCGAAGAAGACTTGGTGGTGGCTGATATCGATGTAAACGCCATAGCTGAGGCGCGGCGATCGAACGCCAGGCGGCACAAGGCTGCATTGCCACCAGAGGCCATCCATTGGCGAAAGAGAAAGGTGTTGATTTCCAGGTTCGCATACGATGTTGACAAACCCACTCTGCCTGCAAGGTCGTTCCAGACAAAAGGCTCGCTGGCCGAGGTCTATGATGCGCTGGTGCTGGGCACTCGCGATTACGTGTTAAAGAATGGCTTTAATATGGCGGCTATCGGACTCTCAGGCGGTATAGATTCCAGCATGGTGGCAACCATTGCCACCGACGCGATCGGGCCGACAAATGTAATCGGCGTGACCATGCCATCGCGATACTCCTCCCCTGGAAGTGTGGTCGACTCTGAATCCCTGGCGTTGAATCTGGGCATCAGGTTATTGAATATCCCTATAGAGACGATATTTGAAAATTACCTCGAGACACTGGAACCGCATTTCGGGGATACCGCATCGGGGGTGGCGGAGGAGAACCTTCAGGCGCGCATCAGGGGTAACCTGATGATGGCGCTGTCGAACAAGTTCGGTTGGCTGGTGCTTACCACGGGCAACAAGAGCGAAATGGCCACAGGCTACGCCACTTTATATGGCGATATGGCCGGGGGCTTTGCCGTGATCAAAGATGTAACCAAAACGCTCGTATATCAACTGTGTCGTTATCGCAATTCGCTGTCGGCTTCGCCAATCATCCCCGATAGCGTAATGCTTAAGCCACCTTCGGCGGAGCTGCGGCCCAATCAGAGAGATATCGATAGTCTGCCGCCGTATGACATCCTCGACCCGATACTGATAGCTTATGTAGAAGAGGATAAAGACGTACGTCAAATTGCGAAGATGGGTTATTCGGAAGATATAGTTAAGCGTGTTGCTCAACTGGTTGACCGCAGCGAGTACAAGCGCAGGCAATCACCACCAGGGATCAAGATAACCCCGCGGGCTTTTGGCAGAGACAGGCGTTTGCCGATAACAAACCGTTTTGCAGGTTGAATATTTTAGCATCTTTTATCCTAAATTATATTTTGTTATTACCAAAAAAAGCTTTGATGCGGGTCAATGACATCGGTTCAATGGATGGATACCGCATTTTCCGTATAACACACATTAAAATAAATGAAAATACTTATAAAAATACGGGTCATTTTGCTTGACAGATGACCCAATTTCGTGTATAGTCAGGCTGGATATGCGATAAGTGTTGTGGTTATGCTTGTGGATATAGG
Source organism: uncultured Dehalococcoidales bacterium (assembly GCA_964428725.1). Taxonomy (GTDB): domain Bacteria; phylum Chloroflexota; class Dehalococcoidia; order E44-bin15; family E44-bin15; genus CAYRYW01. Next base: position 102,643 of record CAYRYW010000001.1, read on the forward strand.
ACAAGTTTCAGGAACTGGCAACAGGGCATATCGCCACCTTATTCCGCATGTAAAGAAGCAAACAAGAACCTAGTTTAATATTAGCTGAATCTACTTCTGGCATTCTCAATACATATGTTGTTCAGGGGAGGGAGTCAACCAACAGGCAAACCTCACCGATTTGCCGCCACCATGGCTCTGCCAGCCTCTCCCTCCCCTAAATAAACAACACAGGTCCCCCCGGTCCGCAATTAGTTTCGCCATATCTATCGCAGTGTCACCGGATTTTTAAGGTAATGAGCATATTTATCAGGGCTCATGTCGAATTCGATGCAAGGCTGATTGCATATTTTGCCTGAGCGGTATGTTTTAGGTTATAATTCGCATCTGGGAGAGGTGTCCGAGTGGTTCATGGTGCCGCTCTCGAAAAGCGGTCTCGCCTCTGGCGAGCGTGGGTTCGAATCCCACCCTCTCCGCCATAGCGATAATTCTCAGAAGGGCTGGATGTATAAAGCTTCTACCAAACTGATGTCGATGTCCGAGGAGGTGTGGTGGAGACACGCCAACCCCTGGAGCGGGTGGACTAGAGTAGCGACTGTCCCGTTTTTGGTCGTGGCGTTCTGGAGCCGTGACTGGCTGGGGATATATTTCCTTATTCCGGTAGCAGTTATCTTACTCTGGGCTTGGCTCAATCCACGTGTCTTCCCGAAGCCGGTGTCGACCGACCACTGGATGAGTAAAGGTGTCTTCGGCGAGAAGATATTCACCAGTCGCAAGAAAGGCAAGACCGAAGTACCTCAGCGTCATGTAATCGCCGCGAATTTGACCACAGCGATTTCGATCATCGGAGTGCTTATTCTGGTTTATGGCCTGTATGCATTGGAGGTCTGGCCCACGTTATTGGGGACAGCACTGGCCGTCCTCGGTAAAATGTGGTTTGTGGACAGGATGGTGTGGCTCTACGAGGATATGTGCGGTATCGATGAGGGATACAGGCAATGGGTAAAATAGTCTGAGGGAGACGGCATGGCTAAAAAAACCAGGCCGCCCGACTACTGGCGGGGCAAACTGGCCGACAGCAAGGGGCTGCCCAGGGTGGTAACCATCAGCGAAAAGATGAGCCAGCGCTGGGGCGCGGGCACGGTCGTCATACCGGCGCCGGTGGAGGTCGATGAGATCATGAGGGGGGTGCCTCGTGGGAAGCTCATCACCATAAACGAGATTCGGGGGGTGCTTGCCGGCAGGCATGGCGCCACCATCGGGTGCCCGATGACTACCGGGATTTTTGCGTGGATAGCTGCGAATGCGGCAGAGGAGGAGCGGGCGGAAGGCAAGAGCGATATAACACCTTACTGGCGCACGTTGAAAACGGGTGGCATCATCAACGAGAAGTATCCCGGCGGCGTCGAGGCGCAGAGGGGATTGCTGAAGCAGGAAGGGCACAGGGTGATCCAGAAGGGCAGGAGATACCTCGTCGCCGACTTTGAGAAGTGCCTGGCTTCGTCATAAGATCGTTACGAGCTACCGCCATCGCATCGCACATCGGCATATGTAGAGACGAGCGGCAAGCGCTCATTAATAGTTTTGCAGTTGCACGGAGAGGTGCTGGAGTGGTCTAACAGGCGCGCCTGGAGAGCGCGTGTAGCCGTCAGGCTACCGTGGGTTCGAATCCCACCCTCTCCGCCACTCAATAGAGGAAACCGCTATTTCGATTCCAATGGATTCTAGTCGATAGGGCCATGGTTCTGAAAAACCGGCGAAACGAGTTACTGTACTAACTATTTTTGATACGCGAAATCATACGCTGGAAATTATGCTGTACTTGCTGTACTTATAGTATAAATCGGCTGAGGGGGATGTATGAGCGCGATAGTACTGGGAGTGATTTGCGGCCTAGCTTTCGGGGTGATCGATGCGCTGGTGATGATCCCGCTGAAATACGAGAATCGGCGAAAAAGGATAGAGGCGATATCAGCCGCTTTCCTTGAAAGATTCATGATCGGTTTCCTGATCCCCAATATGGAACTTGGGATTCATATGGCAATCGTCGGAACAATTGTAGGACTGGGGCTGAGCCTGCCATCGGCGATTATCACCAGGGCGTATGCCCCGATAGTTGGAATCGGAGCGATCGGTGGGATGATAATCGGCTTTGTGGCAAACGCCGTTTTGTTTTAAAAATGCTCCGCCGCGCTGTCACCAGTACTGCTAGGAAGCCGGTATTTGACACGGTTTACATCCGTGCTATAATTACGTAAAGGTATCCTCGCATCAGCTTCCGGGTCGGCCTGCGAGGGTCTGGAGGACGTAGCCCATGAAAATATCGATAATAGAGCCAAAGACACCCTTCTATAATTTCTACAGCGCACTGATAAAGTATTTCCCCCTGCTGGGACCGATATATATCGGCACCATGCTGAAGAACGGGGGCCACGATGTCACTGTCTATAATGAGAACATGGGTCCGATCGACTACAATCGCATTAAGGACTCGGACGTGCTGGGCCTGTCCATGATGACCTCCACAGCTCCCCGGGGTTATGAGATCGCACAGAAATTCAGGGAGCTGAATCCTGATGGCAGGATAATCATCGGCGGAAGCCATGCCACCTTCGTCCCCGATGAAGCGGCGGAATTCGCTGACCACGTGGTAACCGGCGAAGGAGAAAGCGTCATCTGCGATCTGGTCAATCACGGCAGCAGCGAGAAGATCATCGCCGGGAGCCCTGTGGAGAAACTCGACGAATTGCCTTTCCCCGATTTCGGCATTGTTGATGGAATCAAGAACAAGAGCCGCATGCAGTTCACCCCGATATCGACATCCCGTGGCTGCCCGTTCGACTGCACGTTCTGCTCGGTAACGGCGATGTTCGGCAGGAAGTACCGCTTTCGCTCCACCGACAGCGTCATCGAGGAGCTATCTCGCTATAAGCATCGCCGCATATTCTTCTACGATGATAACTTCGACGCCAACAAGAAGAGGACTGCAGACCTGCTGGAGAAGATGATCGAGCACAAGATAACGCCCAAATGGATCGCCCAGACCAGGGCAAATGTGGCGAAGGACGAGGAGTTCGTCAAGCTGATGGCGCGCGCCAATTGCTTTCAGCTGTGCATCGGGTTCGAGTCGCTCAAGCCGGAAGTTCTGGAAAGCTACAATAAAAAACAAACCCCGGATGACATTAGAAATTGCATAAAGGTGCTCCACAAGCATGGCATCAAGGTACACGGCATGTTTATATCGGATGGGTACACCGATGCTTACCACAGGCTGGGAGTGGACAGCCTTCAGCTCTGCATACTGGTACCGATACTGGGCAGCAAACTCTATAGCGCCATGAAAAGTAAAGGGCAGCTCATCACCGACAGGTTTCCCACAGACTGGCGCCTGTTCGACGGGGGGCATGTGGTTCACTGGCCGGATAACATTTCACCACACGAGATGCAGCGTGAGACAGTACAGGCAATCAAGAGCTACTATTCCAGGATCAATGTGGTCAAACTGTTGCTCAGAGGCAAGTGGGTTAACTTCCGGATAAGAATTATGGGCCACAGCATTATCAATAAATTCGAGGCACAGAACCGGGAGTACGTTGAGCAATTAAGGAAAATACGAAGCCTTAATAAGAAGACTCCGGGCTTCGTATAATACAAAACAAAATGAGCCAGACTTGACAGAATACCCCTGCTCTGCGGGCAGGGGTATTCTCTGATATTGAGCCCTGTGATAGAATAGGCTATCCATGAGTGACACCAAATATCGAGTAGGGTTAACACTTATTCCGGGAATAGGGCCATCCCGCTTCTCCAGGCTTGAGCAATACTTCGGGGATATGGAACATGCATGGAATGCCAGCGCCGGTGAACTGGAGGCTGCCGGCATGGATCCGAAGGCTGTCAGGTCGATCGTACACAATCGTGATAGCATCTCTCTGGATGTGGAGATGGAGAAGCTGGATAGGCACGGGATATCAGCGGTCTCTATCAGGGATAGATCCTACCCTGCCCGCCTCAGGGAAATATACGATCCACCGCCCGTTCTGTATATCAAGGGACAGCTGTCGCCAGACGACGAGTGGTTACTGGCGGTGGTCGGGACGCGCCGTCCGACTTATTACGGTCGGGAAGTGACGGAGGCTATGGTCAGCGATCTCGCGCGGAACCGGATAACCATTGTCAGCGGGCTGGCAAAGGGCATAGATGCAGTGGCCCACCGTGCCGCGCTTCAGGCCGGCGGGCGCACCGTCGCCGTTCTCGGGTGCGGCCTTGACCGTGTATACCCGCAGGAACATATCAAACTGGCGAGCGAGATCAGCCGGCACGGCGCGCTGGTGAGCGAGCAGCCCGTAGGCACACCCCCGCGGCGGGAGAATTTTCCGCTGAGAAACCGCATCATGAGCGGCATAAGCCTTGGCGTGCTGGTTATCGAGGCTGACCAGAAGAGCGGCGCCCGCATCACCGCCTACCGGGCGCTGGAGCAGGGGCGCGACGTTTTCGCCGTGCCCGGCAGCATACTCTCCCCGATGAGCCGTCTCCCCAACCAGCTGATACGTGAAGGGGCCAGCCTGGTGACCGGCGCCCATGACATCATGGAGGAACTGAATCTCACCATGGCGGTGCAGCATGCCGAGGTAAAACAACTGATGCCGGCCACTGAGACCGAATCCGCCATACTGGACATCCTGCGAAATGCATCCCCGGAACCAATCCATATCGACGAGTTGAGACGCCACTCGAATATGCCAATAGCCGCTGTATCCAGCTCTCTTTCCCTGATGGAGTTGAAAGGCATGGTGAAGCAGGTGGGAGGCATGAATTATATCATCGCCCGTGAGGCTAAAGAAATGTATCGTGTAAAGGTGGAATGATGGCACAGGCGCGCAAGAAACGCAATGCAAGAACGGTAGCCAAAAAGTCGAAGGCGGCGGAGGCAAAAAAATCCAGGCGCACTACTGGTGCTGCCCAAAAAGGGTCAAAAAAAGCGCAGAGGAAATCGACCGGTCATGCAGGCCGGAGCCTGGTCATCGTAGAATCGCCGGCGAAGGCACGCACCGTGGGCAAGATGCTCGATCGCGCACACTCAATCAAAGCGTCGGTGGGCCATATCCGCGACCTGCCGACGAAGTGGCTGGGCGTATATCTCGATAGAGGTTTCACCCCCAAATATGAGATCCCACAGGATAAGAAGTCGGTGGTGGAGGCGATAGAAGAGGCAGCCGGGAATGCCTCTGCCGTGTACCTGGCCACTGACCCCGACAGGGAAGGCGAGGCCATAGCCTGGCACCTTGTCGAAGCGGCACATCTGGATCGGTTGCCGGTTAAACGGGTGGTATTTCACGAGCTCACAAAAGATGCGGTGACAGAGGCGTTCAAGCATCCGCGCGACATCGACATGGACCTGGTGAATGCGCAGCAGGCGAGGCGCATCCTCGACAGGCTGGTGGGTTACAAGCTGAGCCCCTTGCTGTGCCAGAAGATCAGGCGGGGGCTTTCCGCCGGCAGGGTTCAATCGGTAGCGCTCAAACTGGTGGTAAATAGGGAGCGAGAGATCCAGCATTTCATTCCGCAGGAGTACTGGTCCATCGATGCGCTGCTGGAGAAACCGGCCACCAAAGAACGATTTTCTGCCGGTTTCATCGGCGATATGAACGGAGATAAGATCGACATAAACAGCGAAGAGGCGGCATCGACACTGATACAGAAACTGAAAACCGCCGCTTACCGTGTCGCCGATATACGCAGGAAGGACGTGCTGCGCCAGCCGGCGGCGCCGTTCACCACCAGCACTTTGCAGCAGGAGGCGTGGCGCAAGCTGCGTTTCAACGCGCAGCGCACCATGTCCATAGCCCAGCAGCTGTATGAGGGGTTGTCCATGGGTAAAGAGGGCGCGGTGGGTCTCATCACATACATGCGCACCGACTCCATCAGGGTAGCCCCGTCAGCCATTGAGGAGACGCGTGCATACATCCGGGACAGGTTCGGCGGGGCGTTTTTACCGAAAAGCGCGCGCGCGTTCCGCAAGAAGGCGAAAGGGGCGCAGGAGGCCCACGAGGCCATCCGCCCGACTTCCGTCGCGCGGGAGCCGATATCGGTCAAGTCTCACCTGACTCAGGACCAGTTTCGCCTGTATGAACTGATCTGGAAGCGCATGGTGTCGAGCCAGATGTCGGCCGCGATAATCGACACCACCACAGCCGATATCGAGGCGAAGCCGAAAAAGGCGAACACCTCTTACCTGTTGCGTGCCACCAGCTCAGCGGTGAAATTCCAGGGCTTCACCATCCTGTACAGTGAAGGCAAGGATGAAACCGACGATGAAAATGGCAGGACGCCGCTACCGGCTTTGTCTGAAGGTGACCCTCTGATTCTGATAGACCTTGAGCCCGAGCAGCATTTCACGCAGCCGCCCACCCGCTATACCCAGGCGACGCTGATAAAGGCGCTGGAGGAGTGGGGCATCGGGCGGCCTTCAACCTATGCACCTACCCTTGCTGTTATCCAGGACAGGGATTATATAGTTCAAGACAGCGGACGTTTCCGTCCGACCGATCTGGGGATGACCGTAAGTGATTTGCTCAGCGAGCATTTCCCCAATATTGTCGACTTCGGATTCACCGCAAAGATGGAGGAGGGACTGGACCTCATCGCTCAGGGAAAGAGAGAGTGGGTCCCCTTCCTCGACGATTTCTACGGGCCGTTCGAGGAGACGCTTCGCGCAGCTAAGTCGAAAGTGGAAAAAGTGCCGGATGAACAGACTGATGAGCTTTGTGAAAAATGCGGCAAGCCGATGGTCATAAAGAACGGTCGCTACGGCAGGTTCCTGGCGTGTTCGGGATACCCCGCATGTAAGAACGCGAAACCGATCGATAAGGTGGAGCAGGCGGAGGAGCGGACCGGCGAGTCCTGTCCCACATGCGGCAAGCCTATGGTCATCAAGTCAGGGCGCTTCGGTAAATTCATCGCATGTACCGATTATCCCAGATGCAAGACAACCAAAAAAATACTCAAGAAGATCGGTGTCGCCTGCCCCAAATGCGGCCGCGACCTGGTGCAGCGCAGGAGCAAGAAGAAACGCAACTTTTACGGCTGCTCGGGATACCCCGATTGCGATTTCGCCATCAGCTATAAGCCGGTGTCGCAGCCGTGTCCTGAATGCGGCGGACTTATGGTTGTCGCAGGTAAGGGCACGGTGAAATGCACCCGCTGTAACCTCAGCCGAAAGGCTGAAGAGCCGAGCAGGGAGAAGATAGAGGCATGATACCATTCATCCAGAGCAAGGAGGGCGCAGCGGAAGTCATCCGTGATTATATCCGCTACCTTGATGCCGAGCGCCATTCGTCTCGCTACACCATAAGGAATTACACCAGGGACCTGCGCCATTTCCTCGATTTCCTGTATAAGGAAAACGTGGCTACGCTGGACGAGGTGGAACGGCAATTGCTGCGCCAGTATATCGCCAGCTTGCAGGAACAGGGATTCGAGAAGTCCAGCATATCCCGTAAGCTCAGCGCTATCCGCTCCTTTTACAATTACCTCATGGAGCGTGATATGCTATCGGCCAATCCGCTGGACACCGTTTCCTCGCCGAAAATAGACAAGAGGCTGCCCTCGTTTCTATCGGCTGAGGAGATGACCCGGCTCGTCGATATGCCGGATGCATCCACTCCGCTGGGACAGCGGGATAAGGCCATGCTTGAGCTGCTGTACGCTTCCGGCTTGCGTGTCAGCGAACTGGCCAGCCTCGATATAGGCAATATTAATCTGGAATCGCGTGAGATTCGAATTCGCGGCAAGGGCTCCAAGGAGCGCATGGTGCTCATGGGCATGCCGGCGGCATCGGCGCTGGAGCGTTATATTAGCGAGGGGCGCAGACAGCTTATGAGCGGACCTGCGACCACGGCGCTGCTGCTCAACCGATACGGGAGGCGGCTTACCGAACGTTCCATCCAGAAGATCGTGTCCAGGTATGCTGTCGCTGCCGGCCTGGGTAAGCGGGTCTTCCCGCACATGGTGCGCCACAGCTTCGCCACGCACCTCCTCGACGGCGGCGCCGACCTGCGTGTCGTACAGGAGCTGCTGGGGCACTCTGACCTTTCCACCACGCAGATATACACGCATGTGACACAGGACCAGGCGCGCAAGGTCTATCTTGCGGCACACCCCAGAGCCAAAAAGACGGAGGTACAGGATGAGGATACTGCTGATCCACGGACCTAACCTGAACATGCTGGGCAAGAGGGACCCGGATATCTATGGGGACCAGACGCTGGCCCAGATAGAAGCCCTGGTGGTAAAACGGGCCAAGGAGCTTGGCGCCAGCATCTTCTCCTTCCAGTCCAATCATGAGGGCGCCCTCATCGATTTCATCCAGGTGGAATCGCCCAAGTCGTCGGCAATCATAATCAACCCGGGCGCGCTCACCCATTATGGCTACTCCCTCCGCGATGCCCTGTCCGACAGCATGCTGCCGGTGGTGGAGGTGCATCTATCCAATATACATGCGCGTGAGCGCTGGCGGCACAAATCGGTAATTAAAGATGTCGCTGTCGAGCAGATCAGCGGCAAGGGATGGAAGGGGTATATCGAAGCGCTGGAGATGCTCGTCGATCGGGCGAACGAAGTCAAATGAGCGGTCGCATCCACGAACTGCGCCTGCGGTTTCAGCAGGCGAACCTCGACGCCATACTCGTATCTCAGGCGGAGAACCGACGATATTTAAGCGGCTTTACTGGATCCGCCGGCTTTTTACTCATAACTCAGGCCAGCGCCCTGCTGGCGACCGATTTTCGCTATATTGAGCAGGCGCAGCAGCAGGCACCGGATTTTGATATCTTCCCGATTTCAGGCGGCGTGGCGAACTGGTTCCCCGAACTAATATCCCGCGATGACATTAAAAGGTTGGGCGTTGAGGCTCATGACATGTCGCAGGCAACATATCAGCATCTGACAGGCATCGTGGGCAAGGGGCAGGTCGTACCTACAACCGATATTGTTGAATCGCTGCGCGCGGTGAAGGATCCCGGTGAGCTCGAGCGTATCCGGCGGGCGGTCGAGATCGCCGACGCCGCTTTCGCAAGCATAGTCGATCGCATAAAGCCGGGCATGACCGAGAGGCAGGTGGCCTGGGATCTGGAGAAGGCGCTGCGCGAGGGAGGCAGCGAGAGCCTGCCCTTCGATATCATCGTGGCTTCCGGACCCAACTCGGCGCTGCCGCACCACAGGCCTGGAGACCGGGTGGTACAGGCTGGCGAGCCGGTGATCATCGATATGGGGGCGCGCGTTGAGGGTTATTGCAGTGACCTTTCCAGGACCATCCGCGTTGGCGGCAGAGAGGATGAGAAATTTGGTAAAATATATGATCTGGTGCTTGGTGCCCAGCTCACTGCAATGGCTACCATCGCCGGTGGCATGAGCGGAGAGCAGGCGGATGGATTGGCGCGGGGGGTGATCGAACTGGGAGGCTACGGAGAGCAGTTCGGGCATGGGCTGGGGCATGGTGTGGGGCTGGCGCCCCATGAGCTGCCGCGCCTGGGCAAAGGATCTGCCGATGTGCTGGTGGATGGAATGGTATTCACCATAGAGCCGGGAATCTATATGACCGGATGGGGTGGGGTTAGAATAGAGGATACGGTTGTGCTGGAGCAGGGCAGGGTAAAAGCCCTGTCGAGAGCGCGCAAGTAATATTTAGTGTTTTGCAGCACATAAAGGCTGGCAAAAAAGGAGAACGTGAATGATCGGGACAGGTGACCTTAAGAAGGGCGTGACCATCGAGATGGACGGGGTGATCTACCAGATTGTAGACTGGCAGCATATAAAGATGGGGCGGGGCAGCGCCCAGGTCAGGTTGAAGCTGCGTGACATCATCGGGGGGCACAACATAGAGCGCACATTCCAGGCAGGTGAGAAGTTCACACGGGCGCGCCTTGAGCGGGTCAGCATGCAGTACATGTACAATGACGGCGATCTGTATTACTTCATGGATTCGAAGAGCTACGAGCAGATAATGCTGAACCGGGACCTTCTCGGTGATGCCACAGATTACCTGAAAGAAGGCCTGTCGATCGATATCATGTATTATAAAGAAAAACCGATAAGTGTCGAGCTTCCCAATTCCGTCGAGCTGGAGGTGCTGGAAACCGATCCCGGCTTCAGGGGGGACACGGCAACTAATGTAAACAAGCCCGCTAAGCTCGAGACCGGCATTACCATTCAGATACCCCTGTTCGTAAACGTGGGGGATGTGATCAGGGTGGATACGCGCACCGGACAGTACCTGGAAAGGGTGAGCTAGTTGGATATACATTCAGTATCCGATGTAACAGGATATATCCGTGATTTACTGGATGAAGACGATTTGCTCTCAGACATATGGGTCAGCGGGGAGGTGTCCAACCTGTCTGAGTCGGCGGCAGGGCACATGTATTTCACCCTCAAGGACGAGTCCAGCCAGCTCCGGTGTGTCCTGTTCAATTCCTCTCGGTTGGCCGTCTCGATAAGCAACGGCATGGCGGCTGTGGCACACGGGCATATCTCCATCTACGAGGTGTCTGGCGCGCTGCAATTGTATGTCGACGTTGTCCAGCCGGAAGGCGTTGGTGCCCTCCACCTAGAGTTCGAGCGACTCAAGACCAGGCTGGAGGGCGAGGGGCTTTTCGATCCATCGCGCAAGAGGCCGCTGCCGGCATTTCCACGGCGCATCGCGGTGATCACCTCGCCCGATGGGGCAGCGTTACGTGACATAATTAACGTTGTCGGCAGGCGCTATCCGCTGGCGGAGCTGCTGGTGTGTCCCACGCCGGTACAGGGCGATATGGCGGTTCCGGGCATCGTCCGTGCATTCGAAGCGCTAAATCGCGCCGATAGCGTCGATGTGGTGATCCTGGCACGAGGGGGCGGTTCGCTGGAAGACCTGTGGGCCTTCAACGATGAGGCGGTGGCGCGCGCCATCTATGCCTGCAGGGCGCCGGTGGTCAGCGGGGTGGGACACGAGACCGATTACACCATAGCAGACTTCGTCGCCGACATGCGCGCACCCACGCCATCGGCGGCTGCCGAGCTGGCCGTGCCCAGCAGCAGCGAGCTGCAGGCACACCTCAGGTCGCTGGCGAGATCGCTGGAGTCCTTGCTCTCGGGCAGGATCGAACGCTTCCGTCAGCGAATCGACGAATTGAACCGCGCTGCAGCCACTTATTTAACCAGTCGATTGGCCATCGCCAAAGAGAAATTCCGCGCCGTGGAGCTTGAACTGATGACTTTGAGTCCGCTGGCCACTCTCGAGCGGGGGTATGCCATAGTGCAGCGCGCCGACAGTGGAGAAGTCGTATCGCGAATTGAACAGGTCAGCAGCGGGGATTGCGTGCAGGTCATGGTCAGCGATGGCCGGTTTGCCGGACAGGTTACTGAGGTATAAAGGGGGTTACGGGATGGATGACGGGCTTTCCTTCGAAGAAGCGTTAGCGCGGCTGGAGAAGATAACACAGACCCTGGAACAGGGGGGGCTGAAGCTGGACGAGTCCCTGGCGCTGTTCGAGGAGGGCGTGCAGCTTGCCAGGATATGCAATGAGCGTTTGAACAGTGCCGAGCTAAAGGTAAACCAGCTCTATACCCTGGTCGATCAGGATGAGGAAAGCGAAGGCTGATCCGCTTGGTAAAGGCCGACCTTCACATCCACACCATTCACTCCGGCGACTCCAGGATACAGCCGGAGCAGCTGGTAGAATGCTGCACGCGCTGCGGGATCGACTGTGTAGCCGTCACCGATCATAATACTATCGCCGGGGCGCTGGAGGTACGCAAGATAGCGCCGTTCAAGGTGATCGTGAGCGAGGAGATACATACTGACGATGGAGAGGTCATCGGTTACTTCATCGAGGAGGAGATACCCAAACGCCTTCCCGTCAAAGAGACGGTTGCCCGCATAAAAGGCCAGGGGGGACTGGTGGCGGTGCCGCACCCTTTCGACCGGTTGCGGGGCTCAGCCATCAGGCGAAGGGCGCTGGAGGAGATCCTGCCCGAGATCGACATCATTGAAGTGCTGAACGCGCGCTCTTTCATGAAGCGCTATAATACCATGGCGGAACGTTTCGCGCAAAGGCACGGGCTGCTGGCCAGCGCTGGCAGCGATGCTCACACGCCGGGCGAGATCGGCAGGGCATATGTGGAGATGCCGGATTTCGATGGCAGGGACAGCTTCCTCATGGCCCTGGCGCAGGGTAAGATCATGGGACAGGTGTCGCCACGTCTGGTCCACTTGAAGAGCACCTGGGCCAGGCTGAAGGGGTTGTAAGGTGCGCGGCGGGTATCGACTCGGCTGGTTCTCCACAGGGCGCGGCGAAGGCTCGCGCAACCTGCTGCGCGCGGTATGGGACAGCATCACCTCGGGTGAGATAAAGGCGGACATATCCTTCGTCTTCTGCAACCGTGAATACGGCCAGGCCGAGGGCAGCGACGCATTTATCGATCAGGTTAAAGGCTACAGCATACCACTCGTCTGCGTATCGTCAAAGAAGTTCAGGGACAAATACGGCGACCAGTGGCGGCCCAGGTTCGAGGAGGCGGCGATAGAGAGCCTCGCGGGATACGATGCAGACCTCGTCGTCCTCGCCGGCTACATGCTGGTCGTCGGCGCCGATATGTGTCGGCGCTACCCCATGCTGAACCTGCACCCCGCCCTTCCCGGCGGGCCGAAGGGGACGTGGAAAGAGGTCATCTGGGAGCTGATGGACAGGGGCGCGGTCGATACCGGCGTGATGATGCACCGCGCCACGCCGGTGCTGGACGAGGGCCCGGCGGTGACCTACTGCAGGTTCTCCATACGCGGCGAGCCTTTCGATAAGCTATGGGACGACATACAGGATCGTTCCGTCGCCGATATACAAAATCAGGAAGGCGAGGAGAATGCGCTGTTCAGGGAGATACGTCGGCATGGTGCGTCGCGCGAGCTGCCGCTGATCGTCGCCACCATCAAGGCCTTCAGCCAGGGGCGTGTGCGCATCGAGGGCAATGGCATCGTCGATAGCAGGGGTAAACCGATAGAGGCGTACGACCTGAGCATGGAGGTGGATAAGGCGGTTCAGTCGTCATTATCCGCCTGAGGCGAATGATCCAGATGTAGGGGCGAATGACTATTCGCCCTTCTAGATTGCCCGATCAAGTCAGGAAATGACGATTATGAGTGGGGTGATCACAGGAGTGTCGCCGGTGTCGTTGCGAGGAGTGGAGCGACGAAGCAATCCCGGTGGTGTGTGGCAGGGTGATGACGGGTGTGAAGGCGGGCGATGAGATTGCTTCGCCTCCGCCTGAGGCGGGCGGATGGGCTCGCAATGACAGAAGGTGAATGTGGGCGTTGAGATTGCCGCGCTCGCTTCGCTCGCTCGCAATGACAGAGGGAGATTGCGTTTGCCTGCAGTGGTGTGACGAATGTTGTGTCTTACGTGTCATTGCGAGGAGTTCGCCTCTGGCGAAACGACGAAGCAATCTCTAGGTTAGTCGTAACATGAGCAGAAGGTTGATGGGAGTGAGCAGCAGATGAACCTCATCTTCTTCGACATGGAAGGACCCCTGTCGATGCAGGACAACGCCTGCGAGATGATGAAGCTGTTCCCCCGCGGCGGCGAGATATTCGACGTCATCAAACGCTACGATAGCCTGCTCGCTGCTGAAGGCGGCGACCACTACGACCCCGGGTACGGCGTGGCGCTCATAGTCCCGTTCCTGATCCACCACGGCATCACGGTCGATGACATGAGCCGCCTTGCCGACAGGGCGGTCATCATTGATGGCGCCCGCGAGCTCATCGCCAGCCTCAAGCGATGGCAGGTTTTCTGCGTTACCACCAGCTACGAGCAGTACGTCGCCCGCATCATGCAGCGCGTGGGCATCGATCGGCATAACGTCGCCTGCACCCGTTTCCCCCTGCAGCGCTACCGCAGCCTGGCGTGTGAAAATGACCATGCGCTGGTGCACCGTATCGAGGAGGAGATGCTCTCCCTGAGTCGCGAGGACGTCGCTGGCATTAAGTCGTGCCTTGACCGCTTCTTCAAGGTGGAGCTGCCCCGCACCAGCTTCGGTGTAGCCATCGCGGAGATGAAGCCCATGGGCGGGCGACCGAAAGCGGCGGCCCTGCGGAATTTCGCCCGCATCCGCGGCCAGTTCCCTGAACAGGTGGTGGCTGTCGGCGATAGCATCACCGATTCGCGCATGCTGGAGACCGTCGACCGCGAGGGAGGGCTGGCCATCGCCTTCAACGCCAGCGAGCACGCACTGTACTACGCCACCGTCGGTCTTGCCTCGACCAGCATCGCTGACCTCAAACCGATCCTGGACATTTGGGAGAAAGGTGGACGGGAAGCGGTCAAACAGGCAATCGAACGAGAGTCGAAAAAACAGACTGAGAGTTCGAAGTTCCAGTGGCTCGCCGACCGCTGCAATTTGGATGAAGCACTCCAGCTACACCGCAAAGCCCGACAGCGGGTGCGGCAGACGGCCGGGCTTGGTTGACACCGTCGCAAGGTAGATGTCCCGTCAGAATGGATGTTGCGGCATCGAGCGCCACAGGCTATAATTTACGTTTGAATGATGATTTAAAATATGATGAGCAACAATCGCAATAATATCTTAAGGAGGTAAGTCGTTGAAACTGGAAGACATAAAAACTGTGGCAGTCATTGGAGGGGGAACGATGGGCTCGCAGATAGCCGAGCTGCTGTCCAAGGTCGGCGGGTATCAGGTGGTCCTGTGGTCGCGCAAGGACGAGACGGTAAAGCGGGGGGTTGACGCCATAAACGACAGGCTGCAGAAGTTTTTCGTCGACAAGCAGAAGATGACGGCGGCGGAAAAAGACGAGATCATGGGTCGCATCACCGGCACCACCGACATGGCCGCCGCAGTGAAGAACGCCGACTACGTGATTGAGTCCGCCGTCGAGGTGCTCGATATCAAGAAGGAGATATTCAAGGTGCTGGATGAGAACGCGCCGGCGGAGACCATCCTCGCCTCGAACTCCTCCCAGTTGAATATAACGGACATGGCCAGCGTCACCGGGCGGCCGGAAAAGGTGCTGGGGATGCACTTCGCTAATCCTGTCGGTGTGATGAAGCTGGTGGAGGTGGTCCGCGGCTCGCTGACCTCGGACGAGGCGGTGGAGCTGACGTCAGCGCTGGCCGAGAAGCTGGGGAAAGAGCCCATCGGGTGCAAGGACTTCAGCTTCGGCTTCATCGGCAACCGGGTGTACCGCGCGCTGAGGTGGGAGGCGCTGCAGATGGTATGGGAGCGGGTGGCCTCGCCGCAGGACATCGATAGGGCGCTGAAGCTGGGTTTCAACTTCCCCATGGGCCCGTTCGAGCTGGGGGACTACAGCGGGGCGTGGGGCACCTACGCCATATCGGAGGCGGACGCCATCCGCGAGCTGGGGCCGGAGAAGGGGCACCTTCATCCGCTGATCCGGGTCATGGTGAGGGCGGGCTACACCGGCGGGCGGCACGGCAAGGGCATCTACGCCTTCTGGGACGAAGTCATGTCCAAGTGGTAAAAAGGATTAATCGAAAATCGCCAAACGAAAAGGGCGCGGGATGAAACCTGCGCCCTTGTTTATTCTTGATTCCTGTCGCTTACCGACCCTTGAAGACCGGCTTCCGCTTCTCGGCGAAGGCCTTGGGGCCCTCCTTGGCATCCTCGGTGTCCAGCAGCTTGTCCACCAGGTCCAGCTCCAGCTGCATACCATCATCCAGCGGCATACTGGTGCCCCGTATCATGGCCTCCTTGGCGGCTCTCACCGCCAGCGGGCCGTTCTGGGCGATACGTTCGGCGTAGGCCTCAGCCGTCGGCATCAGCTCCTCAGAGGGAACCACCTTATTCACCAGACCGACGCGGTAGGCTTCATCCGCATCGATGGAAGCGCCGGTCAGCAGCATCTCGGCGGCGATGGCCCGGGGGATCACACGCGGCAGCCGCTGCGTGCCGCCCCAGCCCGGGATCAGGTTCCACTTCACTTCAGGGACGCTGAGCTTGATACCTCTGGCGGCGATCCTGATATCGCAGGCCAGTGCCAGCTCCAGCCCCCCGCCCATGGCGAAACCGTTGATGGCAGCGATGAACGGCTTCCATACGTCCAGCCCCCGCTGGATAAGGGGCGGCGCGCCCTCTCCCGGCGAGGGCAGTTTGTCCGCTCCGGGGACCAGCGCCTTAAGGTCGAAACCGGCCGAGAACGCCTTGTCGCCGGCTCCGGTAACGATGGCCACCCACGCATCGGGGTCATCCCTGAACGCCAGAGTGGCATCGCTGAACTCCTTGATGGTCGGCGGATCGAAGGCATTCATCGCATCCGGTCGGTTGATGGTGAAGTAGGCGACATGGCCCCTCTTCTCATACAGGATATTCGGCATTTAGTTTGCTTCCTCCTTTAAATCGTTCTTTCACTACTTGTTGACAGCGAGGATCTCATCCACGATGCCGTATTCTACCGCCTGCTCCGCGCTGAGGTAAAAATCGCGGTCGGTATCCTTGGCAACCTTATCCAGTGGCTGTCCGGTGTGATTCGCTATGATGGTGCGCAGCTTCTCCTGCATCCTGATTATCTCCTTGGCGGCGATGGCGATATCCGCCGCCTGCCCCTGGGCGCCCCCCATCGGCTGGTGCATGTGTATGGTGGAATTGGGTAAGGCATAGCGTTTGCCCTTTGCCCCCGCGCACAGGAGCACCGTGCCGAAACTGGCTGCCAGACCGACGCAGATGGTAGAGACATCACATTTAATCAACTGCATCGTATCATATATGGCGAACCCGGCGCTGATGACCCCGCCGGGGCAGTGTATATACATGCTTATATCCTTGTCCGGATCCTCGCGCTCCAGATACAGCAGCTGTGCAACGATTAGATTCGCTATCTGGTCGGATATCGGCGTCCCCAGGAACACTATCCGTTCCTTGAGGAGCAGTGAATAAATATCCATGGTGCGCTCTCCTCGCGCGCTGGTCTCGGTAACGAATGGTATTATGTTTGATGGATTCATGTTTATCCTCCCCTATACTTCTGTGTGGCTGTTAACCCTGAGGCTGAGCCTCGTCAGCCTGCCCCTCTGTTGCAGATGTTTCAGCTTTAGCATTCGTCTCCCCTGAGCCTTCGGAGACTACTGTTGCTGGATCACCATCTGCCGTCTGCGGTTTATCCTCTGAGGCTGGCTTGTTGCCCAGTGCCATCTCTACCAGGCACCCTATTGTCTTTCTGGTTATCAATGTGCCTCTCAGTGTATTGCGGGTTCCCGGGGATTGAAATAGCTTCCTGAGGCTATCGCCATTCTTGCCGGCGTTCTGCGCCATGATTTCGATCTCAGCGTCCAATTCTTCATCGCTTATCACAATACTCTGTGCCTCGGCCAGTTTTGACAGAACCATAGAACGCGTTATCTGCCTGCTGGCTATGGGGCGGAGTTCATCTCGCAGCTCCTGGCCGCTCTTTTTTTGGTTCTTCAGGTAATCCTCCAAGCTTATCCTTTGAGCCCGCAGCTCGTTCTCCTGCATCGAGATGAGACGGTCTATCTCCCTCTCCACCATGACTGTGGGGAACTCGACGCGGGACATATCCGCCAGGGCATCGATCACACGGTTCTCGTGGGTTCTCCGGGCGTTGTCCTCTGCCATTGCCTGCAGGTGTGTGGTCACATCCTGCCTCAGATCTTCCACGGTCTCAAATCCCTGCCCCAGGCTCCTGGCAAATTCGTCATCCAGTTCGGGAAGCTTCTGCTGCTTGATTTCCTCAATCCTGACATTGAAGAGGCAGTCCTTCCCCGCGATTTCCTTATCGGAAAAATCTGCAGGGAGGGCGATGTTCAATTCCCTGGCCTGTCCTATTTCAGCGCCGATCAGCCCCTCGGGGAAACCGGGAGCCGGGACGGGCATGCCCTCGATAACCTGGTACTGCAGGCCTTTCCTGTCCAGTATGCTCTTGCCTTCCACCTGAGCGGTGACGTCGATGGTAGTCAGATCGCCGAACTGCACCGGCCGTTCCACTGGCTCCCATGTGCTGTGCTGCAACCTGAGCTGCTCGATAACACTGCTGGCGTCTTCGTCAGTGACATTTGCCGGTTCCCGGGGGATGCTCAGACCGCCGTAATCGCCCAGCTCGACCACGGGCATAAGCGGGACGGTGGCTTTGAAGGTTACCGGTTCGATACCGGTGATCTCGATCTCAGGCTGTGCTACAGGTTCAACCTGCCTCTCATCGATCGCCTGGTTAATCAACTGAGGCACCAGATTTTTCAGCGCCTCCTCAAGCAGCGCCCCCCTGCCGATGTAGCGCTCCAGCATGTCGCGGGGGGCCTTGCCCTTGCGGAACCCGGGCACCTGATGCCGCTGCACCAATCGGCGATAGGCCCAATCCAGCGAGCGCTCGACCTCTTCGGGCTCAGCCTCGACCTCGAACACTATCTCTCTGTTTTCGGTCTTCTCTGATGCTATCTTCAACGGAATGTTCTCACACAGATTATATCATGGAAGGGGTACCGATGCTATAAAATTCACCGCTCGATCCATACATCAATGAGCACCGGTATTATCACGGATGAAGGCGAGAAGCCCTTTACGTAAGGCTTCACCAGGTAATATGTCCGGGGGTAGTATATGGGAAGCCAGACCGCTTCATTAACCAGAATATACTCGATGTCCCGGTACAGAGATAGCCGTGCATCGCTATCGGTTTCCACGCGGGCCTCCTCCAGCAGCCGATCCATCTCGCTATTGTTATATCCGATGTGGTTCACTACACTATCGCTATGAAACAGTACGTCGAGGAAGTTCTCCGGGTCCGGGTAGTCCGCTATCCAGCCGATCTCGAACGCCGTCAGTTCCCGTTGTTGCAGCTCAGTGTAGAAGGTCTGTGGCTCGACGCACTGGATAGACACGTTGGCGCCCAGATTCTCCTGCCACATCCAGGCGATGGCGCTGCTGATGGCGGACACGCCGACGCACCATCCCGCGGTTGATAATACAATAGATGGCAGCCCGCCGCTGTAACTGGATTCGTTGAGGAGTTGCCGGGCCAGCGTCACATCGTACCTGAGCCCCTCCAAACTATCGTTGTACCCCGGCATCCCGGGCGGGAGTATGCCGTATGCCGTGGTCACAATCCCTTTGGCCAGCACCTCTACCAGCTTTTCCTTGTCGACCGCGTGGCACAGTGCCTGACGCACCCTGACATCATCCAGTGGCGGTGTGCTGACATTGAAACCTATGTAGTAGACGGATAGTTCGGAGGCGACTACCAGTTCCCTGTTCAACGGGTTGCTGGTGTCCAGCGCCCTGTCGACATCTGAAGCGCCGATAGCAACGATGTCGATCTGGCCATTCTCATACATCATCATGGGGCTTCCCCGCAGGTTGTAGGTAACGCTGTTCAGCCGGGCCTTCCCCCGGTAGAAATCGTCATTGCGGTGTAGTACGATGATCTGCCCCTCAGCCCAGTAGTGCAGCTTGAAGGGGCCGGTGCCGTCGGGCTGTCGCCACCACTCATCGCCGCTGGCCACATTTGCGCTGTTCACCACGAAGGATGTGGGATGGGTCAGCTTGGACAGGAAATACGCCTTGGGGGCATCGATGGTGATCTCCAACGTCCGGTTGTCTACAACCTGCACCCCGCTGACCTCTTCTGCCTCGCCGCGGATCTTCTCCCTGAAGCCGACGATATCGCCCAGATACGCCTCGGCCACCGATGAGCCGGTCTGCGGGTCGGCAGCCCGTTCGATGGAGTACTTGAAATCCGCTGCGGTCAACTCCCTGCCGCTGTGAAACTTTACACCGTCGCGAAGATGGAACGTGTATGTCCTGCCGTCGGCGCTGACCTCCCAGCTCTCAGCTATATCACCGATGACTTCGAGTTCGCGGTCCAGCGTGACCAGCCCGCTGAAGACATTGACTATGTAGCTGGCCGAGGACGAATCCGAGCACATGGCCGGATCCAGCGATGAGGGCGATGTGTCGAAAAGGCTCAGGTCACCTGAGCCGGCGGGTGCGCTGCAGCCCGGCACTGGCAGGATGGATGCCAGCACCAGCAATGCGGCGACCGCTCGCATCAGTGCTGAGGGTGTGATTCTAATCCAGCGCATGGCTAACCTGCGGCGTCAATCGAGCCTCAGTTTGAGGTGGAGCTCCTTGAGCTGCTCCTCAGACACATCTGACGGGGCGTCGAACATCATATCCACCGCGCTCTTGTTCTTGGGGAAAGCGATCACTTCCCTGATGCTCTCCTCTCCGGCGAGCAGCATCACCACGCGGTCGATGCCGGGGGCGATGCCGCCGTGTGGCGGGGCACCGTATTCAAAGGCCTCGGTAAGCTGCCCGAACCGCTGCCTTATCTGCTCAGCGCTATATCCCAGCAGCCCGAATATTTTCTCCTGAAGCCCCCTGTCATGTATCCTGATGCTGCCGCTGGAAAGCTCGGAGCCGTTGCATACCAGGTCGTAGTGCTTCGAGTGAACCGCCGCCGGGTTGCTGTCCAAGAGCGGGATGTCTGCGTCCTTCGGTGCCGTGAACGGATGGTGCATCGGTTGCCACTGTTCCCCCGTTCCCTTCTCCAGGAGCAGAAAATCGACGACAAAACAGAAGACCAGCAGGTGTGGGTCGATGAGGTTCAGGCGGCGCGCCATCTCCTGGCGCAGCGCGCCCAGCGAAACCGCCACTGCCATCGTCTCGCCGGCAATGATGAGGATGAGGTCGCCCTGCTTCGCTCCGAAACGGTTGGCGATATCATTACGCTGTTCATCGTTGAGGTATTTGGCGAGGACGGAGCTTGCTGTCTCATCGCCGATGGGCAGGGTGAGCAGTCCCTTGGCGCCATATACTTTAACCAGCTCGGTCAATTCTTCAATCTGCTTTCGAGAGTACTTTGCGCAGCCAGTGGCGCAGATGCCCCTGACGCTGCCCCCGGCGTCGAGGGATGAGCGGAACAGGCCGAACTCGGTGCTCTCTGCGATATCGGATATGTCCCTGATCTCCAGCCCGTAGCGCAGGTCTGGCTTGTCCGTGCCGTATCTCAGCATGGCATCATCATATTTAAGGCGGGGGAACGGCTTGACGAGATGCAAGTGCGGAGTGATGGTTTCCACCAGCGATGTGAACATGTCCTCCATGAGGGAAAGGATATCTTCTTCCTCGACGAAGCTCATCTCCAGGTCAAGCTGGGTGAATTCCGGTTGCCGGTCGGCACGCAGGTCCTCATCGCGGAAGCACCTCGCCACCTGAAAGTATTTCTCGAATCCGGACACCATGAGCAGCTGTTTTAACATCTGTGGAGACTGCGGCAGGGCATAGAATTTGCCGGCATGGACCCGGCTGGGTACCAGATAGTCACGCGCCCCCTCCGGCGTGCTCTTTATCATTATCGGGGTCTCGATCTCAAGGAAGCCGCGCTCGTCCAGGAAATCGCGCATGAACTTGATCACGCGATGTCTCAGGATCATGTTATGCTGCATGCGCTCGCGGCGGAGGTCCAGGTAGCGATATCGCAGGCGCAGGTTCTCATCGATATCGGCTTCCTCGCCGATCTCGAACGGCGGCGTCTTTGCCGGATTGAGCAATGACGCCCGCTCAACGATAACCTCGACCTCGCCCGTGGGCAGCCTGGGGTTCTCGGTGCCGGCGGGTCGCCTCGAAACTTCACCTGTAACTTGCAGTACGTACTCATTGCGCAATCTTGCAGCCAGCTCGTGGTTCTCGCGTGATACCTCCGGGTTGAACACCACCTGCACCAGCCCTGAACGATCCCTCAGGTCGATGAATATCAGCCCGCCGTGGTCCCGCCGCCTATGCACCCAGCCAGCCAGCGTGACCCGGTTGCCCGTGTGGCTGGCGTTCAGCTCCCCGCAGTTTCTATCCTTGAACATGTTCACACCTCAAAACCCGATTATATATTATGGTATTCGCCTTTTCAATCCAGAGAATATGCGACCGCTCGCGGCGCTGCAGTGTCAGCAGGGTGTTTGACTTTTTTCTCCGCATGGATTAATATGCCACAATGCCCATTTTAAGCGGGGCACTGTTAAAATAAATTTGCTTAAGGATATATAAAATTTGACATTTGCTGTTAAATATGATAAATATATCATGTATAAGAATAGTCAGCAGTTTGTCCCTGTAATGTGGAGAGTGGAATTTCTATGGCGGATGATAAGCGCGCAGCGGTGAACAAGGCCAAAGAGGTCGAGCGCGTTGTCAGGTTCGGCAACGTGCCTACCGTCGATCTGCATCAGGTGCAGCCCCAGAATGAAGCCCTGGCCCTGATACCGGAGACGGCGGCGTTGAGGTACAACATACTGCCCCTGACCCTGAACGATGATACCTTAACTGTGGTCACAGATTACCCGGATGATTTCCAGCTCATCGATACCATCTCCCGGTTGACCAGCAAAAAGGTCACCATGGTCACGCCCATCAGGGGGAACCTCCGCGATTCCATAACAGGGCATTACAAGAAGTACACCGAGGAAGGGTTCGACCAGACCGTGCTCGATGAGGCGATGGATGAGTCCTACATGGACGAATCGGTGCTGGACATCATCGCCCCCATGGAGCTGGTCAAAGAGGAAGATGTTGACCAGGATGTCGTTAAGGCGGCGCAGGACGCCCCCATAATCAAGGCGGTCGACATGATCCTGACGCAGGCGGTGAGGGAGCGCGCCTCAGATATCCACATTGCCCCCGAGGAGAAGGTGCTGAAGATACGCTACCGCATAGACGGTGTGCTGCATGATGCCCTCAATCTGCCCCCGGAGATATTGTCGCCGATAGTTACCCGTATCAAGATCCTGGCCAATATGAATATTGCCGAGCGCCGCCGTCCACAGGACGGCTCTTTCTCCGGCAAGATATCCGGAAAGGTGATCGACTTCCGCGTCGGCACCATCGGCACCAACTGGGGCGAGTATGTCGTCATGCGCGTGCTGGAGAAGAACTTCAGCCTGTTCGAGCTGGACGGTATCGGCATGCCGCCGTATATAAAGGAGACATACGAGCAGTGTCTGGCGGCGCCGTTCGGCATGATCATCATCAGCGGGCCCACCGGCTCGGGGAAGACGACCACCCTGTATGCATCCCTGCTGAAGCTCAATTCAGATGAGCTCAATATCATGAGCATCGAGGACCCGGTGGAGTACAAGTTCAAGGGCGTGCGACAGATACAGGTGAACCGGGCAGCCAATATCACCTTCGCTGCCGGGCTGCGGGCCGCCATGCGCATGGACCCCGACGTGATACTCGTAGGTGAGATCCGCGACCAGGAGACCGCGGAGGTAGCCGTCAACGCCGCGCTTACCGGTCACCTCGTGCTGACATCGCTGCATGCCAACGACTCAGTGGGCGCGCTGGTCCGCCTGATAGACCTCGGCGTGGAGCCGTTCCTGGTGACTTCTGCTGTTATTGCCACTGCATCGCAGCGACTGCTCAGAAGGACCTGCCCCAAGTGTGCCGAAACCAAGAAGGCTGCCATGGCGGATGTCCTGGCTTATAAACAGGTCACCGGCAAGGAGCGGGAGGAGTTCACTTACGGGGCTGGCTGTGCCAACTGTAATTTCAAGGGATACCGGGGCAGGATAGGCGCATTTGAACTGTTGCCCATCACCGACTCGATACGGAGCCTGGTCGCCAGGAGCGCCGGTGCCCCGGAGATCAAGGCGCAGGCGTTGAAAGAGGGAATGCTGCCCATGCGCCATCACGGCATGATGCTGGCCAAGGAGGGTGTGACCACGCCCAGCGAGGTGGCGCGTCACGTGTTCACCATAGGTTAACGGATATCTGGCAAGTCCGATATGACGTAGATATACAGGGTCGATGGGGGCTGCTCCCCTTTGTTGATTCGGACTTGACCGAATCATTTTTATTATTAATATAGTAAGTGGGATACAGGCGATGCGATATTTTACCCGGCAAAAAGGTGAAAGGGGGAAGGCATAGATGAAATTCACCTACGTGGGAAAGAAGCCCAAAGGGCAGACGGTGAAGGGCGTCATGGAGGCTGAATCGGTAGAGAAGGCCGAAGAGACATTGTGGAAAGCAGAAATAACCATTGTGTCTCTCAAACAGAAGAAAGCTTTCCCCACCATGCAGGAACTGTTCCCCACTATGTACGGCATCAAGCGTCAGGAGATCGTGACCTTCACGCGCGACCTGCATACGCTCCTCAGCGCCGGCATCGGCATCTACCCATCGCTGCAGATGCTGCACGAGCGTTCCGCCAAGCCCAGCCTTAAATCCATGATACGTGACGTTCTGCTGTCCGTGGAAGGCGGCAACTCTTTCTCCGATGCCTGCGCCAAGCACCCCAAGGTATTCTCTCCTTTTTATCTCAGGATGACCAAGGTGGGTGAGGAGATCGGTAACCTGGAGCAGATGCTGGGACAGATCACCGTGCAGATGACCAAGGAAGCGGCTATCGTGAAGAAGGTCAAGGGCGCGCTGACCATACCCGCGATCACGTTTAGCGTAGCCATCGTGGCCATCATCGCCCTGGTCACCTTCGTCGTGCCGGCGATGAAAGGCCTGTTCGAGCAGATGGGCGGCGAGCTTCCCATGATAACCAAGATAATGGTTGCTGTATCCGAGGTTTTCACCGGATACTCGTACATCATCTTCCCGGCGATTATTATCGCAATTGTAGGCAGTATCTTCTATTTCAGGACGAAACGCGGCAAGAGAACCATGGACACCATCAAGCTGAAGATACCCATACTCAAGGATGTACAGGTCAAGGGGGGCATGGCGCGCACCGCCCGCAATATGTCCATCCTTCTGGGCGGCGGCATACCCATAACCGAGGCGCTGGACCTCATCGTCCAGACCAGCGATAACGTACATTTCAAGGAAGCTTTCGTAAAGGTGAGAAGCGACGTGTCCGAGGGCCAATTGCTGTCGCAGGCGATGGCCGGCCAGCGTATCTTCCCCAAGCTGCTGACGCAGGTGATAAGCGTGGGTGAGCTTACCGGACGGCTGGAGCCCAACCTTGAGTCCGCCGCTGACTTCTACGAGATGGAGACCGATGACGCGGTGGCGCGGGCGACCTCCCTGCTGACGCCTATCATGACCGTGTTCCTGGGAGGATTCGTGGCGCTGATAGCCCTGTCCATGTATCAGCCGATATACGGCATAGCGGGTGGCCTGGGAGGCAAATAGAAAATATGTATCAAATCAATTAAAAATGACTAAAACATATTGATATTTATAAAAAAACATGATATAATTTAACACTTTAAGGACAGCGATCGGGGGTGAGGCACATGATACGGGGTTTTACTCTGCTGGAGGTGATTATCGCCATGGCCCTGCTGTCAATGTGCGTTATAGGCTTCCTGCAGGCGCTCAACGTCAGCATGGTGGGCACGGACAGGGTGAGGCAGACCAACTACGCCGTGGAGTTGACGCGCTCACAGATGGAATACATACAGCAGCAGGACTTCATACTGCACAACGACAGCGAGCCCAGCAAATACGGCAACGTCTCAGAGATTCCCCCGGGATGGAACGCATCCGCCATATCCACCACGATCTATAACGTAACCGATGCCAACGGCTCGCCGATGGACCACCGCGTGCTGCAGGAGGTGGTGGTGGAAGTGACATACAGCGGTGGTAAAACCCTTGAGATGAGGGACTACAAGTCCCCGCGCGAGGGGAGCTTTGTGACATCCGGCTCCGGCTGGCTGGTGACCAGCGTGATAGATATACCCTTGCTGCCGTCTGCCTTCCAGTTTCTCTGGTGGGGTGGCGAGTACTGGGGATACTACTACACCTTCGAGACGGGGACGACCACGTCTGAGCAAGGCATGATAAGCGGCCTGTGGCAGTTCACCGCATCAGCCTGGTTTATCTTCGGCGTGGTTGGCAACCCGGCTTCGGTCTACCTGTACAGACACTCCGATGTGGTTGACGAGTTCCCCGGCGAGCGCGGGATGATTGCGCTGAAGCCAGCGGACGTCCCCTCGGGTTATCTGGTAAAGGCAACGAGCCATCTCTGGGGCACCGGCGACAGGGAGGTGACCGCCCTCGAGTCGGACCCTGTGGATCCCGGCGAGTATACCCTATTCTTCTATAATGAGGGTATCAGCATTTTGGGCCTTTTAGGATGGAGCCGGGACATATACCCGTCGACGGCGACCATCACCTACTACAAGTAACCCGCACTTAGAGAGAGGGACATGCTGAAAGGCAAAAGAGGTTTCACCTTACTGGAGATACTGATGGTCATGATCATCACCGGCATGACGCTGCCGGTGGTGGGCATGGCGCTGTACATGCTGCTCCACGTGCCCGCCAAGGAAACCGGCAAGCTGACAGTCATCAATGACGTGAACCTGGTGCTAAGCTGGGTGCATGAGGATATCAACCGCGGGCAGTTCTTCTCCGGCTCCCCCGGCTGGCTCAAGGGGGTGCACACCCTGGATTTCAACACCAGCGCCGGCACGGACCAGCAGGCGTGGCAAGCGCTGGGCATACCCGCCAGCCCCAGCGCCGGCGGCACCGAATGCTCCGACTACGGGCTTATCAATGCCTCTGACAACCAGCGGTGGACCACCTCTCTGGCGACCGCGGACAAGGAGATAAATGCGCAGTGGTTCCAGTTCACCGTGCCGGAGGGCAACGAGGGGATAGAGCTGGATGAAATAGAGACGATGGTGGTCTCCTGGAAGGGCTACGGTGAATCGCGCGACGAGTATAATACGGAGATAAAGCTGTGGAACGTGACCAGCAGCGCGTGGGAGGAGTTCAAGCCCCGGGCTTACCGCGCGGCCATGGGCACCGAGGGCTGGCTCAGCGGCAGGAGAACCAACGTCATGGATTACATCGACGGCAACCGGCGCATATACGTATTGGCCACCAGCGAGCATTACGTAGAGGGCTGCCCGTTCCTGTTCGGGTGGGACGGCCAGCGCTACCGCTACATAGATGCCACGCTGATGCACGCCTTCTTCAGGAGGTATGAGACCACCACGTATCACCAGACAGCGGACCTGGAGCCGGAGAACGGCTGTTACGACCTGATGCTGTTCCAGGGGCTGCCGGAGACGAGCTACGTCAATGAACTGGGGCTGTGGGCGGTGGACCATCCGCAGGGGACATCCATAGTGCTGGAGCGCAACGACCCGCCCGGTGGACTGGGCGTCATACATACGATAAGCCATCCGCAGGCGGTTGCCGCCGTGGACCGGGAGGGCAACGATGTCACAGAATTGCTGGCACGTCAGGACGGAGCATACTGGGAATCCAATCTCTCCGGGAAGGACTTCAGCAAGACTGAGAACCTTAATGACTGGCTGGTACTGACCCTGCCCGAGGGGCGCGATAGCGGAATCGCCAGGCTACTCATAGATGTCAGGCAATCCCCTCTGGGCGAGTACTACCACTGGTACTTCCTGCACTACATACTGGGCACGCCCAATGTGGATTACATCAGGGACCTCATCGAGAACGACCGGGATTTCATACCGCACTTTGACCTGCAGATGTGGCTGTCCACCGCCTTCCTGGTCCAGTACTGGGACGGCTCGGCGTGGGTGGATTACGCCTCGCTGCCCGGCCTCGATATGCATTTCGGCAATCCCCAGGTGGTGCCCATAGACCTGAGCAAGATAGAAGGCAACCGGATAAGGCTGTATACCCCCTTGGGACTGCGCGAGATAGACTACATCGCGGTGGACTACTCCCCGGACGAAGCGTTTGCTGTGACCGAAATGACGCCTGCGGCGGCAACCCAGCACATGCTCGACGGTTCCACGGCGGACATCCTGCAGGACATCGCCTCCCCCGATGACGCATATGCGGTACTGGAGCAGGGGGGCTACATCAATTACAGGTTCGGCGAGCTTGCGCCGCCCGCCGCGGGGATGCAGCGGACGTTCGTGCTGCCGGTGGGGGGCTACTACTACCTCGACGGGCCGGAGGTGCCCGAGGACAAGATGGGCAACCTGGGCCTGTGGGAAGAGCTGGCATACGTCCCCTATGCCTATTTGAAGTGGGTGCTGCCCCGATATGCCAACCTGCAGGCGGACCCGTCATGGGAATACTACCGCTTCAACACGGCCAGTCCGCCGTTCGACACGGATAAGGAATTCTATTCCCTGCACACGAACTATATCAAGCTCACCTTCATCACCGAGGGCACCGAGCTGGGCTACGTATCGGAGAATTATCCGGGGAACACCTACGGCGGTTTCCACTGGGTGGATCGTACCGCCGCAGAGAGTACAACATATACTTCACATTACTACTGGGTCAACGAGAGCAGTCAGATGATACGTCAGGAATGGCAGAACAACGATTTGGTCTCCACCACGGTCCTGGCGCGCAACATCCCGAACTACGATGATATCACCTTCGAGTATTTCACCGCGGGGGCCGAGCTGGGAGGCGCGCTCCTGCCTTATCTGGTAGTAAACGTACTGGCAAGTGCGGGTACGGGGGATTTGTATGTGGAAGCATACGGTTCCTCCCATATTGCTTTGAGGAGCACTACACTCAGCCGGGGCATGGCCGTGATTGCCACCGAGGGTCTGGTGCCGAATGCCAGCTCGATAAACGTGACGGGGAGCGGGCTGATAGTCGACGGCCGCGTGCGCTCGTTCGGCAACATCTCGGTGACCGGCGAGGACGTGATCTTCACCGGCAGGACGGAGGCGGCGGGTTACATAATCGATAGCGCCAGCTCAATCATAGAGCCGGATCAGTTTGCCATCCTGCAGGCAACGGACTGGGCTCTGGTAGCGGATGATTTCGTGAAGGAGTGGTGGAACCCGGCCTCCAACGAGTATATCTGGGCCGCCGGCGATGTGGATCTGGATAGCGAGTCGCAGGACGATAACGGTAAGCTTATATGGGATACGACGGATGCGGCAAAACCTGTCCTGAAGCCGGGGGTGTACTATGCCGTGAACGGAAACATCAGCCTGGGAACAACTAACGTCACCGGCATGGTGACCCTCATGGGCGACAGGGTTAAGGTGGACGCCGATAATTCCACCCTGTCACCTTTCTGCAGCGGCGTTTTGCTGTATGCCACCGGCAGCCACGATGATGCGATCGAGTTCTCCGGCGACGGCGGCGCCTGGTGCGGCAACCTGTTTGCCCCCGAAGGCGGCGTGCTGGTGACCGGGGACAGGGATGAGGATTTCTACCTGTTCGGTGCCATCGCGGCGAAGAAGTTCAGATACGAGGGCATCGGCACTAAAATCTTCCGTATAAGGTTCTAAGGTCAGCGGAGGTGAAACCCTAATGAAACTAGCGAGGCGCGGGGGCAAGGGTCAACTGCTTATACTGGTGCTGGGCATCATGGCAATAGGGATGCTGGTTATCGCTCCGCTGCTGGCATACGTAGACCTCAGCCTGCGCCTGAGCCTGAGGTCCCACGGCAAGACCGCCGGATACTATGCCGCCGAGGCCGGAGTTCATATGGCCATCGGTGACCTGTACGTGGGGCAGGACATCATGGACAAAACGTACACCGGGGAGATGAATAACTATAAGTTCATATCGAATGTCAGCCCGGCTTATGGCACCGCACCGCAGGATGTCACCGAGGCTTACTTCGACCCGGGCGTATCCATGGCACTGCGCCCCCTGGCATCGGGTGATACTCATGAATACTCATTGGTAGCGCTCAAGGGAAAGGCGTTGAAGATAAGCTGGGCGGCATACACCAACAAGGACGCTACCAATAAATCCGCCTGGGATTTCAATTCCGGCACCACCGAGGACCTCAATACGCTTATAGAGCTGTTCGACAGCGACGGAAACCCCGTGGCATCCAAGAGGGCCAGCACGGACGAGCGCCATGCCAGCGATCAGGCGCGGCTCATAGCCAACACCCTGTACGTGCCGGGAGAAGATATCGAAGGCGGCACATATACTGTGAGATTCACCAACGAGGCTACAAGGGCAGGCAATCCCGCATACAGCTGCTCGCAGCACTTCTCCCGTGACGCCGATGAGTTGTTCGTTTTCAACGGTACCATCAAGAACACCTTTACCGGCGGCGCGTGGCACAACTGCAGCGATTTCTTCAGCGCAGGCGGCGAGGTCACCCTCCTTGCCATAAATGAGGACCAGGGCGACGCGACAGGTCAGGTGAACACCTTCTCATTCTTCTGCGATTTCGTGCAACTGAATGTGACCTCCCTGGTGGAAGGGAACACCACCGTCACCACATACAACTACTCGCAGGCGGAGTCCGGCATGGGCGGCAACCGGAGCTATACCGGCGCGCTGAACGTGAGCAGCGGCGGTACTCTGGGACAGCCCGGCAATGCGATCTATCACAGCCCGTCGTGGTACGGTGGCGAATACTTCGGCGATGATGAGGACAGGTATGCCACTAATGTAAAGGACAGGATCCCATTCGTTACCGGATTCACCCACCCCAGCGCCAATTTCTCTGAAATGACCAACGACCAGTATTTGAACATTTCAGCAGCGGACGGCGCGCGCGTCATGGCTACAGACCCCCGTCCGGTGAACAAGAAGAACGCTTGTACGTGGCACGTGTTCACCATAGATGAGAACCCCAGCGATGTTATTCAGTTAGACATCCACTGGGAAGGCTACCAGACCAGGGCGGCGCCGGCGTTTCTGTGGTATGGCACCGTTGAGATTCAAGACGATGACGACCTGTATCTGCTCATGTGGAATTACGCCGAGGACGCGAATAGCGACGGACTGGACGGCAAGTATCACATACTGGATAAAAAGCAGGCGAACGCCGGGTTCACCTGGATCAAGATTGCGCAGGGCGGATACGCGGATTACCTGATCACGTCAACATCATATAAGGATGAGAATGACAACGATGCGATAGACGAGGGCGAGGAAGTGGTGATGGTTACCTGTTACCTGATACAGGTGCCCGGACCTTCTATCTGGTGGGAAGAGCAGTATATCGACATAGTATCATGGAACGTGCATCTGTATCCCGGAAGGCAATAAAACCATCTCAACCTATTGACATTTATCGCCATTCATAGTAAAGTCTACTAACGCTTTAAACGGACACGAAAGAGGTCCTTCATGACAATGCAGCCGGCGCCGGAACGGCGTCCTAAGAAGATAGATCTAAATCTACTGCCGCCAGAGTATCTCCCCAAAAAGGCGTCTCGTTTAACTATCGGTTTGATCGTTGCTGCCATCATCCTTGCCTGCGTGCCGTGGCCTTTCCTGGTCATGCAGATGGGCGTCAAAAACGACAACAGCGTGCTCGATACGCAGCTGAAAGCCCTGAAACAACAGCTCGCTGTGATAAACAACGAGATAAACCAGTGCAATGCTGTACAGGCTGATATCGATGCGTGCGAGGAGCAATATGGCAGCATGTGGGATGACCTCGAGACGGTACAGGATATGGTATACGTCTGGTCCCAGATAATGGCGGATGTGCAGGAGGTGCCCAGGGGTGCTGGCGGCTCGCTGGGGGATATAAGGCAGACCGGCGATACCATCACTGTTAAAGGGGAGTTCGCCAGAGAGAAGTATGTTTATGAATATTCCATCATGCTTTCCGAGACAGGGCATTTCTCCTCGGTCACCATAAAGTCGATGTCACTCCAGGAAGGTGAATCCGGCAATGTTTACAATTTCGACATTGAGGCGAAGCTGAAAGAGGGTGGCAGCCAGTGAAGAAATTTGAGCGCATTCAGCTTATACTGTCGGGGGTTTGCCTGCTGCTTCTGGGGCTGGCCATCTTCTTTGCTGTGGGTCTGTTGCAGGAGAAAGGCCGGACATCCAAGCTGGAGAAGGACATTGCCACTACAGAGAACCAGATCGATAATATCGAGGGCACATGCGTACTTATCGAGAAGCAGCTCCAGCTCGAGGAATGTCAGAATAAGCTGCAAACGGAGTCCCCGTTCCCTGCAGACGTCATCGATAATAAAGAGGTTACCAATGCCGTAATAGCCGTGGTGAGTGATGCCCGCCTGAATATGGACCGGCTGGATTACCGGGGGACATCGTCATACCAAATAGGGGACACGCAATATACAAAGGCGACATACGCCTTGCAGTGCAGCAGCCAGATAGGTAAGGAGAGCAGGTTCCTGACCTTGCTGGAGCTTTTCGAGGAGATGAGGGAAGAGAAATATCCTACGCTCTTAGTCGATAATATAAATCTGCCCGACGGGGATCCGAGGATTACGCTGGATATTATCATTATTACCCAGTAGTGCATGCATTTGTGTTCTAGTCAGGAGTGATGGCGATGGCGGAAGACAGAGAGCTAACCAGGGCGGAGAAGCGGGCCGCAGCGCGCGCGGAGAAGGCACGGGCACAGGAGGAAGCCAGGGCTAAGAAAGAGGAGGAGAAAAGAGCCAGAGAGGAAGCGCGCAAGGCCCGGGCGGAAGAGCGCAAGGCTAAGAAGGGTGAGGAGAAGCCCGGGGAGGCTGAGAAAGCGGATACCGCTAAAAAGGAAAAGAAAGCCAAGCCCCCCAAAGCTGGTAAGGGGGAGAAGCGCATCGTGACCATGAGCATAGAGGGCAACGACCTGCGGTTGCTGTATTTCTCCGGCAAGGAAATTGAATCCTGGGACAGCGTGGCCTTCGCCCCCAATCTGTTGAAGGTCGGGCAGGTGTCCGAGCCTGAGGGGCTGTCGGCGGTGATAAAGAGTGCGCTTGAGGGCAGGGATATAACCCGCGCCCAGTTCCTGTGTTCCCTGCCGGGGCTCAGGTCCGTATCCCGGGTGTTGACCATACCCAGGACCGGTAAAAAAGAGATGGCGGATGTGGTTCAGCGCGAGGTAAACAAGCTGATGACCGTTTCTATGGAAGATAACTATCTTCACTGGCAACCCCTGACCGCTGAGAAGTCGGAGCAGATGGAGGTCTTTGTCCTGGCAGTTCCCAAGGAGCCCTTCGATATATTCATGGAAGCCCTCCGCATGGCCGAAATCAAGCCTGCGGCAATAGATTTGAAACCGCTTGCCCTGGCGCGGGCGGTGAATCAGAGGGATGCCATAATAGCCAGCGGCGAGAGTAACAGCATGGAGCTCGTTATAATTGTCGATGATACGCCGGTGCTGATACGCAGCGTGTTCCTCGGGGAGGGGATCGTGACGCAGGACTACGCCGTGGGCCGCATCAGCGACGAGCTGGGACGTACCATACTGACCTATAACGAGATCAACAAGGATAAGCCTCTGGATCCGGAGGTTCCCATTTATCTCTGCGGTGGCTCCGCCGGAGGCGTTCCCTTCGCCCTGAACGTGGCGGCGCTTACCGGGCGCACCGTGCAGCCGCTGGAGCCGCCGATACCGTATCCTGACGATTTTCCCGTCGCTGACTTCATGGTCAACATCGGTCTCCTGCTCAAGGTCTTATGACAG
This sequence comes from uncultured Dehalococcoidales bacterium, assembly GCA_964428725.1. Taxonomy (GTDB): domain Bacteria; phylum Chloroflexota; class Dehalococcoidia; order E44-bin15; family E44-bin15; genus CAYRYW01. The sequence goes on from CAYRYW010000001.1 coordinate 135,959, forward strand.
ATTGCCTTATCATCCTTGGCTTTGCCTTCTTCGGTATGGCGGTTGGCAGTTTCCTCAACGTCTGCATCGATCGCCTGCCCGCTGGAGAGTCAATCATACGTTTGCCATCGCATTGCGAATCGTGCAAGCGCAGGATACGGTGGCGCGATCTCGTTCCCGTGTTCAGCTACATGTGGCTGCGCGGACGCTGCCGCCACTGCGGGGAGCGCATCCCCCTGCGCCTGCCGCTGGTGGAGCTGGCGACGGGCGTAATCTTCGGGTTGCTGGCGTGGCACTACGGCCTCAATCCTCAGCTGATAATGGCACTGGTTTACGTCTGCCTGTTCCTGCTCATCTTCGTCATCGATCTGGAGCAGCAAATGGTGCTCTACGCAGTGGTGCTCCCGGCGATAGCCCTGGCATTCATTTTCTCCTTTTTCTGGGGAGGGTTCGGCGACTACTGGCCGCAATCGGGAATCGCCAATACCTACCTCGACGGGCTAGCCTGCGCCTTCTTCGGGGGAGCCGTGGGTTTCGTCTTCATGATAGTTCCGTATATCATCGCGCGAATGCACTACGGAGAAGAGGGCATGGGGCAGGGCGATATCTACCTTGCCGTCCTTATCGGCATGGCAACCGGCTTTCCTCTGGTCATAATGGCATTGATCATGGGCATCATTGCCGGTGGCATCGCGGCGGTGGCGTTGATAGCGTTGAAAATCAGGAAGAGGAAGGATCCCATAGCGTTCGGGCCTTTCCTGGCCGCTGCGGCGATGCTGATCCTCGTCTGGGGCGCTCCGATAATGGAGTGGTACTCCGGGCTCGTCTATTAAGCCTCTACTGCGTGTCTCCCTTGTCATTGCAATTAGTTGGGGCGGGTTGTAAACCCGCCCTGCGCGTATGGGGCGGACGCATGATTTCGTGAGGGATGTCGTATTTCCAGTGTCATTGCGAGGAGTCCGCCTTTGGCGGGCGACGAAGCAATCCCGGTGGTGTGTGTAATATGAAACGCAACTACTACGTATACATCATGGCAAATAAGGGAAACACCGTTCTATACACAGGTGTCACCAATGATCTGCAAAGGCGGGTATACGAACACGGGGAGAAGCTGGCTGAAGGCTTCACAAAGCGGTACAACGTGTGCAAGCTGGTGTATTATGAGGCCTTCGACGACGCTGATAGCGCCATTTCAAGGGAGAAGCAGATTAAGAGTGGCTCCAAGCAGAAGAAGAACGAGCTTGTTGAGGGTATGAATGCCTCGTGGGATGATCTGTACGGCGAATTGTAGGGATTATCGCGCAATGACAGGAGGGACTACGTTTGCGCGCGATGACAGGCGTGGAGGTTTGTTCTGGTGTCATTGCGAGGAGAACCGCCGTAGGCGGGGCGACGTGGCAATCTCTGTGTGGGGTGTTTGGGTTGGCGCGCGATGGCAGGCGTGATGGCGGGCGTGAAGGTAGGCATTGAGATTGCCGCGCTTCCGCCTGAGGCGGACGCTCACTCGCAATGACAGGGTGTGAAGGCGGGGGAAGTGATGGCAGGCAAAACTAAACCGCTATAAAAATAGTGAATATCGCCCTAAATGAATGAAAAATATGGGTAAGGGGGGCTTGACAAACCCTGAAAGTTGTGGTATCGTATTAGCAGAGTTAATGAAATATAAAATAGTATAACAAAGTATAAATATTCTTATGGTAAGATAATAAAATAAACCGGGAAGGAGGTGAAAGGAAATGAAGGTTTTTATGACAATGGGTACTAAGCGCAATAAAGGCAAGCGAGGCTTCACCCTTATTGAACTGCTCATCGTTATGGTCATCCTGGCGATCCTCGCCGGTGTTGTGGTCATGGCTGTTGGTAACGTGTTCGGCTCAGCCAAGGAGCGGGCATATACCACCATCAAGCCGCAGATCCAGAACGCGGTCACGGCGTATATGGTGGAGAACAACGGCCAGAAACCGCCGAACAACGGTTCCTTTGTCATCACGGCTGGTGGTGCTTCTGTAACAGTCAGTACGCTCGACATATGTGCTCTGGTGGGCGAGGGCCAACTCATGCGGCAGGTCCCCGACGGCTGCTTCAGCGGTACGGTAGCGACCAACGTCACCCACCACAATTTCTGGAACGCTTCTGCGTACGGCGCTGGCTGTGCAGCTACAGGTGCCGATCAGCACTATGTTTGGGTGATTGACAATGTGGGGAACGTTTATTCCACCTGTATCAATACCTCCGCCGGTGCCTGTGACAACATCAATACTGATGGATGGATGGGCGAGAATGCATGGCCATAGAATAGAAAGGGTGGAGAGGTCGGCAGAGCCTCTCATATAGAAAAGCGCTTGAGTTAACCCAAGATGCTTCAGGGGGGTCCCGGCAGAACGGGGCCCTCCTGTCATATATGGAGGCTTTGACTTTTAATGCTTGCGGTTCAGCCCCTTGACACCGGTATATATTTGTGATAATATTCATAAAACTAGATTTTATAGTATAAAAATACTAAAAATTATACCAATGGTACCATGTTGAATCCATGGCGTTCACAGGTATGGAAAGATGGCAAAGTGAAGCTTGGATGCATTCCCCGCAGTGCGATAAAGGGTAAAGGCGGGTTTACCCTGATCGAGTTACTCATCGTTATGCTTGTCCTGGCGATACTAGCCGGGGTGGTGGTTATGGCTGTCGGCGGCGTTTTCGATGACGCCAAGGAGACGGCTTACGATACCCTCAGGGGGCAGATACAGAATGCCGTCATCGCCTACAATTCGGAAAATAATGGACATATGCCGCCTACCGTGGGAACGGCGAACATCAGTGGCGAAAAAGGGATACTGGATATTTGTTCTCTGGTGCTGCCCGAGGGCATGCTCAGGGCTGCGCCAGCAGGGTGTATATCGTTGCCGAACGGCGACGATGACAACTGCGACGGCAGCGACTGTGGGGGGTGCTTGGTCACCTCCCATTACATATGGGCAATCGATGTAAAAGGGAACGTGTACTCGCAGTGTGCGGACACAGTTGCCAACGGTGGAGGCTGCGCCAACACTTCGTCCAACGGGTACCAGGGCGTGTGGCCGTGACGGCGGCATGTGACGGTTTGCCGGCTTGGGGCGGGTTGTAAACCCGCCCTGTTTTTTTGGTGTCATTGCGAGGAGTCCGCCTCTGGCGGACGACGAAGCAATCCCGGTGGTGTGTGGCAGGGTGGATCGTCGCACTGCCGCCGATGGTAGGGTGTGAAGGTGGGCGATGAGATTGCTTCGCCTCCGCCTGAGGTGGGCGGATGGACTCGCAATGACGAGGGAAAAAGGCGGACTCGCAATGACAGGGTGTGGAGGTAGGCGATGAGATTGCCGCGCTCGCTTTGCTCGCTCGCAATGACGAGGGGAAAGGGTCGGGCTCGCGATGGCGGGCGTGAAGGTTTATTCCAGTGTCATTGCGAGGAGTTCGCCTCTGGCGAACGACGAAGCAATCCAGGTGGTGGTGGTGTAGGGTGATGACAGGGTGTGAAGGCAGGCATTGAGATTGCCGCGCTCGCCTTGCTCGCTCGCAATGACGAGGGGGAAAGGGCGTACTCGCGATGGCGAGGGTAAATTGACAT
>CAYRYW010000001.1:139635-164027 GCA_964428725.1 uncultured Dehalococcoidales bacterium
CTCGCAATGACGAGGGGGAAAGGGCGTACTCGCGATGGCGAGGGTAAATTGACATGCGGATGACCCCATAGTAATATAAGCCATATCTGCCATATTTCACTGTAATCGCGCAATGGTCGTCATCGATTCTATCTGCATCACGGTGTATCCGTCGTTCGGCCTGTTAACCATTCGAGGGCGGGCACATGCTGGCTAAAGTGCTGAGCTGTTCGGTGGTCGGGCTGGACGGTGCCATCGTGGAGGTGGAGACTGACATATCGTCCGGGCTGCCCGCCTTCACCATCGTCGGCCTCCCCGATACGGCGGTGCAGGAGTCACGGGAGAGGGTGCGCTCAGCCATACGTAACACCGGCTTTACCTTCCCCATCAAGCGCATCACCGTCAACCTGGCCCCTGCAGACCTGCGCAAGGAGGGCCCGGCTTATGACCTGCCCATAGCCGTCGGCATCCTGCTCAGCTCTGAGCAGATAACGGCGGACGTCTCGGAGACGCTGTTTCTGGGTGAGCTGTCGCTCGATGGCAGCGTGCGCCACACGCACGGCATCCTGCCCATGATCGCCCTGGCACAGGAGCAGGGGCTGAAAACTGTGTTCGTCCCCGCAGCCGATGCGCGGGAGGCATCGCTCGTCAGCGGTGTAAAGACCATCCCGGTAAATTCGCTGGCTGAGCTGGTGGCCCACCTGCGCGGAGACAACCTCATCCCCGAATATCGCAGCGACATCGACATGGAGAGCGCCGCCATGCACAACGGCTCCTCCGTGGACCTGTGCCACATCAAGGGGCAGGAGCACGTAAAACGCGCGCTGGAGATAGCCGCCGCCGGCGGGCACAACCTGCTCATGAGCGGGCCGCCGGGCAGCGGCAAGACCCTGCTGGCGCGCTCCATCCCGTCCATCCTTCCCCGGATGGACATGTCGGAGGCGCTGGAGGTCACCAAGATATACAGCGTGAGCGGGCTGCTGCCGTCGGACACGCCGCTGATAATGCAGCGCCCGTTCCGGTCGCCGCACTACACCATCTCCCACGCCGGCCTGGTGGGCGGCGGCCGCTGGCCCCGCCCCGGCGAGATCAGCCTGACCCACCGCGGCGTCCTGTTCCTCGACGAGTTGCCCGAGTTCGGGCACAACGTGCTGGAGGTGCTGCGACAGCCGCTGGAGGACAAGGTGGTCACCATCAGCCGAGCGCAGGGCAGCATCACCTTCCCCGCCAACTTCATGCTGGTTGCCGCCATGAACCCGTGTCCCTGCGGCTATTACGGCGATCCGGTCAGGGAATGCACCTGCGCCCCCAGCACCATCTCCCGCTACCAGAAGCGCATCAGCGGTCCGCTGCTGGACAGGATGGACATATTCATACACGTGCCGCGCATCGACTACGAGAAGCTGGCCGACGACCGTGCATCCGAGAAGTCGGAGAACGTCCGGTTGCGGGTGGAGACGGCCCGCTCGGTGCAGCGCCGGCGGTTCGAGGGCACAAAGATGAGCTGTAACGCCGAGATGACCCCGCCAGAGGTGCGGGAATTCTGCCAGGTGGAAGCTGATGCGCACAGCCTGCTCAAGACCGCCATGAGCCAGCTGGCGCTCTCCGCCCGCGCCTTCCACCGCATCCTCAAGATGGCGCGCACCATCGCCGACCTGGATAATGCTGACATCATAACCGCCAGCCAGCTGGCTGAAGCCATACAGTACCGCCCGAGAAGCCTGATGCAGTAGAGGGAAAGGGGGAAGCAACATGGACTGGGATATCGTGAAAGACTGGATGATTCTCCACGGCGTCCGCATAGCGATCATCATCGCCGTCAGCGTGGTCTGTTACCTCGCGCTTAAGAGGATAGTCCCATTTGTAATGAAATACATGCGCAAAGCGCAACTGCAGAAGCACAGCGAGATAGAGGTGGAGAAAAGGGCAAAAACCCTGTCCCGCGTGTTCATCTTCACCGTAACGGTGCTGATATTCATCGTCGCCTCGTTCATGATCCTTGCCGAGTTCGGCATAAACATAGGGCCGCTGCTCGCCGGCTTCGGCGTCATCGGCGTGGCGGTTGGTTTCGGCGCACAGTACCTGATCCGTGATATCATCGGCGGGATATTCGTGATCATCGAGGACCAGTACAACGTAGGCGACGTGGTCAGGATCGGGAGCGTCGCCGGGATTGTGGAGGAGATAAACCTGAGGCGAACCGTCCTCAGGGACCTCGACGGCATCGTGCACTTCATCCCCAACGGAGAGAGCGGGATATCGTCGAATTATACCAAGGAGTGGTCGCGGGTGAATCTAAACATCTCTGTTGCCTATGGCACAGATCTGGATAAAGCCATATCGGTCATAAACCGTGTCTGCAGGGAAATGGCTCAGGAGCCATACTGGAAGGAGGCACTTATAAAGACGCCCGAAGTGCTTCGGGTAGACAATCTCGGCGATTCAGGGATAGATATAAAGATACTGGGAGATACCAAGCCCATCCGGCAATGGGAGGTTATGGGCGAGATCAGGAAGCGCATCAAGGCGGTCTTCGACCAGGAGGGTATCGAGATACCCTGGCCGCACACAAAGGTATATTTCGGCGAGACACGACAGTCGAAGCGGCGCAGGGGACAGGGGGCACCGTCTTCACCGGGGGAGGAGCCGCCGGAGATGCTGCCGCCGGAGGATGGTTATGACACCCAATCCGATTTATAGTTAGCACACTACGATGCCCGTCGGCAGGGAAGGTGAATGCTATGTACAGCTATGAAATAAACGATCTTGCCAAAGAAGAATCCTGGCGCATGTTCCGCATCATGGGCGAGATGGTCGAGGGGTTCGACACGCTGTCCGGCATCGAGCCCGCGGTGACCATCTACGGCTCGGCGCGCACCAGCCCCGAAGATGAGACGTATAAGCGAACGGAGGCGATCGCCCGGCGGCTCGGCGAGATGGGCTTCGCCATCATAACCGGCGGCGGGCCCGGCGTCATGGAGGCAGCCAACAAGGGCGCCAGGGAGGCAGGGGTGGAATCGATCGGGCTGAACATAGATCTGCCGGAGGAACAATCGTTCAATAAATATTCCACCAGGGTGATAACGTTCCACCACTTCTTTGTGCGCAAGGTGATGCTGGTCAAGTATGCCACCGCCTTCGTGATCATGCCCGGCGGGCTGGGCACACTGGACGAGCTCACGGAAGTTTTAACCCTGATACAGACTAAAAAAATAAGGCCCTTCCCGGTGATACTGTTCGATAGCAGCTACTGGAAGGGATTTCTGGACTGGCTAAGGGATTGTACCCTGTCACGGGGTTGCATCGATGCATGCGACCTCGAACTGCTGAGGGTGTGCGATGAGGTTGACGAGGTGACTGACCTGGTGCAGGAGTGGTATGCGCAGCAAAAGCTCACCGGCAAGAGGGCTATCGGTAGCTGAGCCAGGACACGCGCAGCAGCGCTAGTCCAGAGCCGCTTCTTCCAGGTATTGCGGCGTCCTGATGTCCCAGCCTGTCTTTCCTCTCAATGTATAGGCGAAGTTGCTCGCGGCCTCGGCCTCGCCGTGCACCACGAAGACGCGCCGCGGCGGGCGCTTCAACGATAGCAGCCATCGCAGCAGCCCGTCCCTGTCGGCGTGAGCGGAGAAATTGTGCATGTGCACGATTCGCGCCCTGACCGGGTAATGCCTGCCCAGCACCCGCACCTCGCTGGCGCCGTTGACGATATGCCGCCCCAGTGTGCCCGACGCCTGGTACCCCACGAACAGTATGGTGCTTTCCCGCCGCGAAATGTTGGTGACCAGGTGATGCTTGATCCTGCCGCCGGTGCACATGCCGGAGCCGGCGACGATGATAACGCTGCCCTTGATATTGTTGATGGCCTTGGAGTCATCGGTGGATGTCACCATGCTCAGCCCGAGGAAGCCAAAGGGGGACCTTCCCTGCCGTATCAGCGCTTTTACCTCTTCGTCGTGCAGCTCGGGGTATTTTTCGAACACCTCCGTGATGCGCACCGCCATCGGGCTGTCGATGAAGGTCTTGAGACGGGGGATTCGCTTGGCCATAAGCAGCCGGTTCATGTAGTACATTATCTCCTGCGACCGCTCCAGCGCGAAGCTGGGTATCACTATGTTTCCGCCGGCCTCCACTGTTGAGTTGATGACCTCCGCCAGCCTGTCACCGATGGCGTCCAGCCCCTCATGCAGGCGGTCGCCGTAAGTGGATTCAACCACCACATAATCCGCCTCCTCGAATATCGTCGGGTCATGCAGGATGGGCTTGTTCCATCGTCCGAGGTCGCCGGAGAACAGAAGCGTCCTCGCTTCCCTGCTGTCCTTCGCCTCGACTGTAACCATCGCCGAGCCGAAAACATGCCCGGCGTCGTGGAATCTCGCGCTAAGGCCTTTATCGATTGTCACCTTATCCTTATAGCTGATGGGCGTGAGAAGCGATATGCATCTCTCGGCGTCTTCCGTAGTGTACAGGGGGATCTCCGGGTATGGACCGCGCCGCCCTTCACGTTCGTGCCTCCTCTTCTTGAAGGCCGCATCCTCTTCTTGGATATGGGCGGAGTCCAGCAGCATTATGCGAGTGATATCGGCGGTAGCTGCGGTGCAGTATATGGGACCCCTGAATCCGTCGCGGACGAGCGCGGGCAAAAAACCGCTGTGGTCGATGTGGGCATGGGTCAGCATCACGGCGTCAATGGATTCGGGAGAAACAGGGAAGGGCTGCCAGTTCCTGTCCTTCAGCACCCGCTCCTGGAATAGCCCGCAATCGACGAGGAACCGCCGTCCGTTTGCTTCAACCAGGTGGCGCGAGCCGGTGACGTTCTGGGCTGCGCCTAAAAAACGAATATTGATCTGCAATCCTGCACCTGTAATATAGTTTAACCGCTATAGTGTTCATATTCAACCTGAAGACCCCGGTCGCCGTTCATATTGGCACACCTTGATACCTGACAGCAATACATGTAAAATTGCACTGCGTGTCATAGTGACGCATGGAGCGGTAATGGAGAATTGGATTTATCTGACATTTGCCATCCTGTTCCTGCTGGTTTGCGCCTTCTTCTCCGCTGCGGAGATTGGGTTTGTCAGGCTGCAGAGGACTAGGTTGAGGCATCTGCAGGAGGAGGGCGCACGCGGCGCCGACCGGGTGGCCAGGATAATGGAGAATCCCTCAAGGTTCCTGTCCGCCGTGCTTACGGGCATAAGTTTCGCCGAGACTATCGTGGTTTCGCTGGGCACCATATTCATTATCGACCTCATCGGTAATGAGGCCGTCGGGACGCCTATAGCCATCATCATCATCGCATTTCTTCTGCTGATCTTCGCCAAGGTCATACCCAAGACCATTGCCGCAGCGCATCCTGAGCGTATCGCCCTTCCATTCAGCGCGCCGATAGAGTTAATATCCAGGGCGATCAAACCGCTGGTGAGTATGCTTAGCTGGATCTCAGACAGGTTTACACATCTGGCACATGCCGGAACTATACCGGGCGCGCTGTTCAGCAAAGAGGAGATAAGCGCCGTGATCTCCATGGGTGAGGAGGAGGGACACATAGATGAAACCTCTGCTGAAATGATGCGCTCGGTAGTCAAGCTGGGAGAGCGCCAGGTAAAAGAGATAATGACACCCCGAACGGAAGCCAAATGGATAGAGAAAGGGGCTACACTTGCTGACTTCCTCAAAATCTATGCAGTCTCTCCAGCACATCGGTACCCCATATATGAAGGAAGCTATGACAACGTGGAGGGGTTGCTCTCGGCGAGAGACGTATTTATCGCTATGGGCAAGGGCGAGATGAACGGCGCGAGTGTGGTGACCGACCTGGCCCGCCCGGTGCATTATGTGCCCGGCAGTAAAACCGTCGGCGAGCTGCTCAGCGAGATGCGAGCGGGGAAATTGAATTTGGCCGTAGTGATTAATGAATACGGCGGTACATCCGGTGTGGTGACCATAGACCATCTGGTGGAAAATATAGTGGGCCAGATAGAGGAGGAGCTGGTAGCGGCCAAGAAGGGTTACGAGGTGGTCGGGGCACGCATGTATAAGATTCAGGGGGGCACCCGTATAGAAGATGTGAATGAAGAGCTGAAGCTGGGTATCCCTGAGGGCGACTACCAGACTGTTGGCGGCTTCGCCCTGCACCTCTTCGGACGCCTGCCAGTGCCGGGGGACCAGATAGAGTCGGGCGAGCTCAATCTGCTAATCGCTGATGTCAGGGATAACAAGATAACCCGCCTGTTCATTACCAAAAGGAAAAAGCGGGAGGCGGAAGAGGTCGCCGGGTGATAAGGGGCTGACCTGCTGCCCGGGGACTTACGTTAATATGCCGTATCTGTTTGATGATCTGGACGCAGTTGAAGCGTCGCTACGTCGCTCGCCCTTCGGCCTGATCACCGATGTCGATGGCACCATCAGCCGGATTGCGCCTTCGCCGGGCGAAGCCAGGGTGGATGACGGCTGCCGTCAGCAGCTATCAATCCTGGTTAAGAGGATATCGCTGGTGGCGGTTATCTCCGGGCGTCCCGCAGCTGAGGCCAGGGATATGCTCGGCATCGATGGCGTAGTTTACATCGGCAACCATGGTCTGGAGAGGCTGCATGGCGGCAATATAGAGCTGGTCCACGGAGCCGAAGAGTACCCCTCGATGGTCGCGAAGATGCAGGTGGATGTGGAACGCCTCATCCGCAGGGAAGGCGTTTTCATCGAGAACAAAGGCTCGGCGCTCGCTATCCACTACCGCAACTGCAACGATACGGATCGTGCCAGGGGTGAGATATTACACCGTCTCGGCGAACTGGATTTGTCGCAGAGGTTCAGCATAGTGGAGGGGAGGATGGTGATCGAGCTGCGGCCGCTGCTGGACATCGACAAGGGCACGGCGGTGGAAAAGCTCATCGAGGATTTTCAGCTGCAGGGTGGGGTTTACATGGGCGATGACATCAGCGACATCGATGCCTTCAGGGCTGCGCGCCGCCGCGGTCTGCTGGCTGTCAGTGTCGCATCGGATGAAGCGCCGCCAGATCTGGCGCAGGCGTCCGATTATGCTGTCAACGGTGTGGCAGAGGTGGCTCGCTTCCTCAAGTGGCTTGCTTCAGCGTTTCCAGCGTCAGTGCAGTGACATCGCTTAACTGGTGGTGCAGCCAGGCGGTTATGTCCTCCGCTTCTACGGACTTCTTCAGAGCATCCGAACGCCGCTTCCGCTCGTCGGCCGGCATGGTCAGCGCCTGGTACAGCGCCTGTATTGTGCCTTCAAGGTCTGTGGGCGTTACCGGCAGGACATAATCCCGCAATTGCTGGCAGGCGCCGGCGCGCTCCGAAAGGATAAGCACTCCATCGCGCTCATTGACCGTCGGCCCCTCCTTGGCGACGAGGTTCATGCCATCTATGACCGCGTTTACCAGCAGGACGTCATAGTGCTTCATCGCCGCAATCGCCTGCGGGTAGTTGTTCTCGTAGAATGGCCTGATGGGCTGCCACGACTCGTTGCCGTACCTGGAGTTGATCGATGCCACCAGCTCGCTTACCTCCGAGGCGTACTTGCGATACTGCTTTATGCGGGTTCGCGAGGGCACGAGGAAGGCGAGGAAATTGACCTCGCCCTTGAGTTCGGGATAACGCTGGAGCAGCATATCGAAGGCGCGAAAGCCGCGCACGACGTTCTTGCTGGGCTCCAGGCGGTCGACTCGCACAATGGTCTTCTTGTTATAGAGAGGCAGCAGGTTGTCCTCGTACGATTTCATCAGGTTGGATCTGGCCAGCCGCCTCAGGTTCGGCACATCTATGGAGATGGGATAGTGCCTGACCTGCACGATGTGGCCGTTTACCGAAATATTGCGTTTGCGATAGTCGATATCGGCGTTGTCCAGAAAGATCTCGCAGGTGTTGAGGAAATTGTATACGTCCCTCTCGGTCTGCAGGCCGACGATATCGTTGGCGCACATACCGCTGCATATCTCCTGTGTCCAGCCCTTGGGAAGCAGCTGCCAGGTGTACGAGCTGGGCCAGGGTATGTGCGTGAAATGCTGGATGATGGCGTCCGGCAGCCGTTCACGGATGTATTGCGCCGCCAGATACAGGTGATAGTCGTGGAGCATGACCAGCGCCGGCAGCTTACCCTTCAACGCTTCGTCAATCACGGCGTCGGCAAAGGCGCGGTTGACCACCTTGTAGCCGTTCTCCCAGGCATCGTATACGCGGGAGTCGATGTTCGGGGTGTGAGACGAATTCCACATCAGGTGTTGCAGGAACCACAGCAGCGGGTTGCAGAAGACGCTGTAGAACTTGTGGTACACGCTGCCCGGAGATGCGACGAAGCGTATGTACAGTTTGCCGCTGGTTGTGGGCGACTTCAGCCGTTCACCCTGAGCCTCTGCCGCAGCACGTCGGTCGCCCTCTCCCATGGCGCTGGCGACCCAGGTGAGGTCCATGTACTGGCTGATGGCGGTCAGCGCCGTCACCACGCCGCCGCTGCCGCGACGGCTCTTCAGGTTGCCCTGTTCGTCCGTGCGGTAGTCAACGGGGCCACGGTTGCTGGCAATGATGAGGTTGCGGTGGGTCAACAGCTGTTGGCAGAGCTGTTTCACCTGAGCGCTGCGGTCTTGTGTCAACACATCCACCTTCCCAAGCTAATTCAGGCCTTGAAGAACGATACAAAGCTAGCACACGTCAGAGAAGATGTCAAGCGAACCATTTTTAGGGTCTTTGTTCAGTCGACTGGCTATCCATACGTGATGCTATTTGACATACCACATACGATTACAATACAATAAAATCCCACTGGGGACATAAACTGTGAACAGCAACGATATTCGGGAATCATTCCTCCATTTCTTTGAAGAGAAGGGTCATAGGCGCATGCCCAGCTCATCGCTGGTGCCCCGGGGCGACCCCACGCTGCTGCTGACCACCGCCGGCATGGTGCAGTTCAAGCCGTACTTCACCGGCGAGGCCGTTCCCCCCAGCCCGCGCCTGGCGTCGTGCCAGAAGTGCTTCCGTACCACCGATATCGATTCCGTAGGCGACACCCAGCACCTGACCTTCTTCGAGATGCTGGGCAATTTCAGCATCGGCAACTACTTCAAGAGAGAGGCTATCGCTTGGGCGTGGGAGTTCGTGACGCAGAGGCTGAAGCTGGATCCCGACCGCCTGTGGGTGACGATATACACCGATGACGACGAGGCCTTCGACTGCTGGCGCCGCATCGGTTTCCCTGAGGGTAAGATCAAGCGTTTCGGCGAGAAGCACAACTTCTGGGGGCCGGCCGGCGATACCGGGCCCTGCGGCCCGTGCAGCGAGATACATTTCGATGTCGGGGAGAAGGTCGGATGCGGCAAACCCGATTGCGGGCCTAACTGCGACTGCGAGCGCTTCACCGAGATCTGGAACCTGGTGTTCACCCAGTACGACCAGCGCAGCGACGGCAGCCGCGTACCGCTGCCCAGACCCAACATCGATACCGGCATGGGGCTGGAGCGCACCGCCGCCGCCATGCAGGGCGTGACCACGGTCTACGAGACGGATCGGTTCTCACCGCTGATCGCCGGCGTGGCGCGGCTAAGCGGCAAACGCTACGGTGAAAACGAGGCGACGGACAAGGCGATACGCGTGGTGGCGGAGCATTCGCGTGCGGTTACCTTCCTCATCGCCGACGGCGTTATGCCCTCCAACGAAGGCCGCGGCTACGTACTGCGCCGGGTGCTGCGCCGCGCCGCCGTCTTCGGCAGGAAGCTGGGGATCGAGGGATTCATCGCCGAGCTGGCGACGGTCGTCATCGACCAGATGAAAACCGCCTATCCCGAACTGAAACGTGAGCGGGAATTCATCCTCAGCACCATCGCTGCCGAGGAGGGCAGGTTCGAGCAGACGCTGAATGTGGGTCTCAACCTGCTCGATCAGATGATCGCAACGGCAGAGAAAGACAGGGGGGATACGCTTTGTGGGGAGGACGTGTTCAAGCTGTACGATACCTACGGCTTCCCCCGCGAGCTGACCGCCGAGATAGCCGCCGAGCGCGGGTTCGATATCGACTGCCAGGGATTTGAGCGCGAGATGTCGTGCCAGCAGGAGCGGGCCAGGTCAGCGAAGCGAACCGGAGCCGTAACGGGTAACGATGTAAAAATATACACTCGAGCCAGATTGCCCCAGACAGACTTCGTCGGTGACGATTGCCGAAAGTTGAAGTGCCGCAGCGATATCCTGATGCTGGCGGCTAACGGTGAGAAGAAGGACATGCTGGTCGAGGGCGACGACGGCGAGATAGTGCTGAGCCAGACGCCGTTCTACGGCGAGATGGGCGGGCAGGTCGGTGACAGCGGGGAGATCGCGGGACCCAGGGGACGGTTCGCTGTCGAGAATACGATAAGGCCATCGCCAGAGCTGGTCATCCATCGCGGCAGAGTAACCAGAGGACAAGTCGCGACAGGGGAGACGGTAAACGCCTGCGTGGACCGGGAGCGCCGCCTGGACATCGCCCGCAACCACACCGCCACCCACCTGCTGCAGGCGGCGCTGCGACGGGTGCTGGGCGAGCACGTGCGCCAGTCCGGCTCGCTGGTGTCGCCGGATTACCTGCGCTTCGACTTCTCCCATCCCAAAGCGCTCACCGCTGAGGAACTGTCGCAGATACAGAGACAGGTGAATGAGTGGATCCGCCAGAATATTAAGGTTACGCCAAGGATCGTGTCATATAAGGAAGCTATCGAAAAGGGGGCGCTGGCCTTCTTCGATGAGAAGTACGGCGACGAGGTGCGCGCGCTGGTGATCGGCGGGCGCAGGCCGGTCAGCACCGAGCTGTGCGGCGGCACGCACGTAAGATCCACGGGCGAGATCGGCTACCTGCATATCGTCAGCGAGGGCAGCATCGGGTCCGGGCTGCGCCGCATCGAGGCGGTCACCGGCAGGGGAGCCGAGGCATATATCGATAAACAGCTGTCCCTCATCGCGGAGGTCGCCGACGAGCTGAAAACCGAGCCATCGCAGATCAAGAACCGCCTTTCGGCCCTGCGCAGGGAGATGGACAGCCAGCGAAAAAAGATACATGCGCTGGAACACAGGTCGACCAGGGACGACGTGGAATCCCTGCTCGGCAAAGTGATCGACGTCAACGGCATCGCGGTGCTGGCCACGCAAGTCCCCTCATCGGACATCGAGGCGTTGCGGCGCACTGGCGATATCGTCAGGCAGCGTTTGAACAGCGTGCTGGTGGTGCTGGGGACGGTCAGCGACGGGCAGGCCGCCTTCGTGGCGATGGCGACGCCCGACCTCGTGAAAAGTGGGATACACGCCGGCGATATCGTTAAACAGGTGGCGCAGGTGGCCGGCGGCCGTGGGGGTGGCAGGGCGGAGATGGGGCAGGGTGGCGGCAAGGACATTGACCGGATCGATGAGGCGCTGAAGCTGGTAAGGGAGCTGGTGGCGAAGCATGGCGATGCTGGGGATTGACTACGGCCAACGCAGGATAGGGATAGCCGTGGCTCACGGCGGCGTTGCGGTGCCGCTGACCGTGATCGATAGCGCCGGAGACGACATCGATACGGAGCGAATCGTATCCATGGCGAACGAGTACGGCGTAGACCGCATCGTGGTGGGGCTGCCGCGCTCGCTGGATGGCAGCGAAGGTGAGCAGGCGGGCAGGGCCATAGCCTTCGCCGAGGCGCTGGCGAAACGCACCGATATACCCGTAGATACCTGCGATGAGCGATTGACCACCGTCTCCGCCGACCGCATGTTGCGTGAGGCCGGCACCAAGCGGAGCAAGAAGCGAGCCAGTCGCGATGCTGTCGCGGCGGCGATAATACTGCAAACGTATATTGACGGGATGAAGGTATGATGCAGGAAGAGATCGGCACGGTACAGGACGAGCACAGGACCAAATATGTAGGGTTACTCGGTTATCCTTTAGGACACTCGGTGTCGCCGCCGATGCAGCAGGCGGCCTTCGACCATTACGGCCTGGATATACGCTACGAGTTCTGGGAGACCGAGCCCGCCGAGCTGAAGAACATGCGGGAGCGCCTGCTGCATCCAGATACGCTGGGCGCCAATGTGACCGTGCCACATAAGGAGACCATCCTGCCGCTGCTGGACGATCTGGACGACCTGGCGTATGAGATCGGTGCGGTTAACACCATTATCAACCGCGATGGACGGCTCATGGGATACAATACGGATGCCGGCGGTTTTCTGCAGGCGCTGCGCAAAGAGGGCAACTTCGACCCAGCGGGCAAGCGAGCGCTCATCATCGGCGCTGGCGGTGTGGCGCATGCGGTGACCTTCGCCCTGGCACGGGCAGGCGTCAGATCGCTCTTCGTAACGGATATCATCACGCGGCGGGCGCAGCAGCTTGCAGATAAGCTGGCGCACAGCCTGCGCCGCACGCAGGGGCCGCCGCCGCGCAGCTGCTACGATGCCAAGGACATCGGAGGGGTGCAATCGCTGGATTTCAATGTGTATCCCATACCCGATATCAAGGTATCTTCGCCAAAGGGACTGCCGTTTCGTAAGGCGCTGGCTGAGTGCGACCTGCTGGTCAACTGCTCGCCGGTGGGGATGAAGCACAGCATCACCGAGGGCAAATCGCCCGTCGAGGCAAAGCTTCTGCACAGCGGGTTGCTGGTCTATGATGTGGTGTACAACCCTCTGGAAACGCAGCTTATATTAGATGCTAGGAAAGCATACGCGCGCACGCTGGGTGGGCTTTCCATGCTGGTGAACCAGGGCGCCACCGCATTCGAGATGTGGACCGGCAAGCAAGCGCCCTACGACATAATGTTCGAAGCGGCGAAGGGGGCACTCTAATGGCATCGGCTTTACCGTTCGAACAAAATCGGAATGAATGTATGAAAGGCACAGCTTAAGTTGAATTTCGATCGAAGGAAAAGAACATGTTCAGATTTTTAACCGCAGGTGAGTCGCACGGCAGGGGGCTGGTGACCATAGTCGAGGGGGTGCCGGCAGGCCTGCCGCTGGACGAGGAGTACATCGCGCATGACCTCAAGCGGAGGCAGGGTGGCTACGGTCGTGGGGGGCGCATGCAGATAGAGGATGATAAGGCGGAGATAATATCCGGCGTGCGCCACGGCCTCACCATCGGCAGTCCCATCGCTCTGCTCATCTGGAATCGTGATCGGGAGAACTGGGAGGAGATGATGGCGGTGGTGCCGGTCAAGAAGAAGATCGAGCCGGTAACGCAGCTACGGCCGGGACATGCCGACCTGGCGGGAGCGGTAAAATACGGATTTAGCGATGTGCGACCAGTACTGGAACGTGCCAGCGCCCGCGAGACGGCGGCGAGGGTGGCGGTGGGGGCGGTAGCAAGGAGGCTGGTCGCCGAATTCCGCATCGATATCAGGAGCCACACCATAGCCATCGGCGACGCGCGGCTGAAGGAAGTGCCGCAGCGGGTCGAGCAGATATCGTGGTCCAGCGTGGAGAAGTCTCCGGTACGCTGCGGCGAAGGCAAGGCGGAGAAGGCCATGATCGCCGAGATCGACAGGGCAAAGGCCGCCGGCAGCAGCGTTGGCGGGGTGTTCCAGGTGGTGGCTACGGGCGTGCCCATCGGGCTGGGCAGCCACACCCACTGGGACCGTCGGCTGGATGGGCGGATCGCACAGGCGATGATGAGCATCAACGCCGTCAAGGGCGTGGGCATCGGCAGCGGGTTCGATGTCGCCCGGCTCACGGGAGCTGAGGCACACGACATAATCAAATTCGACAAGAAGAAAAAGGGCTGGAGCCACGAGACCAACCGCGCGGGAGGCATCGAGGGGGGCATCAGCAACGGCGAGCCGATAACGGTGCTTGTCGCAATCAAGCCGATACCGACCATGACCAGGCCGCTGCCGTCGGCGGACCTCAAGACAGGGGAGCCGGTCAGCGCCCACATCGAGCGCAGCGACATCTGCGTAGTGCCCGCAGCGGGCGTTATCGGCGAGGCCATGCTGGCCATCGTGCTGGCAGATGCCCTGCTGGAGAAGTTCGGCGGTGACAGTACCAAGGAAACCATGCGCAACTACAAGGGATACATCGATTCGATGACGAAGAAAGGGTAGAGGGGAGATGGGAAAGAAGGGCACTCGTGACAATTTGATACTGGCCGGGTTCTCCTTCACCGGCAAGACGGTGGTGGCGGAGCGCGTCGCAGGGCGCATGAAGCGGCGCCTGGTCGACAGCGACCACGAGATAGCGACGCTCGCCGGCAAGCCCATACCGCAGATATTTGTCGAGGACGGGGAGTCGCGCTTCCGCGAGCTGGAACAGAGGGTGCTGCAGTGGGCCTGTCGTCGCAGGAAAGCGGTCATCGCCATCGGCGGCGGAGCCGTAGTCGATGCCCGCAACCGCGACATGTTCTTCAGCAGCGGGGTGCTCATCTGCCTGGAGGCGACGCCGCAGACCATATACCAGCGCCTCATCGCCTCGCAGCAGGAGGGCGGCAACGTGGAACGCCCGCTGCTGTCCGTCCCCGACCCGCTGTCGCGTATCGCCACGCTCAAAGCTTCGCGGCAGGCGTATTATGCCACCGCCGACCGGGCCGTGCATACCGATGACCTCAGCATCGACCAGGTCGTCGAAGAGGTCATTAGCCAGTACGAGCAGGTCATGTCCCGCCGCGGTGACGACCGATATGTCGAAAGCCTTCCTATAGTGGTCGCAACGGTTACGCAGAACTACCCCGTGTACGTCGGGTGGAACGTGATGGACGGCCTGGGGCACCGCATGCGGCAGATGGATCTGGAGGGCTACGCCAGCATCATCAGCGATGAGAACGTATTTCACTACCACGGAGCCCAGGCCACCGAGTCGCTGAAGCAGGCGGGCTTCGATGTGGACGCCTGCCTGGTGCCGCCCGGCGAGACCACCAAGAGCATCGATACCGCAGTTCAGATATACGACTGGCTGATCGATCGCCGCACCGAGAGGGGACACGCCATCGTCGCCCTGGGCGGCGGCATGGTGGGCGACCTTGCCGGCTTTGTAGCATCTACCTTCTTGCGCGGCCTGCCGCTGGTTCAGGTGCCAACATCGCTCATAGCCATGGCCGATTCCTCAATCGGCGGAAAGGTGGCCGTCAATCACCCGCAGGCAAAGAACCTCATCGGGTCATTCTACCAGCCGCGCCTCGTCCTCATCGATGTGAATACCCTATCCACTCTCCCTAAGAGGGAGCTGGTATCCGGATGGGCGGAGGTGGTGAAGCACGGCTTCATCCTCGACGCCGATTACGTACGCTTTCTCGAAACCAATGCAGCATCGCTCGGCGATCTCGAACAGCAGCCGACCACCGAAGCGATACGGCGCAGCGTGGCTATCAAGGGCAGCGTGGTGAGCGAGGACGAGAGGGAACGGGATCGGCGAATGATATTGAATTATGGACACACCATCGCCCACGGCATCGAGGCGGCAACGGACTATGATCGCTTCCTCCACGGCGAGGCGGTGGCTATCGGCATGGCCGGGGCCGCCCGGCTCAGCCAGCGCCTGGGGCTGCTCGACCCCGCCGCGGTATCGCGGCAAAACGGTCTGCTCCAACGTCTTGGCCTTCCCACCTCTTGTTCGAAAGTGGATATCAAGCGCGTGCTGCAGGCGATGGAGCTGGACAAGAAGGTCCGGCAGAAGGCGGTGCGCTGGGTGCTGCTGGAATCTATCGGCAGGACGACATTCCGCAGCGATGCAGGGTCGGAGGATGTCGAGCGTGTGCTCCAGGAGCTGTTGACAGCTTGAGCGTCTCGCGTATAAATGACATATTGCATTCCTTTTTTAAATATTTACAACCCACGTTAAGATCCCTGCATACTCGCCTGCGCTCTTCGGAAACCACAGTAGGGGTAATCCTGAGCATCATAGTCGGTGTCGGCGCTGGGTTTGGCGCCCTGATTTTCTGGAAGCTTATTGAATATGTCAGCAAATTGTTTTTCGAAGGCGGTGCCACCGCCTTCGGTTTCCTGGGTGACCACTACGTAATAATCCTGCCCGTGCTCGGTGGATTGATCATTGGGCCGATCATTTACTTCTTCGCGCGGGAAGCCAGGGGTGAGGGTCCACCTGAGGTGATAGAGGCTTTAGCCGTAGGGAGGGGGCGGGTCCGCCAGCGGGTGGCCGCAATCAAGGTGCTGGTCTCGTCGATATGCATCGGCAGCGGCGGCTCGGTGGGGCGAGAGGGGCCTATAGTACAGGTGGGGTCATCCATTGGTTCGACGATCGGTCAGCGATTGAAGCTTAACGATGAGTGGGTAAAAACGTTATTACTCTGTGGTGCCGCCGGGGGTGTGTCGGCTACATTCAATGCACCCATCGCGGGCGCTTTCTTTTCGCTGGAGGTATTGCAGAGGAAGTTCATGACCCGCAATGCAGTCTTCATTATCATCAGTTCAGTCGCTGCCAATGTCATCGCGCGTATATTCATGTATACCAGTGAACGTCCTACACCGTTTGCGCTGCAACCGACCTATACACTGCAGAGCCCGTGGGAGATAATCCTGTACATAATTTTGGGTATAGTATCGGGCATCGCGGTTTACGCTTTCGTAAAGTTTTTCTACAAGTGCGATAGCCTCCTGGGCAGCATCAGGTTTCCCAGCTACCTGAAACCTGCGGTCGGTGGCCTCATAATCGGAATCATCGGATATTTCTATCCGGATATATTCGGGGTTGGGTACGGCGCGCATTATATGCCCGGCGGAGAATTAACTAACATAGGCGGCGTCGATAAAGCCCTGATGGGTAACCTCACCATCGGTATGCTGCTTGCACTGTTTGCGCTGAAGATCGTCGCCACCTCGGTGACGCTGGGCAGCGGCGGCAGCGGTGGCGTATTCGCGCCGTCCCTGTTCATCGGCGCCATGCTCGGTGGTGCGTTTGGCATCGGGGTAAACTACCTGTTCCCCACGATAACAGCGCCTACCGGTGCCTATGCACTGGTAGGCATGGGAGCCTTCTTCGGAGCTGCTGTGGGTGGGCCCATAACCGCGATAATAATCGTGTTCGAGATAACCCGGGACTATCTGGTCATTTTGCCTCTGATTATCGCTGTGGCCTTCAGCACCATCATATTTAGACGTTTTACCATCGAAACTATATACACTATGCGGCTGCTCAAGCGGGGCGTCATCGTGGACAAGTTCGACGAATCGGATATGATGAGAGGAGTGACGGTTGGCGAGGTGATGACGCAGGACTTCATCACTGTATCTACCGAGATGCCGGTCGCACAGCTGGTCCGTACGCTGGAGAAGACGGGGCATCATGGCTTTCCGGTGCTAAACCGGGATGATAGTTTGTACGGTATCGTTACCCTGAGCGATGTAGAGAGGGGATTGAGAACTGCTACACCTCACCTGAAGGTGAGCGATATCACCACCAGGAATCCGATTACTGCATACCCAGACCAGAGCATTTCTGATATATTGAACAAGTTGGGAGCTATGGACGTCGGGCGTATACCTGTGGTGGACAGGGACGACCCTTCGAGGCTGCTAGGTGTATTGCGCAGACGTGATATCATTAAGGCATACCAGAAAGCAATAAGGAATTCTAAGAGGAGGGGCTTGATTTAAACCATGACGTGTGACCTCGATAAATATCAGGCGTCCACCGGTCGCGGCGGCTGGGTGATAAATTACATCAGGGTGCTCAAGCCGCGCGAGACGGTGCTGCTCGCCTTCATCGGGCTGTGCGCCGCGCTGGTGGCGTGGGACTGGCTGGCCCCGTTCCCGACACGAACGTTCCTGCTCGCCGCGGCAGCGCTGCTGATGGGCAGCGGCGGAACCAACGGCCTTACCAACTACATCGACCGTGATCTGGACGCTAAAATGCAGCGCGTCAGGCATCGGCCGCTGCCCTCGGGGAGGATATCCCCGCCGCAGAAGATGCTGCCCTGGGCCATCTCCCTGGTCATCGGCGGGCTGGCCATCGCCTGGTTCCTCGACCCGCTGTGCTTCGCCTTCGGCGCCTTCGGCGTGGTGGTTGCCATTACGTTCCGCAAGCGGATCACCTGTGTCTTCCCGCAGGGCGCCATAGCTGGCTGCTCGCCGGTGATAATCGGGTATGCCGCTGTCAGCCATCGCCTGGATCTGACATTGCTCCTGCTGTGCCTGTTGATAACGTTCTGGACGCCGCTGCACGTGTGGAGCGTGATGATCGCCAACCGCGATGACTATCGCCAGGCCGGCATCAAGTATTTCCCCGTCTCGCGCGAGGCTAGAGACGCTATCAAGATACTGCCGTTTCTGGCTGCGCTATTGCTGGGCAGCTCCATCTCCCTTCACCGCTACGGCGACATGGGAACATTCTACCTGGCGGTCGCCTGCATCCTGGGCATCATGATGTTCGTATCTACATTGAGACTTATCTACACCAGTTTTTCGAGCGACGCGTGGCGTATATACAAGCTGACCGCCTTTCCCTATCTCGGTTTGATCTTTATTGCCATGGTCATAGACCGTGCTATATCCTGAGGGTCGAAATGGATTTTAACCTGAGCCAGCAGCATAAGATGCTCCAGCGGTCGGCCCGCGAGTTCGCCGAGCGCACCGTGCGGCCGGTGGCGATGGAGATCGACCGCACCTGCGAGTTCCCCTTCGCGCTGGCCGGTCAAATGGGCAGCCTGGGATATTACGGGCTGCCTTATCCCTCCGATTACGGCGGCAGCGGGGCCGGATACCTGTCATACGCTCTGGTGATCGAGCAGCTCAGCCGCGTATCCATGCTGGCGGGCGCCATCATCGGGGTCAACAGCCTCACCGGCGAGGCATTGTATCGGTACGGCAGCGAGGAGCAGCGGCGGCAATTCCTGACGCCGCTGGCGAGGGGCGATTTCCTCACCTCATTCGCCTTCACCGAGGAGGCCACCGGCTCCGACCCCCGGGCTATACAGACGAAGGCAACATCTGTCGAGGGCGGCTACAGCATAACCGGGCAGAAGCAGTTCGTGGCGCTGTCGCCCGCGTCCAAACTCACGCTGGTATTTGCCGGGGACGAGACGAAGCGGCTCAGCGCCTTTCTGGTTGATACTTCGGCGGCCGGTTACCAGATCCGCCACCCGTGCCCGACCATGGGAGCGCGGGGTCTCTGCCCGGCGGTGGTCTATCTGGACGGCGTCCGTGTGCCGGCAGCGAATCTGCTGGGTGACAGGGGACACGGGTTCGAAATCATGCTGGAGTGCATCGGCGTGGGACGGCTGGCCGTCGCCGCCGGGGCAGTCGGGGTGGGGCAGGGCGCCATCGAGCTATCCAAAGGTTATGCAGTCGAGCGCGAGGCCCATGGCCGTCCCATCGCCGACATGCTATCCATCAAGTGGCTGCTGGCGGAGATGGTCTCCCGGATCGAGGCCGCCAGGCTGCTGACGTACAGGACGGCGTTCATGCGGGACCAGGGTGGGGATATCACAGCGGAATCGGCAACTGCCAAGCTGTTCGCCTCCCAGTCCTCCGTCGAAGTGACCCGCATGGCGATGCAGGTACACGGGGCGTACGGCTACATGAGTGACATGGAGATCGAGCGGCTGTACCGCGATGCCAAGCTCACCGAGATATACGAGGGGGTATCCGAGATCCAGCGGGTGATCATCGCCGATCGTCTGTTGGAGGGAAACGGTTGAAATTCGAGCTGGCAGCGACCTGCCCGCGTACCGGCGCTCGCGCTGGAATCATCGAAACTGCTCACGGCGCGGTGCCGACTCCTGCCTTTATGCCCGTGGGAACCCAGGCGTCGGTGAAGGCGCTGACGCCGCAGGACGTCGTCGGCCTCGGGGCGCACATGGTTCTGGGCAACACCTACCATCTGTACCTGCGCCCGGGCATCGAGATCATACGCAGCTTGGGGGGGCTGCACCGTTTCATGAGCTGGCCCCTGCCCATACTTACCGACAGCGGAGGTTACCAGGTATTCAGCCTGTCGCACCTGCGCAAGGTCAACGACGACGGCGTCCTCTTCCGCTCCCACCTCGACGGCAGCGAGCATTTCATCACCCCGGAGCTGGTCGTCGAGTACCAGGAGGCGCTGGGCGCCGACATCATCATGCCGCTGGACGAGTGCCCGCCATTTACCGACGACCGTCGCGTGGTGCAGGAGGCGGTCGACCGCACCAGCCGCTGGGCCGAGCGCTGCCTGAAGGCCCGGAGTCGACCGGATCAGGCGCTGTACGGCATAGTGCAGGGCGGCGGTTTCATGGAGCTTCGCCGCTCCTCGGCGGATGCCATTACATCGATGGGATTCGATGGCTTCGCCCTGGGCGGGCTGAGCCTGGGCGAGCCCAAGGAGGTCACCTACGCCATCGTCGAGGAGGTGGCACAGCTCCTACCGTCGGACAGGCCGCGCTACCTCATGGGCATGGGCTCGCCGGAAGACCTGGTCGCCGGAGTCTCGCGCGGCATCGACCTGTTCGACAGCGCCCTGCCGACACGCATCGCCCGGAACGGAGGCATCTTCACGCGTCACGGGCGCAAGATAATACGCAATTCCGAGTACCGGAGCCGGGATGTGCCGCTGGACGATGACTGCGATTGCTACACCTGCCTGAACTTCTCCGCCGCTTACCTGAACCACCTGTTCCGCGCCAAGGAACTGCTGGCGTACCGGCTGGCCACTATGCATAACCTGCGCTTCGTGTTGAGGCTGATGTCGGAGATACGGCAGAGCATAATCGATGGGGAGTTCCCGGCATTGCGTGACAGGATGCTGGCGGACTACCGCCCGACCGATGAGGCTGTAAGATTGTCGCAGAGGGTGAGGAGCAACAAGTGGAGCGGTCCGCCCCCTGATTCAGAGGGATAGTGGGGATATATTAAGGCTGGATTGTCTCAACCTCCAGGGGCTCCACCTCGATACCTTTATCCGCAACCCATGCCATAGCTTTTTCAATGTCTGCGTCATCCCCCTCGAGCCCCAGCATGACCACGCCCCTGTTTTCCTGTATGGTGGCGCGATGGATATGCGACACCAGCCTGAACTCCCGGCAGACGTCGTACACTACGGGCTGCGTTATAGCATCCGTTGGGAATACAAGTTTCAGCTGTCGTTTCGCCATAATTATCTGCCCCCGCTTTATTTTTTCGCCAGCGCGCCCTGTATATAACTGACGATCTCATCGGATTTGGTGCCCGGCCCGAAGACGGCGCTGACCCCTATGTCCTTCAGCGCTGGCATGTCCTCCTCGGGGATGATGCCGCCGGCCAGCACCAGGACATCCAGACCCTTCTGCTTCAGCTTCTCCACGACTGTGGGGAATATGTCCATATGCGCCCCCGACAGTATGCTCAGACCCACCACGTTGACATCTTCCTGTAGCGCAACCTCCGCGATCATGTCCGGCGTCTGCCGCAGCCCGCTGTAAATAACCTCCATGCCGGCGTCGCGCAGGGCGCGCACGATATACTTGGCGCCCCGGTCATGCCCGTCAAGCCCCGGTTTGGCAACTAGCACTCGAATAGTCTCAGCCATGAAGTTCCCCTTTGCGAAAATTTATGCGATTAACCCTTCTGCACCAGCTCGATGAGCACCCCGGCGGTGGACTTGGGATGGACGAAGCCGATCATGCCGGCGAGGCCTTTGCGCGCCTGCTTGTCGATAAGCGCCACGCCCTTGGCCTCCAGCGCCTTGAGTTCCTTATTCACATCGTCCACCTCGACGCAGATGTGGTGAATGCCCTCGCCCTTCTTCTCGATGAACTTGGCGACGCCGCTCTCCGGGTCGGTGGGCTCCACGAACTCGATGTTGGTGCTACCGATGCGGACGGTAGCCGCCTTAACCTTCTGATCCGGTATCACTTCCTTATGCTCACACTTGAGCCCGAACACCTGCTCGAAGACCTTAATCGCCTCATCGGCGTTTTTAACTGCAACCGCTATGTGATCAATCTTCTTCAGCATACGTGCTCCTTTCACCTGTCGATGCGATTTTATCTCCCACGTTATATTTTACTCGTTCGAGTAAATCAGAATGCGGCGAACTCGCGCTGTTCGCCGAACACGCCGCGCAGCACATCGCACATCTCGCCGATGGTGGCGTAGGCCTCGGCGCACTCGATGAACGCGGGCATGGTGTTGCCTGTCCCTCTGGCTGTCTCTCCCAGCTTCTTGAGGGCAGCGTCGACCTTCTTATTGTCACGGTCCTTTTTAACCTTGGTAAGGCGCTCTATCTGCCTCTTGGACACGCCGGGGTCGACCCGCAGTATCGGGGGCTTCTCATACGATGTGACGAACTTGTTGACGCCCACCACCACCCTGGTCTGTGCCTCCACCGCCTTCTGGTATCGATAGGAGCTTTCCTGTATCTCGCGCTGCGGGAATCCCTGCTCGATGGCTGCCAGTGCGCCGCCCATTTCATCGATCCTCTTGATGTAGTCTTCGGCCTCGGCCTCGATGGTGTCGGTCAGCGACTCGATATAGTACGAGCCGCCCAGCGGGTCGACGGCATCGGCCACGCCGTTCTCGAAGGCCAGTATCTGCTGCGTCCGCAGCGCGATGGTGACCGCCCCCTCGCTTGGCGTGGCGTAGGCCTCATCGCGCGAGTTGGTGTGCAGCGACTGCGTCCCGCCGAGCACCGCCGCCAGCGCTTGCATGGTGGTGCGGATGACGTTGTTGTCCGGCTGCTGCGCCGTCAGCGTTGAGCCGCCGGTCTGCGTGTGGAACCTCAGCGTCCACGACCGCGATTCCTTGGCGCCGAAGCGCTCCTTCATTATCCGTGCCCACAGCCGCCGCGCCGCCCTGAACTTGGCCACCTCCTCGAACAGGTTGTTGTGCGAGGCGAAGAAGAACGATAATCGCCCGGCGAACTGGTCAACGTCCAGCCCCGAATCGATGGCCGCTTGCACATAGGCGATTCCATCGGCCAGGGTGAAGGCCAGCTCCTGCGACGCCGTGGAGCCGGCCTCGCGGATGTGGTAGCCGCTGATGCTGATGGTATTCCAGCGCGGCACGCTCTCGCCGCAGTACTTGAACACGTCAGTGATCAGCCGCATCGATGGCCGTGGCGGGTAGATGTAAGTGCCACGGGCGACATATTCCTTCAGGATGTCGTTCTGGATGGTGCCATCCAGCCTGGAGATGTCCACGCCCTGCTTCCTTGCCAGCGATATGTACATTGCCAGCAGTATGGGTGCCGTGGAGTTTATGGTCATGGATGTGCTGACCTTGTCCAGCGGTATCTGGTCGAACAGCACCTCTATGTCTGCCAGGCTGTCGATGGCCACGCCCACCTTGCCCACCTCGCCCTGCGCCAGCGGGTGGTCGGAGTCGTACCCGATCTGGGTCGGCAGGTCAAAGGCAATGCTCAGCCCGGTCTGCCCCTGCTCCAGCAGGTAGCGATAGCGCTTGTTCGACTCCTCCGCCGAGGCGAAGCCGGCATATTGCCGCATGGTCCACAGTCGCCCGCGGTACATGGAGGGCTGAATGCCCCTGGCAAAGGGGTACTCTCCGGGGTAGCCGATGGACTCGTTGTATTCTTTACCGGCGAGGTCATCCGGCGTGTACAGCGGCTGCACCTCTGTGCCCGAGCTTATCTCGAATTTCTCCTGTCGCTCCGGCGACTTCTGCACGGTCTTGGCATAGGGGCCTTCCATCCATTCTTTTTTACTCTTACTCGGCATAACGCTGCTCCCTTCGGGATTGTGAACGAATTTACTATCCTGAGTTTATCCCATTCCGAATAGCGGTGTCAATCGAGTAAAATCGTTGGTTCTCCTGCGGAGTGGTTGATAGTGAAAAGACTGCACAGTATAATCAAGGCTATCGTGGAACTACTGGGATACATCGCCGCAGGAATCGGCATTATACCTGCTCTCTATTGGTGTATTAAGAGGATATCCAGAAAGGTGTGGGGTGGGCGTGATAAGTGGATAGCTAGGTACAGATATAACCATAGCGAATATTACATCGGCGACGACATACAGCGAACCCTGGTCAAGGAAAACAAGGTTCCGTGGATTAGCCCCGTCCCCCAAAAAATCGGCGATTGCTATGTGGTCGACTTGGATAAAGAAAGGATAATCAGTGAAGTCCGCGAGATTGATATTGAATATGATAACCAAATACCCTTAAAATACACACTCAAGCTCTATAACAGAGGCACACCTCGATACACGGAGCCTGTATGCAGGGCATCAGAAAACCTCTACGGTGAAGTGCGGGTCTCACAGAAATTTCCACCGACAAGGGTAGAGCGCATAGAGATAATGATTACTGAGCCTAACATCGACGATAACGGACAGCCATACCACTGGAAGATATACGGCATCAGACTAAAAGAGGTCAAACTGCTCCGCCGCTATATCCACCGCTACATTTAAGCCCTCCAACCACAACGCAGGAGAACCAAATCGTTGGCTCGGTTCTCTTGAATATGGGGGTATCACCCCACCGCCCCCATGTCCCGCAGCTTGCGGATGCGGTCGTCGGCATAGCCGATCTCGCGCAGGACCTCGTCGGTGT
>CAYRYW010000002.1:0-107635 GCA_964428725.1 uncultured Dehalococcoidales bacterium
GGAGGAGTCTCGACATAGGAGAGCGCTGACTGGATCAGACATGCGACGGATGAGAATCCCGAAGCGGTATTGGTCCGTGACGTTCGATGACATCTCAGAATCAGTTATTGACGGAAAAAGTGCCAAGGATCTCGCGAGGGATTATATCCTATCAGCTAGCGAGAACGTGGCTAATGGGGTTGGCCTTATGCTATGGGGTCCAAACGGCACAGGTAAGACGTCTATGGCTGTTGTTATTGCTAAGGAGTTGAGGCGACAGTTCCATGCAGTTCTGTTTGTGCAAGCATCTGCATTAAGGGGCTCTGTGATCTCGAACGAAATGTTCGATGATCAAGAGACTTTGTGGCAGCGTGCGTGCAGTGTTGCTGTTTTGGTTATAGATGACCTGGGCAAGGGGACTCAGGATAAGACGGGGTTTGGGGAGCGTATGATTGACGACTTGATTCGTGCGCGTAACTCGAACCAGCTCGTGACCATAATTACGACCAATATGAGCGTTAAGGGTGAGAATAATGCTCTCTCGACATCGCTCAAGGCGTCGACGATGCACTCTTTGAAAGAGCATGTGGTCCCGGTGCGTGTTGCGGGTGGGAATAAGCGAGTTAAAGCAAGGATACAAGTTGAGAGCGAAAACAGGGTTTAAAGGGGCAAAATATGATGAATGCTGCCGATGTCGGCAACGGAAGGGTTCCGCCTTCTAACCGAGAAGCTGAACGCAAAATCCTGGGTAGCGTACTGTTGGATAATTCGGTTTTGGAAACCGTGGCAACGATAATCGAGCCGTCCGACTTTTTCTTCGAAACCCATAAGATTATATACAAGGCAATGGAGCGTGTATCCAAGGGCGGCATGCCAGTGGATCACGTTACCCTTGGCCACGAGATGATGAAGACCGGAGAGCTTTCCAAGGCGGGGGGTGCTGTCGAGCTGATGGATCTGGCCGATAATATTTCGGCGGCGGCGAATGCAGAGCATTACTCCAAGATTGTGAGAGAGCTGTCAGGGGTCAGGAACGTCATCCATGCTGCTCGCATTGTCGTAGAGGCAGGGTTCTCAAGCGGAGACGCCCTGCATGTGACAGAGGCGTTAGAGGGCCTAGCGCTGGCTACCAGGGATCTTGAGAAATCTAACATGCCGATGAGTCTGTTGGGCATGGGTGATCAGGTTCTTGAGTCGTACGGCAAGGTGGCAAGTGGGTTCAGGGGGATCCCTCTGCCTTGGAAATCGCTGGATGATATGACAGCGGGGTTGTGGCCTAAAACATTGACGATGTTCGTGGCCCGCCCCGGCACAGGGAAATGCCTACATGCCCGCACATTAACCTACATCAAGAAGACTGGACAATACAAGACCATAGAGCAGGTTGTCAAGGATAGAGACGACGTTCTCACCCGAAAGTCTAATGGTTCTATTGTGGGTGTTACTCCTGATGCTTGGCTGGATATGGGGACAAAGGAGTGTATGAAGGTCCGCTTTTATAGCGGGCGGGAGATGTCTCAGACCCCAGAGCATCCAGTGATGACGGTAGACGGGTGGAAGCGGACGGACGAACTTAAGATCGGCGATTACGCTGAGGCGGTGGGTATTGTTCCTGAGCCTGAGATGGCGTTTAAGGTAGGTGACAATGAGTCGATGCTCATTGCTGCAATGTTGGCTGATGGAGGTGTGACCCAGGATGTACCTACGTTTACAAAAAGAGATCAGGCGATTGTGAGTTTTGTGCGTGAGGCAGTGTCATATCATGGTTGTGAGCTTGTTCCGATGATAAAGGGCAAAGACGACGGTCGTTACAGGGTGAAAGGTGGTCGTAATTTTTGGAAGAAATGGGACGAGTGGGGATGCTGTAGATCGCTATCAAAGAACAAGGTGATTCCTGATAGAGTGTTCCAGTATGACAACGAATCCTTGGCCAAGTTCCTTGGTATGCTCTGGAGCTGCGATGGTTCGTTTCCTGTTGGTAAAAATGGCTATTGCACTATCGAGATAGGTCTTGCCTCCAAGGAGATGGTTGAGCAGATACAGAGGTTGTTTTTAAGGTTCGGAATACACGGCGGAATCAGGTACAAGAGATCGAAGTGTCAGACGGGCGTATTCGATAGTTGGATATACAAGGTCTATGCGACTTCGTATGAGCGTTTCAAGGAGCAGATACCGATAGTTGGCGAGAAGGCGGAGAAGGCTCGTTTGCTGAAAAATGCTAAGAATCCGAACGTTGATAACATTCCGATTACTCCGAAGTTGAAAGCGGAGATACTTCACATTGTTGAAGGGTTTCATGAGAGCGGGCGAGTACGTCGCTATGAGCAGATGTCGCGTGAGCTTGGGATGACGGTGCGGATCAGCGCGAACAAGCTCTACAGGAGGAACACAGTAAGCAGGCGCATATTCCGTGCGTTTGTCGATGCTTTTGACGCCAAGCATCTTGAGCATCTGCTGGTTAATCACTGGGATCGCATTGAATCCATAGAGGACGACGGCGTTCACAGGGTGTTCGATTTAACAGTAATGGACGGGCATGCCTATGTTGCAAACGACATGGTTGTTCACAACACGTTTGTGGCTATCATTGCTGCTCGCCATGCTTGGTTATGTGGCAAGCGGGTTCTTCTTGTCTCTCCTGAGATGTCCAAGGAGGAGATTGCAGAGCGGTTTTTTGTCATCCATTCCTGTGTTTCGTACAAACGTTTAATCTCTGGCGAATTGTCTGATTTCGAGCTACCCCAACTGGAGAGGACGGTAGAGAGTCTTAGTGCTGTTGCGTCCCATCCATCGGAGAATCTCTGGATAATGGACGAAGAGGATGACATATCCCCGGCTGGGATAGACTCTGCGATCAGGGCCACGGACGCGGAGTGCGTAGTCGTGGATTCAGTCTACGATTTGCATATTAAGGGCGACAGGCGAGAGAGGACGATAGCGGGCGTAGAGTGGCTCAAGAGGTCATGTAAGAGGGGCAACTATGCAGCGGTTGGTTATTCACAACAAAACAGGTCGGCGGAACTTTCGGAGAAAAAGGGCGGCGGGGCCAGGCTTGGAACGATAGCGAATGCGGATGAAGTTGGCCAGGATGCCCATACAGTGATTGCCCTTGAGCAGACCAAGGATGACAAGGACGACGGCATTCTCAAAATGAAGCCGATAAAGATCCGGCGTGGTCAGTTTAAGAGGGATTCGATTTCCATCCGGTGGGATTTTGACAAGATGGTGTACGACGAGATGCCAGAAGAAGAGGATGACTACAAGGACGAGGCTACGTCGTTTTAGAAAGACGAACTGTTGACAAAACAACAGTGGATGTGTACTCCATAGGTGCCAGACGACGTCTGGTTACAAGCAAAACATAGAACAAAACAGAAAAACAGAAAAACAGAGAAACAGAGAACCTAGTAGAAAGGCAAGGGTAACAAAAGATGTTAGGAAACTTTGGTTCAGTTGGCTGGGACAATATGCCGGAGGATGACTACGGCGGTGGCGAAGGAGGATTAAGCGATGATTGGGAAAAGGAGCGGCTTTATAAATTCCGTTTCCGGATGAATTACACGGCGAATAATCCGATTAACCCTGGGCGACCAGTGACGCATAGAGTTCTTATTCTTGATGCGGCGCCGTTCTGCTTCTTCGAGCACGGGCTGTACAACTATCGTCAGTATACGAAGGCGTACAATACAATCTGTCTCAAGAAGAACAATCTTGGCGATGTTTGCCCTATTTGTGAGGATGGCAGTTGGCCGCGTTTCATGGGGATGCTTTCGATAATTGATCTCGGCCAGGTCGAGTACAAAGACAAAGAAATGATCCTGCATCACCGAACTTGGAAGAACAAACAAGGCGAGACGAAAGAGTCGAGCTTTGAGAGAAAAATGTTAGCGGCGGCAAAAGGGAATAACGAGACTCCTGGTCCGCTTATGAAATTACAATGGGAGTCTGAGAAGCGCGGAGGCACCCTGGAGGGAACCGTCTGGGACGCCACAAGGACTGGCAAGAAGGAAGATGGTGTCGGAGCCAAGTGGGACTATATCGACAGGGTTGCTCCTGAAGAATACGTTAGCTACCTCCAGAGATTCGGTGCTCCTGAAGATGTCAATGTTAAGACGATTGGCGATGAGTTTGCAGAAGGGGACAAGTCTGGCTGGCTTGAGGTCTGTAAGGTCCAGGATGTGAATGTTCTTAGGAGCATGGTAGGCGGACACAGCGGCGGAAATGACGGTGGTCAAAAAGGCGGCCAGGGAAGTACAGAGGGTGCAGGGTATGATGACGGCACTCCTCCGGACGATCCAGATATTCCTTTTTGATGGGCGACGATGCAACCAGAGCCAAGGCGTGCTTCAAGTGCGGCGAGGTCAAATTGTTGGCTGAGTTCTATAGGCATAGGGCGATGCTTGATGGGTATTTGAACAAGTGCAAAGTTTGTACGAAAAAAGATGTCGCTAAGCACCGTGAAGAGAACCTCGAAAAGATTCGCGATTATGATGTCCAGAGGGCAAAGTTGCCTCACCGCAAGGAGAAGGCTAAGCGGGTTTTAAAGGAATGGCGCGAGAATAACCCTGATAAGGTTAAGGAGCAGCGAGAGCGTTATCCAGAGAGGGTCCGTGCTAGGAACATTGTATACAATGCTATTCGATCTGGCAAGTTGACCAAGCAGCCTTGTGAGAAGTGTGGTGAGGCAGTTGCCGAAGCGCATCATGAAGATTACTCACGTCCGTTGGATGTAAATTGGCTGTGTAAGAAACACCATGTAGAGCGACAGGCTGAGATAGACAAGCTAGAAAGCTGATTGCTGAATGACTGGAGTGCGAGATGGAAGTAGTTGTTGACGGATTAGTGTGGATGAAAACGGGAGACTTGACGTCTCGCAATCTAGAGAACATTCGGCGAGAGCTTACTATTGTACCAAGAAAAACCACCGATATTGACGGGGCTGAAGATCCCGATCCCATATTCATGTTCAGGGACGATGATGATCGAGGGATGATCGGCGTTCCGAGGGGGTATTACCTTGCTCGGAAAAGCTCCGAGCATGACGAGATTGTGAATGTGTCCTACGGCAAGAAGATGCGGGATCTCAAGACCCGATTCAGTGCTACAGGGCCATACGTGGAGCAGGAGACGGCCATCTCGGCGTTGATGTCCGAACTGGAGGGCAAGCGCTGGGGTGGTGTCCTGCTGCGCGGAGCACCCGGCTTCGGCAAGACGATCTTGGCCATTGAATTCGCCAGGCGAGTAGGTAGAAAAACACTGATTTTGGTTCACAAAGAGTTCCTTTTGCGACAGTGGAGGGAGCGCCTAGAGTGGCAGCTTCCCGGCGTTAGGATCGGGCTGATACGCCAGAACAAGTGTGAATATGATCAGATAGAGGCGACCGGTCAGGAGCCGGATTTTGTAATTGGAATGCTTCAATCACTGTCGAGGGGCATGGACGGGAAGAAGTATCCTGATGCAATGTGGAGGTCGTTTGGACTCGTCATCTCTGACGAAACACACAGGGTTGGAGCGGGGTCGTGGGCGTCCATTATCCCTAGTTTCACCTCTGCGTACAGACTTGGCTTAACGGCGACTCCGAGGCGCAAGGACGGCGCTGAGGATGTCTTCTTTATGAACATCTCCAAGGTTACATATTCTGCCAAGTCGAAAATGATGATGCCAAAGCTCCGGAGGGTGATTACCCCGACGAAGTTGAAGCCAATTGTTAGAGGCAATTATCGCGTGAGTACAGACAACCTGAACAGTGCTCAGGTTATCAATCAGATTGCTGCGGACGAATTCCGGAGTCGACAGATTGTTGACGATATTGTGAAGGGCGTAGCTGCTGGCAGGAAGATCCTGGTAGTGAGTGAGCGCTTAGAGCATCTGAGGAAGATGTCGAGGGATCTGATAAGCGCGTTGTTCGATATGAAGCTCCCGTTTGATCCAAGGGTCGATTATTACACTGGCCAGTGGTTCACGAGCGAGCGATGGGAAAAGAGTGGCAAAGGGCACAAAAGGGGTGATTTCAAAATGAAGACCAGGACGGAGGCTGAGCTTAAGGTGGCCGAGCGTGCAAACGTGATCTTCTGCACATCTCAAATGATGAGCGAAGGTCTCGATGTTACCGCGTCGGATGTGCTGGTTATGGCAACTCCGATTAGTGACATCGTCCAGCTCGTCGGGAGGGTCCAGCGATGGTGCTTTCCTGAAGAGGGGAAATGCGAGCGGTTGTGTGCCTGGAGAGCGGGGAAGTGCAAGGGTAAGCCAGACCCGATAGTCGTCGATGTTATCGATGAGAACATTCCCCAGCTGAAGCGCAAGTGGATAAGGCGTCAGAGTTTTTACAAGAAGAACGGCGCTATGAAATAACGGAGGACGCATGGCGAGCGGATCAAAAGGAGAGGAACCTGAAAAACGAGATAGAAGCGAGTATTTGCAAGCCTATTACAAAGAGCGCAGAGACGAGCTTTCTGCGGCAAAGAAGCGCCGCTATGAGGAAGATCCGGAATATCGTCAGAGGGCCAAGGAAGCTGCCCAGCGTGCCCGAATCCGACGCAAAGAGGAGCGCAGGAGAAAGATTGAGTCAGGCGAGATAGTCCCAGCTAATAGATCCGCTCCTAGAAAGCCTGAGACGGTGATCGTGGGCGGCGAGAAGCTGACAGCCTACACCGTTACGATAGCGGCTCGAATGATACTGAGATCTGTGGATACGATTAATTATTGGACGCGTATCGGAGTTTTTCCCGAGACGCCTATCCGGTCTTCTCGCGGGGATCGGTTATACACCGATGGCATGATACTAGCGGTGAAGGTTGCAGTTGCAAGAAGGGGTAAAGTCGCGAGTTCCGATAGCACGTTCAAATCCGAAATAGAGGAGGCGTGGAGAGAGCTTGGGGTTTACGAGGCGGAGTTGAAAAATGAAGACGAGAATAGTTGACGGCAAGGATTCGACACTGGTCACAGTGACGAACCGAGGAGGCAATCAGAAGTTGGTGAAAGAATACGTGTACGATGCCGGTAAACCGGTTGAGCAGACTGCTGAGGACACGGACGATCTCGTCGTGTCGATGGGTCGGACTATTTCACTTGGTAATTTTGAGTTTTCGAGAGTCAACATGGGCATAAGGATCGGGTTGCACAACCCGAACTCGGACGAGCGACATCTTGCCCATGCCATGATGATCGAGGGGGTCAAGCATGTCCTCGACAGAGAGGAGGCGTCGGTCAGAGGGCAAGACGTCATTAAGAAGCCGTTTCCGAAGCTGGACGGGTTTGGCGTGAAGCGGTCTGTGTGGCTTGAGTACGGCCTTACCATCAAGGGTGAGGGGATGGATAGCTTCAAGGTCGACGTGGCGCTGTCGAGGCACGTGGGCGACAAAGATTCAATCGAGCAAACTATACATGAACTCTCTGAGGAGATTGGTGTTAGGATAGGCGAAGAAGCGGACATTATCCGCAATCCTGAAAAACGAACTTAAGTTCGCGTCGAATCCTGTTAATCGACGTGAATCATGTGGGAGGTTACCCTAGAACCTCTCTACCGGCGCTTGTGGCTGCGTCGGATCTGGCGAGGAGGCACCGGGCCTGCCAGGCATGAAAGTGGGACGGTGTTTTTCTAGTTATTTCCAGTTGACAAAATCCAAGGCAATCAGTAACAGATAGTGCGTATTTGCGGCGAGGTGTCGCAGTCGTCTATTCAAAAGGAACAATCTAATGGGAAACATCATCAAAAAAGAGTCCGTGGGATCCGTCGAAATGCTTATTCTTGCTCCCGGCGTTCATGAGAAAATATTGAAAGTCAGCGCGGACAAAGAGTCTTCCAATCTGTACGTGGACGCGAAGCCCGAGCTGGTGGGAACGGCATGTGCTGATGAGGTTGAACTAGGCATTAGTCATGCGATTGAAGTCGATGCCAAGTACGACGTCTCGACGGCCAAGGTTTCGGTGTCTGATGGGATCATCAGGATCGTTGTATCGGCCAACTCAGAGAGAATCATTGATATTCACCCTTCTCCAGCCAGTAAGTAGGAGGGGAGAATGAGCGGCAATCTAGGGATGATCAAGTATGGGATAGGCAGGGCATATCTTCCAGACTGGGGCGCCAAGGAGGCGCTCCGGGAGATCTATCAGAACTTCGTCGACTACGGGGAACACAGTGAAGATGTCAGTCACACGCTGACTGATCCCTCAGCGGTGGACTTTGTCACGGTTACTCTGAGTAACGATTACGTGCCTGAATCTGAGGGGGACTTTCTCAAGATCGGGACGTCAGGGAAGCGGGGCGATGACAGCACTATTGGATCCCATGGAGAGGGCCTGAAGATGGCTGCCATGGTTCTCGGCAGAGAGGGCCATGATTTCAAAGTCAGGAGCGGCGATCGAGAGTATACCGCAACCACGTACCAGGATGATTTCCTTGGAGAGTGCTTTGGTCTTGCTGTCAACAGTTGCCCTAGTCTAACTACTCCTTTTCAGGTTAAGTTTTCAGTGGACAAGGTCGATTACGACATGTGGAAGGGATCAGTCATCAAGGATGAGGACGTTGTGTTTTCCAATTATAACGGGAGCATCATCAAGGGGAAGCCTGGCGATGTCTTTGTTGGAGGATTCTACGTCGCGAACATTAGCGGGTTAACCAGAGCATATAATTTCCCGCCTAGTCAGATCCCTCTTGATAGGGACAGGAGGGTCCCTGCTGAGTTTGATGTCGTCTGGGCTGCGGGCAGGATTCTAAGTGCCTGGGAGGGCACGTCCACGGAGGATCTGAATACAAAGGATGCTCGCTATATCGACAGGGTCAGCGATAAGGTTGCACGTAAGTACGAGCCTTCTATGGACTCAAAGGGTCGCGTTGACTTCAAGCTCAAGGACGGCACGCGGGCGCCTAGTCACGTTGGTGACATTCTCATGAGGAAGCCGTTCGTTCAGAAGAAGCTATCGAAGATGCGTTACGAGATGAGTCGCAAGCGTAAGCCTGAGTCCATTCTAAAGGAATTCAGGGATAGGCATTTGATGAAGTATGACATGGGTGCTGCTAGGTATGATTTTGACCAAATTGTGTCCAAGTCGAAAGGGTGGAAGTTCTAAGATGAGAAATCGAGTGCATCGTGAATATGAGCCAGGGTTGGAACTTCCAAGTCGATTACCGGGGCGTGACTATGTCCAGCGGTGCAACAATGGTTGTGGCTGTGGATACGGTTGGGGTGAATGCAACGGGTTTGGGTCTGGCAGGGGCTACCAGATGCGAAACGGGTACGGATCGATAAGTGGGCACGGCTACGGGAGTGGGGTTTTCTGTGGGGGTGGAGCCCCTGATGGTCATGGGAGCGGAGAGGCCATTACGGGTCGTCGCTGGACTGAATTATTGTATTAGCGAATACGCCAGATGAACATTGACAAATGCTGTTGCAGGGTTGAACATGTTGGCTCCAAAGAAGAAAAGGAAGGGGCACTGAATGGCAGAAGAGGTCGCTAAGCGCAGGAATGTTCTGAGGGAGGGTCTACGGGCTCTGAAGGGCAAGATCAACGAGGAGCATGGTCGAACGATTGGCAATGCTATACATCTCAGGCCAGAGGATATACCGAGAATATCGACGGGTAGTCTTAGTTTAGATTTTGCGACAGGCGGTGGTATCTGCATCGGGCGAACCTCTATTTTTCAGGGAGGGGAGAGTTCTGGCAAAACTACTACTGCTATCCGAGTTGCGGGCAATGCTCAGAATCTGTGTGCTAACTGTTTCAGGCATGTTGATGACATAGAGGTTGAGTACGTCGAGGATGGAGAGACTGGTGAGGTTGAGTATTACGCGGTGGGGCGCTGTGACTGTTTCAATGAGGGTCTCCTGGATCCGGTTATGTTCCCTGGTGAGAACAAGCTGGATTTCAATGCTCGTCTGAAGGCGTACAAGGAGAATTCCTACGAGGAGTTCCGTGTTGCGTTCTTTGACATCGAGGGGACATTCGATTCGGGCTGGGCGAGAGGGCTCGGATTGGATCCTCGGAGGGTTCTTGTTGTGAGTCCGGCGTCAGCAGAGGAGGCGGCGGATATTTACGACGACATGCTCAGGACGGGCGCGGTCAACATGTATATTCTGGACTCGATTGCCGCCATGACCCCGTCTAAGGAAATCGAGGCTTCCACTGTTGATTGGCAGCAGGGGCTTCATGCGAGGATCATGAATAAGTTTATCCGGAAGGTCAATGCGGCGAACCTGGATGTGCTTAGGGCTTACGGCCATGCACCTACACACATATGGATTAACCAAGAGAGAGAGAAGATTGGGGTGATGTTTGGCAGTAACAAAACTGCACCTGGAGGGAATGGTCAGAAGTTTGCTCCTGTTCTTACGCTCGAAATGTGGAGTTCGAAGTGGGGTAAAGACAAGTTCGACTCAGATCTCAAGGCCGAGTGGCAGATGGATATGAGCCGGGAAGTTCGTTTGAATTTCAGGACAAAGAAGAACAAAACATTCACAGCGAAGATCTCAGGCGGGTATGTCATGTGCATTGCTGGGCCAAGGGCCGGGCAGATAGAGGATACCAAGTACGTTCTCGCTCAGGCTGAGAAGTATGGCCTTCTGAAAGAGGGCGTGAACGAGAAGAAGAAGAAAACCTGGATCCTTGGCGGCAAGGTTTTCGATAAGAAAGCATCCATGCTGGCGACGTTCGAGATGCCAGAAACACAGCGCAGTCTTCGTGCTGTTCTACTCAAGAAAATGTTTGAATCGGTGGGTGAGAAGTAATGCCGTTCCGTGGTCCCAAGGGGATGGGGTACGGCAAGAGCACTCCTACTATGCAAGAGGATCGCGTTGCTGATCGACTTGGGGGCAAGAGGGTCCGGGGTTCCGGTTCGAGCATGTACTCGAAGGCAGATGTCAGGGATGTTTTGCTTGAGGGCAAGGAGTGCGATGTCGAGTTCCTTGTGGAGTGCAAGCAAACGATGCACGCGAGCCTTTCTGTGAAATGGGAGTGGCTGCTGAAGATCACGGCGGAGGCCGATGCTGTGCAAAAAGAGCCAGTGTTAGCCATTGAAATCAAGGGCGGGAAAAGAGATCCCCGGTGTGACAGGGATTGGGCGATGATCCCGGTTAGAGTGCTAGAGCAGTTGGTGGGTAAGAAGATAACCGAGGGCTAGTTCGACAGCTTGACACTGAACACAGTTTAGGTATCGTCGGATTTACAGTGACTCATTGGTGAGCATGTTGGGCATATGTGATGCCGTGTTGACAGGTGTCAGTTTGCGAACTTGAGTTCGCGAGGAGGTTTCAATGTTTGCTTGTACAAGGGTGGAAACGCAGAGGATAATGGATGGGACGGCAACGGGAGTAACGAGACGTTATGCTGCTGGTGAGTGCCCGCATAAGCCGGGTAGTCAGCTGGTGTTTACTACGGAGTTCATGGCGAGGAACGGGCACCCTGTTGCGTTTGCGACGGCGACGATCGTGTCGGTTCGTCCGTCGACGATAGGGGAACTCTCTCGTGACAAGATGACGGTCATGAAGGATGGGTTTTCCACTGGCCCGGAATGGAAGGGCCACTTGAATCAATTCTACAGGGGTGTTAAGGACGACGATTCCGTTTGTCATATTTCGTTTCGAATCGATGAGATGTCTAAGTAGTTGAGTAGGCTGACAGAGCTGGAAAGGTTGACAGATGCTAGGGCAGTTTGCGCGAGTGAAGGCGGGGGAGGCCGTTAAACCGGTCTCCACGCGGCTGGTTGATGAAATACTAAAGACGAGCAGGGCAGGCTATCCTAAGCCGTGCGTGTCGCTCAAATCAGGCAAGACTAGATATGAGGAGTGGTGGATGGGAGCATCCTCTACGGCTCATGACTGTCCGAGGATGTACGCGTTGCAAGCAGCGACAATGACTCCTCCAGAAGATATTGTAAAGCCGGAACTCAGCTGGATCTTCGCGGTTGGTCACGCTTATCATGACGCATTTCAAAAGGAGACTCTTCAGGGGCTCAAGGGATGTCGTTTGCTGGGCATGTGGACCAGGACCAAGAAAGAGAAGAACGGATACTTTTCAAAGGAGAGCACAGGTGCGCTGTGCGACACGGTGATCCCGCCTAATTCGGATGTAGAGCGCGGGTGGACCAGCAAGCCCGAAGGGGACGACTGGATGTTCAACGAATCCAAGGTCCGGCTCCCAGGGATTAGAACGGTCGTTAAAATGGACGGCATTCTGGACTGGGGTGATGGGGATCTGGAAGTGTTGGAAGTGAAGACAGAGGATCAGAGTGCGCGTGACAGTCTGAATCCGTTTCTTGGTGGTGCGCCTCGTAAGAAGCACATTGAGCAGGTTCATATCGGCATGATGGCCACTGGGCTACGTCGGGCCAGGATCGTTTACGTGTTCAAGGGTGTTCGAGGGATCAAGACCAGCATTGTAGAGCATGTGGTCGAGTTCGATCATTCTGTTAACGAAGATCTCTTGAGTCGCAGAAAAGCGATTGTTGACAAGGTTGGAACGGTTGATGTTGCCTTTGATGGGTGGATTGAGGGGATTCCTCTTCCAGTGTCGAGTGGTGACTCAGAGGAATTGAACGAGCATTTTGATATGATCAAGTCTAAGCTCAAAGAGTTTGCAGAGGAAACCGAGCGGCTTCCAGAGTGTGTGATGAAGTCCAAGGGACGCCCAAAGACATGTCCTGGCAGGGATCTGTGCTTCGGAGTTCGCAAGAAAAAGGCGGCAACGAAGTAGATGCAGAGATATGGATCAGTGGGTAAAGAGCCTACGAAGCGCCAGATGGATGTTGTTAATGCTATCGAGCACCTATGGGGTGAGTTGGGCGTGGCTCCCACTTTGCGAGAGCTTTGCGAGTACCTGGGCATAGGATCCACGAATGCAGTTGCTGATTTGGTCAAGTCGCTTGAGAGGCGCAACATGGTAGCTCGTGGGCCAGCTGGGACGGCTCGGTCGTTGATGACGACCAGGATGTCTGTCAATATAAAGGTAGGGGAATGGCCATGGGACAAAGGATCCAATGAATAGCAACGGCAAAAAGTGCAGCGTTGGATATTATAGCGAAAGCGATGAGCATCGTGTAGGATCGGACTCGCATCTTGATTGCGACTCTGGTGTTTCCATGGCAAAAAAAGAGGAAAAGAAGGACAAGGTCAGCATCGATACCCCTGGAGGGGGGTCGTGGGTGATAGATGTCCCTGAGAGAGATCGAAAAGTTGTAACGGTGAGGCTCTATGATCACAAGGGCAGGGAGCGTATGATTTCGTACATTCCTGCTCCGAAGATACCGCTTATGGCTCGAATTTGGAGGGCCATAGCAAAATGGATGAACGCGGCGTTTAAGTAGCCGGGGAGATGCCAGTTGAAGATTTTCATCGGGTTGGACCTGTCGCTGGTCGGGACAGGTTGTGCTGTTATTGGTGAGTCAGGAGAGAGCATCTTGGGTGAGTGCTTCGGGTTGAGCCTGAAGAAGGATGCGCCTGATAGAGACAAGATAGAACGGTTGACGCATATCGCTGGCAGGATCGTGAGATCGATCAAGGGGGTGGTTGCCGACGGCCATGAGATAGGCGGGATAGGGATCGAGAATTACGCTTTCAGCGCGAGGGGTGCACAGAATGATCTGGGAGAAATCCACGGAGTTGTCAAAACTCAGATGTGGCTAGTCTTCGGGGTTGCGCCTGTGGTAATTCCTGCGGCGAAGGCTCGGAAGAAAGTGTTGGGCAGGGGACGTTTTTCAAAGGGCAAAGCGGGCAAGAATGAGATAGTCTCAGCCGTAAATGCCATGGGGTTTAAAACACAGGATGACAACATTGCTGATGCTTATGTCATCGCTGAATATTTAAGGAGGAGTTAAGATGGGCAAAGTTGCAGCCGAAGAAGAAACAAAAGAGGCAGTGGCCGTTTATCAGGGCGAAGACGCGTCGACAGAGGAATCCGGAGCAGACGAGCAGTCTAAGGACGAGACGGCCCTTGCTGTGGTCGGTGAGGAGTCAGAGGGTGCGTCTAGTGACTCGGAGTACGAGTTCAAGGATCTGCGTCGCAAGGTTCTCTCCTTGAGGGCCAAGACAGACGAGTCGTACTGGGATCTCGCGGTCGCTTTAGAGGATGTTTACGAGCGGGGCTGCTATCGGGCGTGGGGATTCGAATCCTGGAAGGACTACGTCGAGAACGAGATCGACATCCAGGTGCGCAAGGCTCAATACCTGGTTCAGATTCAAAAATGGACCAACGAGCTGTCGCCAAATATCCAGGCGTGGATCCGGTCAATCGGATGGACCAAGGCTAGAATGCTGGTCGGCAAAGTCACAGAAGAGAACGCTCGCGAGTGGAGAGCTAGGATTGACGGCAAGTCAGTTGCAGAGATCGAGAAGATGCTGAAGGAGATGACATCAGCGGAAGATGATGGCACAGGCCCTTCGAGTTCGGACGACTCT
Organism: uncultured Dehalococcoidales bacterium; assembly: GCA_964428725.1. GTDB lineage: Bacteria > Chloroflexota > Dehalococcoidia > E44-bin15 > E44-bin15 > CAYRYW01. Next base: position 14,370 of record CAYRYW010000002.1, read on the forward strand.
GATGAAAAACCGAAGGGTCTCAACTTTAAGCTATTCCCGCTTCAAATGGACAACTGGAAAAGGGCAGCGGAGATCGCCATGGGTCCAGCAGAGAGCGACAAGCCAGGGAATCTCCTGGATCTCATCTGCACCGACTACATTGCGAGCAACATGACGATCCGCTCGGTGGGCGATCTCATGAGTAAATATGAGAAAGTTTTGGGCCTGCGTCTAATCGCATACAACGAGTCAGAGGACCGGGTTGTCTATGGGGAGGACTTGATTCGCCAGCTTGACGACGAGGATGAAGCCGACGAGCCAGAGGCAAAAGACGAGGTTCTAGAGGAAGACTCTAAGAAGGCAGACGTTGTTCATTAGCAGGTTACTCCGCGCCCTGGATTAAGACGCTTCGTTATTATTCAACAATTTGTTTCTGTATTGAGATAGAATCACTCAGGTGTTATTTTATTACTGTGGCACGTGTTGCTTTGCGTGCAGTTTAGGAGAGGGCATGAGAGAGAATACAAAACCTGTCCCTATTCCAAAACCCGATCAGGAAACCCCAGACAGCTCAGGAGCAAAAATGCGAAATCGACATTATAGTTATGCGCCTGGGACTCAGCAGCAAGGGTCAATGTCCAAGGACATATGGATCAAGATCATAACCTGGGCTACTCCCATTGTCTTTGCAGCAGGTGCATTGTACTACAGCATCGGCAGCATGGCTGACAGGGTGAAGGGCGTAGAGGGTGCACTGTCGAAGGTCAAGGATGCTCAGGGCGAAGTGAGAACCGAGCAGAAGGTTCTAAATGTCCAAATGAATGCGATGCGCGAGGAGCAATCTCGCGCCAAGATCAAGATCGATCAGGTGGATGAGAAGTTGGATGGGCAGAAGGATGATCTGACGGCTATTAAGGCCAAGCTGGGTATTCGTCGCAGGCGCTAGTGCCATGCGAACTTGAGTTCGTTGTTTTATTTATTTTATGATACGGTCCTTCTAGTGATTGCAGATGACAAATGGAGGTGAAGAGTGCTGTACGAGAAGGACGGTGATCGTTGTTTTGTTAAGGCTAGCAGCGGGCGTGTTGAGGTGCTTGGCGACCTGGTTGGTTTCCTGACTTCTGTTGATGACATTAAACCTGATCCATCGAATCCTAGAAAAACGAAGATGCTAGACAGGCTAGTTGCGGGCATTCGCAGGTATGGGGTTCGGTGGCCGATTATTGTGAATAAGAGGAACAATGTCATAGAGGCGGGGCATCAACGCCTGTACGCTCTCCAGGAGCTTGGCATTAAGCATGTGCCTGTTATATGGGCCGATGATGATGGCGCGACGGCTGCTGGCTTCAACATCTCAGACAACAGGCTAGGGGAAATTGTCTCGGTCTGGGACAAGGACGCACTTGGTAAGATGCTAGAGGGTCTTTTGAAAGAGGACTCCGATGTGATGGACGGCATAGGGTTTTCAGAAAAAGAGGTTAACGAGGTTATCACTCGGATGCTTGATAAGCAGGACGGAGGGACGTCTGACGGGAACGATGACATTAACGAGAATGTCAAAGGGGTGTCTAGCCTGGGGGACATTTGGAAACTCGGCCCGCATAGGTTGATATGTGGTGACTCGACGGACCCTGGTGTGATGTCGCAGTTAATGGACGGCGAGAAGGCAAGGATGGTTTTTACCGATCCTCCTTATAACGTTGACTATAGCGATGACCGAAAAATTGAAAATGACAACCTTGGTAATGAGTTCAAGCCGTTCCTTCTGGCCGCGATCAGAAATATGACCAGCCACTGCGAAGGGGCTATGTATATTTGCATGTCCAGTTCAGAGCTGGATGTGCTCCAGTCTTCGTTCAGGGAGGCCGGAGGACATTGGTCCACGTTCATAATATGGGCGAAGGATCGCTTCACCATCGGTCGATCGGACTACCAGCGCCAGTACGAGCCGATACTGTATGGGTGGCCGGACGGGGCCGCTGACAGGCACTGGTGCGGGGCCAGGGATCAAGGGGATGTTTGGTTCTTTGACAAGCCAGGAAGGAACCCTGTGCATCCAACTATGAAGCCCGTAGAGCTTGTGGAGAAGGCTATAAAAAACAGCTCTGTTAGGGGCGACCTGGTTATCGATTCCTTCCTTGGTAGCGGAACCACGATGATGGCAGCAGAGAAGACGGGTAGGCGTTGCAACGGGATTGAGCTTGACCCTCATTACTGCGATGTGATTTGTGATCGGTACTTTAATATGTCCGGGGTGTCCCCTGTTCGCGTTTCTGATGGAGCTGAGTGGTCTGAACTCGCAAGTGACGAGTGATTATATCCTTTCGTTGACAAATTATCCCTTCCTGTGTTGTATTCCAAGTTCAGGGTAATATTACACTGGTTTTGGTGCCGGATTGATGGTTGATAGCAGAAAGGCAAGATGATGAGAGATCGCTTTGTTGTAGCGTTGGATGGTGACGTCAGAGAAATGGTGAATGACTGTAAGGCAAAGTGCCGGGCTAAGACAATGGCGGCGGTTGTCCGCATGGCAGTGTCGCTTTTGCACAAGTCCGTGAATGAGGACCTGTACAGCAAGGGAAAGGACGGGGAGCTTCAACGGATTGTTGTGATTTAGGAGGTATAGCATGTTGGATAGTAGTAGTGTCATTCCGTCGCGCATAAGTGAGTTTGAGGACATTCTAATCTCGTACAAAGAGCGCCACGATGAAAATGTGTCAATGGTAAATGCTATCTCTCCAGAGATGGCTCGCGCCATTGCGGTCTGGCCTAATGTCCCCGTTTCAATGTATGAGATTGATAAAGAGGGTGGCCCAGGGAGCAGTGACCCGTGGGAATGGGTTCGATTCTCGTATTCGTCGTGGCAGACCCTTGCTGGGGTGCGCGGGGATCATTGGCTCGGGGTAGCCAGATCCGTTATTGGCAATCATATGGTTTTTCCAGACGGGACGTTGCCTCAGTACATCAGGGCATTTCTCGTGAGCAGGGCTCGTGAAATAATGGGCGTATAAGTGGGCGATCCTATTGCATGGGTGTTGGCCTATCTGCTTGTAGGTATGCTGTTCGCTATTGTGCTGGTTGTTGTTGAAGCGGTTCATGGCTCGGGCCTTAAGGGGGAGGGCGCGTTGATTACTGTCCTTCTCTGGCCGGTGATTCCTTTGTGTCTTATTATGGCGACAGTCGACAGATGGACAAGGAGAGAGGTCGCGAACTTGAGTTCGCAAACGATTCGAAATCGATCTAAGAGACAGAGAAAACGGAGGGCTCGATGAGTAAGGTTGATTTTAGCAAGGTTCGGCCTGGCAATCCAGGGTTCTTTCTGACGAGGGAGAGTGGCAAAGGAGAGAAATACCCCGGAGATGAGCTGTCAATAACAAAGGTCGTGAGCGATGGCTCAGGGGGGCTCTGGGTCTGTAGTAGCGAGGGTGGTGTGAGGCTCGCTGATGCTGAGACTAGTATGTCTTTTCTATCCGAGGTGAGCGTACAAGAGGCGGAAGAACCTGTCATTAACACGGGCAAGAGAATGGTTGTGGATCTTCTAGAATCGACACTGGGAGAAGGGTGGCCGGTGTTCTCGCGCCAGGGATGGGCAAAGAGTCGGGGGTACATCGAAGACGGAGTGTTGACAAAAGAAGGTCGACTGCTGTATCAGGAAATTGCCGATGTAATCAAGGGGCTTGATGCGTCCGCGAAGATGCCATCGATAGATGATTTGGCGTAATTAGTAAGGTTGATATTAGACGTATCTAAGGTAGCTGATCAGGGTGATCAGAGATATTTGGTTTCTTTCCCCAGAGGGTGTTGACAAACTACTTTGCAGGATGTAAGTTGTACAGTGAGAGGGCGAGGGAAAGACCCGGCCTGGAAAGAGGACAGGATGTATTACGTAAAGAATTCACATGGTCAATGTTGGACAGGCGACTGCTGGGGCGTGGAAGCGAATCGGGCCTTGTACATGTATAGAACCAATATTGTCGAGTCCATGAAGACGGCGACTTTGGACGAGAACTGCAATCCGTCCACGGTGTTTGATAATGCGCCCGATGACATCGGGTGGGGCTCAGAGGACGGCGAGGTATTTGCCCGAGTGCTGAAGCTGTAGGGCACAAATCATAAGGAGTTGTGATGCACGACTTAATCGAGAGGTATTTAGGCACTTTCGGTGTTGAAGAGTTCAAGTCGATCAGAGAGATCGACGAGTATTTCTCAATATCGAACCTAGAGTCCATGTTTGGCCCTGGAGAGTACCCGGATGCGGATCGCGCCAAGGCGGCTGTCATCAGCGAGTGGGAGCCAAAGCAGCCATAGAGAAGAAAGGCAGCAGTCATGAAAGTTGGAGAATACAGGAGTCTGGTTACCCATCTAGAACGCGTTGTTAACGTCGACTACTGCGCATGTGTAGATGGCAAAGAGAAGGCCGAATGGGCGGAGCGGGCTGCTAGAGTGGGCAGCGAGTTGCTCAACGCAACATGCTCTAGGGCGTCGGAAGATCTGGCAAACAGGGCTCAGCGGATTGTTAACAAGCTGGCTGACAGGATTATCGAGGCAACTCATGTCTAAGCCTATTCATGAGCACGATTGTGACGGATGCACTTTTCTGGGCACCGATCAGCGGGGTAAGGACTGGTACGTCTGCGGAAAACCCAAGATGCGGAGCTTAATCCGGCGATACGGCAGCAAGGGAAGCGATTACGAGTCGGGCCTAATAGCTGGGTGCGTAACGATGACGTATCTGGAGAGGCTGGCTGCGCGAATGGGGTTCGAGTTCAACGAGCACGAGATGAAACGATTCGCTCAGATCTACATAAAAGATCAGGTGGAGTATAAATCGATCGCGGATAGCAGGGACAATGGTCCTGCGCCCGAAGACGAGGAGCTTTTGAAGGGGGTGTAGAGACACATTCTCAAAGGAGAAGGCAAATGACGTGTTATTGCAAGGGTGTCAATATATTCAAGAAGATCGCGCTGGAGAGAGTGCGCGAGCAGAAGGTTAGTGTGGACAATGCGGCCAATGCGCACAAGGCAAAGGCAGAACGAGCGCATGACATTGCATACGAAGCCTCGGTTCCTGAAGAGTCGACGCTTGATGTTTATGAGCAGGGTTTGCACGCCGGGGGGGGGATGGTCCTGGAATGGATGATTGAAATGCTGGAAGAGTTGGGTGGCATTCTAAATAGCGAGGAGATGTTAGATAATGTGAGGAAGGCTGCGGAATCATGCAACGAGGTGGACAGTGAAGAAGTTTAGCGTTGTAGATCTCTTGAATGCCAACATTTGCGGGGAGTACACTCGCAATAGGATCATCGAAATATGGGGAGAGCATCCGGAGCGGTCGGTGAGGGAGATCTCCGAGATAGGCGTCCATGTGGATGATAGGTTGTGGATGGTGTCTCGGTTGCTGCCAACCGACGTAGTTCTGCGCTGGGCGCGGGAGTTCGCTACAAGCCCCGAAGAAGGCTCTCATCGTATCGAGAGGGCGTATCACTATTGGAGCACAGCCAAGAAGGAAGCGGCGGCGGCTATAGCTTTTGCTGTTGCTACTACAGCCGTCGACACCCTGGACCACATTGCCATTCGGCGTGCTGCTGAGTCGACTGGCCGGATGAGCGCGGCGACTGACCATGGCGCCCGGAAAGACATAGCAGCCGATAAAGACGCGACTACTTGTTACAGAGCGACATGGGCCAAGACGAAGAGGGATATTCTCTCGGTCATGCTGGACAGACTGGTTGAATTGGGCGAGGACCATGAGGCCAAGAATGGGTAAGGGCGGGGGTGCTCGAAAATTTCAGATTAAGCCAAAGTGGTGGGCGGGCATGCCAACCAAGGAGGTCTCGAAGGAGGTCTACGCGGCGGCGCGTATGAGATACCCGGCTCCTGAGTGGGTAGTCCTAGAAGAGATAGAGAACCCAGAGCGTGGCAATTGTCGCCGGTTCGATATTGTGGCTATCTCGGTGCGCGGGGCGCCAAGAGTTGTAGTGCTTGAGATAAAAGCCAGTCGTTCTGACTTTCTGAACGAAATCAGAGATCCATCCAAGCGAGAGCCGGGCATGAGACTGGGGACAGAGTTCCTGTATGTTGTGCCCACGGGACTGATCGATAAGTCGGAAGTTCCGGACGGGTGCGGGCTCCTGGAGGTCCAGAGCGGGCGAACAGCAAAGCAGTCCAAGGTCGGAACACAGAAGAGTTCCGTGGAGTGGAGTCCGCACGTTGTCCATTCCATGATCGGCAAGCTAATGCGGCGCGAGGATCCTGAGCACAAGATGATGACGGAGATAGGGAGCGAGGCTCCGAAGGTGTTTAGGAAGATCTTCAAACTCGCGGGGGAGAACATGGAGTTCTCAGATCTGATGTTCGTGGTCCGGGCGATGAGGCGCGGGCACGATTTCCGGATAAAAGAGACACAGCTAGCTACAGAGGATTATGAAGACAGAAAAGATAAGGACAGCGAGGTCGCAGGTCTGCGGGCGCTAAGAGATGCGGTCAGAGAAAAATGTGGATATAAAGCTTTGTCAGCGAAGGGGTTCCTGGAGTGGTTCGGAGAAGGCGGCGGAGAAACATCGAACCCAGACTTCGTGCGTAATGCCACCTTCCTGCTTAACCAAGTCAAAAGAACGGCGGACAAACTACTAAGTGAGATAGAGGGAGAACAATCACAGGAAGAAAACTTAATACCTTGTATTTGTAGCAAAAATACAAAACAAGAACCATAATGCGATAGTTAACAATAATGGAACACGGAATATATTCTAAGGGGACAAGATGCAAGTCGCTAAAGTGATAACAAGACAAGGGAAAAAGCTAAACGTGAGGTTTGAATGCGAACACTGTGGATACATGTTTGTAGGCACCGGAGTCGATGACGAATACTTTCACAGTATTGTGGTTCCGGGTTTATCGTGCGAGTCTTGTGGGAGGACAGGCGGCGACGGGGACAACGGTGAGTCCTTGATGTATCAGATGGATGCGTTCTTCGAGTCGATGGATATACACGGGACTCCAATGGACAAGCTCCAGCAGCTAACCGTGGCCCTTGGGTTCAAGATTACTGATAAAGTGAGCCTTATGCGCTGCAAAAAAGGGTTTAATAGTCCTCGGTGGTGGCTGACCGGGTGTGTTGGTGGGGACCATGTTTTGCCTGAAACGATTAACTGCGAGACAGAGGAAGAGGCTATAGATGCGGCTTTGAATGCCATATCCAGGGCAGATAAACCCGGTTGACGAAGCCCTGGTAACGCTGTACAAAGATTGGGCTCGAATATAGGGTCCTGAGTGGTTCCTCGTATTGATGCGGGGGTGATTTCGTTGCTGTTGTTTTAATTGATGTTTTGGAGGCTGAAGAATGAAGTGGCCTAGAAGAATCACAATGAGAATTGGCGACATGGTTGACGGCATGTGCACTGTGTATCCTGTTGATAAGAGTTGGTACAAGGCATTTGGCGAATACACTGCAACAGTGTGTGGAGAGAGTATGCCGGATCTGTTGCTTGACGTCGACTATGCTGTTGGTAGAGCTGTCTGTATTGCTGACGAGGTTATGAATGAGAAGTCATTAATCCGGATCCTTGAAGAGGAGTGCGGTTATTGGGATTTCGACACTGATCCGGTTTGGATTGTGCGCGAATATGCACTGAAAGCGGAGAAGGTGGACAAGGAGATCAGGAGGCGAGTCACCATGGATCTCCTGGATCAGGAGGCGCTCGAAGACGGGGCTCAAGAGGAGCCCAAGCCTTCGTGTGCAGAGTGTTACTTCGCAGAGGGTCCACCTGGTGATCGTTCGCTTTTTCGATGTACTTATGGAAACCTCATGGTCGCGACGCTTATCGACCAGATACCGGATGTGGACAAAGAGATGGGGTGCAGGCACTTCGTTCGAGCCCGGAAGGCAAAGGCGGCGGTCTTTGTTGATTGCAAAGGAGGCGAGTGATGGCCAATTGTTTCAGGTGCAGTCATCTCAAGAAAGCGCGGAGCGATGTGTGGAGATGGGAGTGTCTGGAGGCAGACACTTATTTCCGTACAGACGACGATAAGTCCATGAGGTTCATTAACTGTGACTACTTCAATGAAGCGCCTGGTGTTAAATCCGGGCGTCATGTGGTGCACACATCCGTGGCGGTGTCCGAGGATTATGTTGCGGTTATTGCGACGTGTCGCGACGGCACGATATGGGTTGTCGATCCGACGGCGAAGGACGACATGAGCAGTGAGGACTGGACTAAGTTTCCGGACATTCCTTTGGATGAACAAGGAGACAATGATGAGTGCTGATAGAGATATTGTTAAACTTGAGAACGGGAAGTACACCTTCGTGAAAGAGGGCGTGGAGTTCCGGTGCGATCGATACGGCGAGGAGTGGATGGACTTCGGAGTCACGGTGGCGGGGAACAGAGCGATAGTGGCATTGTTTGACAGGGTGCTTGAGCTGGAAGGCGAACTCAAAGCTCTTAAGGCCGAACAGCAAGAAGATGAAGATGACATGGGCACTGACGAGGCGTGTCACATGTGCGGGAATGACCTGATCGAGGTTGAAGATTCCAAGCCAAGAGAAATTGCCAATGGACCTTACAAAGGCAGGATGATGACTCCTACCCATGTGTGTCCTGTGTGCGATTGCTTGGTGCACAGAGGGTAAGAAGGAAAGCAATGTCAGACATTCATACATGGATCTTGTTCGTGGGACTGATCACGTTGGTTGGGGCGGTATTTGTTGCTGTTAAGCTCTGGGTTGTTCGTCTCATGCTTCCGAAGAAGCTGGAGCTTCCGCCGATTGACGTAGATACGATTCTCTACGTGGATGAATTCTGTGGCTCCGACAGCAACGATGGGACGTCCTGGGAGCAGGCGAGGAAGACTGTGGACGGACTTCCGAAGCAGTTGAACGCCGAGTTGACCATAAGGTTGAGGAAGGACCCTTGGACGCACTGCAACTTGAGCGGGTTCTACGGGGTTGGCAAGCTGATGTTTCAGGGCGAGTTGCCGCCGAAGATAAACCCAATTAGGCCAGGAGAAGACAATGAGGGTCTTTGATGAACACCTGAGTGAGCTTAAGCCGTGTCCGTTTTGCGGGGCGGGAGAGACGTTTTTCGATGCGGTGTTCGAAAGGAATTCGACTGTCATGAGCGAGGCGTTGAAGCTGAGGCACACTTGTCTTTATGGTGGCGCGGTGATTGTCATGGTTGGTTCTGATTTGCCATCACTGGTAGCAAGATGGAACAAAGGAACAGGAGGACAAGATGGACATAGGTAGGGTGTTGAATGACATGGTCGAGAAGAAGAGTCCTTATGAACCGGTTCGACGTTTTCATGTCTGGAACAGCAAGCGTGTTTATAGGGGTGTCAAATCAATGATCCTTGAGACGCCCGACGAGAAGGAGTTCCCCTACTACGAGGAGATTGTTCCACCTCAGTGTCCTGGGTGCAAAGAGGGAGAGGGTACTTGAGATGGATCATGTGTACGCCGTAACAGTCGTTGAGGATGGAAAAGTCAAGTTTCAGGTTGTATTTTCGCGCATGAAGTCAGCAGTAGAGCGACGTAAGAAGTGGGCTGATAAATACGGCGAAGAGAACGTTATTGTCCTTAATCATATAATTGATGGAACTGTAGGCGCTGTGCCTGCGCACGGGACGGTGATTTCACCTGGTGATAGTTTCGTATTAAAGGATGTGTACAATGTTGAAACCGACTGAAAAAGAGATCGAGGACTTTCTTGAGTGGTCGAAGAAGCCTTGTATGTGCGAGTCGTACTACAGCTACCAGTGCACTAAACACCGAGATGTTGCTGATGGCTTCCTGAATGACCAAAAAGAAGTGTTGAACCATTGCTTGCGAGAAGGGCTTGTGGAGTGGGATTCCTACCATACGCTGAATGTAGTCGTGAAGCAAAATGGGCGTTGATCCCTTCGTTGAGAGATTCCTGCGGGTGTTCAGGATAGGGCAAGAATGCGTCTTTACCACATTCTCCGTGGTGGTGGCAGGGACGCGCACGTTTGACGACTACGAACTCCTCAAAGGGAAGCTGGATGTCCTGATTGGGGAGAAAGCCAAAGAGCACAAGATAGAGATCGTATCCGGGGGCGCTACAGGTGCGGACGCACTCGGGGAGAAGTACGCAGAGGAGCGCGGGTTCGCCGTGAAGAAGTTCCCTGCCAACTGGGGCAAGCACGGGAAGGCGGCGGGGCCGATAAGGAACAAGGAGATGGCCGAGTATGCTCATGCGGTCGTTGTATTTTGGGACGGCCTGTCGCGTGGTTCTATGAGCATGACCAATGAGGCGCGGGCGGCGGGCAAGCCAACTCGCGTCATTAGGTATCAATAAGAGGAGAAGGCGATGAGTGACAAGGACGAAATAACCAAGGGTGAGTCGTGGGTTCCGACGCACACGGGCGATCGAACTGGGTGCACGACAGCTGGTGTGACTCTGTGTGATTACCCTGCTGACTATTCGCCCCATGGTGACAAGCGTGTAATCATCCAAATTGCCGTTAGCGAGTGCCCAGAGTCAGACACTGTCGTGGCTCTCTGCAATGACGGGACTGTGTGGAGATCGATCTACCCGCATGAGAAGTGGATCAAGATGCGAGAGATTCCGCAGGGGGAAGAGGAATAAGGGGTTCGGGTGAGCATTCATATGTTGGCTGTTGATTGAGGAGAAGAATGGGCAAGACAGAATATACAGTTGAGCATGTTTATTGGGCTGCTTACGAGGCGAGGCGCAGGAAGAAGACGCCTGTGTTCCTCAGCGGTGATCGTATGCAGGAAGTCGATATTGAAGAGACGCAACCTGTTGTCACTGTGCTCTTGGGCGGCGACGCTGAGGTGCTGGATTCATACAATGGTGAGACTGGACCAGTGCCATGGATCGAGGTTAGTGCACGCAGGTTTTTTGCTTGCAGAGGAGACAGCAGTATTGCGGCGTATCTCGAAATCGGGTGCGGTCTGATTGAAGAGGAGACTCCGCCGAAAACTAAGCACATCTGTGTTGATTCAGCGAAGGAGTTGGAGCCGTTATTGATCGCGGCGGCTGTCCGATGCAGGGAATGTTACAAGGATATTTCTTGTGAGGAGTGCGGAGGGAGGAAGGCATGGAGAGCATTGTCCGTGATATGCAAAGGGCACTCTGATGATGTTCCCGCTGATAAAGGGTCCGACCCTGATGATGATAGCAAGTGTTTCCAGTGCGGGTCCGACTGGGAGAAGGTCGACAATGCGGAGCCAGAGCCGACCGGTTTTAATATGCTTAACAAGGATACGGAGTTGTTGGTGAAGCCTACGCATCTGTGTTCCAAGAGGTGCGGAGAGTGGAAACGAGAGGGATAAGGAGGAGTAGGCAATGGAGGAAAAGGGATGACAATGTTTAAGTACGAAATAGGACAAGAGGTTTGGTACACAAACAAGCGTGGGAAGGCGGCGGTGGCGGAGGTTGGTGGTCGGAAGTCAGAGGAGATGACAAAGGGTAATGTTAGCAGGGATTACTTCCTAAAAGGGATTGGAATGAAAGATGAGGATCAGCTGTACAAGAGTGCGCCTGATCTGGTGGCTGATCTCTTGTCCGAAGCAAAAGGCGTCGATTACATGGTTCACGAGCAAGATCGCGAGAGGGTTGAGAGATACAACAAGCTGTACGTCCTGTGTAGACGGTTCATAGTTGAGGCTGGAATCGACAGCGAGGAAGCCATTGGACGGGCTTCGGATAACTCATGGGGGCTCGTGAAAAGGATTTGTGATTTGATTGGTTACTACGATGGGGGGCGAGGGGAGGAAAAAGGATGACAATGTTTAGGTACGAAATAGGACAAAGGGTTTGGCTTGAGGACGATGGCCGGGCAGCCATCGATGCAGTCAAGGGGCGCAAGTTCGAGGAGAAAGACAACATAAAGAGCATTACTTATTACCTAGAAAATAGCTCTCCCAAGGATGAGAATCAGCTGTTTGGAGAGGCGTTTGATTTAGTGTTGGAGTTCCTGTCTGATGTCGATGTTGATTGTGCGATTACTGAACTGGACGGCAAGACAATGGAGAAGCGTTCCTGGCTCCATGATTTATGCGGGCGCTTCATTGATGATCACAGGCTGAAGGACAAAGACTCTGTTTGGGCAAGTGACGAGGTTACTGCGAAGGAGATCCGAGCGTTCATCCAGAAGATTTGCGAGACAATCGGTTATTACGATCCTCCGGGAGAAAACGAATGAGAACCATGTTCTGTTGTCCGACTTGTGGGAAAGCGCCTCGGTTGCGCCAAGTGGAGCTAGGTGGTGTACATCACTATCAATACCAATGTTGTCTCGTGAGAACGCAATTGGTTGAGGAAGATCCCGCTCGCGCCGAGAAGGAATGGAGTCTTAACCCAGAGGTTCTGGCCGGGGCGGTTGAGTCGCTAATGGCGCGAGTATATGCGTTAGAACACGAGGTAGACAGCAAATGAAAAAAGAGCAAATAAATATAGGTGACTACGTATTCCACTTGATTGGATCCGTCAGAGACGACGGTGACATCATCAAGAAGGTCATTTGTAGTCGGGTGATCGCGATATACGAACGCGAGCGGGAAGATCTGCCTGGTAGAATATCTGAGTATCGATACGAGCTTAAGGATACCGAATTCGGAAGGGTCTACATCGGAGAAGGATGCCTCCTGGGCGCATGTGCGGTGGACGCCGTCGATAGGGCGATTGCCTACGGAGAGAGGGAAGTGGCTTCTCTGAGGCAGCTTTTAGAGGAGATGGAGGATGAAGAGCCGGTGGAAGGGAAGAACGAGGAGATCGAAAAGTTCAGAGCAACGCAGATCACTACAGAACCAAGGGGAACAAATGACTAATCTATACTGGATATATGCAAATATTAGCGGAAGTGCAAAATGGCACCTCGTACTGGATAGACGACCAGGACTGTACTTCATTCAGGAAGATTTCGAAGAAGAAGAATACGACATTGAACTATACCGAGAGGAAAATCCAGACCGTGAGGTTATAGCGGTGCCCAACCCTATGGAAGTGAAAAACCCTCTAGGCATCTGCGACGAGCACAAGAAGATCTGGAATCGAGTAGACTGCCCATTGTGTGATGCTCTGTTCTTGCATGACCGTCTCAGCCTAGCTATCAGCGTGATTGGAAGTGCTTTGGAAGGACTTTCGAAGATACCGGACACAGGTAGTGAAGAAGGAGATCTAGACGCGGACGAAAGGGCTAGGGGTCAAGCATGTATTAACATGGAGCGGTTTTTAAACTACGCAAAAATGGGCAACGACGGTCCATGCGAGTGTGATTCAGTTGGCGAGGGAAGGTGCCCCAGGCACGGATGGGAGATGTTTGCCGAGAGTTTGCGGTTGGCAAAGAAAGACAATGGCGAGTGATGCCAGCGTTATTTGATTACGAGATGGCCCTCGCTGCCGTGGACCCGTGGAAATTGCGTGAGGATGGGTCAAACAACTGGAGTGTCCACTACTTTGACCGCATGGGGCGATGGACGGCCAGTGCAACAGGCATGAGCAAGGCCGACGCAAAAAAGAAGGCAGCAAAAAAGCGGCGTAAGGCACGCCAGAAGATTGCCCAAAAACATTCAACCAGGTTAAGCAACGGCTGAGAGGCTTGAAGGCGAATGAAGAAGAAATACTGGAAAAAGGTAACGCCGGACTGCACCAGGGGCTGGGGACTGAAGAAGCAGGGCCGGTTGTTCAGGAACAAGGACCGAGTCCGGCTAGAGGTTACCAAGCGACAGATCGGGCCTGGCATGACCTTTGGTGCAATCACAGAGCGATTCGAGTTGCGTGTACACGACAACGTAACGGGGGTTGAATGCGTGATAGAGGATGACTTCCGAAGCGAGATCGAAGCCGTCACCGAGGCCGCCCAGTTGTTCAGGCTGGAGAAGTGGTAAGGAATAGAGAAGAAGATGAAAGAAAACAGAGAGTTCAAGATGAGTTGTTACTTGTGCAAGCGGCACGAGCCTAGCATGGGGGCCGACGGTGTTCATTGTCGGGCCAAGGGTTTCGAAATTGACCATGAGCGTGCCGTGAGTATTAGGTGTGAGATGTTCGAGCGCATGGCGGCGTCGGAGTGGCGCTATTGGTGGGTATGGAACAAGGATAAGTACTCCAAGGGGATATACGCGAGCAAGGATGGAACGCCTGATAAGCAAGCCTCTCCATACCAGTTAGAGATAGAGCAGCCCTCATGCCCGGAGAAGCCGGTAGAGCCAGACTGGCCGAATGGTTGGTACTGGGTGAAGGATGAAAACGGGCGAGAGTTGTTCCGTAGAAAAAGCGGCTATCATGCCTACGATAAGTACAACGGAAGGCGCGAAGAATGGGATTGCTATGAGGTGGTAGCCAGCTTTAATGGAGTCAAGTTCGTCAATGAGGAGGATGACAGATGATATACAAGAAAAGACCGTTAAAGGTAGATGCAGAGCGTTGGTACAAGGTTGAGTACGACAGGCAGGCGGGGCAGAATACGCAGCCGATCTATCACCTAGACGTTGGGCACTTTCGGGATCCGGAGGTTGACGGCCAGGAGATGTGCGATCTGTGTAACAATGAAATGTACAAACACGGATGGATAGATAAGTACGACGGTAGTGGGCATGTGGTTTGTCCGGAGGACTGGGTTGTGACCGAGATAGATGGATCCAAGGTTCCGTACAAGCTTCACGATTTCGAAAAGTCCCATGAGCCCAACCTCGCATATGCTGTTTCGGCGCTCAGGGACAATTTCGAGAGAGACGCCGTTGTCTTGATAGAGAGAGTTGGCTCAGGAATGAGGTTCACCCCGATGGAGGGCGACGAAGAGATCATCGGGTAAAGGAGGCGTGATGCCTGGTACAGATATTGGTTTCTGGTTGTTCCTGGTCAGCCTGATCCCTAGCTTTCTAATGCTTGTGGTTGTTGGGGTGATCACGTGGATACAAATCAAGTACAAGAATAGGCTATGGGGGGTGAACTGGGTCATTGCTTTCGGGGTCATGCTGATTGTGTTTTGGGCAACCTTTGGGTCTTACGGGCCGGGGATCGCGCCGGATCTCCCGCCACCGTCTGAGGAGGGGGTCAATGTGAGGATGGAGAGTGTTCCGCCAGAGGATGTAGGAGGCGCGGCGGCCAAGGCAGAGAGCAAGGTTCCCCCGGTGCTTAAGCAGGTGCGGGAAACCGCTCAGGGCGGGGCCGGGCCAGAGAAGATTGACGAAGACGAGAAGTTCAAGCGGACTCTTGAGAATGCACTCAGGATCCAAGACAATAAAAAGCGGAGAAAAGCCAAGAAATAGCCCCCCCTTTCTTTCTTTCCGCAAAAGCACTTCCCCCTGTTGACAAACCACTAACGAGGCTGTAAATTAGCAATGAGAGCACAGCCCGAAGTTGACCGCTGAAAGGGGTTTCAGATGAATAGTGAATTTAAAGACAGGGTAGCTTCTGATGTGGAGGCCATCGACAGTAACAACAGTAACAAGGGGATTATGTATTCACTAAACGATATGACTTACCAGTCTCCTCTTAGCGATCGATACTCTGTTAAATTCTTCAACAAGATATGGGGCAAGAAGTTGATTCTCTCGGCGACCGAGGTTGCCAGGTTGGACGCCAGTGATTCAGACAAGATCTCTATTCTTCTTTCTAAGGTTAAAGACGAGGCGGCGATCCTGTGGGCCATTGAGTGTGTGAAGAACTCGGTCTGTCATGTCAATATGGCAAGGGCTGAGTTTGGGGTAGAGGTAGATAGCCGCTTTGACAGGGCGCTGTGGGCATTGTCTTCGACGGTAGCGTGCGGGAGCGACCACCCCGGCCTGAGCCGGATACGTGAAGACTGTGCGCGATTCAAGGCCGAGGAGGGGGACTATGAGTCAAGTTGTATAGCGGGGGCAGTGAACGATCTGTTCATCGCTGTCAGGAGACTCCGCGAGGATGTTGAGGTCGAGGGTGACGGCGCGGATGATACCATAGTCGAGATGGCAGAGAACGCTGCTGCGCTGGCGATGTTCAGTGACGAGGAAGAGAGGTGGCAATTGAACCTTCTCGTCAAGATGGCAGGAGGCCAGGTATGATCGACTGCCCAGGGGCAAGGGCGGAGACGACAGAAGAGAATGAAGGCAATGTTGCCGGTTAACAGCTGAAAGGAAACGAAGATGGAAAGCAATCAAGGAATCAATCAAGTTGAGAAAACCACAACCATTCAGCAGACGAGCAAGAGTATCAAGCTGATGTCTCTGGCTGGCACTCTAATGTTCTGGGGAGGGCTCGCGTTCACGATATGGGGAGGGGACGTGATGAAGGTTGTGGGATTTCTTTCGGTGGTGTCTGGGGTGATCATGGTAATCGGAGCCAAGATCTCCAAGTGGTGGTATCACAGCTAGAGGTGGGTGGCTTTCTCGCGAACTCAAGTTCGCAAAATAAGGAGACGAAGAGTCAATGTTAAAGGGTACATCTGGTCGAGAAGTCGTGTTTCATATCCAGGATGGCAAGCAGCACTTAATCTCTCCTCCTCCAGGTTGGGAGCGCGGAGAGGTGAGGAGCGATGGTGCTGCTTGGGTTAACAGGAAGAAGTCGATGAGTGTCATTGCGAGCATCTCTGTTGAATCAGATGGCAAGCACTGGCTTCATGTGTCTTGTGCACATTTTAGAAGGATGCCGACCTATGAAGAGATGGCGATGGTGAAGAATGTTTTTGTCGGCAGAGACAAGTACGCGATCAGCGTGATGCCTCCAACCGAAAAGCATGTGAATATTCATAGGTACTGCCTTCACTGGTGGTCCTGCATGGATGGGCATCCGCTTCCGGAGTTTTCCTCTGGCGGAACCATCTGAACTCGCCTCTAGTTTCGCGAACTCAAGTTCGCAATATTCATGTTGACAAAAGAATAACACGGTTGTAATTTTCGGGCACAGTGTCTCGGGCGATTGATGTCCGATTGAAGGGGTGCGTCGATGACCAGTGAAGAATTGTTGATGTTGAAGGAAAGTCCGGGTTTTGCTTACATAGCTGCTCCGTATTCGCATGAATCACAGGCGATCACTTTAGGGCGCGTGAGGATCGTCAATGCCGTGTGTGCTGCATTGATGAAAGAGGGCGTTCATCTGTTCTCTCCCATTAGTCACTGTCATCCAATTATGAAGGCGGGCAATCTGCCTGGGGACTTCGGTTTCTGGGGTGGTTACAACAGGAAGATGCTCAGTCATTCGGAGCATTTTGTTGTCTTGGAGCTAAAGGGTTGGAAGGAATCGGATGGTGTTAACGGCGAATCCAAGACGGCCAAGGGGCTCCATGTTCCACGCATAGGAATAAGCTGGGAAGAGATTTGCGACAGGTGGCTGGATCAGGCGCTCGGCATTTAGGGCTCGGTTGAAAGATGTTGTTGTTTACCTGGGCAGGGTGCCCGGTGTTGAGGAGGAAAGAATGTTCGAGAATGTAGAAATCGGAGACAAGATCGTAGCGTATCGCGGCAATTACACGGATAAGATCCTTGTTACCGTGACCGACATAACCAACAAGTACATTAATACTCGCTGTGATCGCGGTGATAGAAGTGAGCGGGACGCTCGCTGGCATAAGTCTGATGGAGTTAGGACAAGATCAAGCAATGTAAAAGATGCCAACAAAGAGAGGATCACAGACGATGAAGAAGTTGTTGCCGAAGTTGAGAGGGTGTGGGCAGACGAGAATGAGCGACAGAGTCTTTTGAGAGAGAACAGAACAACTGCTGCAATCATACGGTCACTTTGTATTGACTTGGATTTGCCTGGCAATAGGGTTGCTGGCTGTATGCTCGGCAATGTCATAATTGCCTTAAAAGACCTTGGGAGGGTGGCAGGCGGAGATGAGCCTGCAAAAAGAAGCAATGGGCGTTATCCGCATCCGAAGTGTCCCTCTTGTGGCAAGCCCATGAATAAAACCATGACCAAGGGGAAGGCTGTAAAGCCGACCGATCCGTGGGCGTTTTGCCGAAACAAAGGATGCAAGCTGCATGGTAAGGATCAGATACTAAGAGGGAAGCTCAGGAAGCTCAAAAAGAAGAGCAAATCTTCCTAGTCACGGATTGGAGATGACAGATGAGAGTACCAAAGAGGTTCATACCTGGTTTCCCTAGTTGTCGGTTCAAGTGGTTAGAGAACAAGCTCCGGGATCTGCACTTGAAGCTGTTCCGGGGGTATTACGATGTTTTCATCCCTCCTTCGATGACAAACGGAGGCAAGGGGGTTTATATCTGGAATGGCGGCCCTGAGATGACTTCCGATGAGATAGTCAGTGCTCAGCCTTTCACAGGCATGGGAGTGGATTGTCCATGGGAGTTCGTGTCTAGCGATGGCACCGAGGAGACCTCGGACGATCTGTGTGTCCAGATAAGCAAGAAATGGCAGGCGTATTTCCTAGCGATTGGACAGCCAGGGGAAGAAGAGCGGTTGGCCGAGATAAGAGAGATGTCGGATCGGGCGCTCAAGCTCGTGAGGGATCGAGACTGATGGCCTACCGATCTGTTAGGAAGAAAAGGTTACAATCCATCCTCGGAAACGGCGGAAGCGATCTAGACAGCAGGGATGCGTCTATAAAGTCGATAAGAAAAGCGTTGCGTAAAGGTCTTATAAAAAGGCCGAGCAGGTGTTCGTACTGCAAGCGTATCCCAGGTGTCGACGCTAAGGGAAATCCCAAGATAGAGGCTGTGCATCTGAAGGGGTATGCTCCAGAGCACCGTTTTGATTTTGAATGGTTGTGTGTAAGTTGCAGGTCCAGGGCCGTGTGGGCAAAGAAGAGGAAAGTTCAAAATGGATAGAGACATAAAGAGGTTCCTGGTTGCGTTGGCAGAATTCCTAGACGTCCACGACGCGGAGTTCAAGAGCGAGAGCGGAGGCATAAAGGTGTCGATTGGAAGCAATAACTTTGATACCGATCTCACCTTGTCGGCTGATGCTGCTCGGTATCTAGTCGAGACGTATGGATCTTGATTTTGTTGTCCTTTTGATCCTGGTGGCAGGGTTCGCTTTGCTGATCGTCAAAGGGGTAGCATCGGAGCGCAGGTTTCGTAGAGGACATCGAGGGTATCGCTGGGGTAGTCATAAGAAGCCTCCGAAGTGGGCGACCTTGAAACGGAGCGGGCGCAAGAAATGGAAGAAGGTGCTTAGGATGAAGGGTGGAAGATGATCAAATTTGACATTGCGGTCAGGTGCGATATTTGCCCTGAGGACAGATACCGGGCTTTGACAGTGCGGCTTCCGCCATGTGGGATCGATGAGGAGCCGATAAGGGATCTTCTTTTTTGGGCTAGCAAGGACGCTTGGTTTGGGCTGTGTTGTGATTGCGAGTCGTTGCCTACATGTGATTATGCTCGCGCTAACTCTACAATGCGCGACTATGACGGCGAGCAATTGCTTCCTGAAACGGTGAAGATTATCAGAGATCTTGGCAATGCGTTCAACAGTCGAATGCAGCGTTTGGTGGGCTACTATTCCGATGATACCGAGGTGGCTTCGTTGCATATTCTCAGGGACAGGGCCATCGACAGGGGCGACATTGAGGCTGCCATTGAGTGCAGTCGGAGGATGGGCTTTTTGGAAGGGCTAAGGTCTCAGGTTAAGAGTGTGAAATGCGGAAGATAAAGCGAAAGAAAAAGAAACCCGTGGAAGAATTGCACAGTGGCAGGCTCAACAGGTGTCTGGACTGTGATGCCATGTGGAACAGTGGGAACAAATACTACAAGGGGTTTCCTGTAAAGAACGAGACTTCTCCTACTGCTACAGATGAGGGGTTCATTCGGTCTTCCGGGCCTTTCGTTTCTTCTGATACAGAGTGCGTTCATTGCGGCTCTGAAAATGTGGTAGAGAACGGGAAGGAGAGGGAGAATGAAGGACGGAATGACAGATGCAGTGTCACAGGATTTTAGCGCTAAGTTCGACGCCTTGATAATCAGGGCGGCGACGATTCGAAGTAAGAGCACATACCCTTTGCCGAAGAGGGCATCGGAGGCGGTCAGGAGGATCGAGGCGGGCATGGAGAGCAGGGATCCGCTGTCCGTGTTTACAATGATCAGCGACCTTAGCTATTTCATCGGGTACATGGAGGCTCTTACAGATCCCAAGGGTGGCAAGTGATGTGCAACTGCTTCAAGTGTAGGCATCACAGGATACGCGGTGATGGTGCATTGATATGCAAAAAGGATGGCGAGTATCTCGATCCGGAGACCCAAGGCAAGTGTATCGAGGAGTGCAAGTGCATTGGGTTCGAGGAGGATCTGGAATACTCGAACTGCCTTGAGTGTGACCTTTTGTTCGAAATACAGGGACGCAAGGGAATGTACTTGTGCGAAGGCAATACGCGTCGATTCGGAAACGGGTTGGTGGATGTCTCGGAGCCTGGGGTAAGGGCGCTCATGCGTGAAAGGGGGTGTGGCTGTTTTTCCCAAAAAGAGAAGGCTTCCCAGTCTTCACGGGAAGAAGCAAAGGAGCCAAGATGAGCGATGGGGACCCGAATGTTTGAGGACACAAAAGTCGGAGATACACTGGTCGTGAGGACGAGTGGGTTCAAGGAACACGCTTACGAGACGGTCAAGGTGACGAGGATTACCAAGGCATCTGTTTTTACAGTGCTGAAGGATGGAGCGGCTGAGGTTCGGTGGTTCAGGAGTAACGGACGCCAGTATGGGGGCACTCATGACCGGTGGCATCCTCGCATGTTGTCGGACAATCCGAGGGATCTCACGAGGGCGCGGCGGTACAGGAAGATGGATAGGCTATCTAGGCTGTGCAACTACATCTCTAGTCGTGCTGGCGGGTTGACAGATGAGGACTTAGATGCGGTTTTGCGTCAGCTGAGTGCTATACGTGATCAGTTTTTCATGGACAAGAAGTAGCATATGGAAAAGGAGGCGGTAATGGACCAGAAATTTATAAGTTTCATGCTTGAAAGACTAGGCGGGGAAGCGGCTGCACGGGAGGAGTACGAGAAGGCTCGTCCGGTGGAGATTGCCTTTGAGCTACCCGGCGAAGTGGTCACGATGATCGACAAGCAAGCTAGCGAGAAGGGTGTAGCCAAAAGCGAGGTCGTGGAGACGGCTGTGAGGGCATACGATGCGAGCGACAGAGCGCCTAAGAAGAAAAGACTGAATCTTGCTCCGGTTGAGAAGGTTATAAACGACGAGTGCGTTCTCAGGGTTTTGACTATCCAGACGGAGGGCGGCGGATCTGTTTTCATGACAGCTGTTCAGGTGGCTGATTGCATTGACCACCTCGACAGGAACACCGCGAGGTCAACGCTGGATAGGCTGGTGCACTTCGGTAAAGTCATGCTTGACAAGAGGGGTCGCACGAACGAGTACAAGATCAATCCTGAATACGTGAGGACGATTGATGTTCTGAGGGACGTTGTTGCCGGTGTCCTTAATGGAGAAGGTGAGTCCTGATGGCCGACGACATACTCTCCGTCAAGGAGTACCCAGGCAGCATTTATATGCGGCGCGGGAAAGAGGGTCTTGATGGGTGGGGGGTTACTCGTGAGACAGGTAGCGATATAGAGTACATCCGAGGGGACATCGTGCGGGCCAGCGCGGCGCGTGCTGCGTTTATGTGGCACCACTTGACCGAGCGGGCAGGGTTGGCGCTTGCGGAGCTGAAAGGCGACTGTGAGGCCAATTGCAGAAACCCAGGGAAGTGCGACGAAGTGGAGCATTGCTACATTCGAAGCGCGATGGATATTCTTAAGAAGATGACAGGAGAGGGGTAGCAGATGGTGAGCGAAAAAGGTCTCTCAGAAGAAGAAAAGGCCGACCTGGACAAAGCCATTAGGGCGATGCTCAAGAAGGCTCGTGATCGTGGCGATATTACGACGGAGCACTTCGTTAGTGTACCTCGCTCTAAGATCGTGGAGAGGCTCGACTCGTTTTGTGCGCATCATTGTCATGGCCGAGACGAGGGGTGCGATCCAGAGCGATGCCCGGTGGTTCAGGTTGTAGAGATGATAAAGTGGGACAAGGAATAGGAATGAAAATCAGCTCTGAATTAAGGTCTCATCTTGAGATAGGGGTTCTCTTTCTGGCTCTGGTCTTGTTGATTGTTTGGCTCTCGACGAGGGGAGCTATCTGGGACACTTGCGAGTCGGAGTGCGCCCCGTACACGGTGGCGTTGTGCAGTCGAAAACTTGCTGTGTGTAAAACTGTTGACGGTTACTCCGTCAGGGAGAAAAAAGGTAAATTCTAAGATGAAACAGACATTTTTAGATTACACGTGTACACGAGAAACAGAGAAGGCGATCCTTGTCGAAGACGGTGGCGGGGAAGAGACATGGATCCCCAAATCACAGATCGACGACGATAGCGAGGTCTACAAAATGGGCACGGAGGGCGACCTGGTTATCTCGGAGTTTTTCGCTGGCAAGCTAGGGTGGTTGTAGGGCTGCCAGAAAGAGGATTTAGATGAATGTTGAAGATGGGTCTTATGCTGATGTTGCGTCCGTTGAAGACTGTATGGTGACCACCACTGGGAAAGATGAGTACCTCACTGGGTATGAGGACGGGTTGGCCAAGGGCAAGCGGGACGCTAAGTTTAACAGTCAAGCTCTTCATATTGTGTACCTTACTTGCATTGCGTTCCTCTTTATCCTTTACATTGGATCGAGGTCTTTCAGGGCAATTGGTGAGCACGATGAACAGGTAATAGAGAACAAGTGCCGAGACATGTGTGAGCCATTTCGCATGGAGTCATGCGGCCCCAAGGCTAGGACTGCAACGTGCAGGACTGTCGAGGGCTTTGTAGTGAGGAGTAAGGAATAAAATGAGTGAGTATACCTCCGAGCGGACAGTTTGGATAATCGTGGTGGCTCTTTTGCTTTTAGCGGCTACCTTGATTGAGTCTGGACAACGTGACGTTGCCCAAGAGGACGAAGGGCATGTTGCGCAGTGCGAGTGTGAGGAGTGCGAGCCGTGCGGAGCGTACTACGCTGAGCCATGCCCGACATTGGATGAACTTGAAGAAATGATTAATCTACTTAGGAGCCAGGAATGAAAGACCGTAACGTGCTTTTTTGGCAGAGTGTCTTTATCGTCGTCTGTGCCGTTTTCATAGCCTTGCTCCTCCTTGATGGCGCCAGCTTCTCGGAGACACCAGAGGCACAGGAAGTCCTCGAAATACCTCTGCAAGAATGCCCATGCAGCTGCGAGGAAGTCATCAATTGCCTCGAAGACTGCAATGAGAAGCTAGAGGGAATCAACGAACTTCTTAAACGCAGGTCAGGGGGCATGTGATGCGTGATCGACTAGTTGTTTGGTTTGCGGCAGTGATGTCAGTGGTGTCTGTAATCGGGTTAATCGTTCTGTTCTTGACATCACTTTATAACAACAGATTCACCCACGATGAGGCCAAGTCATGTCACTGTTACACCTATGAGGAGGCTGTCGGGATTTTTGATGGAACGATGGAGAGGCGCAATGATGCCTGCTATGGTACTAACAAATGTCCGTCCTTAACAGAGCTTGTGAATACAAAGGGCATGGAGAACTGGTGAAGCATGAAGTCGAAGATTGTAGTAATGGTTCTAAGTATAATCGCTGCGGTGACGCTGCTGGCATTGGCGGTAACCAATATTTCCGGATGTGGAAAAAAGAAAGAGGAGTGCCCTCCTTGCCCGACGCTTGATGAGGTGAGAGAGATACTGGCCGGGACAAGACCTGCCCTTCCAAAGGGGTGTGGCCCCGAGTCGCCGAAGTGCCCTTCTATCGATGAGATGCTTTCAGAGGAAATGTCGCGCAGCTTCCGGATAATAGAGGACTATCGGCTAGGAGGGGCGAGGTGATACTCGAAGGGACCGTCAAGAAGAGCAAAGAGTACTGGTTAGTAGAAGTGCCTGCGATCGATCTTATGACCCAGGGCAAGACTCGGGGCGAGGCGTTGGACATGATAATCGACGCGGTTGAGACCCTGGTAGATAAACCTGGTTTCAAGGTCGGGATACACGACAGGCGCAAGAACGTGATAGGTGTCTGGTCGGACGATGCTCAGGCTTTTATGGATCTGATGCTTGAGAGGGGTAAGAAGAGGGAGTAGGCTTTGCGAACTTGAGTTCGCGAGAGCACGGGGGCTGATATGATAGAGTGGCCGAGGGTAGAATTTTTTACAGTTAGACCTGTAATAGAATGCGGAGAAGAGAAGCGCAGACAGGCCATGGAGGTCCGGTGCAAAAAATGCCCCCACACCGACGAATGCAAGGGATTCCAGTACGGTGACAAACTGGGACCTGCGGAAACTGCTGAGTTTTTGCGTATATACAGAGAAGAGTTGACAAACAAAAGATAGCAATGTAAGGGATCTGAGTGAGATGGCGAGCGACGATGCTCGTCAGAGGCGAAAAGAGGCAAGTTGATGGCTGGTTGTAATGGTTGCGAGCACGGGAAAGAAACGTTCAAGGTCGATGTCGTAGGCACGGTCGTTTATTGCAAGAAAAAGGGCAGGTCCGTGATTCCTGAGTTGTTTAACAATTGCCCTTCTCGTTCTACCATGGAGGGCAAGAAAGTCGCCAGGAGGGTGTTTCCAGACGAGAATGTGCCGTGCGATAATCCGTTTGATGAAGTGAAGCGTCTTGAGGGTCTTCTCAGGAATGCGAAGCGTGAGAATACCAAATTGCTGGACATGATAGGCAAGATGCGGGGCGCGAGCGCCGTAGTGATCAAAGCGGCTGATAAGGTATTGGGGGCGGGGTGAGCGAGCACAACAAGAGCGGGGAAAAATGGGGAAGGACAGCTACGAAGGCGGCGGCTGTAAAGACGATCTTCGAGGCGGTCAGAACCGGGCGCATTATTCGTCCGGATACCTGTTCACAGTGCGGTGAAAAGCCGGGACTGGACGCGGTAGGTAATTCAAAGATTCAGGCAATACACACCAAGGGTTATGAGTTCGAGCACAGGATGGACGTGGTCTGGATGTGCGTGAGCTGTAGGAATAAATTTGCGTGGATAGCCAGGAGAGAGCGAGAGAACGAAAAGTGCGACATCTGCGGGGAGCCGACAAAAAGGGGAGAAGGCGAGCCCCGGCTGACACAGGTGAACGGAGAGGAACACGACAGTTATCACTCCATCTGTTTCGATTGCTATTTGCCTGGCGGATATGGCTGAGGAGAAAAGGGATGTCGGATTACTTTAAGCAGGCGAACGTTGCGTTTTTGATTTTGGCGGCGTTGTCCCTGGAGAAATCACTGGAAATCACGTGGTTCATGACACTGTTTCCGTATTTGCTGATAGTGATATGGTGGTTGCTTGATTATCTGGTCCGGCCATGGTTCGGGCTGTCCAGCGAGGACACCTCTGATGACAGCATGGTCAGGGGGCTAGTGGACGGGACGTTCAATAATGCGAGGGCAGCCAAGTCTGTGTTACGGTACTATTGTGACAGCGTTTGTTCCCAGGATTACGGAGACTCGAAGCATTGTGAACGGTGTGAGCACATGAGGGCGCGTGAGTTTTTTGAGGCGGTGGATAGCATAGGTGCAAAGATCCGGTCGCGCAAGAGGCTCGAAGGAGAGGGCCGGAATGCCTGAAATCGGAGGATCGGTTGCTGAGGTAATCGTGGAGCAGGCTGCGACCATCAAACACCAGGCTGCGGTTATCGAACATCTCAGGAGTGTCATTCTGGATCTGTGTCCGAGGGTTACGGTGAAGGATGTAGCCGATCTTGTGGCTATAGAGGCGGATCTAAAGAGGGCGGCTGCCAAGCGCAAGGAAATACGAGAGAAGCACAACATAGGGGGGTCTGATGGCTAACTGTCACGAGTGCGAGCACAACGAGGAATTCAATACGAAGTTTGTGTGGTGCGATGCCAAGAAGTGGCACGTCGAGCCTCATAACGAGCAGGACTGCAAAGAGTTCAAGAGCACCCTTGGGCGCAAGTTGTCTCCCAGTGAGGCAATCATGGGTTTTGCGCAGTGGCTCTCTACCCGGAACTATGAAGTTTCGATGTCGTGCCAGTGTGATCGCCGTACGGTCAAGGAGTTGATCGATGCTTATTGCGAATCGAACAATCTGGAGGATCCGAAGAGCGGGTGGTGGTCCATCTCCAAAGATCCGGGCAGCGATTACATGTCGGAAAGAGAGATAAGAAAATCGAACGAGCTGGGGATACTGGCTCCATTCAAGAGGGTGAAAAATGGAATGGGTAAAAGATAAGTTTAAGAATTTCTCTAGCTTGTCCATATGGATGAAGATCCTGACGGTCCTGGCGGCTATCCTGTTCCCTGTCCTGTTCGTGCTCTGGGTAGTGGGCAAAGTTGCTGGCTACAAAAGAGGATCCATTGCTGACAGAGAGGGTGGGTCGGACGAGGCTCACGAGAGCGTCGTTGACGTTGCTCTTGACGAGTTGGTTATTGTGGATCTTGGTATAGAGAAAGGCCAGAAAGAGGCAAAGATAAAGAGGCTGATCGCTGAAGAGAAGGTAATGGAGGAAGACAATGGCCGGAAGGAATTCCATGACAAAGTTGATGCTGCTGCTGACGCTGGTGGCGTCGATACTATTTTACTCTGGAGAGATGATCGCAGAGGAAAAGACTAGCGTCGAGTTCGATGCGTTCAGGCTATTGGACTCGGCACCCAAAGCCAGGCGAGAGCTTCCAAGGGGGAAGAAGATAGTAAGAGACGGTGTGGAGTACCAGGCTTTCACGGCGCGAGAGCTTGCCGAGATCGTCAAATTGGAAGACGACTATGTGTGGCTCCACAAGCGGTTCTTCCCGCTAGTTCACGCGCACGCGCAGGGGCACTTGGAACTCAAGGCGCTGGATAACAGGAAGGCGCTGTGCGATGGTTCGAAGGAGATCCTAACAAGTGATCGCCTGTACTACAAAGAGCGACTGAAAGAGAACAAGGCGTATACGCTAAAGCTCTCGAAGAGCGCCAAGGTAGAAAAGGTTTTACTGATAGGTGCTGTATTGATTGAGGCGGCGATCATAGGGGCGCTGGGCGTCAAGGTTGTTGTTGACTGAGAAGGGCGAGAGAGATGAAAGTTGATATTGAGCCGTTCGTTGCGATTGTCATAGTCGTCGGGATACTGGGGGCCATGTTCATTGGGCAGTACAACTGGAATGTCTGTGAGAAGTGCGATGTTTGCCATGAGGTAGATGTTGACTCTGATGAGCAAGACGGCGGAGTCTTTGTTGAGAATGTTCCGTATCAGGTTGTCCCAATAGAGGTTGGAGCTATGCCATGACCACGATTCAAGTAATTACAGTTGCTCTTTGTATTTTCTCGCTTGCGACTTCATGCTTGGCGTTTGCTCTTACCTTCAGGAAGGCGAGAGGGTCAGAAATAGCCAGGGATAGGACACTCAGGATCTTAGGTGAGATAGAGAGAGAAGCTGAAAAGTGGAATAAGGAGATCAGTTGATGGATTGTTTTGCTTGCGGATATTCAGACACAGGCGGCGACTTCGTGAGGTGCTGGCAAGGTGACCGAGAGGGGAAGAGGATCAGCAGAGAAGAGTCGATAAAGGGTTGTAAGTATATAGATTGTACTGGTGAAGAGTGGAGGCACCCGATCCAGATTGCGCCAGCGGAAAAGGGCGTCAAGGGGACTTTGTATGCGCTCTGCAACGATCATACGATCTGGTCTTATGCAGTGGGGGCCAAGGCGTGGTCGCGAATAAAGGGGATCCCTCAGCGCAAAAAGGGGGAGGAAGTTGATGGAGCGCGTTAATAGGGAGACAGTTGATGCCTGATGATAAATTGAAAGGTTGCCTTACACCCGTGGAGGTGCTTGAGAAACTGGGATCGGTTAGTTTCGTGAGGCCAGTGACGGATGACACAGAGAGGTACGCTGAGCAGAGTGGGTGGTTAAGATCTCATGCTGAGGATATTTCCGTCCTTACAATTGAGCATCTAACCGATTTTTGCGCCCTGGATTGCAAAGCGTGCTCTCCTGGCTGCCCCGGCTGCCCGATTGGGTGCGAGATAGAGATCCGGGCAATGGAGGGCAAAGGGCTCCGCGTTAGGGTGGATGAGAAGGACGGTACTACTTGCATGACCATGATCCACGGCGGGAAAGAGCCAGAGCCGTTAAGGTTCGACATAGGCCCTGTCGCCGAAGATACGGACGTTATGATGCTGGTCGGAAACGACTTCCGAATTGTGAAGGCCGGGGACTTGGCTGATCACGTGAACAAGGTCCGGGATGCCAAGGGGGTTAGCAGGGGTCTGGGTTTGAGCGGAGAGGTGGCCAAGGGGCTCAAGGAGAGCGCCGAGCATATCAGAAAAATGGAAGCAAAACGCTGGGTGGGCAATGATGAGTGACGAGTTGAAAGTTGGAGACGTGGTCTACGGAAAGTCTACAGAATGGGGATGGAGGGGGATGGTGACCGGTCCCCCTAGAACCATTACCCGTGAGACGAAGACGTTGTGGATAACCGACGAGGGAACGCCGAACGAGCACAGGTGGAAGAAGGCGGGCATGGGTTTGAGTCTCTACGATGACAAGGCGAGAGCCGACAGGAAGATCTACCAGGAGAACAAGGAGATCGGGATATTGCTGTACAGGCTGGGAAAGTTCAGATTCGACAGGCCCAGAGCCTGCACTCCAGAGGTGGCAAATCTTCTGCGGTTGGCTGTTAAGATCCTGTCGGATGAGGAACTGTCAAAGGAAAAGGCAGACCTCTCGCCCAAGTGAACCATTAGGGGATTCCTGATAGTTGGATGCTCGCGAACTTGAGTTCGCAATTCTGTTGACAAAGCATCATGCGGCCTGTAAATTGCCAGGGTGGAAAGTTGATAGTGGAGGCTGAAAATGAAGATGAAGATTGGCGAGGCAAAAGAGATGATTAAGGTTTGCAGCGATTGTGTTCATGGCCGGGGTTACTCGGATTTGGTTCACTGTTGCCACCCTAGTGGTAAATTTTCCTTACCCAACATTGACATTAGAACTGCTGAAAAATGCAAATTCTTTCAGGTAAAGCCGGATTTGGAACGCCCCAGGGTGAGTCCTGTGTCGCGCAAGATTATCGGTATAGCAGGATACGGGGACAAGGAAGTAGTTGTTGCGTTGTGTAACGACGGTACGACATGGGAGCTGTGGCGCGAGCTAGTGGATATTCAGAATGGCCAGGCTGAGTACAGGGATTCATGGAGGAAGTTGCCTCCGATTCCACAGGACGAATAAGAAGGTTCAAAATGAATAAAGCAGAGGCAAAAAGAAGGGTCTGCATGGATGTAGCAAGGTATCTGCGTGTCAATGCCGAGCTTGTGTTGGACAGGCTGGAGGCGCACGCCTTGGATCATAATTCGTTGCCATCGGCGCGAAAAACCGATTCGGAGAGAATGGTGGAGGCTACCTTGGAATTGGCAGCCGAGCTAGAGCGCCGGGGCACCCGTAGATACAGAGATGAGTCGGGGGACAACCAAGATGTATAAGCCGAACAAGGTTGAGATATTTTTGCCGGATGGAACGAGGCTGTTCTCGTCCGAGGATAAGCCGCCTGCGAAGAATGCGTACGCCTATCCGCCTCCGGTATCGGGGGTTGTCGGGCTAAAGAGGACGGCCAAGGACGGCGACGACTACGATGGCCTAGTTGGTTTTTTGATTGCTGGTAAGGAGAAGGATGATGAGCGTTGATGACAAATAAATCCAAGATAACCTGGACTGACAGAACGTGGAACATAATGACAGGATGCACCCAGGTGTCGGACGGTTGCAAATTCTGCTATGCGAAGCGACAGGCTAGGCGGCTGGCGACGATCCCAGGCAGTGGGTACGAGGGTGACTATGCGCACCCGTTTGACGGCATGGGCTTCGAGGTCCGGCTGAGGCCAGACAGGATGGAGGATCCCAAGGGATGGAGGAAGCCGTCCAAGGTGTTCGTCTGCTCCATGGGCGATCTGTTTCACGAGGAAGTTCCGTTTGAGTTCATC
Organism: uncultured Dehalococcoidales bacterium; assembly: GCA_964428725.1. Lineage (GTDB taxonomy): Bacteria > Chloroflexota > Dehalococcoidia > E44-bin15 > E44-bin15 > CAYRYW01. The sequence continues at coordinate 44,187 of CAYRYW010000002.1, forward strand.
GGAGAGGCGTTCTATGTAATGGCGCGGACTCCTCAGCATACGTATCAGGTGCTCACGAAGCGACCGGCACGAATGCTCGAATTCTTTGAGTGGCTGGGCGGCACGAGCGGCGCGGGCTGGATAGCGATGCGTAAGGATTGCGTGTTCCCTCTCCCTAATGTGTGGCTAGGTGTATCGGTAGAGAACCAGGCGGCGGCGGACGAGCGCATTCCGATATTAGCTAAGGTTCCTGCTGCTGTTCGGTTCTTGAGCTGCGAGCCATTGCTGGGGTTCGTTAACCTGGGCTTCGGAGGTTCTTTTCCCAGTCATGGCCGATGGGGATGGATGGACAACGAGGTGATTCATCTCGTAATTGTTGGGGGAGAGAGCGGGCCTGGCGCACGCCCTATGCACCCAGAGTGGGCGATAGATCTGAGGGATCAATGTGTGGGTCACGACGTTCCGTTCATGTTCAAGCAATGGGGTGAATTCCAGCACGGGAGTGATTTGTCTAGGTCAACTGTGAACAAGATAGTTTTGAACGATGGTCGATATTGCGATACTCCTGCTGAACTTGGTTTTTCATCATCTGATGCCAGGAAGTGGTACGATCTGGATCCGACCATGATGGGCAAGGTCGGGAAGAAGAAAGCGGGCAGGTTGCTCAAAGGCAAGCTATGGAACGAGTATCCAAGAGAGTAGCGAATTGCGAGTTGGAAGAGTTTTATCAGTTGCTCACGCGCGCACAGGGTGCCCTCTCCAAGGGCATAGCGGCCATACGAAGGTTCGATAAGAGCAAGCAGGGGAAGGGCGTCATGAGGGACGCAGCGACGCGGGTGCGTGCGCTTGCGATGATCAATGATCGGATGGCCGTCCGTCGTCATGAGGTTGGGCGTCAACTAGACAAGAAAAATGCTGCGGTTCTAATGCCGTGGCAGACGAGTACACTCGGGCATTATGACTCGCCTCCGGCATAGGCGATCACGTGCAGAGAGGGTGAACGAAAATGAGAGAATTAATAGAGAGGATAAAAGGAGGCAAGAAAATGGATAGGTACATAGCAGTGGACTTGGACGGAACGCTGGCCGAATATCACGGCTGGGTAGGAGTCGATCACATTGGAGAACCGATCCCTAAGATGGTGAATCGAGTGAAAAAGTGGCTGGCAGAGGGCAAGGATGTCAGAATAATGACGGCCAGGGTTTCTCCTCAGCCGGAGGGAAGAACAGCAACAACGGTTCAAGCAATAGAGCGCTGGTGCTTGGAGCACATCGGCCAGTTGCTTCCTATAACGCACAGCAAAGACTATGGTATGATTGAGCTGTGGGACGACCGAGCGATCCAGGTTATTGAGAACACCGGAGAGAGGGCAGACGGCAAAGAGTAAGCCGTCACTGTGGGGACTGGGCCTACTTGAGCCCTTAAACAGGAGGGCAATATGTGGGCAACTTTCGTTAGTACCATCAAATATCTGGGCGTGATAATCAGGCACAAGTTCTTTGTGATCATTGCTGGCTTCAGGGTAAGGGCTCCGCTCATGCGGCTGCTCAGGCATGACATGTCCAAGTTCAGCCGGGCTGAGTTTCATCATTATAGGCGACAGTTTTGTGGGGACGCCGGGGATCCTGGCGGGTTCAGAGCAGCGTGGCTTCATCATCAGAACTCAAACGATCATCATTGGGAGCACTGGATGCTTTCTAGGCGCATGTCTGCTTCTGAGAGCGCGGGCGCTGAAGTGGCTATGCCGATGCCGGAAGGGGCCGTCAGAGAGATGGTGGCGGACTGGATGGGCGCAACCAGGGCGTACGGCGGGAAGTGGCCCACGGTGGTGGAGTGGGACTGGTTCGTGGACAAGTGGCCCAGTGTTAGCAGTAAGATGCACCCGTCCACGAGAGCCAGGGTTTTCGCGGTAATGAGAGAGGCCGGTTATCACGATATTTTGAAGCAAACGGCGGAGTCCAAAACGCCGGTTCGGGAGCAGTCCGAGGTCTAGGATTCTCCGTCATTTAAATCACCTATAGCATTGCGAGATTTTGGTTTAACGTCGTGGTTGACCCGTGGTAGTGTTGTCGCAATGTTGCATGAATGAAGAGAGGTTGAAGATGAAGTTTGAATACTATGTTGACAATGTTGTGATGAAGCTGGCGAGCGATGCTGGGGCAAGCTCCGGGCGGCTGGCTGAGTTGATGAGCAGTAGGCAGTTCGTGGATTTCTTACACGGTACAATCGGTATATCCAGTGAGATGGGCGAGCTTTTGGACGCTTATAGAAAAGCAGATGCCAAGCCAGGTCCTATGTCCGATGAGCATCGCCGAGAGGTATTGGGAGAGCTTGGGGATATTTTATGGTTCACGGGCCTAGCTAGTCGGGCTCTGGGCGCGAGCGTTGAGGTGGGACAAGGGGTCGACAGTGGCAGTCGCAAATGGTCCGGGGATGCGGAGCTGGACATGGTCGTGTGTTCAGGGGAGCTTCTGTCCATAGCCAAGGCTCGGATCTTCTATGGTCGAGAGATAGCCCCAGGGCTGGCGATTTCAATGCTTAGTCGTATTGTGGACGGGGTGCGATCTTTGGCTCGCAAGGAGAGATGGACTCTTGAGGATGTAATGAGGGCGAATATTGCCAAACTTTCGAAGCGCTATCCCGAGTTAGAGTTCTCGGACGACAGCGCCAACAACAGGGACACGGACGCAGAATTCGTGGCCATGGAGTAGGTAGAAAATGGACGACACGGTCTTCGCGAACTCAAGTTCGTGTTCTGTTTGCAAAACAGATTTGACCGTAGTACAGGTTGCCCAGTTTTTTAATTGCCAGTTGAACATTGGACAGGGTGAGTTCGATGAAAAGGAGGGCGAGGATGCTCGGAGCCACGTGGGTGATTGGACATCGCGACGCAGATGGTTTTATGTCGGGGTATTTAGCGCACAAGAAGCTGAGCGAATTGGGCGTGCGCGATATAAAGATGCACTCGATCCAGTACGGAGAGAATCTCCCAAAGATCAATTACGACTTTGACGAAGTGTACATGCTTGACTTTTCGTTGCCTGATCAGGAGATGCGCGAGCTTGCTGACAAGCTCGGCGATCGGCTCATATGGATAGACCATCATAAGACATCGCTTGATACTGAGAAGAAGATGGAACTGTCCACAGTTCGCGGAGTAAGGATCTCCTCGGACAATGAGAAGGTTGCAGCGTGCGAGTTGTGCTGGGAGTATTTCTGGCCAGGGCGGAAGGTCCCTGGATGTGTGACGCTGGTAGGAGACTGGGATACGTTCCGGTGGGTTGATATGTTGGATGGATCCAATGGCAAGAGGTTCGCTAGGTTCTTCGCTCAGTTTATTGATGGGCTAGGTCTGGATCCGTCCCTCAAAGAGGCGCGTGACCTTATGGAAGGGTCAATCGAGGAGATACCATCGCTGGAGCATGTTGGGGTCCGAATCGGGAAGATGCTGTGCGAAAAGCAAGACGCTCTCCACGCTGAGATCATGGAGAATTGCTCATTCACTACGGTGATGACAGTTCCAGAGGGTGATCAGCAGCTTACTGCATTGGTGGTAAACCATCGTGGCAATAGCTTGATGTTTCAGTCCAAGGTTCAGCCTCGGCATGAGATCCTGGTTAGCTACAGGATGAGGGGGAGAGACTGGGTGGAAGCCAGCTTGTACGGGGCGTCGGATCATGTCCATTGCGGGGAGATTGCGCGTTCGATAAGCAACGGTAAAGGCGGCGGACACAGGGGTGCTGCTGGGTTCACGATGCCCATGAGTGAGTTCTACGTGCGCATGGGCATGGATAGATGAGCGGCATTCTCAGTCTGAGTAAGTTCCTTTCCAAGAGGGGCAAGGCTGATCTATGTGGTCATGACGTCATCGTTATCGACCGAGCGAAGCGCATAGTGATATGCGAGAGGTGCCTTGAGGAGCTGGACCCATTGGAGATGCTTGCCAGGTGCGGAGGTTTCAGTGATCAAGGAGAGATTGCTATTCAGCCGGGATCAGATAACGATAAGGGTGAGCCGACCCCGTATGCGACCGTGCATCGTTTGCGGCCAAAAAGTTAAGCCTGCATACAAGGGGCTCTGCAAGGATCGTTTTTTTCATTGCAAAAAATCTTGGTCGGTGGACCATCGGACGGGGGAGATTACGTTCGCGATGGATAGCGGTATGAAAGGGGACGAGGATTATTGAAGGTTCTGTCGAGGGCATCAGATCTGTTAGTCCCGACAGGTGGGTTTGACAATAACCTGTTGTAGGTTTCAAACTTGTATGAGATACAGGTAGAGAGGAAAAAAACAGTGACAGCGGTATAAAGCTAATTACAAGGAGGGGCTGCCCATGGCGAAAAAAGGTGCTGAGAGGCGAAAGAGTAAAAGGCCGAGTCGGTATAAGATTTTTCGTTCACAGTGCGAGTGTGGAGCCAGGGCGGTTGATTGGTACAAGGAGGAATTCATTTGCCGGGATTGCATGTGCCCCGAAGTGGAGGGGCAAGAGATCGGCGATTTAGTGAGGGTGGCCAGCTCTCTTGACTGGTGTGTCCTCGGAGACATGAGATAAATATGACCCCAAGTGTTTTTAAGAAGATCGCCCCAGGCGGGCGAGCGGGACGCGTTGGTGCGGGCATTAGCTGTGACGCTGGTAAGTTCTACTGCGAGATAGACGTTGCTTCCGGTGTGGGGAGCTTTGTTGCTCGGCTGAGTAACGGCGAAGAGTACAGAAGATCTCTGGATGAGTTAAGGATAGAATACGATGTGGCTGACGGTAGGGTCGACGAGCCGGTGTCGGCTGATTCGTATCTCTTGAAGGGGATCGGATGGGTCCTGACTAAGTACAAACTATCCAAGAGTGACTAATTGGTGAGATCTTCGTAAAGTCGTGATATGTGTTGATGATTCAATGCTGTTCGGAGCGTAGGCTGATGGAGGAAAACTGTGAAATTGGAAGTTGGTGTCTTCAATGGGTAAAGCAGCTAAACGTCTAAAGGGTAAGCCAACTGGGCGGATTGCTAATCTTAGGTGTTACGAGACTGTCCATGACATGGTGTGCGCAGGCTATCCGCTGACCGCGATTGCCAACTTGATACAGGACAAAATGCAAGAGTATCTTGATGTGCCTAAGCAGGCTGTTGTGATGGCCCTTCACAGGTACAGGGAGAGTCTTAAGGATAGCGGGGATTTGGTCCAGGGTGCAATGCCGAGGGTATTTGTAGAGGCCAAGAAGAAGTTCTCCAACAAAATGCAGGAGCTTGAGCGCCTGGAGGATATGATCCTCGTGCTCCAGTATCGGATTGATTTGGCCCATGGCGTGGAGCGGATAGCGAACGCAGTTGACCCTGGGGTCGACAGGATGACGAGGGAATTCACGAATGTGGTTGCGCGAATGCACGACATCAAAATGGATCTTGGACTTGTCGGCTCGCGGGACATCGGTACGATCACAGTCTCTGCGGAGAGACTGGAGGAAGTACGACTTAAGTACGGGGACAATGCAGCTAAGGCATACGCCGATCCTGTATCTCGAAATAGAGTTCTGGCAGCCATTGGTGCGATACGGAAGGTGTCGGGAGATAAGTCAGTCGAGCGACTTGCTACTGAGATGGGGGTTTCCGATCCTGACGGTGCTGTGATTGACGCTGAGTTTACGGCCAAAGAAGAGTCTGTCGCGATTCCTGTCGCGAAAGACGCCGGAGATGTCGCGAAAGCCAAGGGCAAGCCAGTGAAGAAGACCGCGAAAAAGCCCGCGAAGAAGAAGGCCAAGATCAAGCCAGCTGACAAGCCAGTGGCGAAAGAGGCGCCGGTCGAAAAGCCTGCCCCAGTTTCAGTTCTCCCTCCTGGGCCAGAGAAGCCGAAGATAAAGAGGTGAGCTTAGCTCGCGAACTCAAGTTCGCAGATGGGGATGACTGTTGATAGTTACGACACGCAAGGGGAGAAAGAAGTCTGTAATAACCAAGGAGGAGCTGGCGGCCCATGCCGGTGACATGGTTGACGCCCTGACAGACGCAGAGCTAGAGCTGGTGATGGGCCTGATAGACGAAGATCCGGAGATTCAGATAGAGCACCACAAGACGATGCGCGGGCACTTGTACCACCGAGAGCCTGTCTCTATGGAGCAATTCATAGAGGATCCACATTACCTGGGCGAGTCTTGCTCGACTCTCTACCCAGAGCTTAAGAAAGATCTCATAGATCTGTTTGATTATCCATTCAGAGAAGTTGTGCTCACAGGCGGAATTGGAGTTGGCAAATGCCAACGAGGGGTGAACGAGCTTTATGATCCGGTCATGGGGAGAAGGCTAACTGTAGAAGATGCTGCATCTTTTGGCAAGTACAAAGCGTGCGCCACGTTCAACAAGGATGAGCGGAAGACAGTGAGTGGAGGGTGCAAAGTATTCGAAAGCGGAAGAAAGAAGGCGGGGGATCTCGTGCTTGGGAGCGGGAAGAAGATTGGACTAACTCCTGATCACCCTGTCTTGACACCGTGGGGATACAAGCCAGTCGGAGAGCTTAAGAAGGGGGATCTTGTTGCGACTTCGCGAGAGATGCCCTTACCTGAGATGCCTTTGGCTATTTCTGACAATGAGGTCAAGTGGGTGGGCTACATCTTGGCAGACGGCGGTGTGACAACGTCTCGGATTGTCTTCGTAAAGGGTGTTGATGAAATAATCTCAGAGTTTTGGTCTCTGTCGGAATCGCTTGGCGGGGATGTGAAGGAAGAGGATGTGGATGCTGATGCGCGGAGGGTTCGTGTCCTGGGGCTTGATCGCTTGAGGGATAAATTTGATCTCAAACACAAGTCCAAGGACAAGAGAGTTCCGAGTGAGTTCTACGGGCTAGACAATCGCCAGCTTGCCTTGTTGCTGAATCGCATTTGGTCGTGTGATGGATGGTTCTGTCGCAGGGATAAGAAAAAGGGCAACTGGGAGATTGGAATATCCTTAGCCAGTGAGCCGTTCGTGAGGGATATTCAACAGCTCTTGCTTCGTTTTGGGATTCACTCTCGGATGCGTCCGCGTGAGATGGGGTACACGCACAACGGAGAGAGGAAGCATAGCGATGCTTGGTCTTTGCAGGTGCTGGGTAGGGATGAAGTTATTAGGTTCTTGAATTCGATTGGAAACCTCGTAGGCAAGGAAGAAGATTGCGAGACTGCGCGGCGCGAACTTGAGTTCGTAAAGGGCAACTCGAACGTGGACATTACCCCCATGAACAGAGAGGTGATGACCAGGGTTCGTAAAGAGATCGGGCCGGTGCCCAAGAAGGCGTACTGGCCGCGTCCGGCGCAGGGCTCGCAAATGGGCCACGGGGTGTTCTTGAGATTCGCTGAGGCGTATGATCTTCCCGAGTGGTGCTCCTGGTGGGGTGGAGTATTCTGGGATGAGGTGGAATCGTATGAGTGCGGCGATGAGTTAGAGCCTGTGTATGACATCGAGGTTCCTAAGACGAGGAACTTCTCAGTGCACGGGGTTATCGTTCACAATACGTTCGTGCTCTCAATAGCCATATGCAGGGTGCTTTACGAGCTGTCTTGCTTAGTGAATCCCCAGAAGACTTTCGGCCTGTCGTCGGGTACGGAGATGGTTATTCCGTTGATCTCAAAGAACCTTCCGCTGGCGCGTGCTGTCATGAAGACGGCGGTTGACGACAAGATCAAAGAGTCTCCGTATTTCATGAACGAGTTCTCTCCGAAGATCTCCAAGGAAGCCACGCTGTTTCCTCATAACATCCGAGTGATCATAGGGTCGTACGGTAGTGAGCGAGTTCTTGGCTCGAACGTTTTCTGTGTTGGGCTTGATGAGTGCCTAATACTAGAGGCAGGTTTGACAACGGAAAGAAAAGGTGTTAGGCGATCCATGACAGTTGGAGATCTTCTGGAAATGAGTCCAGAGGACGCTGAAAACTGCAAGGTTGTAGGTTTTGATCATGCGGAGAATAAGCTCAAGGCTGGATGGTGGAGAATCAAGAAGTCCACGGTTCAAGAGCTTGTTGAGATCAGGACTGCGCTGGGGTCGGTATCGCCGTCGAGAAAACATCCCGTTCTTGTCCAAAGAGGAGACTGGCTTGTTTACGTTCATGCGGAGGATGTCGTCCCTGGCGATTTTGTTGTCATGGAGGATCGTGATGCCAGCGAAGGGGCAGACTGTAAGCGAAGAGCAGAAGAAAAAACAATCGGAGAAGATGAAGGGTCGAGAGTTATCGGAGGAGACGAAAGAGAAGATGAGATCTGCGCAAAAGGCGCGGTACGAGAATGGGTACGTCAATCCGATGAAGGGGAAGACTCAGTCAGAGGAGACGAAGAAGAAAATCAGCGAGGCCCAAAAGGGGAGGAAGTTCTCCGAGGAACATCGGCGGAAGATCGGAGAGGCGAATCGCAGAAGGAAGATCTCGAAAGAGACGCGGGAGCGAATGAGCGAGGCTCAAAAGAGCAAGGCACCTGCAAGCGAGGAGCACAGACGGAAGATAAGCGAAGCCAATACAGGCAGGAAGCATACGGACGAAGCTCGTGCGAACATGAGCAAGGCTCAGAAGGGTCGCGCCCTGTCAGAGGATCACAAAAAGAAGCTGTCAGAGGCGGCCAAGAAGCGCACAGGAGAGGCGAATCACTTCTACGGAAAGACTCACTCCGAGGAGGCGCGGAAGAAGATGAGAGAGGGTCAGGCGGGTGTACAGCGGAAGCCTCACTCCGAAGAGACAAAGAGAAAGATGAGCGAGTCTCAAAAGGGGCGCAAGTTTTCCGAGGAGACGAAGGAGAAGATGAGAAATGCTGCGAAGCGTCGTGCAGCCGATCCAGAGTGGCGAAAGAAGATGAGCGAGTCGTCGAAGAGGGGCTGGGCAGAGGGCACCATTGGCCAGAACATGCCACCCCGGCACGGAGAGGCGAACCCTTTCTACGGGAAGAAGCACACGGAGGAAACGAAGGCGCGTCTGAGCGAGGTTGCAAAGGCGAGAGAACCTCGCGTGCATACGGAGGCGTCGAAGGATGCGATTTCCGAGGGGAACATGCGGGCTATCAAGGACGGGACGAGGACGTACAAGTTCCGTGCGACGTCTCCGGATGGTGGGGTTGTGCCTTGCCGGACAGAGGCGGAGAAGAGACTAGCCGATCATCTTTGTTCTCAGGACGGGGTTGTTTCTGTTGTCGGCGAAGACAAGATGCCGTTTGTGGAGTACGATTTCAACGGCCAATCCAGGATAACGGTTGCGGACTTCATGGTAACAGCAAGCGACGGTCGAATCATTATCGTAGAAGGGAAGGCGCAGGGGTCGCTATACGGAGAGAGAGAGAGGGCTCGGTTTCTTGCTACATGGGAGCACTGCAAGGCGTGCGGGTTCGACATGATTATATCATTCAACCATGCAAGGGACCCCGATCTGTCTCTCGGTCCATTTGTGACACAGGAATTTGTGGAGATGGTGAAACAGGGGTTTGTTCCCATGTCACTGCTTTCGGACAATCGTGCCACTGGGGTTGCGGCAAGGCGAACGGGCTTTGGGCATCACGGGAAAAGAGTAGCTGGAGGAGACAGAAAGTATCTGTTCAGCACTGTGTCTCCGGACGGGGTGATCGTCAATTGCAGGACAAGGAACAGCCTGCGTGTAGCCGATCATCTTTGCTCTCAGAGCGGGGTTGTTTCTGTTGTAGGCGAAGACAAGATGAGTGCTATTTATCACAAGGTGAATGGAGAGGGGCGCCAGACGGTTGCAGACTTCATGGTTACTCGCAGCGACGGACATATTATTTTTGTGAATGTAGAGAGCAACACGTTTGCAGAGAGCAAGGGCCTCTGTCATCGTATGAATGCAATGTGGGACCATTGCAGGGCTGTCGGTTGCAGTTTCATGATGGTATTTGCCGATGCGTCCGTGGATCCAAATGTGTGGGAGGGTCCGTTTGTCACGGATGCGTTTGTCGAGCGCGTCATGGGCACAGGGGTGATTCGACAAGGATTAATGGCCGATGCCAGAGTTCCTGCGTTGACGGTGGCGTCTCCGAGCGGGAGCACGATCCATTGCGCGACAGAGAAGGAGATGAGGCTGGCGGAGTGCCTATGTCAGCAAGAGGGCGTGGAGTCCATTTCCTCAACAAAGAGGGAGTGCGTGGCGAGGTTCGAGTTCGAGGGGCGGGCGCGAAGGGCTGTGGCGGACTTTATTGTTCTCATGCGGGACGGGAGAGAGGTGGTTGTCTATTCCATACATGGGACAAACGCGAGGAGCGTATCATCAAGGAGTGCGCTCATGGCTATGTGGGATCACTGCAAAGAGATGGGCATGAGCATGTTGCTAGCCCTCAAGGAAGCGAGGAATCCAGATCTGTCCCTTGGTCCGTTCGTGACGCAGGAGTTCGTGGATGGGTATATGCGCGGAGATGCCAAGAGGAGTGCGCTCATAGACAAAAGGCCAAAGGGAAGGAGACCATCTCCGTTGAAGGGCAGGAAACTTGGTCCTCGCAAGAAAATGACGAACTTGAGTTCGCAGGAATCCGCCCCGAAAGAACACATGTCGAAGAAATCCCTGTCGGTCTTTGCCTCGCGGAAGTAGTGTCCGTTTCTGCCCTGCCCGCTGAACAAACATATTCTCTATGCACGGAGCATCAGACGTTCATCGCTGATGGGTTCGTGGTGCATAATACGAACTTCCCGCCGAACCGTAAGAGCCAGCAGATCACTACAGCTATGGGCCAGAAGAAGACAAAGGCTCACTTTGATATTGTGGAGAAGGTCTACCGGAACTTGGTCCGGCGAATAAAGTCCAGGTTCCAGGTTGCAGGCGGGGATTTCCCTGGGATGATCATCTTGGCTTCTTCGGCTGCTACCCTGGACAGTTTCACTGAGCGGAAAATCCGGGAGAGCAGGCTTGATTCCTCTGTCTTCGTCCGAGATCACACTCAGTGGACGGCCAAGCCTGGGTCTAACTTCTGCGGGGAGAAGTTCTGGGTTCTGTGTTCGGCGTCCTCTATGCGCTCTAGGATAATCGGAGACGATGAAGTGAAGCACTTCACCGACGAGTGGCTGGAGGAGAACGATTCTTTTTTGATCGACATTCCGGTTGAGTACAAGTCGGACTTCGAGACAGACATTGAGAATGCACTAAGGGACCTTGCTGGTATATCTACTCAGGCTATATCGATTTATATCCAGAGGCCCGACGCGGTGGACGCGTGTGTGAGCGAAGAGATGGAGCATCCGTTTACTGCGTATGAGTGGACATCCGGGCAGGCCGGGGCGTTCAAGTGGAACATTCTGTGTAACATGTTCGAGCGTCGGCTGCCTGGCGGATACACGGAGACAGCGTGGTCCCCCAAGATTAATCCTTCGAAGATGAGATGGTGTCACATTGATACATCTCTCTCGGGGGACTGTACGGGTTTCTGTGTTGGTCATATAGACAAGTGGGTTGAGGTAGTAAGGCGAGACGGGGACGGGGTTCGTTACACGGACCTGGCACCCTCTTACGTCATTGACGTGATGTTGCGAGTGAACCCACCGGCTGGAGAGCAAATCTACATGCCGGACTTGCGTCGTTTCATTTACGAACTACAGGCACATGGTTATCAGTTCCTTGGGTTTTCGTCGGACACATACCAGTCGGCGGAGATGCACCAGCAAGTAAAGAGAAGGGGGATTTCTACCCATATCATATCGACGGATACGTCCACGGATCCTTACGATGAGCTGAAGATGGCGATGTACGAGAACCGGATTACGTACTATCATTATCAGCCATTTATTGAGGAAATCAAAGACTTGGAATATGATCGCAACGTGGGCAAGATCGATCATCAGCAGGCCGGGTGTTTTGTCGGAGAGACGCGGATTCCTCTTCTGGATGGAAGCTGCCCTATGATCTCAGAGTTGGATGGGGTGGATACGTGGGTGTACTCCTGTACAGAGGGTGGTCGCATTGTTCCGGGCCGAGCAAGGGGTCGATTAACGAAAGAGGTGACCGAGCTTGTGGATGTGGTTCTGGACAGCGGGGCTGTCGAGAGGTGTACGCATGAGCACCTTTGGATGTTGAGGGACGGGACGTACAAGAAGGCATGCGACTTGGATCCTGGCATTGACCGTTTGATGCCGATTGATTTGAATTCTTTTCCGGTTGAGCACAAGGTCAGGCATGTAACTCCTGTTCGCCTTGATAAGCCGGTGGCTGTGTATGACTTAGAGGTTGAGGAGTATTCCAACTTCTCGCTTTCTTCTGGAGTGTTCGTCCACAACTCCAAAGACGTTAGTGACGCAGTAGCGGGTGTGGTGTATGGTTTGATGAAGACATCGACCAAAATCCCTGCGATTGTGGGCGATAGTAAAAGTGCCGCTGTTGAAAACGAATACGACTGGGTCTCACCTATGATCCAGACGGACGGCATAAGCGCCGAAGAGCTAAGGGACATGAAGGACGCGGGAGATACAGACGTGTCGGAGTATGTCCCTATTGTGTTTGGAGACTGATATGGGATTTACCGAACTAGTCAAAGGGCTCTTCAAGAGGGACAGGGATGTCCAGGCAGCAGCTATTGCCAAGGGTACGGCGATTGCTACCAACGTCTCTGTTGACAGTATGGATCCGAGTAGCGGGACAGAGGGCGTCAATGCCCTTCAGAGCCAGCTAGCCATCGAGCAAGATCTGATTTCTCGTTACATAGATTACGAGAATATGGACGACTATGTTGAAACCAGCGCAGCTCTAACGGTGTTCGCGGATGACTCTACTATTCCAGATACCCTCCATAGGAAGACCGTGTGGGCTACGTCGGAGGATCGGCTCGTTCGCGATCTTCTGAACGACATGCTTCACAGGATGATCCGTATCGAGGAGGACGCCTGGGTCACAGTTAGGAGCTTGGCAAAGTACGGGAACTTGTACGGGGAGGTTCTGACCACAAAGGGCGGGGTAATAGGTATCAACTGGCTTCCCGCACCGTCGATACGTAGAATAATAAACAGCAAAGGCGTCCTTCTTGGGTTCATCCAAGATGTGTCTGGGCAGTTCAACTACGATGCGGGGGCGCTTGTAGAGGCTCTAGAGGCTGGCAAGAAGCCCATTCCTGAAAACGAGAACAACTCTGGGATTACCTTCTTCTACCCTTGGGAGATGGTCCATTGGCGGCTGCGCTCCAAGCGGCTTCGCTCTCCTTACGGGTACGGTGTTCTAGACAGTTCACGGTGGATCTGGAAGCGTCTCCAGTTGATGGAGGACACAGCCCTGGTTCAAAAGCTGACAAGGGCTCCGGGTCGGTATGCGTTCTACGTGGATACCGGAGACTTGCCGCCTAAAGAAGCGGTGGCTCTTGTCCGCAAGGTTAAGAGCGGATTCAAGAAGAAGCGTCTGATCGATCCGAGCACAGGCCAGCTGGATCTTCGCAATAACCCGCTGTGCCTAGCGGGTGACACGGAAGTTCCTCTCCTTGATGGGAGTAAAAAAACGATAGTCGAGATGGCGGAAGCGTTCGACAGGGGCGAGGAGCAGTGGGTTTACGGCGTTGACAGGAAAAATAACAGCAAGATGGTTCCTGGCAAGGTTGTGTGGGCAGGTCAGACACGTAAAGACGCTGAGCTAGTGCGCGTTACATTAGATAATGGCGAGTCTTTCAGGGTTACTCCTGATCATAAGTGCATATTGAGAAGCGGAGATCTGAAGGATGCCCAGGACTTGGTTCCTGGCGAATCCTTGATGCCGTTGCGTAGGACAATCTCTTCTTTTGAGAAGGGAGACACGATGGACGGGTATGAGAAGGTCTACGATCCGTCCAGCAAGAAATATGTGTATACGCACAGGATGGTTGTGCGGGAACTAGGGATGAAGGAAAAAGGCAAGCTCACTCATCACAACGCAGGGAAGCTGAATAACAATCCTAGTTGCCTTGAGAGCATGACATGGAGAGAGCACTCGGAGCATCATTGTAAACTGGGGCAAATGGGCGGTGCTAAACTCAGAGAGCTTCGCAAGACGGATAAAGCTCTGGATCAAAAGTTACGAGATGCAGCGTCGAGGACGCTTAAAGAGCGTCACGCTGATCCTGAGTGGAAAAAGAGGAATGCTGAGGCAGTGCGTCGGAGTAACATCGAGCGTGATAGTGGTAGGTACATCCGTGCCTATAACGATTCTGACAAGCATGTAGAAGACAACGCGCAGAGAAGCTCCGCCATGAAGGCGTTCTGGACCGATGATGCCAGGTCTGAGTATTCGGAAACTAGGACGATCAGCTACTCGGATGTCTTCATTTCGGCGCTAGAGGAATTCGTCAGGAGCAACCCTGGGTCGAGCGCAGACGATGTGGCAGACTTCGTGTCTAGCGATTCTGTTGCTCTAGGTCTTCTCAATGAGGGAAGTTGCCGCGTGATAAAGAAAGCCCATCGTCATTTGCTTTTAAAGGCGTATAGGGCGCATGGCTATTCTAACTTCAGCGAGTTCAAGGAATCTGCGTGTTCCTACAATCACAAAGTTGTGTCTGTTGAGCGTCTTTCCGAGAGAGAGGACACGTATACGCTGACTGTTGACTCGTGTCACAACTTTGGCCTTTCTTCTGGGGTTGTAGTTTGCAACTCGCCATCCGAAGATTTTTGGATTCCTACCCGTGGAGGGAAAGATTCCACAAGGATCGAAGTCATCTCTGGGCCAGATGTTCAGATGATGGACGACGTGGAATACTTCCAAGGCAAGCTGGTTACATCGACGACGGTTCCGAGGCGCTTCATGGGTCTTGGGGATCCTGGTGACTCTACGAACATGATGGCGTCCCAGGATGACGTGAGATTTGCCCGTGCCTGTATGAGGCTCCAGCGTGAGTACGTGCAGGGGCTTGAGAAGGTTGCCCGTATACATCTCGCGGCGTTGAACATCGATCCCGATTCTGTGCCTTGGCAAATCAAGATGACGGTTCCGTCTGCGATCTTCGAGATGCAGCAGATTGAGGTTATGAATGCCCAAGCTGGGCTGGCGTCTTCGCTGTCTGATTACATGAGCAAGCCTTGGATTCTCCAACGCGTGTTCAACTTCACGAGAGACGATGCCCAGGCTATGATCCAGGCGAAACGCGATGAGGAGTCCGGGGATGTTGTCCGGGAAGCCGAAGCGCAAGCGAAGGTCATGAAGTTATTCCCCGAGCTTGAGGGCGCACTCGACGACAAAGACGGGGGAGGGAAAGAAGAAAGCGTTTCCCCTAAGAAGGCACCTATAGCGGAGAACGAGGACAGGAGGCTTCTTCGCTCCTTGAGCAAGAAGGCTAACGCGATTGAGCGTTCTGTCACTCGGATCAATAAAATGTCACGGATCAACGGGTCCGGAAAGAGGAGTTAGCAAATGCCATTTATCCAAGGATCCAAGCTGGACAAGTATTACCGTGGCAGCCTAGCGCACCGGAGTCATGCCGTGGACGTGGCTGTAGCGGAGCGATTCGAGGGCAAGAAAGCTCAGGTCATGGTAGTCCAGGAAGACTCGGCGGTAGTGGTTATGGATAACAGTCCTGTCCTGATCGTTGGTTACGAGATGGACGGGGACATTGCCAAGATCACAAAAGAGTCCATATGTAAAGATATACCCGTGATAGAGAGCGGTAACATGGATGCTTTTGTAGCAGGTGAGCTTAGGGACATTGCGAAGAAGATGGCAATGGGCGAGGACGTTTCACGAACTCAAGTTCGCGAGCTGGCATCTGTGATGGAGCCGGGCGGGGACTATTGGCTCACTGGCGTTTTGTCCAAAATAGACGAGTCTACTGAGGACTCTGATTGGTTCAAAATGTACGAGGCCAACCAGGAGAAGGTCCGCACTGCCATGCACGGTAGTATTAGGGCTATCGAGGGGGCGGTCCCGAGTACAAAATACGCGAGCATTTCCCCTGGAAAGCTCCATGCGTTTGAGGAAGAAATCAGGGAATCCATGGGTGTCATATCGTCCGTTATTCAAGGAATAGTTGACGAATGCGACGCGATCATGTTTGATCAAAAGGAAGATGAGTTCTTTGGTGCCACCTGTGAATCGTTGAAAGTTGAAGCGCAAGTCCTCACGGGCTTGCTCGGCAAGGCAGAAAAGTTGATGCGTTCTGAAGATATGGAGCGCATGTCCGTGGCACATGACAAACTTGCTGGGCGAGCAAAACAAATGGCAGTCGTTGCCGCTTACCTCAAAAAGCGCAGCGCAAACGAAGTGAGGAGCTAGCAATGATCACGCGCAAAGTCAAAAGTCTAGATGAAGATCTTAGGTCACTCGGTCTAATCGCAGAGGGCGAAGAGGTTAACTCCAGCTTGCTGGGTGAGGAATCCACGGAAGAAGCCGTTGCAGAAGACGACGATGCTGAAGAATCCGTAGAAGAGGCCAAGAAGCCTGCATGTGAAGGCGACGATTGCCCCAAGGCTGACGACGAAGAAGAGGAAGAGAAGGAAGAAAAAGACGAGGAGAAAGAGGAAGGCGCCAAGGAAGAGGATGTCGAGGATCTAGAGATCGACATGCTTGACGAGGACGACGCTCTTGACTCTGATAACGTTAATATGGAGATGCTCAATGCTATCTCCGAGCTTCCGATTTCCGAGATGGACACAGATGACATAGCGGACGTCTTAGAGGCGCTCAAAGAGAAGAATCTCCCAGAAGGTGACGAAGTTCTCGCTGAACGCGCAGAAGAAATCGTTGACGTTCTGGTTGCAGAGGCCGTAGCCAAAAAGACCCGTAGGTCCAAGGCTGGCTCCATGGCTAAAAAAGCATCCTTCCAGTGTCCTCAAGGCACTCGCAAGGATCCAAAAGATCCCGGTGGCCGTCGTTGTGTAAAAGCGGCGAAAGCTGCGGGCGGTGCTGGCAAGCTCGCCAAAGAGGGTCGCAAAAAAGCTCGCTGGTCCAAGAGCGGCGGCGGACAGAAGTCCCAGAAGAAATCTGCTCGCTGGGCAGCACGTCGTGAGGATGTAGAGCTATCCCCATTCGCAGCGGAACTCGCTGGGTTGCTGGAGAACGACGATATTCAAGTCGAGAGCGTAGTGACTATTCGCGGTGAGATCATTGATCGCATCGGTTCCATCATGGAGATGCTCCACGAGGAATTCCTGGACGAGAATGTCACATCCGTCATGGAAGGCGTCTATGAAGGCGTCGTTGAGGCTATGGACGAAGGTCGCCTTGACGAGAACACCATGGGCGAAGACGACTTTATTGCAGAGCTTAAAGCTCCTCTCCAGCTTATCGCTAAGTCTCTCGGTCAAATCGAGCAGAACGAAGGTAGTGAACTGGGAAACGAGTAGGCCGTCGCAAAGGCGGCAAAGAGAGAAGGACGAAGTATTCGTCTGGTCGCAAGGAGGCAGTAGGTTTTGAGTCACTCAAGAAAAGCGCTCGTCCGGATGGGAAGAAAACTGATAGGAAAGTCTCCCCAGAAGCCAAGCGGAGGCTCAAGCGAAACCCTCTTAGAAGAATACTCGCACGTCAGAAGGCGTGGTGAAGAAACAGGTGATGGAATGCCCCAGGTGCTAATCGAAGCTAGCCCGGTTCAGATGACTCTCACGGAGTCTAAGAACGGGAAATTTGTTGCTCGTGGTGAGTTCGGACGCGTAGGTATCCCAACTCAAAATGGTCGCATCTATCGTAAAGAGCTGATGAACAGAGAGATCGGCAGACTTTCGGAGGACATCTCTTCTCGTCGGGTACTAGGTGAGCTTGACCATCCATCCGACGGTAAGACTTCGCTAAAGCGGGTTTCTCATGTGATTACCGATCTGACAGTCAACGATGACGGTCTGATTATCGGAGAGGCAGAGATTCTGGATACCGCAGAGGGTAAGAATCTCAAGGCCCTCATCGCTGCCAATGTTCAGATAGGCGTTTCCTCTCGTGGATTCGGGAGCACTCGCCCATCTGACGATCCCAAGGTGGAAGGCGATGTTGTCCAAGATGACTTCGTTCTGAAGACATGGGATTTCGTAGCTGATCCTGCGGTCAAGACAGCGCTTCCTGAGATCTTCATCGAGGATGTTAACGAGAAAGAGGATGCAGCAGATCTGTTCTTGGCTGAGTTCCCTGAGATTGCAGGGAAGATCCAAGAGGACGCCAGGGTGAAGGCCCAGGCAGAGATCGACGCTACTGCCAAGGAAGAACTCCGCAGGGAAATGGCGGAGGGATTCGAGCAGCGTTTAGCGGATGCAATCACTGGTGTGCGTGCGGATCTCACTGAGTCCATCCGTGAAGAGTTCCAGTCCGATCCAGAGGTAGGCGGGGCGAAAGGCGTCCTGGCTGCTATCTCTGAGATGGTGTCTGCGTACAACTCGGTTCCAGACGAGGACGCTGTACGCGATTCTCTCCGAGCTTCCGAGCTAGAGGTATCCGAGGCAAGGCAGCAAGCCAAGGATGCCGAGAAAGCGGCGCTGAGAGCGCAGTGCGAGCTGGTTATCGAGAGGAACATCGGCGAGCACCCGATGCGTGATGCGTTTAGGAATATCATCGAGGGTGTAGAATTCACCAGCGTGGATGACGCAGAACGCAAGATTGGCATCATGATCGAGGAAGCCCCTGACCTGAGTGAGGGGTATGTGTCTGATGCAGAGGCGGAGCTTCGCGAGGAGAACGCCAAGTTAAAAGGTCAAATTTCTCTCCTGTCGGAGAAGACTGATACGTTGAATGATAAATTGTTGAAAGCTGTAGAAGTGGGTACGGAGGCCAGCGATCAATTACAGGCGGCGCGAAACGCCTTGGAAGAGTTCGATGGCAAACTTGAGGCTATGACGGAAGAGCGCGACGAAGCATTAGCCGAGGCGGATAATGCGGAGAAGCGTTCCAGGTTGGAAGCCTACAAGGTCCAAAAGGTTGCTGGATTGTCTAATGGTAGACAGTTGATGAGCGTAATGGAGGGTGTAACTTCCAAGAGCGCAATTGATACGTTGGTTGAAGAGAGGGGAGTTCAAGGGATCCCAGGAGGAGATCTGGAGGCTATGCGGGCAAGGTTGTCCCGTGGCCAGGCCATGTCCGAGAGGGAATTGAACGAGTCGCATCAAGCTAAGCCTTCCGCATCTGGTCGTCCACAGGTCGACGAGTTCGGTAACAACATGAGCGAGATGCAACGCCTAGCCGGTCTGGAGTAACTAGAGCGGCCTAACCAACGGAGAAATTGATGGAAGCTAGAGAACTATTCGAGCAAGCCGGAGCCAAGACTGTTTTTGACGAGTCTTATACTGGTGCATGCGTCCAAAAATGGGGAAAGATGCTTGGCGGCATCGAGGACACCCATCTGAAGAAAAACACCGCTGTCCTTTTGGAGAATGAGCTTCAACATTTGAAGAGCTTCAATGAGGATACTCTATCCACAAACGCAGGCGCGTTCACGAAATACGTGTTCCCGATCCTGCGCAGGGTTTTCCCGAATCTGATTGCCAACCAGTTGGTATCGGTTCAGCCCATGACCTCTCCTGTTTCCGGCATCTTCTACTACGAGAAAAAGTACGAAGATCGCAAAGGAACCAAGATTCCTCAGACACCTATTGCTGATCTTCCGACAGCCATGGGTTACGACGGTGAATTGGCAGCAGGCGACAATCTCAATCAGAACTTCGCGAAGTATTACAGCTCTGAGTTCGTAGACTACGACGTAGTTTGCACAGACACAGGAACGTCCACAGACGCCCTGACCCAGGCTGGAACCAACTGCCGTGGAGCAGCATGGTCTCCCATCCGTGACAACGGAACAGTCGGACAGCGCACTTTCTACGTCAAAGCGTACTACCGCTTTGTCGATCCTGATGCTGCATCGGCTCCAACCGAAGCCATCGCCACAATGGATGCTTCTGGCAATCTGATCGACAATACTGCCACTGGCAACACCGTTGGAACATTCACCATCGCCACAGGCGCATGGGCGATTGATCCTGTCGGTTCCGGTGGTACAGCTGCTGGCGCATTGTTCGTCGACAACACCGTCATCTACCTCCAGTATTTCGTGAACTGGGAACTCGTAGGCCAGACTTCTGGTGCCGAGATTCCTTCGATTGGTCTGGACATCACTCTATCGACCGTTCAAGCCGAGAGTCGTAAGCTCAAAGCTCGTTGGTCCGTAGAAGCCATGGACGACCTCAAAGCCCTTCACGGCTTGGATGCAGAGACAGAGTTTGTTTCTACGTTCTCCAACGAGGTTCTTCTGGAGACAGACCGCGAGATCATCACAGACCTCGTGAACAACGCCGGTCACACCGCTGCTTACACCTACAGCTCGACTGTTCCTGGTGAAGTAGAGAGCATTCGCCAGCTGCTGACTCAAATCAGTGCAGTGTCCGCTCGCATTCACAAAACAACCACTCGCGCTCCCGCGAACTTCCTGGTTGTTTCGACTGCGGTCGGTGGACTCCTGGACCAACTCTCGACACACGGCGACTTCGCCTCCATCGAGCAGAATATCCAGAGCCCAAGTTACGGTCCTGTGACTGCCAACTTCGGCATCACCAGAATCGGAACTCTGCTTCGCAAGTATGCGGTCTACCAAGATCCTTACATGGCGGACGGACAGATCCTCGTCGGTCTCAAAGGCAACAGCTTCCTGGACGCTGGTTACGTGTACGCACCTTACGTGCCACTACAACTGACACCAACCTTCATGGATCCGAACGACTTCACATTCCGTAAGGGTGTCCGCACTCGTTACGCAACTAAGATGTTGCGTCCTGAGTACTACGGAGTGATCAACGTTTCGGGTCTGCCTTCGGTGACAACTAGTCTCTAAGGCTTAGCTCACTAGTTTGATCAGAACCCCCAGGGCTGGGTCGGGAAAACCGGCTCGGCCCTTTTTTTTGAAGGAGATTTTTCATGTCTAAAAAATATATGCTCGCAGGATTCCAGACCAAGCCATGTACCCATCACGGGGTTAAGCATGTGGCAGCCGAAGGAAATGCTCCTGCACGCAAGATATTTGTCGATGTAGCGTTCAAACCGGGCAAGATTACGGAGACGGATCTTGACATGAGCGCAATCGTGGAGGCCGGGTATATTACCGAGGTGCTGATTGCCAAACCGCCAGTCAAGGCGCCGGAGAAAAAAATTGTTGCTCCCGAAGTGCCGCAGGGTGACAATGAGAAGCAAGATGAGCCTATAAAAGTCGAGATCGGCGATATGGAGGCGACCATAGATCCTGGTAAAGACGGTGAGCTTGGCACGAAAGACGATGTCGTAGAGGTCAAGCCGAAGCCCAAGAAGTCCAAAAGGAGGAGCAAGTTATCCTCTCTGAAGAACTAGGAATGACAAGGTCGATGAACCTTTCTGTGGAAAAGGCCAGCACAAGCATTGAAGCAGAGGGGTTCGTGGGTCTTCTTCTTGATAAGTGTCTGAATATTACCCGTTTACAGAGTTCATGGTTGGCGAACCGTCAGCCTGTCTCAACATGGATGAGGTTTTGAAATGAGTATTCTGAATGAGATGCTAGAGATGGCTGGGGTTTCCGATGCCGATCTTCCTGAGTCCAATGGTTCCAGCGAGGAATTAGCCGAGGCAATGTCCAGGGTCAAGCATACACATGATCCGGGCAGGCAGAATCTTGTGGTTACTCACCCACAGGATGTTTTCAGGGCTGTCTTATCTCCGCTTGGTGCTTCGCCCATGCCTATGGCTGGTTACTCAGCATCAGCTCCGGTGGACTCTCCTAATGCGATTCAGATAAGGGCAGCCCTAGAGGAGCGGGGATACAAGAACCATTATCCTGTTCTTGTTCTTTATGCGCTTAGCCCGGCGACCAACAAAGAGAGCAGGATTGCATCGTTTGAATTCGGCAACAAGGTTCTCTACAGTGATTTAGGGGGCAGGCATAGCGCCTGGACCGTTGAAGGCGATCCATCTTTTGAACATGTCGGCAAGGCCGAAGCTGCCATTAATGTTGTAGTTTCAAAAGCCTCTAAGTTCATCAAAAATTATGTCAAAGCGGCTCAGAAGGTTCCAAAGAGCCCTGTTGGAGGAGAGTCTATCGACAGGGCATTGCAGATAAACAAGGAATTGGGTTTAAGGATACCTGAGGCAAAACTCAAGAAGCTCTTTCACGTACTGGGCAAGTAATCTCAGATCGCTTCAATTGGAAGGAAAATCAGTATGGCACTGGAACACGAGATGAGAATGAAAAACGTTGTCCCTGTTGGAGAGCTTTCAACAGGTGACTCGGTTGTTGTCCGGACTCGAATGGGCAAAGAAGTCATGTCGGGGTCTGTCCGGACGGTGACTCCTTTCGGTATCATCATGGCGGAGAGCAGCGGGGGAACTAGCTTCTTCCGGAGTTCTCTCTATCTGTTCGCGTCTGAGAAGGCGGAGGAAGAGGTAGAGAATGCCCTCGATTCTCGTGTTCAGGCCAAGCTGGATGCAATGAGTGAGGCGGGGGATCCTACTGCCTCGGATACCGGGGGAGCAAAGAAGATGTCCTCCAGTATAGCCAAGAAGGACAAAGAGGACGAAGAGGACAAGGAAGACGAAGAAGACGAAGAGTCCAAGGACGATAAAGAAGACGACAAGAAAGACGACAAGAAGGGTAAGAAGGATGGGGACAGCGATTCTGTCGATCCGGAAGACCTTCCGTCGGATATAAAAAGCTCCATTTCGTCGGCTGGCGAGTTCAGCGACGCTGAGGCTAACGAAGTTCTGTCTGACATAAACGACATAGCTATCAAGACGTTGAAGCGGAATGGCATTCTCGAAAAGGACGTTCTCCGCGTGGCTCAGGCTATCAGCGATGCTGTTGACAAGGTCTTGGCAGGAGAAGTTTCGAAGGAGTAGCCAATGCGTTTCAACGAGGCTCAAATAAAAGAGTGGATCCAGCGGCGGCTAGGCTTAGGGACAGTAAAGGTCGAGCTGACTGCGGAGCATCTCAACGACGCCATAACCGACGCTAAAGTATGGTGGCAGTCCTGGGTTGGCCAGGGCAAAGGGACCCTGTTTACGCTGACCGGGGCTACCGAGTACGATGTGGATACGATTGCGGACGATGTTGACTCAGTGGTTGATGTTGCATTTGAGGTGTCTGGTCATTCGCTGACTGATTATTTCAAGTGGGCGGATGTAGAGGTGAACCCATATCAGTGGATTTACGGCGGCGGCGGTGGTGGATACTCGGCACTTCTTCAGTACACTCAATACAGGGAGATGGCCAAGCAGATTGCAGGTGCTGAGCAGGATTGGGTTTTCGAGCGAGCAAGAAGAGTGTTGGTCCTGACTCCGCAGCCAGATGCGGGGACCACGATACTTGTGAATTACATCTCTCGGAATGTGGATCTCACGTACCTAGAGAACCATGAGATGTACATTTTCAGGAAATATGCCCTGGCTCAAGCGATGAAGACTTTGGCTACTATCCGGATGAAATACTCTGGGAAGCCTTCGGCGACCGGGGAGTTCACGATGGATGGAGATGCTCTCTATGCGAATGGAGAGGCTCTAGAGCAAGACACCGAGGAGAAGGCCAGGTTGCTTCAGGCGCCAGTCGGCTTCTTCGCAGAATAATTTGCGAACTTGAGTTCGCGGGAGAAAGAAATGTACCACGACATCAAGAAGCTGAAAGAGATGCACGAGGACGTCCTGGAGATCCTCAGCGAGGACGACAAGGCCAAGCTCGGGTATAGGAAGTTGGACGAGAGCGCCGTTGTTGATCAGATTCATCAAATCGACGAGTCTGACATAGCAATATCCGGTAACCTGGTTCCCCTCATGCGCATGCAAGACCGCAAGGACATCAAGCCTGCGCAGGGCAAAGAGAGCGATGCAGAGATTTACTTCACATTTGAAGACCTCTCCGACGCGCAGGAGCTGTATGACTTCGTGTTGGACACAGGGATGTTGGAAGCCGGTGAAGTCAGATTGACCATGGAGTCGGGGCAGAACTCTGTCCATTTTGCTCCACATGTGATCTGGACCAAGCCGGACGTTTTCCAGGCCGTACTCATGGCGTATGACGAGTACGTTACCGAGGATAGCGACGAAGCAGTAGACAACTTGACTGAGGCCGTAATGGTTGCCTTAGACGAGAAGTACAAGGTTTCTGGAGCACCCAAGAAGCGCAAAAAGGGCAACCCGTTCCACGACAAAGAGGGGAAACTTTCTGGTCCAAAGGAGATCGACAAAGCGGACGGTGGATCCTTTTCCTCTGGCAAGACCAAGCTCAAGTTCACGAAGGCAAAGAAGGCCAAAAGTGGTGACATGGTAGCGAACTTTGCGTCTACCAAGCGTCCCTGTGGAAGAACTGCTCGCGAAAAAGGTAAAGACATTCGCTGCTGGGACGGTTCAAAAGGCGCAGGGGCCGCTATGGCCAAGGTCCTAAAGAAGAAGCTCAGGAAAGAGGACATCTCTGACGATGAACTCCGCACATTCATCGAGGCACTGGACTATCTTGACCGCAGCGTTGCCATGATGGAGGCAGAGCGCGGAGAGGAAAGAGGAGAGACACCCCCTTTTCAAAGTAAAGACATCGACTTAAGAGAGGCTCAGAAGGCCGACCCTGCATTGGCCATGCCCGACGACGAGAAGAAGGCAAAGCCAGGGGCTTTCAAGATTAGCCAGAAGGCGATCAAGCTGTTCAAGTCTGGCATTCCCGAGTGGACACTGGACAAGGCGCTGTTTACAAAGGTCAACAAGGTCATAGACGAGATAGGCTGGGATGATTGGAACAAGGTGTTTGGTACGGAAGATCGTGCCGAGGCCCAGGATGTTATTGCTCGCTCGCCTAAGAGGGCATTTCAGAAGTTCATGCGAAACATTCACAGGCATTCCCCCATGCTTGGTAAGTATATCCGGGCGGTTCCCTCGAACGCTTCGATTATCTTTTACATAGCTGTGTCGAAAATCTCCGGGGTTGACATGGCAGACATCATTCTGAAGAAATATTTCCTTACCAAAGACGAGACAGAAAAGTAAGTCTCTCAGAAGGGTCTAACCATGGCTCGTGTCTACTACGACGAAGACGCTACGTATTTGCGTAGCCTTGAGGAGGAGCGGATCGAGCTATCAGGGCCGACCTGCGAATACTTCTCACTGAACAGGGGACAGAACGTCGACGCTCTTTACGGGGAGCCGACCAATGATCCCCTGTACGGTGGGTCTTCGCCTCCTGGGACTCCATCTAGGAGCGAGGACGCGTGGAACTTTTACCCTGACGCGGAGGCAGAGATACCGGAGCCTGATATTACCTTCCCGTGCGCTATGGAGTTCGTCGAATCTGACGGGCGGACTCCTTCTGTTCGGGAGGGTGGTTTCGTTGCTGAGTTCGACGGCATCGTATCCATATCCAGGAACCACTGGGAGTGTGCCTACGAGGGGACCACCGTGGAGGGGCGTCTACCCAAAGAAGGTGACGTGATTTATGTGTTTGATGAGTGGTGGGATGTTGTTAGATCGGGAACTAGCGGTAATGTGTTAGACTCGACGACGTACGTGGGATTCAGGCTAGAAGTGAAGAAAAGAACTCAGTTTACGCCTGATAAGAAGGACTGACGATGATTGATGCTGATAGCGCAAACAAAGCTGTTAAAAACGGACTGGTTGCAATGTGCGCTTGGTGCGAGAGGCTATGGGAATCGTACGACAAAACAGGGTCGTTATCGTGCCGGGAGGACTGCGGCGGACCGGCGTCTAGCCGTGGGTTTCCTCGGTACAAGGGTCCTTGGAGGCAGGGGCGAGCACGCTTCTGCTTTAGGTGCGGGGGAGAGGCCACCGCAATGGTCGAGTTCAGGGAGCGAGACGGCGAGCGCCACATGATCGGGATATGCGAAGAGCATATGGATGAGCTGAAAAGGATCGTGGGCAGTCAAAAGGGTGTAATTGTTAAGGAGAAGAGAATCAGCATAATGGATCTCTTTGATTCAGAGGCAACATGACCAAGATTGCTCGGTTCGGAACAGGCGCAAGCGGTGGCGTTTATATAAACGACATTGAGCCAAACGGAGGAGGGAACGTCGGGGGCAAGGTCTTTGTGACCGGCTCCAATGACAACATCCTTGAGTCCTGCGTTGCCGATGATCCGAATTTGAGAGTTTACGTTGTTGCCTTGATCGGCGTGAGCAACCTAAGACCAGCTGTTTCTGTGAACGGAGTGTCCGTAGGCAACTGGGATTATGATGCGTACGAGACAGATAATCGGGTGCTGTTCAGGGGATACGCGGACATCGTTCTGAGTGGGACGGTTGTCACGGCTACCCATGAGGACGGGGTGACAGATTCGTGCATAGTGGAAGCGGACCCTCGTCCTGTTATTTCATCTGCTGAATTCGTGGGCGTGTATCCGACTGGTCCGACGGGCGTTGTTCAGACACAGGTGAAGGACGGGGATACGTTCTCCGTCTCTGTGGCCACTGACATCGATTTTGACAGGGTTGAGTTCGAGGACAGTGGAGCGCTTAGGTCTGGGACGCAGGCGGTCACACAGGGGGTCTCAGCGACCGTGGACGCGACGATAGATGCAACAGGGACCAGTACGCAGTCCTTGGGCGGTCGCGTGCGCGTGAGTACACCCTCTGGCTCGTGGAGCGAGTGGTTCAATATTACGAACACCGTGGACTGCAATGACACTGTTCCGAGCGTGTCGTTTGGGCTGAAGACGTATCCGGCTGGGCAGAGTGCACTGAAGAACAGCGAGTCGGCTACTGTGGTGAATACCATCTCCGGATGGAGCGCTTCTGTGGACGAGGTTACGTATTCGACTCCTGGGCAGCTCGCGATAGTGAACGACACAGTGTACGAGAGTCCTAAGTCGGTAAGCCGGGCGAGCGGATCGTACAATGTTACCGTGGATAATCTCAGTATTCTGGCTACCAGGATCGCGAATGGGGCGCAGGATACGAGCAGTACAGTCATAAAGATCGCCAACGTTCTGCCCGTGATAGATGTCTCGATAGTGGGAGCGACTAGGATGAGGACGGGCGGCAACGATGGGACACCTGTCCAGTCTTACCAAATCCTCATTGAGTCCTCTCAGGATCTGATTTCGGCGCCCTTGCTTTCCAAGGCTGTTGCCGATGACAACGCGTTTGGTATGTTCTCCGGATCCGGCGACACATGGACGGCCACGTATGAGGCCGACGATGACAACCCGGTGGGTTCTTTTGCCTGGAATACACTGTCGGCTACGAACCTATCAGGGATGACTCAGACGACGATTGCGAGCGGTGTGAACTATGAAGTTGGCGGGTTCGTGTCTCGGACGATTGCGATACCTGGAAGCGTCGACAATGGGGAGATAAATGTAAGGATTACAGAGTGGACATCGAAGATTGTCTTCTCGTGGACGTCTGATGCGACAGTAATCACAAAGGGAACAATCGGAGATACTACACAATACATACAGGACACATGGACCATTGATGCGCTGGACACGTATCCGACAAGGATCTTGATACAGGACACGTCTGCTGCGCTTTCATCGACCGACGTAAGTTACGTTACGCTTGAAGAGGAAGAGTGATCCTTGGCGACGATTGAGGGAAATGCGTTTGAGATTCAAAGACGTTCGGTTATGTACAACCAGAACACGTCGATGTCTGCTGCCCAGGGCGGCGGAACTCTCGGATACAACGGAGATCCCAACCTAGTACCAGTCCCTCCTCTTGGAACTTCAGGGGAGCAGTTAATCTACAACTGTGCGATGGGGTCGGCGTATCAGCATTCAGACGGCACGATATACGACAAGACAGAGCGGCCAAATACGTGGGTGGTACGCATACAGGCTGGTGAGCCGAGTCTTACCGGGTACGTGGACGTGGCTTGTCTAACGACGGACGTTGTTGGGTCTCCGGTGTCGATACGGGAGGCTCCGATTAATGGGAAGTGGAGGGTCCAGACAGCGGATCCTACTGATTTCACGAAGATGCCGTCTTTAGGGGTGTTAATCTCTAAATCTACCCCTACGGTCGGCGTGGCAAAAATACTTGGTGTGTGTGATGTATTCACAGGTCTTACGCCTGGCGTTAATTACATGGTTGGAACAAGCGGGGGCCTTTTAGAAGAGGTTCCGATTTCGTCTCCGACCGGAGTGTTCTGGGGCCAACATCTCGGTGTGGCAGTAAGCGAGAGCATTTTGATGCTAGGAGGAAATGTGAATATGATTGGATATAGTGTATGATTAATGAAAGTTGAAAGAGATGACTGATGAAGGAGATGGAACGATGAGCAAGGGTAAGAACAAAGAGGAAATGGTAAAGGCGGGAAAAGTTGAGGATCTGAGAGTCTTCAAGTTGATGTATTTAGAGAAGAGCGTTAGCGAGACGAAGCTCATGGCGGAGCTGAAAAGGCGTGCCTTTAATGACCAGATTGAGCAGCTTAAGATCGAGAGACAGTCTCAGGCGAAGGGGTTCGAGCTTCGCGCAAAAGCCTTAGCCGATGAGATTCTTCAGATTCGTAAGATGTTCGAGGAAGAGTACGAGATTAGCCTAGCGGAGTGGGGGTATGACGACGCAACAGGAGTGCTAGTTCCTCTTAGCCATGAGGTCCTTGAGAGGATCCATTCTCAGAGAGCGTTGCAGAAGGATATTGATGTTGAGAAATCTGAGGAGAAAAAGAAGAGAGTGAGAAAGAAACGGAAGCTCAAGCTACCGGTGGGCGATTCTGCTCCAGCCGAAGTCGAGAGCAAAGAAGGCGAACAGAAGCCTCCGACTGCTACAGCGGAGGCTTAGTTCGGCGCTAGAAGCGTCAGGAGGTTAGGCTATGGCTACTAGGAAGTTCCTTTATGGTGGTGCTAACGGATACCCGCGTGAAGCGGATCCAGCGGACGACATTCAACTAGGTGGACTGGAGATGTCTGGCGGCATCGACATGAACACCAACAAAGTCACTGAGCTGGCTGCTGCTACAGCTTCTGGTGATGCGCTCTCTTTTGGACAGTCTGGCGCTGAGCTAAGCGGGCTGTCTATCACGACTTCAGCTCTTGACATGAACTCGCAGCAGATTACCAATCTAGCTGATGGTACTGTCAGTCATCACGCGGTCAATCTTTCTCAAATGGAAGATGCGATCACATTGGGTAGAACTTGGAAAGAGTTTCTTCTTTATTCCCGTCAGCTAAACAATGCACAAGGTGTATTGGGAGCTTCGGCATTGTACATGTCGGCTAATCCGGTAGCTGGCGATACAATCACAATCACGAACGGGACAGTAACCAGAACGTACGGCGCGACTTCTGGTGGCGATGCTCAGTACACAATTGGTGCAACTCCAGCCGACACGATGGCAAATCTTGCAGCAGCAATCGAAGCTGACGGGTCTGCATGGGTGTCGAATTTCGACACTGATCTGGACGCAATCAACTCCGCTGGTGTTGTTGTTATTATGGAGTCGACTACAAGCGCTGGTGATTCTGAGGTTTATGGTACGTGGGCAACGCCTGCCAGCATTCAGCTTGTTGATTTCACGGATGAGACCGACTACACGAAGAAGACTTCGTCGAATCTTCCTGGGTCTGCTCCTGGCGCTACAAACTTCGGTATTCGCAGGACACAAGCAAACCTCATCGCTGGTGAGGTTCACTATGTAGAGAATAACGACAGGTTGTACGGTTGGGATGACGATGCCGACGAGTGGAATGCTCTGTCTGGTAGCGTTTCTATCCCTGATGCGACTGCTGCATCTGGTGGTGGGATTAAGGGTAAAATCACAGTAGACAGTGATTTTGGTCTTGCCGTAAATACCGGTATCTTGACTATAGATCTCGCATCCAACAGAGGTCTTGGTTTTAGTTCTGGTGAACTTGAAGTCGTAGAGAATACCGCCGCAGGTATCGAAGTCACATCTTCTGGTATCGGGATTGACCTCGCAGCATCTACTCCAGCTCTGTCATTCGATGGCAGTGGTGATCTGCAAGTAGACGTTGATACCACAGCTGGTATCGAGAAGACAGCCAATGGTGTTGCGATTGACCTCGCGGCAACCACTCCTGCTCTTGGATTTGACGGATCAGGTGATCTCGAAGTCACTGTCGTGTCGACAGGCGGCGTAGAGAAAGCGGCTGGTGGGCTCCAAATCAAAATTGACGATACGCCAGACACCTTGGACGTTGATGGCGACGGCCTTAAAGTTGTCGGTGTTCCTTCGTTGTTCAAAGTTGGTGGCACTGCTGTCAGTGCGAACGTTACTGCCCCTAACCTCGACACCTTGACAGGTGGCGGTGTTACCACGCTGCATAGTCATGCTGGTTCCGACGAGGCGACTCGTGTAGAGAACGCTTTCACAGCAGGCGAGAACGTCACGATTGGTGATCCAGTTTATCTGGATGCAACCAACAACCAAGTGGCCAAAGCAGATGCTGGCGACGACAGCAAGTACGAGACAATTGGTGTTGCCAAAGCGACCATCAGTTCCGGCAATCCAGTCGAAGTTATTACTCTAGGACCAGCTAATGTGCTTACGGGTGCGACTGCTGGAGCGAGGTATTACCTCGATGATACTGGCGGAATGACAACTACTATTCCAACTGGCCAGAAATGGGTTGTTGTTATAGGGTTTGCTGTTGACGCCGATACGCTGTTTGTGATGCCAAGGGTACTCCACAAGCAATTCGCGTAGTTCTAGTGTTGTTCTTGTCTGGGGGTCATCGGCCCCCAGGCTTTTTCTTCTTTGAGAGGTCTTCGTATGGCGTTAGACAGGGTCAGAGTACTGAAGATCGAGAATCCGTCGACTGGTGGCACGCAGACTGACATTTACCAGACAATGATACGTCCAGAAGAGGACGCGATTGATGTTCGCGGCGTAGTCATTCAAAATGACACGTCAAACGATGAGACGGTTCTGGTTTCAAGAGATGCGTCAGACAACATGACGTTTCAAGACGGACAAGTTGCAGGTGTAAAGACTTTGGACGACCTGCTCTCGGCAGGCGGTGATGACGACGATCAAGTGAAGGACAATGTTCCCGTTGGGGAGACATTCATTGTTAAGGAAGAGCATCAGCATATTACCTATGATGAGTTTACCGTTGCCGGAGAATATTTGGTAAACGGTGAAGCAGTTGTACTGGGAGGGTATGAAGAAGGTGGAGGGCTTGCAGAACACGCACTTGGTGGGATGTACCACACGGAGTCTACTCTAGCGCAGTTGAACGCTCTAGTTTCCGACGCAACCTTGGACACTTCGTCTGCCAGTAGGACGCCGAATGCGCACTCAAGTTCCCATGAGAATGGCAATTCTGATGAAATAAGTGTAGCTGGGTTATCGGGAACGCTTGCAGATGATCAACCTCCTGTCGCGCACGCGCTGGGTGGTTCGAAGCATACGTCGGCAACCCTGGCGCAATTGAATGCACTTGTTTCGGATGCAACTTTGGACACTTCGTCTGCTAGCAGAACACCGAGTTCGCATGCCAGTTCCCATCAGGCTGCCGGTGGAGACGCAATTAAATTAGATGATTTGGCGAGTCCTGACGACAACACGGATTTGAATGCCACAACATCTGCGCATGGGCTCTTGCTCAAGCTAGGCGGCGGAATAAGTAATTTTTTGCGAGCGGATGGGACGTGGGCACCGCCTACTGCAACACCATCGTTTACTGTGTTTAGTGGTTATGACAGCGCTGGAGGGACGGCCATTGCAGCTACGTGGATTGATGTGCCTCTTGATACGGAGAATAAAAAAACAAATGGATTTACTCACTCTACGGTGACTAGTCCGGCAGAAGTGACTATCGATGCAACGGGCACGTATAGGATTGATGTTCAAGTTTCATCTTACATTACGTCAGGAAATGATCGAAGCGAGACAACGATTAGAGTTCTTGTCGACAGTGGAAGCGGTTTTTCTGAAATAGATGGGACTAGGGCAATTATCTATAATCGCATAGACCCTGAAGGGGGAGGGACGGCTTCTGTTTCACTCATTAAGGATTTTACTGAGGATGATATTATCAAGGTGCAAGCGATTAGGAGTGGTGGGACAAGTACCATCAATCTGTTAGCTGATGGCTCAAGGGTTGTTATAGAAAAAAGGTGAGCTGATGGGACGATTAGTTTTTGAGCATCAAGACACGCAAGACTCTCCTGCATCTGGAGCGACGGCTATTTATGTCAAGACAGATGGCGCAGTGTACAAAAAAGACTCGGATGGGAATGAGTCAGGCATAGCGGAAGCATCTGCTCCTCTCGCTCACGTTGAAACGCACCTTGTTGGTGGAGATGACGCGTTGCCTGAGTCATCGGCGTCTGTGCCTGGCCTGTTGTGTTGTTCTGACAAAACGAAATTGGACACTGTCGCAGCCAATGCTGATGTCACAGCGTCTAATGCTCCGAAGGCCCACGCTGCTAGTCATGTGTCCGGATCTAGCGATGCAATCAAGCTCGATGACTTAGCAGCACCGGACGACAACACCGACTTGGACGCCTCTACTTCGAAGCATGGTTTGTTGAAAAAACTCGGAGGCGGAACGAGCAACTTTTTGCGAGCTGATGGGACATGGGCGGCCCCTCCTGGCGGTGGAGGTGAGAATGACAAGGTTGGAGTCGACTCGGGTGCAACTGCTGGTTACTTGGGTGCAGCATCTAATGATGGCGTACTGCGTGTCGGTTCGCAGCTTAGCTATGTAGATGGGGGAGACCACGTTACGCTGGATGTAGCTGAGGCTAATATCAAACTGGACGATCTTGGAGCCCCAGATGATAACACTGATCTGAATGCCTCTACTTCTAAGCACGGTTTGCTTCCCAAATTAGGGGGTGGAACGTCGAATTTTTTGCGAGCGGATGGGACGTGGGCACCGCCTGCTGGAGGGAGCAGTGGGCCATCTGAGCTTGTATATGACCGCGTTCGAGGAGAAAGCTGGACCCCCACATGGGCACAGCTTGATTCTGCTGGGGATATGATAGTTGTAAATTCTAGGCTTATTTCGGATAACTTTGTAGGCAATGCGACGGTGGCGCAGATTAATGCAATGTCTCCTGTGCAAAACCAAGCTTATGTAGTGACTGATTCAGGAACGATCGGATTCAACAGTGTGACACCAGGTGCTGTTGTTGTGTACATGGGCATTTTTTGGATAATGGCGACTAGTGGGGTTGAAGGCTATGTTGAGTCAGGGGCTAGGCTGAGACTCTCCACAACCATAGCACTGGTAAGCCCCTACACAGATGGCACGGACGATGGGAAGTTTATGTCTTTTGATGGGACCAGCTTAACTGGTTCAGAGGCCACAGAAGACATCACAATCTCGTTGCCTTACTCTGGTGATTTAGAAGACTCTGACCGTTACCGTGGACCTATTGTTGTTCAGCGATTGGGATATGCGTCTTCGACAGAGGGCAAAATAATTGTACGCCCAGCCTCTCCTTATGTATTCAGGGATGGCTTGGACGCTGTGCATTTGTTGCGAGACTATGAATCGGTGTCTCTAATTGCATCTCCAGAACTTGGCTGGAGCAGGACCACTAAGCTGGAGAACGTGTTTCAGGCGATCAGAGCTGCTACGTGGGCGCATACAAATTTTCAAACGGCGGCTGGGATCCCGTGGGACACTACTGCGGAGGCTGGATCTACTGAGATCATGGAGATAGACAGTACCAACACGAACAGGATAAACATCCTGCACAGTGGATGGTACGAGATAAGTACGTTTGCACAGGTGAATTCAACAATTGTTGGTCTTGCATATACGGTTGACTCTTATTTAAGGGTGAATGGGACGACCGAGCTTACAGAAAGCAGGGTCCAGATTGTGAACTGGGAGGATGAGAACATGTATACGTCTCATTCGTCGTATGTGGCATTTCTTGGTTCTAATACATATATAGAACTTATGTTTTGGAATTCGCAATTGGCTGGTAGCATTGATCATGCAAGAATGACGCTGAGGAGCCTTTATTAGGAGGGTCTACGATGGGCAGAATAACTGTAAAAGAAGAGAATACGCAGACCACTCCGCCGACTGGTTACAACAAGCTTTATCCCAAAGAGGACAGTAAGTGGTATTTCAAGAATGACGCTGGGACTGAGACAGCACTTGTGACTGGTGACCATGCTGCAACGCACAAGGGTGGTGGATCCGATGAAATTGACGCTGTTACGACTGGCGTCAATGGCTTGATGTCTAGCGCTGATAAAACTAAGCTGAACGGCATCGCAACTGGTGCTGACGTGACAGCATCAAATGCTCCGCAGGCGCATAAGGCGTCCCATGAAAACGGCAGCGGAGACGAGATAAGCGTTGCTGGATTGAGCGGGGTCTTGGCCGATGAACAGGACGCAGGTGCTATTAAGGGTTTCGATGTAGTTCTGACAGATCCAGCACGGCGTCATCCGATCGTGTATGACGAGGTAAATAACGAATGGGTCAATGAGTCTTTGTACGCTGTTGCGTATGGAACGGTAATAATTGCAGATTGGTCCCCTAGTTGGGACGACATGAAAGAGTTCTACAAGTTTATTCCTGTCAACACTAAACCAGCCGTAACTTCGCACGTAGGTAACGGGACTGTTTCCTATTTGAATGGAATAACGGGAGTAACAGGTGACACGTACACTGTAACCGATGCTGGTACTTTAACTGCTGGTTCTCTGGCAGTTACGTCTGGCCATGTTGTCATGTGGTACATTGCGCAATGGATCAGCATTATGCCGCCAACAGATGTTGGGAATGTTGTTGGCGGATTGATGGTCCAGCTGTCTACGACAACTGCTCTGATTAGCCCTTACACAGACGGGACCGACGATGGGAAGCTGATTGGTTTTCAGAACGACGGGCTCGTTGGAGTGGAAACCAGTCAAGACATTACTATAACGCTGCCAGACCCTGCTGGTCTTCCGTATAATGATGGGTCACTTAAGGGGATGTTTTACGTCGGCAAGCTGAGTGACGGAGGTTCAGTTACTGTTGTTTGTGATGGCGTTGAGGGCAAGTACTTGGATGGGCTTGAAAGCGTTCTACTGACTCAACAAATGCAGCAAACGACGCTTGCTGTTTCAAATGCTTCGTTGGCTAAGATTTGGATGCGTATTTCGGCTTTGCCCGATTATTTGCAAGTTCGACGGGCAGCTACGTGGGCAGCTACAAACTTTTCATCGCCCACTGGGTTGCCGTGGGACACAATAGACGAAGCTGGGAACCCGGATGTTTCAGAATGGGACACGCCTACAAATACATCCAGGATTTATGCTCGATACAAAAAGAACTACCAAATTGGTGGAACAATAAATATCGACACAACGGGCGGTTCAACTTGGATTTTTGAGTGCTGGTTGAGAAAAAACGGAACAACAGAGGTTCCTGGTTCGAGGGTGAGGACAGGCAACTACCAGGGCGAGGACATGGCCGTTTCTTTGTTTGGTATCGAGGTTTTGTTGGAGGTTGACGATTACATTGAGTGGATGTGTGAACACACGAGTTTGACTGGCCAGGTTTATAGCGCGACTCTAACCATGTCGACGGTTTACTAGGAGGCACGAATGAGTATGAAACAAATCATGGGGCTTCCTGGTAAGCCGGATCAAGGTTATCTGAAGTTCTTACATGATCGGTCCAGCGTGATGGCTGGATTGTCATGGATAGACATCTCTTATCATCCAGGGGAAAACTGGATAAAAATATGGTACGGCGAGGAACTGACAGGGGCACAGGAGGCTGAGCTTGAAGCCTTGGTCTCTGCATGCCAGATCTCAAGCAAGTTCAAGCTACAGGAGGGTGAGGAGTATTTTGAGCACAAGGCGGGGAATAAGCGCGGATCGAAACACCGATCTCGCGTTAAGTTTAGGAGTGCTTTTGCGTCTGAGCCGACTATAGAGATTTTTAATGCAGAGCTAACCGGACTTGCAAATATGGAGCTTGTAAAGACAACTCTTAATGGGTTTAATTTTTTAGTTGAAGCTAATGGCTCTCGCAAGGGAGACGCCATCACAACGATGCAATTTCAATGGAGAGCGTGGACGACATGAGCTTGAGTTTTGGAACACAGAAAAACGGGTTGTCAGTTGAGTGCATTCAAGACTCGATTGGCGTGCATGATTTTGCAGATGAGGGTTCTTGGATTAACGGTACGGCTGACAGTTCGTGGGTTCTAGACCCATCCGATGAAAATGCGCCATCTGATTACAAGGACAAAGTCGTCAAGATTACTGGCATGCAACTTGATCTTGCAGAAGATGTTGATATGCCTTCGGGTTCTGAGCTTTTGGTGGAGTTTTACGGGTATATTCCGCAAGACGGCTACACAACGGAAATGAAGCTAAAGACAGTCACGTACGCGACTATGAAAGATTGGATTTCACGAGCGCACACGAAGACGCCTGTGAAAAACGAGTCAGGTGCAGTTGGTGACTACACTCAGTATGATATTTCGTTTCCGATACCGCCAACGTTTTGGTCAACAAAAGGGCTTGACGCTGCTGGCGGTCTGAAGCTTACGAAGATGGTGATTCGAATTGCAGACAACGCTCCATACAAAAAGAAGTCGAATGTGGCAGAGAACGCAACAATCGCGAAGCCTCGTTATTTTGTTGAGATCTACGAGGATCCAGATCTATGAGTAATAGAGTCTTGATAGTTCTGGCAAGGTCCAACTCTTGGTATGCGCCATTGATTCGCGCTGTCACTGATACTTGGTTCAATCATGTTTTTGTGGTGTACCAGGACAAGGGTTTTGAGGAGTGGATGGCGCTGGACATTCTAGAGGATGGCCCGGTTATTCTTCCGGTGGATCGGGCAATGAAGCGTTACCAGCGGATCGAATGCTGGGAGTACAAGGGAGATCTGTGGGAAGGCATACGTCTATCAGGAGGGGACCTTGGCGGAGGGTACGACTGGCTCGGACTATTTACTTCGATCATCAAGCTGCTGCTTTTCAAGATTCTACGTATCAAGAGGCTTAAGCCTATTCATTGGGCCTCTAGGTATATGTGCTTTGAGTGGGTGTTGACAGTGATGAAACGGGCAGGGGTTCCCGGAGGGGAGAACCTGGATCCGGTGATAGTCCCTCCTGCTCAGTTTTGCAATTTCGTGGAAAGGCACGGCGACTTTTTGAAGGTCAACCCTCCGAAGGACGTGTGGGACAACTAGCACGTCTGGGTGGTGGTGCGTCCGCTGCTCAAGTTGAATAACTAGAGGGCGGGTTAGATATATGCAATAATGTTCCTGGGTATGACACCGCCTACGGAGGCAAATAGTGGTAAAATTACAGAATGTGTCCCAGGTGGAACTTCAGGTCGTCGCCCAAGAGTTAGATGGGACCCCTAAGACGAATATAACGACAGCCTTTGTTCGGGTTTACCATATAGTATCAGGCGTTGAGACAGAGGTCCTGGCCTCGACGGCGCTGGCTCAGGTAGGGACGAGCAGTACGTTTCGGTATACCTGGGCAACCACGGTGTCTCCGGGAACGTATTTCGCTGAATACACGCTAACCGATGTGAACTCGAAGCAGAGCACCACGGTTGAAGACGTGGATGTTTTGGATTTGGCGGTCAAGGCAGACATCGATACCATTCGGATTATCGAGTCTGGGCGCTGGCGCATATTGAATAATCAGATGGTTTTTTATGCAGAGGATGGATTGACACCTTTCATGACTTTCGATCTGTTCGACGAGAACGGGCTCCCGTCATCCATAGATGTCTCTGAGAGGAGACCTGTTTGAACAAACTGGTCACCAGAGGGCTTGGGCCAGGCCATCTACTGATCACTGGCGGATTTAACGTAGGCAGATTCCTTGATGAGCTTGTGGAGATTCTCCGCATGACATCAAAGATTGCGACGTCCATGGGTCTTACATCCAAGGTCGTCACGTCCATGGATCTTGTGTCCAGGACGTTGTCATCTATGGGGATCACGTCGGGTGTTACAGCGTCCATGGATCTTGTGTCGAAGGTAACGGAATCCATGGATCTGGTGTCCAGGGCGCTGTTGTCCATGGATCTGTCGTCTAAAGTCACAACGTCCATGGGGATTGTGTCCAAGACGTTATCGTCCATGGAGCTTTCATCTAAGACATTGTCGTCCATGGATCTTTCATCTAAAGTTGCAACATCTATGGAACTAGTGTCCAAAGTAGTGGCAGCCGTGACCGGAACATCGAAAGTGGACCTAGAGGGAGAAGAATAATGACCTGTAGCACTCCATGTGATTGTCCAGGAAAGTACTATGTCGGAGACATCGGGACTATTATCATTATCGATGTTTGCAGCGATATAACTACGGCTACCCTCATGGCGTTGGACGTAACCAAACCGGACGGAACCACCGATAGGTGGGTGGGCTCTCTTTCTGGGTCAACGAGTATTCAGTACGTGGTTGACGTGGATGACTTCGACCAGGCGGGAGAGTATCGAGTTCAGTCTTATATTGAGATGCCGAACTGGAGTGGGCACGGGGACACTACCCAGTTCACAGTTAGCGAAGTGTATCAGTAATGAGCGAGAAGACTCTCAGGTATAGGCCGCCAAGGCTTTCCACAGAGTCTCCTGTGCCTGCGATCTTTATGACCCGCAAGCACATCAAGATGTACAACGAGATGGTTAGCGATGCGCTGGACAGGGCTGACTGGGGGATGATGCTGTTCCTATTGGAAGTAGCGAATATCGTGAGGAGCAAGGTTCAGCAACTGGCGCCAGATCTTCTTGTTGGAAAAGAAAAGGTTTCATACGCGGATGATCTTCGCATTGCCCTTCTCCATGTCGAGAAGAGCAACGTAGCCGTTGCGATATATCTCGATTCCAGGTCGTTCAAGGTAAGCGAGAAGGACGTGGATAAACTCGCTTTGTTTTTTCAGCCCAAACATGGGTCGCCGGAGTGGGTTGACGTGCTGAGGCACTATGGTCCTTGGCCGTCCGACATGCTCCCGTTTTATGTTCCAGAGGGAAAGGCGCGGATTATCTCGCGCCGTGCTCGCGAGGATGAGATTGGAGCACTGAAGAGACGGATACTGAAGCAGCGTAAAGCCATACAGAAGGCACTGAGGGCGACCAAGGCTCCGAGCTATGAAATCCAAGAAGACGGTTACAACGCTACGTCTGGGAATGCCGTCGGGATTGTGGCTAGAGAAGACATGGGGTACAATGTGCTCAGGGCAGAGTTTGGGTACGACGGGGAGTCGCAAAATGCTCACTGGAGACCTGCTCTGAGGGCATTGGATGACGAAATCCCTGGCCTAATGAGAAAGTATATCGAGTATGTTGAAACCGGCAGAGAAAGCTCATTTAACATACCCAGTGAAGTGCTGGAGATGACCAGTGCTGAATACAGAAAGGGCGATGCGTTTGCGAGAGCGCTTGCGCCGTATGCACCCACGGGGAAAGTTGGAGGATGACATGGAAGATAAGCTGAAGGAACTAAACGTAACGTTGAAGGATGTAGAGAACAACCTGATGAGTCGAAAGATTGAGCGCCAGGATGCGACGATCGACGACGCGTTGGAGATTATCAATATGGCCCAGGAAGCTGGAGCCATCGAAGTAGACGATTGCGCAGCGTGCGGAGACTGAACTCGCGAACTTGAGTTCGCAAGGGGCAGCAAATGACAGTAATCGGAACAGCGGATATTCGAGACTGGGATGAAGGGTGTATGCAGACTCTCGGCGCCGAGATCACGACATATGTTGTGGACGGCGATACCCGGAATATTTACGCGTGCGATGTTCCGGGACTTGACTCTGGCTTCCCTGCCATAGATGGAAAAGTTCCGTGTCAATTTGTTGAGCCAGAGGGAGTGTATCAGCCGTACAGGGTTCCGTGTTTCCAGTTTAGGCGTTCTGATATGACTCCGGCGTTTGATCGCCACCCTTGGTATCAATGGGTTGCAAGAGGCCCTTCGAAGACAGCCAGGAAGGTCACTCTTGAAGACGGGACAGAGGGTTATACTGAGTATGAGAACCAATGGCGGGGTACTCCGTTTGACATATCTTACGAGTGCAGCGTCATTGCGAGGCGACAGCAGGACTCAACCCTTATGCTGACATATGCGCTTAGGCACTTTCTTCCGCCGAGCTTCATTTTCAAAATAATTGACAGTCTAGGGGACGTGCGGGAATATGATGCTGTAGATGTGTCTATTACGAACGCTTCGGAGCTTGTCGATATTGCGGACAGAGTTGTTGCCTGGTCGGTGTCCTTTGTTGTTCGTGGCGAGGTTGATCTACATGACTCGCGTGAATTCCCGGCCATGTTGGAACCGAGGATTACGTATGAGCAATTCGTGATAGGCGAGGAGGATTAGAAATGCCGTGGTTTTACTATTCAGGAACTGTTTCGAGATCTATCCCTGTAAAAAAAGGTTTGAGCGTTGCGGTGCGGCCACATTCGAGGGTTGAGATTTTCGATGCTCAGGCTCGCGAAGTGCAGAGTTTGATCAAAAAAGGGCAGCTGAAGAGGACCGGCAAGCCCGCAGGCGTTGAGAGCACAATTAACGCTGAGACAGTGACAGGAAAAGACATTGAGAGTGTGACTCCTCGCTCGGCTATCGCTGATAGCTTTGCGGAAAAAGGAATCTCCACTGGTCCTGACAAGCCCCCTAAGAAGCTCAAGGGGGCTCCCGAGATGACATCTGCTGAAGTAGGATTAGCTGAGGGTGACAAGCCCGTGGTTGACGAGTTGAAAAGCGTTGAGAGCAAAAAAGAAAAACAAGGCAAAGGAAAAAGCAAAAAACGCGATGCGTAGGCGCTAAACTCGGCAAACGGAGCTAAAAATGACAGATTACACGTACCCAGGGGTATATGTGCAGGAGCAGTCGAGCGGTCCAGGACCGATCACTGGCGTCTCCACATCGAACTTAGGATTGCTCGGTTGGACTAACAAGGGTCCAATCGACGAGCCTACACTGTGCACCAGCTTCTCTGATTTCAAGACGAAGTTCGGGACATTTACCGAAGACGGCCTAACGCCAACAATGGCGTATGCGTTCTTCCAAAACGGTGGGCAGCGTGCGTACGTCGTGCGTGCGGCTCCGTCCGATGCTGACGAGGCATACTACGACTACGAGTACACGATTCCCTCCGGGAGCGAAGAGGATCTTGGAAACACAGTCGAGGCGAGTGGCATTTACGAGCTTCAACTTGCACATCCCCCGGTTACGCCGGGTTCGGTGACGATTACCTTCGAGGGTACTCTCACCAATATCTTTACTGACCCAGGTTCGGACGGAGTGCTTGTCGCTTCTGGAACTGGCGCTGGCGGATCGGGATCTATCGATTACACCACTGGCGAAGTCAACATTACGCTGACCAACCCTGCTCAGTTCACAGGTAGCTCCTATCACATTGAGGCCGTGTACACTTATCGCGTGTTCCGCTTCCAGATGAAATGGCCTGGGGCTGCGGGGAATTATTACCGCGTAAGGATCACTCCTGGGTCTGATGACTACCAGGTGTCTGGACAGGCTGAGTGGACTCGGTTCAACGTGTTTGTTGACGAGGATATTGATGCCGGGGCAACTGGCATTTCCTCATGGGTGGTGGATGAGCAGTTTACCGACTTGGTATTCGACGATCCATCCGATCCGAACTACGTAGCCACGATTTTGAATGCTGATTACAATGGCTCGGATTTCTTCGAGGTCATTGGATACGGCAACGAAATGAACCCGACTGAGCTGGCTGGTGTTGCCACGACAGCAGAGGATTTCTCTGCGACTATGGTACACAGTGACGACTCTTCGGTTGTCACTCCTGACCACTACAACACGAAGTGGAAGGGTTGGACTTACGACCTAGCGAACGGAGCATATCCTGCGACGTTCACCGCCAGCTTCACATTTGAAGAGGGTGGGCCTCTCATGGCCAGAAGCGTTGCAGCGGCAGCTACTGCTACTGTAGTGGGTCCAGATGTCTTCGATACGACATTGCTACCCATCACCGCTGGGACGGTTCGCATTAGCGCCAAGCTGACAGGTGACGGATTCGTAGACATCGTGGACGACGGAGCCGGTAACCTCACAGAGGCAAAGACATCCACAGCCGTGGGTACAATCGATTACACAACCGGTGCCATTGCTGATACGGGTGCTGTAGCTAACCAACTCAACGTTGGCGGTGTTGGTCTTGCTGACACATTCGCAGTTGGCTCTGACATCCGCTGGTGCAGTGGGACTCAGATCGGAACCGGAGCAGCTGGTCCTGCGGCTGCGGCGGCTATCGTATCTCCTGGGACGGCTTCTGCTCCTGCGGCAATCACACCTGGCAGCGTTCGCATCTCTGCTACTCTGACTGGCGACGGAACGGTATCCATCGTTGATGACGGAGCGGGAAGTCTCTCTGAGTCGCTGACGAGCACTGTGGTTGGATCAATCGACTACACAACCGGAATCATCTCCGACACTGGCGCTACAGCGAATCAGCTGGACGTAGGCGGTGTTGGTCTTGCTGACACGTTCGTAGCGGGTTCTGCGATTTACTTGGAATGCCAGTACGCAGCCGTGGTCGACGTTTCTGATGATGGAGACGGATACCTCTCGCTGGCTACCACGCAGGCGACTGGTTATCCTCAGAAGTTCGTTCTTGATTCCAACGGGACCAACGAGATCGATTACACGACTGGCAACTTTACGTTGACCTGGTCGGTGAGTGGGAATCCTGCTCTCAGCATTTCCTCGGCGGTCACTCAGGTAGCCACGTACTATACATACCCAAGCACAAGCATTGAAGGGGAGATGGCGCTGGGAAGCAACGGATCTGCGATGACGTCTTCGGACATCGTTGGAGCGTCCTTGGCTTCTGACCAGAAGGGCCTCTGGGCGTTTGGCAAGGTTGATGAGTTGATGCAGTTAGTTGCATCCGACTTCCAGACCGATGTCACTGTTGCCGACGCGCTAATCACCTATGCAGAATTGACACAGGACAAGTTCGTTATCCTGACAGTTCCTGCTGGACTGACTCCGCAAGAAGCTCTCACTTGGAAGAAATTCCAGTTGAACAAGTACACCTCCTACGCTGCTTTATACTACCCGCACATCAAGATCATCGATCCTGTGACGGATGTAGCGACAGACGTTCCTTGTGGTGGTCACGTAGCAGGCGTCTATGCGCGTACTGATACAGTCCGCAACGTAGGCAAGGCTCCTGCGGGCACCGACGACGGTCGTCTTAACTGGGCAATCGGCCTAGAGCAGGATCTAACTCCTGAGCAAGTCGGAACGGTATATCCGAACCGAATCAACTGCTTGGTTCAATGGCCGCACACTGGTCGATGCGTATGGGGTGCTCGCACTCTAGACATCGCAGGCGGAGAATGGCCGTACATCCAGGGTCGTCGTTTGTTCATGTTCCTGAAGAAGTCCGTGTTCAACGC
The DNA here is from genome assembly GCA_964428725.1 of uncultured Dehalococcoidales bacterium. Lineage (GTDB taxonomy): Bacteria > Chloroflexota > Dehalococcoidia > E44-bin15 > E44-bin15 > CAYRYW01. Next base: position 87,310 of record CAYRYW010000002.1, read on the forward strand.
GACTCATGGTCATGTGTTCAAAAACAACGGACCTCAGCTGTGGTCTGCCATCAGAACTCAGGTTTCCAGCTTCATGACAGGTTTGTTCCAGGCCGGTTATTTCGCGGGAACCACTCCGGACGAGTCGTTCTTCGTAGTATGCGACCGAACGAACAATCCTCAGAACACCGTGGATCAGGGCATTGTATTCTGTGACGTTGGTGCAGCTACCAACAAACCAGCAGAATATTTGGTATTTAGATTTTCCCAAAGAAGCCTAGCATAACCGAGGATTTTGACTGTGAATTGTTTGACACAGCATTCTGTTTCCAATAGAAGCGCAGCACATGTTGCTGTGAAAGAAATGGAGACTAATATGGTGTTGTCAAGCGAGGAGCAGTTGGAAGTTGTTAGGCTGTACGAGGGTGACGATATGACGACGAAGGGCATTGCGAGCAGATTTGGTGTCTCTGATACCACTGTCCGCAATGTTCTCCGTAGTCATGGGATCACTCCTCACAGGGGGAGTAAGGCGATTTTGCCAGAGGCAGAGGATCGTATGATTTCTCTGTATGAATCTGGCCTCAATGTCCATGATGTCGCCAAGGGGTGCGGTGTTGTTCCGTCCACGGTTCTGAAGGTTCTGCGTCGCAGAGGGATCGAGCGTCGAGCGAATGTTAAGCGCAAGGTTCTTTCCGATGAGCAACGTTTGGAGCTTGCTCGTAAATACGCGGACGGATCTACATTTAGCGACTTAGAGAGTGAGTACAAGGTGTCTTGCTCGGTGGTCAAGAGTTGCTTGGATGAATTCAATGTTGAGCACCGAACCAGTGGCAGGGCCGGGTCGATTGAGTACATGGACACCCTTGGTCAAACGTGGATGTTCAAATCGACCTGGGAGCATCTTTACGCGCAGTGGCTGGACAAAGGGGGCTTCAGGTGGTCGTATGAGCCGCGCAGTTTCGATCTGAGCGAGCGACGGTGCTACACACCAGATTTCTCTGTGGTTGTCGATGGGTCTGTTGAATACCACGAGGTAAAGGGTTGGCTTAATGAAAAGGCAGAGGATCGCATGCGTGAGTTTGTGTCCATGTATCCGAGCGAGACGCTTGTTCTCGTTGGGCCTTCTGACATGGCGAGACTAGGATTGGTAGAAGAATGGTATCAGCGGCATTCGATGGCGGATGTCGTCGATGCTTTTAAGGCGTCCCTGGTAGCGAAGGAGGAGAGATGAGTACTGAAGTTATCCCAGCTGTGCAGGTGCACGAGGTCATAACCGGCGTGACATTAGGGGGAGATCCTCCAGATGTAGACGGCACGGACGAGACGCTCTACAGAGGGCGCATCCAGGAATGGCTAGGCGCTTCGCAGGGCGGAGAATTCTCGGCTCCGGATGGCATAGGGATGCGAGTCTCTCAGGTCTTCTGGAACTTGGATTGTGCCACTGACCCGGATGTCTCCATTTACTTGGTAGACGACGGTGGAATCGAATATCTCGTTAGTACGGAGAGTGCTCTTTCGGGGAGCTACATCCAGACAAACGGCGGGATACTCGTTCCTCCTTCGTTCAAGCTCCGGGTTAAGGCGAATGTGGCGATTGATTCAGCCACATCGGTAGCCTCTGAAGATACAGGGGTTACAGGGGATGGAACGACATCAGATTACAGCGTTCAGCTTGCTAATCGTCCTGTTACCACGTCGTCTGTTTCACTGGTCGCTGGTTCTGTCACTTTCACCGATAACGGCGCAGGCGTTCTAACGGGTGCAGGCGGCGGCGGCGGAACAGGGACTATCAACTATGTGACAGGGGCTGTTGAGATCACGGTGACTACACCTAGTGATTTCAATGGAACGAATGTGATTGCCACGTATGATTATGACAGCGTGGGTCGTGTGATGGTTTACACGGCGCAGGAATGGGGAACGTTGACAACTTCCTTGTTCGGCCAAATAGGAACACAAGTATTACCACCGGCCATGCAAAGATCGTAAGGCTGGAAGGAGAGAGTTATGTCACGAGCAGCAGTCGATGATCTTATGCAAGGATTCCGGTTCCACGTTGTCGCTCAAACGGCAGGCGGAGAGAATCCCCTTGAGTATGCTCGCCAGGGTGAATACCAGGGCGGTGGGCAAGCCGGTTTCACGTCGGCAACTCTTCCTGAGCTATCGGTAGAGGTCGCTGAGTACAGAGAAGGCACATTCCAGTGGACTCAGAAGTACGCTGGCGTTCCTACTGTCTCCGACGTCTCCTTGATGCGTGGTGTTGCGAAGCAGGATACTGCATTCTTGGACTGGGTAAGAGCCTCAGTTGATGGAGAAGAGTATCGTTGCGACGTAACCATTTACCACTACCAACGCACAGAGATGGGTCAAGCAAGCCAGTCTGAGGTTGGAGACGACATCCGTCGCGTGGAATGCAAAAACTGTGTTCCTATTCGTGGTAAAGCGGCTGGCGATTTCGATTCAACATCTTCCGAAGTCTCTGTTTCTGAAGTTGACTTCGCGTTGGAATCTTTCGAGATCAAAACTTCGTAGAGAGGTGGTGACGCTCAATGGCCAGGAGTCGCACAGAAGATCTGATGTTAACGCATCGTTTCTGGCTAATGGACGTCGTCCCTAGCGCTACGTTTCCCTTCCTTGTTTTAGGTACGCCCTTCATGGGTTTCCAGTCGATCACCTCTCCTGAGTACACGGCAGAAATGGTCGAGATCAAAGAGTTGAACTCGATGTACAAGAAGTACGGGTACGGGGGAGGCTCGGTCTCCCCTATTACTCTTACTCGTGGCGTGCGCGGATACGACGAAACAATGTGGAACTGGATGCAGACGGCTATTCGTGGAAATGATATGACGAATCGCCATCTCGTCCTTCTCCATTTCACAAACATGGCCATGCCGGTAGGTGGAGATAGCGATCTCCCGTTTGACGCTTGGGAGACCAGGCCGTTTTTGCCGGGCAAGGCATGGCTTCTGTGGGATTGCTTAGATGAGGACACTGAGATCCTGACAAGCAAAGGATGGAGGGGAAGCGATGGTGTTAAGGAGGGCGATCTTGTTTACTCGATGAATGTCGAGACGGAGAAGCTGGAAACAGTCCCAGTTGATGGGTATGTGAAGCGTAGAAGGGCGCCTGATGATGACATGGTTTCTGTAGCAGGACGACGTTTTAACTTCAGGGTTACGGGTAAACACGGGTTCTACCTCAAGCCTTCCAATGGTGGCGCCATGGTTCGGCATCAGGCTGCGGATCTTTTGTCGTTAAAAGGAGAGCACTTGATGCCCGTTGCTTCTCGCATGTCTAGCGAACACAAGGGTGTCGATTTGACCGACGATGAGCTTCGTTTTGTCGCGTGGTTTGTAACGGATGGTCACCTCAAGGAAGGCCAGAGGCTGATCATATCCCAAGCCAAAGAATACCGTAACGACATTAGGGATCTTCTGAGTAGGATAGGCTTGCACTTCACGGAGCGGGTTATTGAGCGATCCGTGGATGATGGTTCGTATGCGAATGGCAAGCCTCTTCACGAGTTTGGCGTCCCCAAGGGAACGGGGGGCAAGGGCCTGTCCGGGTGGAGTAGGTACAGCGAGTATCTTGACAAGGATATTTCTGAATTGCTTCACGACATGACCCGTGATCAGTTTATGGTTTTCTGGAAAGAGCTTGTAAAAGGAAATGGCTTCTTCCTGAATGAAGAAGATGACGATTGGATAAACAATTCTCAGTTGTGGTGTCCCTCCAAGGAGCAGGCTGACGCCCTTGTGTGGATGGCGACGGTGCGCGGAGTAGCGCTTAGCTGCTATGAGCGGGAGACAGAAAATGGGCATGCTATGTATTGCCTTACGGCACGGGACAAAGAGTGGATAATTGTTCGCCCTGGACGCATGGCGGAAAGAGAAAAGCCCCTTATCAAAGAGAGGGTTTTTGTAGATGAATTCGTATGGTGCGTATCGAATAGGAATCGCAGTATCGTAACAAGAAGAGGCGGAAAGGTCGCTATCATGGGTAATTGCCTCCCGACTCGGTACAAGGCGGCGTCAGACTTCGACGCAACCAGTTCGAGCGTCAGTATCTCGGAGCTAGAGATACAACCCCAAGCGGTCACAGAAATGACCCTGCTGGATCCGACGTAGAAGTGTTGACAAACAACCCTAAAGGGGTTAAAGAACTAGTACACGAACTTGAGTTCGTTAAGGAGTGTTGAGATGAAACTTCAAGAGATGGTCGAACAGTACATAGTAGAAGGTTCGGAATCGGAGGGTGTCATCAAGGCACTCAGGGACACGGACTACAAAGACTCGGACGCGTATTTCAAGATGGTCCAGCTTCTCAAGGGGCTCGCTGTAGCAAGCGCCGAGGATGAGAAGGCTGCTGCATTTTTGCGCAAGCTCAGTGATGCGCTGACGGATGTTGCCAAGAAGGTTCAAGGCAAGGCCGAAGAGTCAGCAGAAGATGGGTCGGGCGAGATTTTGGAGGTTAAGGAGTACGTCTATCCGAGGACCAGGAAGGACCTAGACGAAAAGACTCCTGCCAATTTCAAGAAAAGAGCCAAGCTGTTCAAGAGCGCGACCAAGCACGTCGAAGCTGCGATGAATGATCTTGGGAGTATCCCTCGCTTGGATTTCTATGGCGATCTTGCTCATGTCTGGGGTCAGCTTCGCGATGTTTACTCTACTGATGGTGGAGAGGTCGGGATGAAGGCCATGGTAGCTGGGTACGAGAAGGAAGCAAAAAATCCTCCGCTGGATCCATTCGCTGCCAACAAAGCTAAGGGCAAGGCGCTTGTAGACAAAATGAAAAAAGCCCACTGAGGCACAAAGGGGTCATCCATGAGAGATCTGATAGAGAAGATAACGAACAAGCACGCTCAGTCCGATGACATATCGGAAGAGAAGGTACGGGCCAAAGATGTGCGTGTAAGGGAAGACATGTACATTCGTTCGCATGGTAAGCCAAAGGGTGAAGGTCAGTGGATGTTTGGGTTCGGCCCAGGCGCAGGGAGCAGCAAGGACTACCTGGATTCTTCCAAGAGAGACAAAACTTGGTTTAGATCGCCTTTCGCGAGTTATGGGAAAGCCAAGACCATGGCTAAGAAACTAGCCGCAAGTCTTGGGTTTACGGAAATCACTACACTGCCCTGATTTGCAAGCGCGGCCTGGCGATGTTCAGGGCTGGCGTCTTTACCGGATGAAATGGATGTGAGTTATGAAAGATACAAAAAAATCAATAATGGCAAACGAAGACGCTGGGCCTTGTGGGGTGGAAGAGGCCGCAAGCATGGTCAGCACGGGCGCACGCAGGGCTGAGATTATAACCAGGACGCTTGAAGAAGGACTGGCCTTCCTTGATCGTCCTGGATTTGTGGACCGCATCGAAGAGGCCCAGGGCCAAGAGATCCCTATCGACGAAGAATCGATGGAGAAAGTTGAGGACATCTTAGGGGCTGACGAATACAGTGAGAGTGAGGTAGCTGACGCTACGATAAGGCTCACGAAGGCTACTCTCTCGGCTCGTAATTTGTTGAAGCGAAGCGACTACAAAGAAATGTTCCCCCCAAAGGCCCGGAAGATAATAGAGCAAATATACAAGATAGGTAACGACGTTAATGACGCGGTAGGGTCAATGCGTAATATAGACAAAGCGGTTAAGGTTTTTGCCAAGGCGGTCGATGGCCTTAAGACGGAGTCGGTCGAGGGAGGATTGTGTATTTCCGAGGCGAAAGCTGCCAAGAAGCCAAAGGTTACTCTTAAGCCTCTCGATGCCAAAGCGGGCGATGACTACGAGAATGTTTTTCAAGCCGACGACGACAACGAGGAGCTTATACACGAAGCGCTCGCATCGACCTACAAGGCGTATTCTGCGGCTGAGGAGCTAATGAAGTCAGGCGACTATAAGAAGATGTTCCCTTCGAATGCTCGCTCAGCTTTGGACAAGGTGGTCAAGGCTTTGGACGATCTCTATAAGGGCCTCAAAGACTTTGACGGAATCCACCGGTTGGTTAGCGCTTTAGCCAAGGCGACCAACCAAGTGCAGCATGAATCAGTTGATGAGGAAAACCTCGAAGAGGCCGCGCTATTACCGAATGAGAAGAAAGCTGTCGCAGCGTATGCCAAGGCGTATGTTGCGGCTGAGAAGAGCAAAGAGGGCAAGATGTCCAGGGATGCTGTCAAGAAGACAGTTGCCGCCATTAAGAAAGCGCTAAACAAGGACATCGCAAAAGCTGGCTTTCCAAGTCTCTGGCATTTCAGCAAGTCGTCCGGCGACGGTCCCTTTGTTTTCCGGATCCTCTTTCATGCTAACGAAAAGGATAAGGATCCACGCGGTCTCAAAGCGTGGTTGACGTTGAACGGGTTCGTCAATGTCTATCAAACGAACCTGGGCGACGGGGACTACGAGGTGGGCGCTGTTAAGAATTACGCCGACCGGAAGTTGGGCCTTGCGCTGAACAAGCATTTATTTCCAGAGGGAGATGCGTCCATTGCGAAGGGGTCTGGCCTGGGATCCGTCATTAATAGAATAAAGAAGGATTACTCTGGTGATCTTTCTGAGGCTGTGTCTAGACCAGAGGAGGCATCGAAGGCTTTCAGGCTAGGCAGGGAGGCTCGGTTCGGCGGGATGAAAAACACGCCGCTTCATGACGCAAGGTTGATGGGGATGCTGAGGATCCAAGAGGCTGACTGCGAAGTGGATGTCGTGAAGGAATGGCAGAGTGGGTGGCACAAGGAGAACGGAACAGTTCCACCCGTCTACCCTGATGAGATGCCGCCTGTTGAAAGATCATGGCTAAAAGAAGGCAAGGGATCGGTCCCGCCTGAAGTGGCGAAGGCGTGGAAGCCTCATCTTAGCCGTGTGAAGCAGAAGGTGAAAGACCATAACAACGGGTACTACTCGATGTCCGACAAGGAACTCATATCCGATATATGGGACACCGCGAAAGCGGCGGGCTGGAGAGTCGATGAGATCGTAGGTAACCCTCGTGGATCGATTATGGATGTGGTTGCAATCTGGAACAGTAATTAGCGGAGTGTTACCGGTGAGCTTGTAAGCATCTCTTGCAAGTTGAAATCCCCAGGGAGGCGTCAATGGTTTCATCGAAACTCAAATCAAGGAAGTTGATCATCGGTATATTCGCGGCGATCTGCATTGTTGTTAACGATGCGGTTGGAAAGCCTGTGAGTGACGATGCTGTGTACGCCGCTCTGGGCGTTCTGTCGGCCTATATCCTTGCGCAGGGAGTTGCGGACCATGGCGTCGCCAGGGGGGCTGTTCCGCCGCCTGTGGCCCACTCAGTTGAACCTGAAATGCTAGTCGAAGACGACGATGGGCCAGATATTGACAGAGACGAGGGCCTTATGAGGCTGGAGGAGTAGTATGCACGAGATAATCGAAAAACTCGAAGGTTTCGCGGGAGACCAGATTACAGAGCGTTCTCGTGGAGGCGCACGCAAGAAAGATCACGATACAATGATCGGGGCGATTCAGGATTCAGCCGAGGAGTGGTTTGCTCATGCTGTTAGGATGGTAGCAGCTGCTCTGCCTGGTATGTCCATGGTTAGAAAGGCGTCTGGGGATCTATCCTCTACGTCTGAGGTCAAGCTATACAAAGATGGTAAGGAGATGGTTCTTGACGCTACTGTGGAAGCAGAGCCGCTTGTAAAGCCTGGGGGCGTAGCAGGGACCAGGTTCACGTTCACTCTTGAAGGTGAGAAGCCTAAATCCTTTGAGCTTTCTGCGATGGATTCCTACGACGAGGTCAGCGAAGGCATCGCTAAGTTCGTCAAGTCCAGAGGTTACTCCACTAAGTAGCCAGTTTTCCAAACTTCGATTTCAAACAGATTTGTTGTATAAGTAAGATTCAAGGGTCGCAAATCTAATCACGGAGAAAACCAATGAGAGATATAGTCGAGAGGATAAACGAGCTTCGAGCGCAGGATTCGGATCTCATGGAGAAGGACGACAGTGGCGATCCGCAGGACAAGGCATACGAGATGATTCAGTCGTATGGCATGGTTGAGAAGACGCTCGGCAAGAAGGTCTCTTTGTTGATGAATAGATTTGAGGATGCCAAGAAGGGAACCGCTCAACTCAAGAAGTCTGGGGCACATTATCAGACGGCTTCAGAGTATGTGAAAAAGTACCTTCTTCCAGATGCTAAGAAGCTGCAAGACTTCGTGAACGGTGTCGTTAAGGAGCTGGAAAAGGCGGCGAAGTAAAGCTCGCCTGATTACGAAGGCATTTTTTGACGGGAGCGCAAAGTGGAACAGACACCGGAGATTGAAGTTCAAGATCGAGTCAATGTTCCTGATCAAGTTCGGTCCATGGCGATCTTGTCCCGTGACCTTTTGCTGGAAAAGCGGCTGATCCTTAGATCCTTTGCAAAGTGGACAGCTGTACAAGGTCCTAATAACAAGCTCATTTTACATTCGAAGATAGTCAACAACCGACACAAAGAAGTTGGAGAGGTGAGGTTAACGTTCAAGTCTTATCCTGACATGGGGGAAGTTCGGATAGTCATCGAGTGGACGAAAAAGATGCTCGGCTTCTGGTACCGCACGATTATCTACGTCCCGTTTGGGGACTATATCGCTGCGTTGGAGGGGTTTGCTCCTGTGTTGGCGCATATGCGATGGCTCGTGAATCGCAATGTCAGCATAGGGTCTCTGAATCGAACGATGCGTAAGGTGAAGAAGAACAAATCCCGTGACAAGGCCATGCTCCAAGGAATGAGGCTGATGTGATGATAAAGCGTGACGAGCTAAACGAGGCTATAAGATACAACGCTCGAAAGGCTGGTGATCTGTACGACGTAGCTGCTCTTCCTTGGCCATGGTCATGGGAGGGCTCTGCTTCGGGTTTTGCGTGGGCTGTTGCGCTATTTCAGAGTGAGAACAAGTTGACTATCGATGGCAAGCTGGGCAAGGGCACGCTGGCCAAGATCAAAGAGGTTCGAAAAGAGAGAGACAACACTCCTCTTGAGAAGCCGACGATTATGCAGCCATGGAAGTCCAACTGTGTTGTTGTGGACGGCGCGAGGATCCAGATCCCGGATGTGCTTATCGACGCGGGGTTTTCTGCGGCGAATTATCTGGACGACGGAGAGCCTCGTTTCAACCGTCGAAACAGAAGGTCTCCGCTTCGGCATTTTGTGTTGCATGAGACGGCGGGGACAACGGCTGAGGGGTGCAAGAGAACGTTGCTGGCAAAGAAGTACGGAGTTCAGTTGATTCTCGCGCCAAGCGGGGACTTGAGCTGTCACGGAGATCTCGTGAGAGATGTAATGACTCATGGTAACCAGCTGAACAAGACATCGATTGGTATTGAGGTAGTGAATCCGTATAGCCCTAAGTATTCTAAGCCACCGTGGGGGCCGGATGATGAGATCCCGGCTCAGTGGTGGACATGGTGTCCAAAAGGCGCACCTAAGCGATATGTGAAGCCGACAGAGGAACAGCTGGTAGTCATTCGAATTCTTGTGCCCTGGTTGTGCAATGTGCTATCCATTCCATACGTATTCCCGACTGCTGATCTGGGGCCTGGCAAGAGAAAGATCAAGGGCTGGAACGTCAAGCCTCGTGCTGTTCCTGCCTCTGGGGTGGTTTGCCACAGGGATTATTCAAGCCACGCCGATGGCCGATACATGCTAGAGGACTTGATCGATAGAGCGGGAAAAGGACTGTGATGAAAGATTTAGCGTCGAAGCTCAACGAATTCATAGAGGTTCCAGAGGGGCAAGCTCGCCTTACCAAGCTGGAAGAGCGTCTTTATCGCTCGCTAAGGACACAGGGAGAGAGGGCCACAAAGGGTCGCTCTATCTCCAGGTGCGTGTTCGAGTCGCACCCTGGAGAGGAGGGTGCCCGACTGGTTATGATCATGGAGGGCAGGTACTCGGTATCCGTGGGTAACCAGATAGTCCGGAGATTCGCTGGGATGCCAGAAGTGGGCTCGGTGATTGTCAAGCGAACGGATGCCGGAGCCAAGGTTGTTTTGAGGCTTGTCGGCTAGTTAGAGATCTTTTGGCTATGCGCGATGTATAGCAGTTTGCGGCTTTTGAGTGTTCCACGTATTATCAAGATCTAGCGCGTTGTCTTCGACGACGAAAGGACGATTGCATGGTTACCACCACCGCGAATATAGCCTCTGTCCCCGGACCTTTTCTTACTGTTAGCCGTTCGATGGGAGGGACGATCTTCGACGTAGAAAAGATCACAAGCAAGTCCAAGAAAAAGAAGAAGACACCTGTTGAGATCGGGATGATCTCGGTGGACGGCGGGACGATTTCAAGTTCTACGTTTGTGCTTGAGAGCACTGGTTATGGGTCTGTCATTCTCGAAGGAATCGGCAAGCTCAACATTGACATGTCAAAGGCTGATCGAGTGATCGAAGATAAGATTCGAGATCTTGCCGAGTACACACTTAGTCGTGGCCGGGAGCTAGACTGGGATGTTGATAAGGAAATCGATAGTTATAAGAGGACAGCGATTAAGAAGGCATGGAAGATGGCCAGCTCTGTGTCCAGAATGGCGGCCAAGGCCGGTGTTGAGAGTAGCGTCACGTTTTATCCAATGATACTGAAAGACGGGAATAGCTCATTTCTTGATGTTTATGCCGTTGAGGTGGTGGTTCATGGCGGTGCAAAACCTAGTCACAGCACCCCTTCTTTTACTTATTTCGGTCCTCGTGAAGTCGATGATGTGTTGGACTTCGGAGACAGGGATTTCTTTAAAAACGATGAGGATGCGGCTGACTACTTTAAGCTGGTGCAGGCGATCAGAGATCCTTCTAGTGTTAAGAAATCTGGCAAGGCGGTGACAGTTTACACGGCGCGTCCTGTTAAAGATCGCAGGATATACGACAACGCCAAGGGGGTTCCTACTGGCATCTTTGTCACCACAAGTGCTGACCGCGCCGAGGGATTTGGCAGGGAGCTTGGAGGGACCGAGGGCCGGGATCTTTGGAAGATCAAGATCAGCGACAAGAATCTAGTTCGAACGCTCAAGACTGGTCGTGTTTCTGATTATCAGGTGGTGGGCAAAGGCAAAGTTCCAGTTTTGGACATAGAGAGGCTTTAGCAATGAGCGAGTTCCAGTGGACGGGGTGGAATAGGCAGAAAGAGGATAGGCGTGATCATCTTCTTCTAGCGAGTTTTGGGATCTCGGAAACGACAGCTGTGGCATGGTCTCTGAAGGGATTCGTCAAGCATGTCCACGACCAGGGGCGAACGAATTCCTGTGTTGCTCATGCGCTGGCCAGTGCAGTAGGCATCATTGAGAGCAAGGCCGGGCTTAGGGACGATCCTATATCCAGGCGTTTTTTGTATTATTATGCTAGGCGGGTGAACAGCAATGTGATCTCTGACTCTGGCGCTTATATGAGGTCGGCAGCCTCTGCTTTGTTTAGGTTCGGGGCTCCTCCTGAGAGGTCGTTTAAATGGGATGATGGGCGAATGAATGAGATACCGCCATGGATTTCGCATATGCGTGCACACTCGCGTATGCACGGTGAGTATGCGTTCATTAAATCCAAGGACGATCGCCTCGTGCGGGAGATAATGTCATCGATTTGCGCGGGCTATCCCGTCGCGTTTGGCACAATGCTGCATGATAACTTCACGGATCGCGCAGACGGGGGGCTTATCCGCAGGCCAAAGACGGTGACGGGTGGCGGCCATGCGATGCTGATAGTGGGATACAAGACTGCGTCCGACGGGGGAGTAGAATTTGATGTGCTGAACAGCTGGGGGAGAGAGTTTGGGGACGAGGGGTTTTGCAGGATGTCCGAGGATTACATGACCTGGGAGGAGACGAGCGATTTTGTTTCCATAAGAGGTTGGTCGAGGTTGAGAAGATGAATGTATTTATCGTTTCTGTGCTAGCGGCCATAGCCGTCTTGTTTCCGAAGTGCAACGTGGTTCAAGAGACTCGCAATCCCCCTGGACCTAATGTTCCAAGGGATCCTGTGGTCGTCGTGGGGCAGTGCGAGGCGGCGTGCAAGCGCATGGCAGAGCTTAAGTGCGAGGGGTGGCAAGGTTCCCCTGGGTATGATGGAGAGTACGGCACAGGGGACGACGTGGCGTGCGTAGAGGTATGTGGGAGCATAGACATTAACCCTGAGTCTGACTTGAATACAAAATGTGTCGCTGCTGCTAAATCTTGTCGTGATGTTGGCGGGTGTTATTAGTTGCGAACTTGAGTTCGCGAGAAAAGATGTCGGCATAGAACGGAGGTTCAGGGGCCATTCTATGCCGACGAGAAGAAAAGGGGGGACACACTTGATATTATCTAGGGGCTAGTTGTTGTCAAGCCGGAAAGGGGAGATGGGTTCAAGGAGGGGAGCTATACGGGGGAGACTTTGGACATATGGGTACGGACAAGGACAACGTCTTCGTCGTCATTATTTTGTTTGATGGTCAGTTCTATGAATGTGTCTCTGGGTGTTTTTTCGACGCTTGTGATTTCCAGGACCTCGCCTTTTATGGTTTTGTTCTTTCGATTAACAGAGACGGTGTCTCCTATCTCTACGATCATGTTCTTGCCTATCGACTCAAAAGCTGTGACGGCGATAACGTTCTCTCCTATAGCTCGCAGGGCGTCGGATAGTCTTTCGAACTCAAATGTATCAGCGTGGGTTTCTAAATCCTTGGTGGTCCATGAAATGCTCCAGCGTTTCATTCGTCCTCCATAGCTGCGCACCCAACTCGATGCACGGCTTTTTTGATTTCGTCCATTATCCATAGTTGATCAATGTCGCCTCCACTAATGTACACGGGGTAGATGCTGTCTCCAAATGTTATGGATACAGTGAAGAATTCACATGAGGATGAGGTTGCCAGCTCGGCTTCTATGGCGTTGAGGACATCGCTAGCCATATGAGCCTTGTCGTGTGGGATTTTGAATTCTACGGAAATCATGCTCAGCCTTTCTTGAGGACAGAAAATAACCTGTTAAAGACGTTTTGTCAACAAACCTGCAAGGGGGGGACTAAATTGTGTTCCGTTTGTATAGGTGATACGGTTCATCTGTGCGGAGGAGTCTGTAAACCCCCCTCAAGGGCGGCGGCCAACATTCCTGTTGGTTCCGTCGCCTGTTTTTTTTATTGTGTGCCAGCGCGTCACTAAGTAGAATCTACTCATTGGCATCCTCCCTTTCCCTTGGGTCAGGGGTTCTCTAAAGAGGCATAACGCCCAATGAGGCTGAATGAGGTTGAATGTTGAAATCAAGGGCGTCGTATACGAGGAGTTTACTCGGTACTGTGCCTCGGAGGGAAGATCCCTTAGCGACGTAGTTAGATCGCTGGTTATCGGTTGGAATGCAGACAAGCGGTCAGAGGAAATGCTAAAAATGCAGTCGTTACAAATGGCTGAGTTGAAAAATTCGGAGGAAAGATCGAGATGACAGATTCCAAGATTGAGGTTGTTGGTAGCAAGGTTGACGAGGCGCCAGTTGACGCTGAAAACACCGTCGTTGATGTTGGAAAGACCAAGGGACACGCTCTGGATGCTGGCCCAGGAACGATCACTGTAGATCTTCCGTGCGGGTGTATCCACGGAGAAGACCTGCACAGGACGATCACGTTCAAAGAGATGACCGGCAAAGAGGAGGATCTTCTCGGTGGGACAGGGGATCTGGTCGAGCGATTGAGTCAGGTCATTATCAACTGTACGCTTCGGGTGGGCTCCATTGATGACCGTAAAGTCATCTCCAACATGGTGGCTCAGATGTCTTCCTCGGATCGCCTGATCTCGCTTATCGCGATCCGCAGGCTTTCTCTAGGTGATCACTACGACGTTTCGATCACTTGCCCGAAGGAGTCATGCGGAACCAAGAGTCGATTCACTCTGGATATTTCAGGGCTAGAGATTTCTCCTATGCCTAATCCAATGGTTCGGACGATGAGCCAGGAGATGTGTACAGGTGCTGTGTACACGTGGCATGTTATGGTTGCGAAGGACGAGTCCTGGTTACAGGGAATGAAGCGTTCTCTCCGAAACGAGAGCCCGTTCACAATGGCTATGTTGTCCCGTATCGACAAGGTTGATGACGTCGTTATCGACAGAAACACTCCTCGCGGGACCAAGCAGGCTATTGAGTTTTTACAGGATCGTCCGTCTCGTGAGCGGAATCAGTTCCGTGAGGTGTATCCCCAGATGGAGGGGAGTGTCGATACAGATGTAGAATTCACGTGCCCGGCTTGCCAGGCTCAGTGGGAATCTGAGTTAAACGTTGGCAATCCGTCTTTTTTCTTCCCGTCGGTCAAGTAGACGTTCTCGAAAGCGAGATCTTCTTCCTGATCGAGATTCAAGGTTATGGGTACTCTGACGCAATGTCGATACCCTGGAGCAGAAGGAAGAGATTCGTTGAAAAAATGCAAGAGAACATTCGCAGACAGCAAGCCTCGACTGGATCGGCGGGCGGAAGACCGAGACGCAGGCGATAACGAACTCAAGTTCGCAGGGGGACTGAATGGCTGATTTCCTCGGAGCATCATTTGGTTTTGGCGCAATGGACGTCGGGTTTAAGGCCGCCATGTCCTCGGCTATCAAGTCCGTGGGCGAGATTAGCAAGGGCATAAATGGCCAGCTGAAAGACGGCAAGAAGCTCAGCAGGATGTGGCAGGGCGTCAAGTCGAGCGTTGATTCATTCAATATCGCCTCTATTGCCTCGAACATGAACGAGCTAAACGGGAACACAGGCAACCTGTCGAATAGTCTTGAATCGATGGGAGTGTCGATGGCCCAGGCTGCGAAGCCGATCATCGCCGGTATGGATTTGACGTCCAAAGAGGCTCGCAAGATGACTGGCCGGGTCACGGGCATGGCGATAGGTCTCAACGTCGGAGCCGAACAAGTGGCCGAGACGCTGAGGGCGATCCACAGTGCCGGTGGGCCTGCGAAGGCAGCGATTGATGCGATGGCCATGTCTGAGCGGGATTGGGTCAAGGTCACTACCACTACGGGCGTGACCATGCAGGACTTCTCTGCTGTGCTTGGCGATATGACTGCCAGTTGGGGCGCGTCTCCGAAGCAAGCGGCTGCCATGATCGACAATATAATGGCCATTGGGAAGCAAGCTGGAATCGGGGAACACGGTATTAAGGGCATGAAGGGTCAGCTTGATGCGTTGGACGACATCTTCGAGGGGATGCCTCCTGGCATTGCTCGGACAGCGGATGAGGTCCAGAGTCTCATGGAGTCGACCTATAAATTATCTGGTGTCTTCAGGACAATGGGTGACACGCAGGAAGATGCGACTGCGCGGGGGCAAGACACAGCCAAGATGTTCGCAGAGCAGGCGACGCTGATTGAAACTCTCTATGCAGTTGGCGGGGATCAAAACCTGGATGAGTCTCCTCTTTTTAGATTCCTTACCCAGCTAGGGATAGGGACGGAGGAGGCGAAAAGTATCATCATTGACGGGTCCAAAGATGTTGTAGGTGGAGTGTCGAGGATCAATGACGTCTTCGCCAAAATGGGAGGGGACTCTTCTCCACAGGTTGGGGCTGCCCTTGGTGAGCTATCCAAAGCCATGGGGGCAAGCGCTAGCGGTCTAGGATTTTTGGCTTCGAGCACAACGGTGGGCAGAGACAGACTGAAGGAGATGGCCGAAATGACGGTCAGGGGAGAAGGTGCTCTTAGGAGATACGGCAAGTCTGCTCATAGTTCAGGTAGGACATTGCAGGAGAGCATGGACCTTGCGCGAGAAGGGTTCGAGACACAGTTCCGTGCGATAGGAAGAGCG
The DNA here is from genome assembly GCA_964428725.1 of uncultured Dehalococcoidales bacterium. Lineage (GTDB taxonomy): Bacteria > Chloroflexota > Dehalococcoidia > E44-bin15 > E44-bin15 > CAYRYW01. The sequence continues at coordinate 103,020 of CAYRYW010000002.1, forward strand.
GATGTGCGCGGCTTCGCCAAGAAGCAGATGAAAGCGTACAAGAGCATGGGCAAGGAACTTAAACAGCTGGGCGGGGATCCTGTCTGGGGTGGGTTTATCAAGAAGATGTCCATCATGCATCAGATGGGCGCCAAGGGCGTGTTCGAGAGTTTTGCTGATGATCTTGATGTGTCCTCTCAGAGAGCAAGAGAGCTAAGTGTCGGTTTCGAGCTTGCGATGAACACGGCCAAACAGCTGTCGTCTGAGTTTGCTCCTGTTATGGAGATAATGGGCATGCTCGGGCCTGCGGGCGGCCTTGCCATAGCTGGCGGTATCGCCTCTTATTTCGTGCTTAGTGAGTCTGATCGCAAGGAGATATTCGGATCGTTCTATCCGGTTATTGATAAAATCGGCAATGCCATAAAGGATCTGTGGAACAAGATTCCATGGGACAAGATAAAGATTGGCTTTGAAGCGGTGATGGACAAGATCTCTCTCTATTTTGCGAGGCTATTCGAGCGCATAATGGGCAAGGATTTTGCTGAGAAATTTGGTTTGACGAAGTCCATAAAAGCGATGGAGAGGGAGCAGGCGGTTAAAACCCAGGCGGATCGCATTAGGAAGGAAGACGCGGCTAAGGCTGCCAGGGGTACTGTGTTTGGTGGTCAGTCGGTTCCGTTGGCAGACTGGGAGAGGAAGTCTGATTTTGAGATAGGCAAAGAAGCTGAGAAGACGATTCGTATCGGGGAGATGAGGGAGGATGTCAAGAAATACAGTGCGAGGACGTCGTCTCGTGATTTCGCAAGGAGTGCGGCTGAAGCTGCGGCCAAGGCCAAGGGTGCCAGCGCAGACGAACAGAGAGCGCAGGGGCAGCTGGAAGTTGACAGGATGATGCTGCTTGAAGAAGCTCAGTCTATCCTCAAGGATACGAGCGGTATGAATATAATTCCCTGGGTAAGGGAGTTCAGGGCGGGTCGGGCAGTTACCCAGGCTGAGAACATCGGCGGCATGGGGGATCTGTCAAGAAGTACGCAGAAGGAGACGGAGAAGCGCCTTGCCAGCGAAGGGGAGGCAAGGCGGGCTCACTTTAGAAGAAAAAAAGATCCTGCTGAGGCGGTTCCGGGTATTGCGGACGAGCTGGCGGACTCGGTGGACACTGAGGCGTTACAAGAGAAAGCTAAGGTTGGCGGGACGGCTGTTCTAGGCTCGTGGGGTGCAGGTGTAAAAGAGGGAACGCCTGATGCTCTCACGGAAATATATGGGGCAATGGGGATACTCGCCAAGCCATTTGGTGGGTCCTTGCCAGAGGATGGCCCGCTCAAGGACGGCGAGCGGTCATTTAACGGTGGTCGTTCTGTCATGGAATCATTTGCCAACGGCATGTATGAGGCCAAGGACTTTGTTGCCGACACGGTTGCGATGGTCCTTGATGATGCTGTTATAGGGACGCTCGATACATACGCAACGAAGATGGAAGAGCTTGCTGCTGGCAAGTCGCTTCTCAAGGGCGTCGCCAGGAAAATGGTCCAGGACATGGGCGGAGACGTCAAAATGGGCTCGGTAGAAATCGACGGTGTGAATCTGGACGCAGAGCAAACGTTTGAAGCGGCGATGAGTCTTCCTGGGCTCGCGAGTGTGGTTGCGGCCATTGCGTCGGACGGTCACAAGACGCGAGTTGTTTTGAAGAAAATACAAGAGGACACAAGCGGCATATTGGCGATGGGCAATGCCTCTCCTGGTGCAGGGTCATCGGCAGGGCAGCCGACTTTGGAATAACAGGCGGGTAAAAAATGGCAATGAAAAGTGATCCTAGTCCTAGAGAGAAGATACTGAGGTCGAGCTACGGATCTCCGATGCAGTTCATGAAAGAGGAGTTGATACCCGATGAGGAGACTTCGGCTCTTGTTAGGTTTCGTGGTCCTTTTATTATGCCTGATTGGCAGGACGTGGAAGAGAACGAGTTCGAGTACGTAGTCCAGGAGAGCTGGAAGCGGCTCGATTCCATCGCCCATGAGGTCTACGGGGATGTTCACATGATGTGGGTTATCGCGGCTCGGAACCACATGGATCTTCCGAGCGCCCAGGTCTACAAGGGACAGAAGTTGAAGCTGCCTAACCGGGCGTGGGTCGAGAGTAAGCTGCTGCCACAGGGTCGAACTCTCAGGAGCAACTAAATGAGCTTGTACACGGATCCAGTTGCGCAGGTGATCATTACCGATCATCATACCGGGCAGGAGTGGAAGCTGACCTACCCTGAATTGCCGTACTTGACAGCCGGGACTATAAATTACGACAAGGCCAAGATGTCAGGGTTCACGTTCAGCGTTGACATGCCATACGAGAAGGGGCTTGAGCTGCTTAGTCCTCCAAGCCCATTCCAGCATAACAATATTGTCAAAATGCGCTTTGGGTATCCTACCCAGGGAGCGAGCGGGTGGACACCTTGGGCGGGCGGATTCATCAAGAGCGATGGAGTTAACCTTACCGCTGACGCCAACGGAATCGCAGGGACTGTGTCTGTCCAGGGGGTTGCTGAGAGCTACGGGTATGACGTTGACGAGGAGAAGCTGAAGGCGGCGGGCCAGAGTTATCTCAAAATACTAGAGCTATGCGCTGAAGGCATGGGGATGACTTTGAACGCCAGCTTGGACACGGTCATAGCTCTCACAGAGCAGGAGACGGTAGTAAAGGGGTTGACCAAGGCTGCTTCTGAGAAGGCGTTTCCTTCGCGATTTCTTAGGCTTTCATACGTTGAGATCGTCAAGAAAATGTGCACTGAGCAGGACTTAACGTTCCTGATAGCTCCCTCTGAGAATGATGAACTGGGAAGAACGCTGCATGTTGGTTCGGAGGCTGACTTCATTCGTGGAGAGCTGGTCAGTGGAGACGGGGCAACCAGCGACAAGAGGACATACGCTATTCGTGAGGGTATCGATGAGACGAAGTCTGTGTACCCGTGTCTCACTTGGGCGCCGGAAGGCGGGAACATGGGTCTGTGGTTGGCTTCGGCTCCAGACCCTGTGGCTCGCGGAGCCCAGATGGGTACCCTCAACACGGAGACAGGACAGGTTTCTGTGGAGCTGGTCAAGCCCAAGGATCTGGAGACCCCTATCTTCGGTGTCACCCCAGGCGGAGATCCCAAGGACGATGTTGCAGAGGGTATCAAGAATGACGAATCTCGCCCTGATGGATCGGCGGTCACTCAAACAAGTGTCCCGGTCGACAAGGGAGGGGAGGCTCGCGCTAGCAGAGAGCTAAAGAGGAGACAGAAGCAGGGCAACCCAACGCAAAACGGAGTGATTACCAGTATTGGGATTCCTCACGAGAGGCCGGGGCATCTCTGCTCCCTTCGTGGAGCTGGCCATATCTACGACGGTCCTTATATGATCGACGCAATGACTCACACGTATGCTCCTGGCTCATGGGACATGTCTCTTACTGTGCGCAGGGACGGTGTTGTTGCGAAGAGCGGGGATCAAGAAGAGTCGATTGGCGGACAGATGGAGGACAAGTAATGCCATTTTTAGGCAATAAGGGCTTCGGCTCCAAGGAGATGGTAACGAATCCGATTGGGTGGCTCAGGGGTGTTTTGTCTGATGCTACCCGTGGTCTAGAGTGGTTTGCTGGGCGTTATTACGGGGTTTACGAGGGACAGGTAATAGATAACCAGGACCCCGAAGATCGCGGGCGTGTGCGAGCGTTGTGTCCTGTTATTAAGCTCAACAAGAAAGAGGATGTCAGCGGTGACTTTTGGGCGCTTCCCACGATGCCAGGGTTAGGGGTAGATCCCGACTCCAAGCAGATGTCCGGGCTCTTTAACCCACCCGATGTGGGGATGAATGTTTGGATAATGTTCCGGCATGGGAACCCGGAGTACCCTGTTTACATGGGCGGGTGGATGACGGCCAACAAGGCGTCGGATACATTCGATAGCGAGAATACCTACAAGCGCGGGTTTAGAACACGAGCTGGGCACTTCCTTCGCATGGATGACGACCCCGAGAACTTGGGGATCTTAATCTCGAAGGGCGACGGGGATGGGACACCTACTGCCATGTATCTGAGTATGGATGCAACGGGCGGGTGTACTCTGACCAATGAAAACGGCTCGACGTTATTCATGAATGGGGAGAAGCCAGAGACATCGATAATGACGGCCAATGAGAGCGGAGAGGTCACGGCGATGCTCATGCTAGGGGACGACAAGATTACCCTGGCTACTAAGTCCGGAGGCGCGATAGGAATTGACGGCAAGGACACGACGATTACCGGCGACAACATGGTGGCTGATATGTCCAAGGAGTTTGTTGCAAATGCAGGGGCGGTGAAGCTGGGTAAAAATGCAACTGAGCCAGCGGTTCGAGGCATGAAGTTCATGCAGTGGAGTCTGATTCATCAGCACACTATAACGACTCCTACGCCTGGATCTCCCACGGCTACAGGTGCGACCCCTCCTCCCATGATGTACAACGAGCTGAGTCCTAACGTTTTCATAGGGTAGATGGATGACACTGTGCAAAATACCATCTCTGCCCTCGATTATTCCGGCGATTCCGATTCCATCGGTTCCGTTCGGGCTCCCTCCGATTCCGAGTCTCCCTTCGATGCCTGATCTTCCGTCGGTCCCGATCCCTGGG
>CAYRYW010000002.1:107735-149931 GCA_964428725.1 uncultured Dehalococcoidales bacterium
TCCGATTCCGAGTCTCCCTTCGATGCCTGATCTTCCGTCGGTCCCGATCCCTGGGTTGCCGTCTCTGAGCCTTCCTTCGTTATCTTTGGCGATCCCGGTTCCATCGATCCCATTTGGGCTCCCTCCGGTTCCAAAAATCCCGGACATTCCGGACTTGCCGTCGTGTCCGCTGGACTAACACAAACAGTGACGAACTTGAGTTCGTCGGGTAAGGTAAGACGATGCCGATAGCTAACCAACCACCCCCTGTTTCAAGCTCATCCACGAGGATGTCGCTCGCGTTTCCATTCCAGGCCGGGCCTACATCTTTTCCTGCTATGTCAGATCCAAACATGACGACATTCCACAGGATTGTTTCATTGATAATGACGGGGCCAGGGGAGAGGGTAATGCAGCCTGATCTTTTTGTGGATCTTCAGGAATTCATGTTTGAGAATTTGACGCCAATCGTTGCAGCCAGGATAGCTTCATCGGTCTCCAGGGCGATAGGCATCTGGATTCCAGAGGCGAAGGTGGAGAATGTCACTGCCGAGATCAAGGACACGAATGACAAGACGCAGTCTACGATCCTCATAGGCATAGACTACGTAGAGGCGAACCAGTCTGTATCAGTCCAGGTTCCGTTAACCGTTGGTATCACTACCCCGTAGGAGTTAGTTATGACGACTGATCCATATAATCCACTTGTTCAAGATCTTGTTCCGCTGAACAAGGTGAAGTATGCGGCTCGTGATTACCCTAGTATTTTCGACTCGTTGCTGCGGCGTATCAAGATTGAATACGGAGACGTGTACAATGATTACGCGACCACCACTCAAGGGATTATGTTCCTGGAGCTGATGGCGTTCGCCGCGCAGGAGATCCAGTGGTATCTCGACAGAACTGCGAGTGATTGCTTCCTGGGGACGGCTAGGACTCGTTCCGCTGTTGCTCGGCTGGTTAGCCAGATTGGGTACAAGATGCGACCGGCAGCGGCGTCTAGCACGACGTTGACGCTCACATTCCCGGATGGGACGACTGGCCCATTTACGATGCCTGCGAGGTGGAGGTTTCAAGGGCCAGACGGTCTCGTGTTTGAGAGTTATGCGGAGTTCTCTCAGCCTACGGCGCTCGGTGCCGGTGCAGAGATCGAGATCCCGGTGCGCCAGGGTCAAACGAGGCTTCTGTCGTACACTGGGGACGGAACGAAGAACCAAAGCTACCGCATGACTAATGCCGATACTGAAAAGTACGTGGCTAACGGTGCTGTGGATGTATGGGTTGACGGGGCTCTTTGGACAGAGAACGAATTCCTAGAGTACGAGAAGACCAATCAGTACGAGGTTGCCTATAACTACGACCCGCCTATCGTCCAATTTGGCGACGGGATTGCTGGGAATGTCCCTCCAGATACTTCGGACGTCAAAATACGGTTTATTATCATCGATGGAGAGAAGGGGAACGTAAAGTCGGGGACCATAGCCTCCTCTATTGATACGCTCATTGTCGGTGGTTCGGCTGTCACGTTCACGGTGAATAACGAAGTCGGATCTACAGGTGGAACTGAGCCAGAAACTGCGGACAGTGCCCGCAAAATTGCTCCGTTCTCGTTCGCTGCTCGTGGTGCGGCGATTACAGAGACTGACTATGAGGCTCTTGCGAACAGTTACACCGATTCAACCTACGGTTCAGTTGCTAAGTCTTATGCGTACAACCCTCGCGGTCCACATGAGGATGCGGAGTTCAACGGTCTTATCGAGGACGTAAAAGAGGATCTGACTGACAACACCGTTAGCATGACGGCCAAGGAGACAGCGGCGGCAACCACAGCGGCGGAGATTTCGACCCCGATAGCCGGGTTAGAAACCGATGCGACCAATGCTGAGTCGATACGCGCAGACTTGGTTTCCCAGATAGGCACAGCGAAGACTCAGTGCACTACCGCATCGTCGAGTTCAACCAGTTCAGAGTCCAGCTCTGCGTTGGCCGGAACTAACTGTGACGATGCCACGACGCTGATAAACAGTGTAATTGCATACGTGGAGGCGGTAGGGGCAGCTGCTCCAACGTGGACCTCATCTCATGTTACGGAGATAACGGACAATCTGAATTCCGCTCTTAGTTCTATTGCTTCGGCCAGTAGCAACTCTACGAACGCCAGGACGGCGTCTGGAGCGGCGGCTTCGGCACTTGGTACTGCGATCAATGATTACCTAGCTCCTGCGCTGGACAGCGTGGAGAACGCGGCTCCTGTGTCTCCTGCGTTCACCCTGCCGACGATCATTGCGTCCATGACCTCGAATACTGCGTCCATAGAGACTTCTGTCGAGGGAACGGGCGGGCTCCAGGATCAGCTTTCGACCATGGAGGGGGAGGCGTCCGCGCTCGACACATCTGTGAATTTGGTCCTTACGGATATGCACGACAGGATCGGGAGGCTGTTCTCGGACGACTGCCAGAGCAACTACGTCCAAGTTCCTATCCTTGGATTGGATGTGGACGGCAACTACTCTGCTCCTTCGGTCGGTTTGATGGTCGGGCTCCAGTCCCATTTGAACAGCATCAAGGAAGTTACTCAGAATGTTGAGGTGATAGACGGAAGCGCATCGCTGGTTCCTGTCGACATTGAGATGACTCTTGTCGTCAATAAGGACGCCTACAAAGAGGCGGAGGTTGTATCCGATGTCGTGGCGACGATCCTGGGGATGCTCAAGGGCCGGGATTTCAATTCCCCCTTGTACCTGTCTGATCTGTACAAAAACGTCAGGATCACATCTGACGGAATAACGAGGGTAAACATTGAAATAACAGGTCCGATTGTCTCTCCTTCCGTGTTTGACACAGAGGGCAACGTCGTGCCTGGAGAGAACAAAATCATCAACTACGGATCGCTAATAATCAGAGATGAAGATGGTATCGTTCTGTATCCCGCTTCACCTGCTTAATAGGAGAGTTCCACATGTCGAATGAAGAGACTCCTAGATTCCGATGGCCCTTTCCTGCGTGGAACGCTGACTGGCAGAAGTGGCAGGATGTATTTGAAGACCTGATTACCAATGTCGATGCAGCAATGTTCTCTGCGGTGGACGGAACTCGTCTGATTTTTAAATCCATTCCGAACGCTGAGATCGTCGCGAACGGCCCCGGTTACGACATGGTAATGGATGGCCCTCTGGTGATGCAGTCGAGGGCTCACGGTGTTGAGGTCACGGTACCTGCGGGCACATACTCTCTGGAGACGTTGGCCGTTGCGGCTCTCACGTCTACTCCGGGGGCGGTGGGTGCCCAGTCTATAGAGTGGGAGATGTTGGAGGGGGGGATCAGTTCATCTCCGGACATACTTCCTTTGGGCTATGTGGACGATAGCTACAACATAACCTGGTGGAATGGCGCCCGACTAGTTGCAGGAGCGGGTAATCTGCCCTTGTTCGGATCGGCGGCTGGAAGCGGCGGGACTCCTGGCGGATCAGACGGCCAGATACAATACAACAACGGCGGGGTGTTCGGCGGCGCGTCGGAGTTCACATACAACGATTCCACGGACAAGGTTGGGCTTCGTAATACGGCTCCATTTTTTGACATTGATGTGGTTAATCCTGCGAGCGCGGGTGCATCGGTTGGGGTCCGGACATATCACGACTCTGCAAGTCCTGGTTTGCTGTGCGTAAGATCTCGCGGAACTGCGGCGGCGCGAACGGCTGTTCAGAGTGGGGATATACTAGGCTCTCTCAACTTCATGGGGTTTCATGGCTCGTCTGATTTCAGCGTCCACAATCCTGTGGCTATCATGGCCGAGGCGGTCGAGAACTTTACCGCAGGAGCTGGGGGTACAGACCTCGCTCTGTTCACGTGTCCTGTTGGAGGAACGATAGCTACAAGGAGGGTCACTGTCACAGCCGAAGGCGACCTGGACATGTATTCAGGCGCTATCAGCGTTCAGTCTTACAATGGGACAGCTATTGCCGGTGCGATCGAATGGGACGGGAGCAACTTCCGAGGGTACGACGGTGCAAGTTGGGTGAATTTAGACAGTGCTGGAGGCGGCGGAGACGGAGAAGTCTACATAAACGACATCGTTCCGAACGGAGGCGGGAACGTGGGAACGAAGGTTTATACGACCGGTTCCGACGATAAAATTCTTGAGTCTTGTGTGTCGGACGATTCCAGTTTGAGGGTGTACGTTATCGCCCTGATAGGGCCGAGCAATCTCAGGCCGTCTGTTACCGTTAATGGCACGGCTGTGGGCAACTGGGACTACACTGCGTATCAAGACGACAACCGGGTTCTGTTCCGTGGGTACGCGGACATCACCTTAGTGGGGACAACCGTGACTGCTACTCATGAGGATGGATCAACTGCTTCGTGCACGGTGGCCGAGGACGTTAAGCCTGTTATCAGCACATTAGTGTTTGCGAATGGCTACCCTGGATCTCAAACCGAGCTTAAAGCCGGTGATGAATTCGACATAAGCGTCACAGCTGATCTGGCGTTTGTGGAGGTCGAAGTAGAGGACTCCGGAGCGTGCGATTCGCAGAGTGAGGTGGTTGCTTCAACCACGAATACGACGATCACTTCGGTTATAGCTGATCGAGGGACGACGAACGTAGCCAGGCCCGCACGCGTGAGGGTTAAGAAGTCCACGGGGACTTGGAGCGACTGGGTCTACACGAATGCAGGTGGGTCTGTTGACGGAATAAATCTGGTCAACTGCAACAACTTGTATCCTTCCGTGGAGGCCATGACGCAGGTGTCGATCACGTATCCCGCTACGCAAGAAGCGATCAAGGATTCGGAGACGGTGTCTGTTCATTGTACCTGTAGTGACTACGACACGATTGCTTACTCTTCACCGAACAGCGATTTGAGCATTCCTAGTTCAACCACTTACGTGGAGGACAAGACAGGGATCTCCAGGATCGCCGGAAGTTACAATCTGACCACTACGAACTACAGGGTGTCCTGTAATCGAGCAGCCAACGACGCTGATACAGTGGAAGACTTGGTTGTCTATGTTGCTCACGTTGCGGCTACTGTAACCATGAGTGAGGCGTCAAGGCTGCGTACAGGTGGTACAAATGGAACCACAACTCAGGGCCATACCATAACCTTGACAGCCAATCAGGAGCTTCGGATAGCACCTACGATTGCCGCTCCAAGTGCTAATGGTGGAACGTGGGATGGATTGTTCACCGGGGGTCCTCTCGTTTGGACGAGGACATTGCAGTGTCACGATACGGACGACACTCCTGGAACTTACACATACCAGGCTTTGAGCGCATACAATTTGGCGAACATCGAGACGACTTCTTACACGGGGGACTCGAACTACGTGATCGGTGGATTCGTGAGTAGAGTGATCGCGCTGGCGGCGTTTGCGAACGAGGCCACGTTTACGGCCAAGGTTGCTGATTATGCAAAATGCACGTTGACGTGGACTGTTAAGTCGTTGCCCAACAAGCGGGCGTTCAATACGACTACGACGCCGGATGCTAACAGTTGGTGTCTAGCTGGGACACTTGGGGTATCGCCGACTACGGCCAGGATCTTGGACACGGCAGCGGCCAGTTCTTCATCCGATGAGACATCCCTAACAATTGAAGAGACCATCTAGGTAGATTAACGCGGAGGAAATCTCATGGCCGATGCCAGTTCGAACCAGTTTGAGATCGAAAGAAGACAAATAACCTGGAGCCCATTAACAACATTGAATGATGGGATTACCGCGCTAACGTGGGACGCAGATCCGAATACGGTGGTTCCCGGCAACAGCGATGGTGAGGATTGGTTGTACGGCCTCCCTATAGGGCATCTCTATAAGCAGTCTGACGCGACGCTGTGGTGGAAGACTGGATCGCCGAATACGTGGCAGCAGGTTGGGGTTGGGGATGTCACAGGGGATGAGATTATATCCTCCGATGTCACCTACTATGTAGACGGGACTGATGGAGACGACGCTGACGACGGGCTTTCATGGGGCAACGCCTGGAAGACTCTTTCTAGATTATGCACGAGGGATGCAAATCATATCCCACGCATTCTGGCTGCGGATGTAGTGGTCAACGTCAAGAACACCACGTACTCGATTGGAACCGAGTATCATCTTCTCGCGGACTCGTTTGTGGGCGCTGGCGGTTCTCTTACTATTGTTGGGGAGCTTACCGAGGTGGAGGCTGATCTTATCCCGACGGGCTGGGATAATACGACATCTTCGGCGACCTTTGCGACCTACGTAGATGCGTCGGCTGAGTCATGGACAACAGATGAGCACCGAGGGCATTTTCTTGAATTTACCACTGGTCACACGTCTGGTGTTTACTACCCAATTACACGAAACACAGCGACTCGACTTGAGTGTGTGAATCTTCCGGTTCTTTCAGGGACGGACAGGTTTAGGATTGTTTCGATGCCTAAGCTCAGGGCAGCTCAAGTGTCTACTCCGGGGACGTTGCTTGAGTATACTGCTCCCCATTTTGGCGCTGCGTTCGTGACCGAGAATTGCACGGCGCCGATCGTGTTCAAGCATTTGGACATGTGGGAAGTCGATGACGCCTATGGTTTCATCATGGGTTCAAGGGCGTATTTTGCCTCTGACAAACTGAATCCAATTGCGGGATATTCAACAGTCCAGAACGAGGTCAGAGAAGTAAACCAAACTCCAGGGTATTGCATTGAATGTAATATGCCTCCTGGGTTCACCAATACGGATAACTGGCAGTTCATTCGGTGCAATTTCAATATCGACAATTGGAACTCGATCAATGTTCGTGCGGGTTGTTCCGACATCAATGTTTTAGGCTGCATCTTTGACGGGGACTTGGCGGATGGCTGGGGTATTTACGTCTACGACGATGTATCCCTTGTTGTCAGTGCTACGAGGTTCAAGGATCAGACCCATGGGATCATCTCGGCGGGTCGATGTTCTGTTCGAGTCTTTTACGCCACTTATTTCGAGAACGTTACGAACGCAATAGCTCCCATGGGGTCCCTGATCGATATGTCGGCGTTGCAAGATGTCGGCTCAGGGGTCCGGTTCAAAAATGTTACTAATGCAGTGAACCTCGTTGGCAATACGCTTCTGGTGACGTCCGATGGAGATTTCGGGGCGATAACTGACACGGTGACCAACGAGATCGTGTTGGCGAATGATCCGTCTGTGATCACTGCTGATTTCGCCGATGTTGTTGCAGAACAGAGGATCTCGAACGCTGCGAGTGGATCGGCTGTAATCTACGTAGACAGTTCAGATTATGTACCAAAGGGTAAATCTGAGTACGACAACACATCCTCTGGCCTGACTGCTACGAACTACCAGGACGCTATTGACGAGATAGACACCACGGTAACTGGGGCGACGTTAAATGCGGACACTTCCTTGGCCGGTAATGGGTACTTCCTGGATGAGGACAATATGGCCTCTGACGATGCCACGAAAGTCGCATCGCAGCAGTCCATCGTAGCGTATGTTGGCTCTGTGGTTGCTAGTGCCAAGGCATACAAGGGCGGGTATAACGCGGATACGAATACTCCTGACCTGGATGTCTCCCCTAGTTCATCGATTGAAATCGGAGATGTGTACGACGTAACTGTTGCCGGAACCTTCTTTACGATTGATGTCGAGATTGGCGACATGCTTACCGCAAAGCAGGATGCTCCGACCACGGCAGCGCACTGGGTGATCACGCAGGCTAATTTGTCTGCTGCGAGTATCAAGACGCAGTACGAGTCCAACTCTGACACGAACGCATACACGGACGCCGAGAAAACCAAGGTCGGCCACATTTCGGTAACCCAGGCTGTTGACCTCGACGCTATCGAAACAGCGGTCGGTCTCAACACGGCTAAAGTCACGAATGCGACCCATACGGGGGACGTAACCGGTGATGGAGCGCTGACCATTGCTGCGGGCGCAGTCGACATTGCGATGCTGAGCGCATCCGGAACTCCAGGCGCAACCACATTCCTGCGTGGTGACAACACGTGGTCCGTTCCAGCCGGGGCCGGTGATGTTTCCAAGGTCGGGACTCCTGTAGATAATCAAGTTGGCGTATGGACCGGGGACGGAACCATTGAAGGGGACACTGATCTCACGTTCGATGGTAGTAACCTAAGTGTCGGTGGAAATATTGTTGTTGGCGGTACGGTAGACGGGATCGATATTGGAACCGATGTGGCTGCCAATACGTTGAAAGTCACAAACGCTACGCATACAGGTGATGTGACCGGGGACGGTGCGCTCACTATAGCTGCCGACGCTGTTACTTACGCGAAGATGCAGAACGTTGTAGCGGATGAGAGAATCCTGGGTAACGTCGCAGGGGCAGGTGAGCCGGTTGTTGAATTAACAGCGACCCAGGTCAGGGCTATGATCAATGTGGCGGATGGTGCCACAGCGGTAACGGTCAGCGACATTGCTTACAACGCTACGAGCTGGAATGCCAATACCGATGCTGCGTCCAAGAATGCGATCCGGGACAAGATCGAGATAATGGATACGGCCATCGGGCTCAATACCGCTAAAACTACCAACGCGACTCACACGGGAGACGCGACTGGTTCTGGGGCTCTAACGCTGGCTAACGCTGCCATTACTGGCAAGGGCACCGTCACAGCGGACGGTGCTGATTACGTGTTATTGAGCGACACAAGTGACAGTGGAAACCTAAAGAAAGCGCTCGTGAGTGACCTTGGGGGCAGTGGGGATGTAACCAAGGTCGGAACGCCAGCAAATAATCAGATTGGTGTTTGGACCGGTGACGGGACTATCGAAGGCGACGCTGACTTTGTCTGGGATGGGACAAATGAAGCCTTGGGGATCGGGACCTCTAATCCAGCAGCATCTCTTTTCATTTCGAGAGAGGACGCGAATGCGTCTGATATTATCCTCCAGAACACAAACAACACTGGAGAACACGGCAGCCTTTCCTTCTCTCGTGGAAGGGGCACAGAGGCGTCTCCCCTGGCAGTGGAAACCGGGGACAACCTTGGCGTTATAAGTTGGGCAGGCGTCGAAGCAGATGGCACGGGGAACCGGAAAGGGTCCGCTTACATCTACGGTGTTGCAGAGGGTGACTGGAGCACAAATATCCGCCCAACATACCTGTCGTTCCGCACGTCCTCTTCGACCGTTAGCGATCTCGGGGTTGAGAGACTCAGGATCACGGGAAACGGACGAGTATCGACTGGGAACACGGCATCTCCTGATGTTGATCCTGGCGGACTGACATTGCAGCAAGGGACAGGGGATCTGAAGATTCTGACCCTTAAAAGCTCGGACGTTTCGCATCCGTTCACGGGATCCGAAGAGGCCGATACGTATGGATCGTTCAATAAGTGGAACGGGACGCTGGGTGGCGTCCAGCTTACAGGTTGTGCCTCTACAGGAAACGAAGTAGGGGTGAACTTAAGTTCGCGAGTTCAGACCCCTTCGACAACTACAACTACCTCCTCTCGCGGTGGCGTTCATCTAATGTCTCGCAAGTCCGACGGCGGTACTGGTTCGGCGACCATGGGGAATACGGATAACGTGTTCTCTGTTGCCAAGGGAACAGCAGCTGGCTCGACTACGCTGATCATCCAAGGCTCTGGAGACATTTATCAGACAGCGGGAGGACACAAACTCTCTAGTTGGGTAAATACCAATGTTGCAGGAGCTATCGAATGGGACGGTAGTAATTTCCGTGGGTACGACGGCGCAAGCTGGGTCAACCTGGACAATACAGGGACAGGGAGCGGAGACGTCACCAAGGTTGGAACACCCGTAAATAACCAGGTGGGCGTCTGGACCGGTGACGGAACTATCGAAGGCGACGCTAATCTGTATTGGGATGGGACCAACGAATATCTCGGAATTGGCACTAATACCCCAGATTCATCTCTCCATATGGCCAGGGAGGACACGAACTACACATTCCTCAAGATGATCAACACGAACGATACTAACGTGTTCCCCATCTTTACGATGTGCAGGGGTAGAGGAACGGCTGCATCTCCCACGGCTATCAAAAGCGGAGACACTTTAGGGGCACTGAACTTTGCGGGGTACGAGACTGCTGGGATCCTAAAGGGTGCGGCTTACATTTACTGTGACGCAGAGGGTGATTGGGCTACCAACGTAAGACCCTGCAACATGTCCTTTCGAACGTCGTCTTCTACGGTTGGGGATTACACAGTTGAGAGATTCCTGATCACTGGAGACGGTAGGTTGTCTACTGGGGCTGAGGCTGCTCCGGATTGTTCCCCTGGCGGGATAACGCTGAATCAGGGCGCAGAGACTGGTAGGACAGTGACCCTGAAGAATTCAGGGGTCTCACACCCATTCACAAGCGCCGATGATGCGGATACCTTTGGTGCACTTTCATGTTGGAATCCAACAGTGGGCGGGCTGGCTATAGTCGGGTTAACCGAGACAGGTGGAAACCCTGCAATCGGTCTTAGCGCTCAAGGGGCTGCTCCTCAAACCACTACCACGGCCAGCTCGTGGGGAAACGTCCATATATATTCTCGGAAAAGTGACGGCGGCACAGGCACAGCGAACCTAGGCAACACGGATAACATGTTTGCTTTGTCCTCCGGTGGCAGCGCCACGAGATGGATCATGCAGGGCTCTGGTGACATCTATCAGATAGCCGGTGGTTACAAGCTCTCTAGTTGGGTCAACGCAGATGTAGCTGGTGCGATTGAATGGGATGGCAGTAATTTCCGGGGCTACACAGGCTCGGCCTGGGTGAACCTAGACACTCAGGGTGCGGCGACATCTCCGGGTGGTTCAGATGCTCAAATTCAATACAACAACGGTGGTGCTTTCGGTGGCGCTTCAAGGCTTTACTACAATGACTCGACTGATCATGTAGGGCTAGGCGTCACAGACCCGGCTTGGGATCTCGAAGTTCACAATACAGTGGATGGTGCGCACGCTCTTATGGGTTGCAGGGCCTATAGTAACTCTGGTTACTCGGCTGCTTTTGGATTGCACTCCTCTAGGGGCACGGTAGGAACTCCGATTGCTACGGCTGATCTTGGAGCACTGGGTAACATCTATTTCGTAGGCCAAGCTGACGCGAGCACAGCAAGGACTGCGGCTTTAGTAACGGCTAGAGCTGAAGAGGCGTGGTCTCTAACGCAAAGTGGGACAGGATTTAATTTCTGGACGACCGCTCTTGGAGCAACGGCATATTCGCACAAATTCACAATGAGTGGCGACGGAGACTTCAAGCTCCTTGCTGGAGGTCTTCTGGTTGGCGAATACCAAGCCATGGCGGCTGCTGGCGCGGTAGAGTGGGATGGGTCGAATTTCAGGGGATACACCGGGTCTGCTTGGGTGAACCTTGATGCCCAGACTTCGGCCACATCTCCCGGTGGATCCGACGGCCAAATTCAGTACAATAATGGTGGATCGTTCGGCGGCGACACCGATATGACCTGGGACGATGTGAACCATCGTCTAACTCTCGGTGCGAATACGATTCTTACTACTGGCGGCAACACCGCAATCGATGTGAATCCTGGTGGAATCATCCTGGATCAGGGCGCTGGCGACGGGAATATCTTCACGCTGAAAAGCTCTGACATCAGTCACCCGTTTACCACTATTGCTAATTCAGACACTTATTTCCATATCAGGAAGTTCACTGGCGCTGAGGGCGGTGCGCATATTCGCGGGTTTGCCGAGAATGACTCTTCTGGTCTAGTGCTAGATGCGTTTACTCAGGCGCCACACGCAGTGGATACTAATCCAGGCGTGATTGCTCTGAATGTCAGGGAGTCTGACGGAGGCACTGGTCTCGCGGCCCTGGCTGATACCGATGTTGGACTTACTTACGCGAACAACAGCACCGTTAAGGTTACTGTTCGCGGCTCTGGCGACATCATTACCGTTGCCGGTGTGAAGGTCGGAGCATTTGGCGGGACGGCAGCTGCGGGCGTGATGGAGTGGAACGGTAGCAACTTCCGTGGCTACACTGGATCTGGCTGGGTCAATCTGGACGGCGTGAGCGGAACAGCGGTAACTGCGGCCTCGGTGGTGGCAGATCATTCCATTGTTAGAGGCAACGGGGGTTCAAGGGATGTCCAGGGCAGCACTGTTCTCATCACAGACACAGGCCAGATTTCCACAGGCGGAGAGACTTCTCCGGACTGTGATCCGGGTGGGCTTTGCTTGCAACAAGGGACCAATGACCTGAAGATCCTGACCATGAAGAGTTCGGATGTATCGCATCCGTTTACCGGGTCTGAAGAGGCTGACACGTACGGTACATTCAATAAGTGGAGCGGGACACTTGGTGGTGTTCAGCTCACCGGTTGCTCTTCAACGGGCAACGAGGTTGCTGTTAATCTCAATGCTAGAGTTCAAACTCCTTCGACGACTACAACCACTTCCTCTCGCGGTGGTGTTCATCTTATGGCCCGTAAGTCGGATGGCGGCACTGGCTCAGCTACGATGGCAAACACGGATAACGTATTCTCCGTTGCAAAGGGTACGGCAGCCGGTTCAACTACACTAATCATCCAGGGCTCCGGCGATATTTATCAAACGGCTGGAGGACACAAACTGTCTAGCTGGGTGAATACCGATGTGGCTGGCGCCACTGAGTGGGATGGTAGTAATTTCCGGGGATACACGGGCTCAGCTTGGGTGAATTTCGATAGCGATGGAGACGTCACAGCGGCTGCTGCGATGACAGACAACACGCTGATCAAGGGCGACGGCGGATCCAAGGGTGTGCAGGACACAGGCATCACTGTTGACGACAGCGACCGCGTAGAGAATGTTAAAACCCTTGGGTACACCTCAGCCTACGACAATGGGACAGTCACAGGAACAGCCCTCTCGGTCACGCTGAGCAACGGGCAGCTTCAAAAGGTCAAGTTGGGCAATGCGGCAATCGCATTGACGATTGTGGACACGGGGAACATTGGCGACGGAACGTGGAGGCTCATCTGTGAGCAAAACACAGGGGGATCCTTCGGGATAACGAGCGCTTCTGTTTCTGGTGGAACGATTCTAACCCCTGACGGGTCTTCGTTGACTTTCTCTACGACAGCGGGAGCTAAAGACATCCTGATGATCGTCAAAGAGGGAACGGAATACACACTGGCATTTGGAGCAAAAAACCTGAGCGAATGGACGTAGGAGTTAATCGATGGCTATTATCTTTTGTGATCCATCGGCATCGGGAGACAATGATGGAACATCCTGGGAGGATGCGTATGAGTCCTTACAGGTTGCCGGGGACGCTTCTGCGTCTACAGGGAATCAGGTATGGGTAAAGGCAAGGGTCATAGTTCTGACTGCCCCGCTTGACGTTGACAACGCCAATGATCCGGATTTCTACGGCGGATTTGCTACTGATTTGACAGGAACGAATGGCAGTGTTGCGGGTCGGGATCTTGCGAACGATATAACTACTTTAGATGGTGGTGATACCTACAGGTGTGTTCTGACTTCTGGGTGGGAAGGGACGTTTGATGGATTCAAGCTCCTGGACGGTTATACTCAAGACACAGAGGGTGCTGGGATATATGTCACGACGACAGGGACAAGCGCGATAACAATTTCCAATTGTGAATTCAATGGCTGCGATACCCCAAGGCAATTTTCGTTTCCTGACGGCGGTGCGGGCTTGTTTTTCTCCAGCAACTCTTCGTGTGATGTTGTCGTGGATTCTTGTCTTTTCACGGGATGCACTTCTTACAATCACGGCGGGGCGCTTGCGACCTCTCTCACGGACGATGCCTTGGCAAGTGCTACGATCTCCAACTGCACATTCACAGGCAATACGACCACCGATGGCACGGGGGGCGCAATGCTCCTTACGGCCACTACTACCACTATAGAAAATTGTAAATTCATCAACAATACTGCGACTATTAGTAGTGCGGGGCACATCTTTACTTACTACGGTACTGACACTGATATTATCAATTCTGTGTTCTCAGGGGGCTCATCGGACGCCAAGGGCGGGGCCATATATTTGGGCTGGAACTCCACTGTTACCATTACAAACTGTACGCTTGCTGATAATGACTGTTCTGATGCAAGCGGCGGGGGCGCTGTGTTTCTAGAGGGCTCAACTGAGACCCTGGTCGCAACCAACTGCATCTTCTGGGACAATACTGCTAATTCAGTGGCTAACCAGATTGATGGAACCGGGACCATAACCGTAACGTATTCTGACGTAGATGGCACTGGCACCTATACAGGCACCGGCAATGTTAACGATGACCCGCTTTTCGTGGGCACCGGAGATGATCCTTACGATCTGTCGGGCTCTAGTGAAGCGGTTGACTCAGGTAATGCTGGGGCAACAGATTATCCTACTACGGACATACTTGGGCGTGCCCGGTGTGACGATCCTGATACTACAACGACCGGAACGGGGACCCCTGCGTACAGTGACATGGGGGCCTACGAGCTTCAAGTAGACCCCCCAGCATTTTTCGGATCGTTGTTGCTGATGAATAACTAAATGATTTCGCTAGATCCCAGATGTCACGAACAAAACTATCTAGAGTCGGCAAAGGCGGATAGAATTAAAAAGGCTGATTCAAGCTCTGAGCGTAGGAGTTCAAGATGACCAACGAAACATCCAGATATAGATGGCCTGTGCCTGCGTGGAACGCTGATTGGCAGCAATGGCAGGGCGTGTTCAGAGACCTTGTAACCAATGTGGATTCCACTGTTTTCTCATCTGTTGACGGTAACAGGCTCATGTTTGAGTCGCTTCCGAATGCTTCGATTGTGTCCAGTGGCCCAGGTTATAATCTGAGCATGAGCGGTCCATTGGTCATTCGTTCGAGGACGCATAGTGTCTCGATCACGGTCCCGGTGGGCACGACTGCTTTAACGGCAAACTCCGTCCTTGCTCTCACTGTGACCCCAGGGGCGGTGGGTGCTCAATCCATAGAGTGGCAGACGTTCATGAGCGGGATCGATACTTCTCCAGATATTATCCCGTTTGGTTACGTGGATGACAGCTACAACATCATATGGTGGAACGGTGCTCAGTTGACGGCTGGCGGGAGTGCTCTCCCGTTGTTTGGATCTGCGTCTGGTGGCGGGGGCGGAGACGTAACCAAGGTAGGGACTCCTGTGAACGATCAGGTTGCGGTGTGGACGGGGAACGGGACAGTCGAGGGCGACTCGAACCTAACATTTGACGGCAGCAACCTTTCCGTAGGCGGAAATATCATAGTAGGTGGCACGGTTGACGGGATCAATGTTGGAGCTGACGTGGCCGCCAACACGGCGAAAGTTACGAACGCTACGCACACGGGTGATGTTACGGGAAGCGGAGCCTTGTCCATTGCTAGCGGGGTTGTAGGGGTTGCTCATTTGAGCGCCACAGGGACGCCCTCTGCTTCCACGTATCTAAGGGGTGACAATACTTGGGCTGCGGCGTCGGGCGGCGGCACTCTCGACGATGCGTATGACTACGGTGGCTCTGGAGCGGGTCGAGCTATTACGGCTGACTCAGGGGCTGTAACGGTCACGAATGCTGTTGCTGACACAACAGGCGTGTTGGAGTTGTCAAGGAGTGTCGGGACAGGCAACGTTCTGAAGCTACAGAATGATTACGGCGGATACCCGGATTCTACGAACCGGAAGTCCATCTTCTTGACGGCTGCTTCACCGGCAGCGCAAACGATATGGTCTGATCAGGAACTTTACATCGGTACTAGCGAGCCGGTACTCGGGATGTATGTGCAGAACAAGGCCACAGGCGGTGCTCTGCTAAGGGTGCAGGCTGAGGCAGTCACTACCGGTGATTCTGTGATGTGGGTCACGGCCAATGGTGCAACAGCGGATAACAGCACAGGCTATCTCCTTCTTCAGGCCGCTGGAGCTGGAACTGGTGGGCAATCCAAGATAGAGATGCGAGCCACAGCTGGCAGCACCGGGCCCGGTGTTGTAGATATTTATGCAAGTGGCGGGGCGGCTTCTGTCAATATCGGTGGTGATGATTGTGACGTTCGTCTCAATGACGACAACCGTGCTGGATCAACATGGACAGGTCAAGAATTCATCCAGTTGTCCGCTTCTAGCGCAGAATGGGATTTGCTAGAGTCCAACTGTAGTGGTGAAGTATCCCTGATTAACGCGATCAATCTCGCTTTTGCTGGTGGTAGTGGGAACACGCTGGATGGAGCATATGATCAGGGTGGGTCCGGCGTTGGTCGGACGATTACGGCTGATTCTGGGGCTGTAGCGATCACGAACGCAGCAAATGATTCCACGGATACACTTGAGCTGACTCGCTCTGACGGAGGTGTTTCTGCGACGGGGAGCCCTCTTAGGATAATCAACGATCTGGACACGTTCCAGACCGAGTCGGGATCTTCGATATTCTTGACCAGCACGGGCTCGGGGAAGCAGTCTGTTTGGTCGGATAAAGAGTTGTATATCGGATCTACGGTTAATGCTTTGGGTGTGTATCTGAAGAATGTCGCCGATACGAGCAGCATTCTTAGAGTTCAGAGCGAGGCCGCTGGCACGTCAGGATCAGGCCAGCTATGGTTGACGTCTTCCGGCGCAAACAATGGAACGGCTGAATTACTGGTCCAGGCTAGCGGGTCCGGAACGGGTGGTCTGACAGAAGTCGAGATCAAAGCGTCTGCCGGTAGCACGGGGCCGGGCGTTCTATCATTGGACGCAAGCGGCGGATCTGCCTATATCCTAGCGGGCTCCTCTACGTGCAAAATCCGCCTGGACGACCAGTATCGATCGGGGTCCACTTGGACGGGTCAATCCTATATTACCTTGTCCGATTCGAGTGCCGAATGGTCGTCCTTGGAATCGAATTGCAGCGGGGAAGTATCTCTGATTGGCGCGATCAATCTCGCTTTTGCTGGCGGCGGCGGTGGTGGGATGTCCTGGTCGAGGATAACCTCGAATACTACAGCAACTTCAGGTAACGGTTATCTAATCGATGCGGCGAGCAACACTGTTACATTGTCGTTGCCAGCATCCCCGAGTGAAGGGGACATTGTAGGTGTTCAGGTTTACGACTCGACATATAATGTCGCTGTAAACAGAAACACAAACAACGTTGAGGGTTCGGCTTACGATCCGTATCTTACTAAAGGAGACGCAGCTACTTTTGTCTATGCCGAGGCGACGGAGGGTTGGGTTCGTGTTTCGACTGCCGGAGGCAAGATACACACTTCGCTGAATGCGACCACAGCAACCCTTGATGCGTTTTCTGATTCAGTCAATGGAGCAGTCCAATACCAGTATTTCATTTCGAATGCAGGAACGAACATACGCTCTGGGACTGTAAGGGCACACTGGGATGGCGTTGGTAATACTTACGAATCAGACGATTCTGCTGTAACCTCTATTGGGGATACAGACGATTTTACGTTCACGGTTGATATTGATTCAGGTCTTGTACGCTTAAGAGCGACTGCAACTAAGAATTACAATGTAATACGGCTGGTCAAAACGATCATTTAGGAGTCGCCATGCCAGGGACGGTTTACAGAAACGCTGTTGAGGTAACTGAAAACGCTGAAGGCAGAAATCTATCAACTTATAACAGGTTGGCATCGTGTGTTGTTAGCGCGACAACAATCACCGTTCCGCCAACGAGCTATAACGCAAACAGTGGAATAGTTTTGGCACAAAACGGAAAATTGTATTGCGTTCAATATTCAGTGTCGACCGACAAAAAACCGTTCGCGGTGACCATTACTGATAATGGGCTTGAATATGAACAGCTTTCACTAGACTCAATAGGAGCCCCGTATACATGGCAGGGTGTCTATTGTGCGCTTGCGCCGAATGGTTTGATTTATTGCGTCCCATTGCAGGACACAAGGGTGATGACAATAAACCCTGACACTCATGAGGTGTTAGCCCCTATTACTGGACTTACATCGGAGCTATACAAAGGCGGGGCGTTGCATCCGAATGGCAAGATATATTGTGCGCCATGGGTTCAAACGTCTAGTGGTCACATAGGAGTGATTGATACAAGCAACAACACCATTGACACATCTATCACTGGGCCAACTGGTTCTTACATGTATCATGGCGGCGTCTTAGCTCCGAATGGTAAGATATATTGTGCGCCAAGTGGCGCAACTAATGTCTTGATAATTGACCCAGAGGCAGGAACAGCAGACTGGACTACAATCACAGGAGTATCTTCAGGGTATGCACCTGGAACGCTTGCGCATAATGGGAAAATCTATTTCCCACCGACAAGTTCGACGAAAGTCTTGATAGTTGACACCTCTGACGATACAGCCGAGGAAACTTCTATCACTGGGCTGACAGGAACGGACAAGTACGGCAATAGTGTTCTGGCCCAAGACGGAAAGATTTATTGTTGCCCAAGTGATGCAACGAATATCTTGATAATTGACCCAGAAACAGACACGGCAGATACAACAACAATATCAGGATTGTCATCGACTAGCTTTAAGCATCATTGCATGGTTCTAGCGCCAAACGGGAAAATATATTGCCCTCCAGAGGGGACGTTTGACAAGTTTACAGTCATCAATCCAGGGATTGCCAAGTACCCAATTGCACCGCTGTTAAGCCCGTACCAAAACAGTTAAGGAGTCAGCATGTCTACCAAGATTCGAAATGATGCGGCAATCAGGGGGAGTCTGAGCGCTGGTAACATGCCTGGGTATATGCGACAAGCATCGCATGTTATAGGGTCTGAAACGTTCACTACGCCATCAGTATACACGAGACAGTCACAGCAGGGCGCATTGGGCCAAAATGGAAAGATTTATTTCATGCCGGTCAGTGCTGCGGATTATAGAATCTTAGAGTTAACTCCGGGTGTAAATGGTCCAACGATGGTTGAGATTCCTTTTGGCGCTGCGTACGATGGTCAGTCGAGCATTTCAGCGCCGAATGGTTTGATCTATTCTTTCCCGTTCAGTTACGAAAACATAACATCTCTAAATCCATATACGCATGAGGTACGGTTAGATGTTGTTACTGGGATAACAGGGTCCCTAAAATATACGGCAGCGGTTCTGCACCCGAATGGCAAGATATATTTGATTCCTTACGCAGCAACTCATGTTGGTATTTTCGACCCATCGAATGAGACATTGGACACGACATCGATAACGGCTCCTGCTGGGAGTAAGTTCTCAGGTGCGGCGCTGGCATCTAATGGGAAAATCTATTGCACACCGTACAGCGTTAATTACGTAGGGATCATAGATGTTGTGGCTGAGACTATGGACACGACAACGATCAGTGTCAATTCGGGTTCAGCAAAATACTACGGAGGAACACTGGCGCATAATGGGAAGATTTACTGTGCCCCAAGGAATGCAACGACGGTGTTGATAATTGACCCTAGTGCGGACACAGCAGAAGAAACCTCTATTACTGGCCTGACAGGTAACGACAAATATGGGGACAGTTGCCTAGCACCAGACGGCAAGATCTATTGCAGCTCCCTGTCGACGAACCATGTTGGGATAATTGACCCGGAGAACGACACTATTGACCAAACCAGCATTCCTGTTTCTACCTACGATTACAAAAATTACTTTCTGATACTCGGGCCGGACGGGAAGATTTATTGTGCGCCGTTTTATGGGTATTCAGAGGTCATTGTTATCACCCCTGGGTTTTCAAAATACCCGATTGAGCCAATTTTAACATCGTACGTAAATAGCTGAGGAGCCAAGATGTCTACAGTGGTAAGAAATAAATTTGACGTGCTTGGCAGACTCACGTCTGGTAATGTGTGTGACTTTTTTGATTATGCGTCGCCTGTTGCGGAATATACAAATTCAAGTATATCAGATGCTTCTCTTTCGGCAGGTTGTTTAGCACCAAACGGAAAGATTTACTTTATACCTGGAAGTAATTCGGGGAGTACCAAGGTGCTCGTTATTGATCCGATTGCTGGAACAACGGAGCGTCTCGATTGTGGCTCGTGGTCTGGCTATGGGGCGGTCGCTGCGCATGATGGGTTTATCTATTGTTTTCCTTACGGTTCAGTGTCAACAATAATGTCTATAAATCCTGAAACGCACGAAGTTAACACGAGTCACAAAACAGGAGTTGGCGGAAGTTCTGATTACCTCGGCGCGACCTTGCATCCAAATGGAAATATCTATTTGATTCCGTCTGGCGCTCAGAACGTCGGTGTATACACGCCGTCAACTAATACGTTTAGCAGTACGACAACTGGACTCACTGGGCTACCATCAGGGGCTGCGAAGTGGTACGGCGGCTGCCTTGCGCAAAATGGAAAGATTTATTGTGCTCCGTACAATCACAACAGTGTGTTGATTATCGATGTGGATACGCCTAGTACTGACATCACAACGATCGCTTCGATGTCTACATATGCTGCGTCTTCGTGGCGACAAGGCTGCCTGGCTCCAAATGGCAAGATTTACTTTTCCCCAAGAAATGGAACGTCGGTTTTGATAGTTGACCCGAGTGACGATAGCAAGGATGAATCGACGATCGCTAGCCTTACTGGTAGCAACAAATATTGCCAAGGAATCCTAGCTCCAAACGGCAAGATTTATTGCCTTCCAATGCTGTTTACGAATGCCCTTGTGATCGACCCTGGCGACGATTCGACTGACACGACCACGTACACTGGGTATCAGGCGTCTCAGTACAAGTTTTATGGGCGAGTCCTCGGACCTAACGGTAAAATTTACGCGCCCGCGTTTGACATTACTTATTCGTTGTTTTTGACAGAGCTAGTGCCAGGCGGGATTGATACGCTGGCACTTGAGGGTTTGCTGTCGCCGTATGTTAATAATTGTTAGTGACCGTCAAGACAGCCTTGCCTGGAAGATTAAACATTAGTATTTCATTTTGAGTCATAGCTGTGACATGGTTATTGAGAATTGAGCAAATCAGGAGGAAAAGATGAAGATGACACATGGGCAGGTTGAGATGCTGAGTAAGATTGTTGGGTCGCTAGGGAACGACAAGTCTCCGTTGCTGGCGTACAGAGTTGTTGTGCTAGGACAAGCGATCGATCCCATTATGGAGGCTCTGACCACGGCGAGGACCCCGGATCCGGACTATCAAGAGTATTCGCGTAAATATACGGCACTTTGCGAGAGGCATGCGGTGAAGGATGAGCAGGGTATGCCCATCAAGAGGCGGGTAGAGGTTCCTGCTCATGCTGGTTGGGTTGATCATTATTCTCTTAAGGATCAGGAGCTTTTTGACAAAGAGGTGCTGGATCTGAACAAGGATCATTCAGATCTTCTTGAAAACGAGACTAAGCGCCAGCAAGAGGTCATTATGCTGCTGGCAGAGGAGGTTGACGTTCCTTGTAATGTCAAGCTTAAGCCGTCCATGTGTGAGGGGCTCCTCTCTGGGAATGAGATGCTTTTCCTTATCAGGCTGGGTATAATGGAGATGGATGACAACGTTGTGAGTTCAGAGAGTTCCGACTCAGACGCATCTGAAGAACACCCTCAAGCCTAGTCCTCGCGAGCGCCAAATGCCTTTGCATCGAGTCTTAGTCTGATAGAATCAAATACTGGCTTGCAGCGCAGTAGTTCATATTGTTTGTTAATCATGCTTTTGTTGAGTAGGATATGAGGAAAGAAAACGATCCAGGTCGTTTTTCTGGTGTCGGCGCCAAGGCAGATTAAATCTCGCGAACTTGAGTTCGCAATGGAGCGAAAATGTCATCTAGCGATCCAGGTGGTTACGGCTTCTTTGGGAAAGGCTACTGGGGGCGACGGATATTCTGGGGGAATGTCCCTACGCAGCAAAAAGCCCTGGATGTAGATGGGTGGATGGAAGGGTTCCTCAAGGTTCTCGGTGACGAAGGGGAAAGTTTCCTGAATCAAATCGCTGCCTTGCCGTCTCAGAGAGATCCTTATCAGGTGATAGCGGAAGAAGGCGTGGAGGAATGGTTCTATTTCACGAGCGCTCTTTCGTATGAGGATGACTACTGGGGTAAAGTTGTTCGTCTGGTTGGCGAGCCTGATTATACCCAGATGCCAGAGACAGACGAAGAGGATCCCCCGTCGGCGACCCAGTCGGTCCTTGATGAGTGGTATCCGTGGTTTCCTTATGCTCCTATTTCCTCGATTGCGCGGTGGTGGTGGTGTCGATGGCACGGTGTTACCGACGATGGGGTAGCCGGGGAAGATGCAAGGTACGAAGTAGTCAAGGTCAGGACGAGGAACTTCGATTGGCCGGGGCAGTACATCTCTGGTTCTTCCCTTGGGAATGAGGTCTGGATAAAGAGCGACGATCTCTATATTCCGTTTGAATGGGAAGACGTGGTGATCGGAGAGGGTGACAACTCTCAAGAGCCTAGCGTGGTTTTGCCGTTCAAGCCTCTGCGCCTTGCGTACAATGACACCGATTCTCCAACTCCTTGGCTCGTTGCCAACGCGAAGGTGAACATAAACGTGTCGATTTCCTCGTCTATCGTGCCTCTTTATGATGTCCCGAATGTTCCGTGGGACGGCTCCGGGAACATGTATCCGGCTTCCGGGACGGACATCGTTACGGCCACCTCATACGGAACTGTCAACTACGAGACTGGAGAGATTGTGATGGCTCTCCCGACGAACGCTGATGCGGACGTCGATATTACGAGTAAATTCACGGTGCGCGGGTATTACCTATCCATGCAGCGCCCTCGGATAATTGACCATCTTGCTCGTGACTTCGGGTTCGAGAACGACCGGAACGACCCAGAGGATGTTCAGAGATCTACGATTGCCAATATTTCGAAGTATTTTGGGTTAAAAGCGTCTCAGGATTCGTACAGGATCAGAGGTGAGATAAGCCTGTTCGACGTGTTTGTGCGGTCGCTGTGGAGGATTTGCGATTCTTCTTTTTGGGCGTCTATACCCGTTCAGAATGCGTTCATGTATCACGGGACCATGTACACGGACATCGAGCCTAAGTATCTGCGTTTTGACGACATCGCCGCCGATGAAGAACTTTACGATCCGGACACGTCGTCATGGGTCACGTTAGTGGACAACGCGATTGTGCACTTGGACGATTCCACGGACGGGTATTCGGTCGGGCTGGCGTACGCTCTCGACGTAGCGCAGGGGTATTATGCCAACGTGGCCGATACTCCTCATCCGCTGTCTGCTATTCCGAGAGATCCGGCAGGTGCTGTATCCGTGACCGCCCTCACTAATGAACAGCTCCTGTCTTACGGTTTGCAGGCCGGGTATTTCGTAGAGATTCGTATGATGCGTTGCCAGGCAGAGAACTGGAGTTGGGTGAAGGGCAAGTTTGGTATCACAGAATACCAGAAGGCCGCCAGCGTTCCACCAGCTTACGGGGACGATATATTCTGGATTGATAGTGTGCTGAGTGCATGGTCCGACCCGACTTCTCCTGCGACGCCATCGGACGACGACGTTGGGTCGATGACTGTTGTCATTGGAGTTGGAACGGATTCCTCTGGGGTAGCCGTCGATGGTCCCGTCGTAGGTCACGCGGACATCGTGTCTGTTGTTGCGGCATCGGCTACGGTTAAGATTTCGGGGGATCATACGGCTACTGTCTCCGCTGGCGATTCCATTGGTATCATTCGGTCGACGGCCAATGACACCGATTACACGGTCATCTCTGCGACTCTCAACGGGGTGAACACAGACCTCGTTGTATCTCCTGGGCCTGCGGCTGACTCTGGAGCCGACGGAGAGGTTCATTGGACGGATATTGCTATCCGGTATGTGCCTGAATTGGATCTTGAGAATTGTTGTTTCTGCTTGTCTTACAAGCGGCGCGTGGAGATCACCCCGACTGCTGAGGCTTACGAGCATTACGGATCTGGGGTCAGCATGGACGCGGCGGTGGGTCGCCTTCGGCGCAAGATTGTAGCGACCCTGGCTCCCATTCATACTCGTGTAGTGGACTGGGCTGTCTCGAAAGAATGGACGCTTGAGAACGTGGATACCGGAGCGACGATAGAAGAGACTCTGGCGTCTGAATTCCTTTCGGACGATCTTTCTGGGGTTACCGCTGCCAGCACAGTCACGAATACGTTTACGATCACTGGCGACAGGACGAAGGATCTGGCGGCTGGCGAGACGATTACCATCGTTGACTCGACGGCCAACGACGGTGACTACGTGATAGACACCGTGGTCCTAAATGCCAACGAGGAAGACACCGATGTGGGTGTAACGACGGCTGTTCCCAGTGCCGTTGGAGACGGGTCTTTGCGGCCCATGCCTACCAAGATACTGATGAAGGTTGAGCAGCGCGGAGACATGAGTTTGTCTCAGACTCAGACGTTCAATCTTTACGATGAATCAGCATCGGTGGTTTGGACTTCTACGGACACGACAGGGGTTAGCGATGCAACCACTTGGTACACTGTGACTGAAAATGAAGATGTAACTTCGGACATTGGTAACAATGCCAATGTAAAAATAGAGGCAATTGCAGCAGCAGGCATCACTTACGGTGATGTCCGTTTCACTTTTACTGTATCCCGCTATCAGAGGTAAAAATGACTGTATATGGAACCACTGTCAGTCCCGACAAAGTAAAACTTAAATATCGAGAGCGGTATGTGACAGAGGGTGAGAACGAGCGATCCTTGGCTTATCCGTCTGGGTGTTATCGTGGGTTCATTCCGGAGGACTCAACCGTTCCGGATATGAAGATCCATCTAAACATCGACCCTTTGAGCTTCGAGTATGACACGGATTCGTTTGCTGTCTTTAACCGGTATAATGAGTCCGGAGAGGGCTGGTCCCTTTCCATCAGGGAGTCCACGGACATTTATATTGAGCTGTCCGGGACGGCGTTTGATCCGATTCCTGCGGGCGTAACCTATCTGTACGTGTACATGTATGCGGATTACGCGGTGGGTCAGACGACCGATGTTGAGTACAGGGTCTCCGACGAGGATCCTCACAATGCAGTCAGTTCCAATTACGATGTCGATACTATTGTGATTGGCCGGATACCGGTTACTCCTGCGGCTACTTCAATCAGTTTTGACATTTCTAATGCTTCAACCTGGGTGGACGTCCTTACTCCTCGGACCTATCCCGCTCCAACTGCGGCGGAATTATTGACGGATCTCGGGGCAGGCGACAAGCTCTGGGGTTACTACGACTCCCTGAGCGCATGGCGGACCCCTACTGTGGACGAGAAGAAGGCCATGGTGAATGCGAATTCTCCGGATGCTGCTAATCCGTTTGCGACAATGGACGACACGAACAGGATGTACACAGCGGAGTGGACAGCCTATGACGTGACTATTGATCCGACAGCCAGCGTTGACGGCAAACAGAAGATTGCCCTGTCTGGAGACTGGTACATCGGAGATGGCGCACGAGCTAGTGATGCAGCTCGGTATTTTAAGGTGTACTCCAAGGATTCAACGGTCATGGGATACGATGCTTCGTTTGCATTGGACTACGGCGGCGTTAGGCCGATCAGGGTATGGGATACCGCTGGCACGACGGCATTGACTCCGTCGTCTGCTAGCGATACGGAGGGTTTTTATACGGATCCTCAACTCCAGCTCTATATGGATACCGAGCAGGTTCTCACGCAGGAATTCACGATTGCTGGGTACAAGAAAAAACAGCAGGGGACAATGGAACAGGCACCAGTGAGTCCTGCTGAGTACCCGTCTGCTAATGCTCAGAATGTCAGTGTTAAGCGCTTGTCTTCTCCTCCTCTCTGGGGAGAGACTTCAACGGCTTTGGATGATGAGCGGAATGGTCTTCAGGATGTAGTGCATGATCTCCACAGGCGTCTAAGAGGCCCGGTTGCCAGATCTTTGTCTGCAACCAATTTGAACATGGCGCTGCATAAGATCTCCTCTACTGTATTTCATGAGCAGGGTGCGGCTGATGCTCATCCGTTTGCTATAGAGAACACGTTTCCGTATTTTGGGATTCCATTTGCCGATATTGGGGCCAATAAGTATGCTGTTCGCAAAATTGCACCGTGGCGTCTTGGAGGCATAGGGGCGAAGGTTATTGTTGTGGGTCTAGATAATGCTTATCCGGCCACAGGGGGGCCTGCTGTAGGGTTCGTTGATCCTTCCACTGGGGAAACAACTGTGACCAGGCTTGAGTCATTTCTCCCGGCCAGTGACGGAACAAAATGGGTGTTCCAGGATCTGTGCGTAGATGACAATGCCATATACATTAGAGTCGCAGACGACTCAGTGACCGGCAACAACAGGCTTCTGAAGCTACTGTACGGTTTAACAGTAGATTCTGCCTGGCCTACGAATGGCGTATTGCTGGGCGCTTTCGACGCCGGGACCGTGGCGGGATTTGGTTCGTTAATTCCTAAGCGTGCCAATGTTATAAACGCCAATCTTAATTACTTGGCTGCCAACGATCAAACGACAGAGGTTAACGGGGCGGCCTCAAACGTTGGCGGTGTTTATGTGATCCGCAAGTCGGACGGAGTGATAATAGGCAACGGCACAGGGGATCTTGTGACCTCTGGGACAAGCCCGATTCCCGCACTCAACTCGTCCTACTGTTCGGGGCCTATTGCCTCTGATGGCTCCAATATATATTTTAGCTGCGTAAAAGAGACTGGTGGCGGTGGCATTGCTGGAATCAACATTGGTGTCTGTCAGATTGCCAATCCTCATCTTCCTCCCTCTCTCATTACTGGGTGGTATTCCTGGTATTACGCAGATGGTCAACCTCCAGTTAATGCAATAGATTTGGTGTTTGACGGATATTATATTTGGGGGTTTGCCGGTAGCACTGTCACTGGCTCGCTTGATGGCGGTGTCACTCAATCAGGGTTTACAACTAATGGTGAAGTCGACGTGGTCGATATGACTGGCTTTGATGAGCAGTTTGGCCCGGCTTGTTTTGATGGCAAGGACATCTGGCATATCACGACCGATCCGGCAAAGGGCACTGTAGCCTGTAATCGCCTTTCTGTTCGGGGCGGTGTCCAGGATATAGCGAATTTTACTTCTACGTATGCGGACCTCCTGAAAGAGACCATAGGGATATGCGATCCTTTGCAGGAGCCGAATGTCGCAGCGGATGATCTCGCAGTTGGGGCAATAGCTTTTGACGGCGAGGATGTCTGGTACACGCTGGATGGATATGCAGCCGGAACCGGCACTATGGCTGGGTGGATATTCCGTATTCCAAATGTGAAAAACATTTAGGAGGCTTCCATGGGCATTGTTGTGAAAAAAAGAAAAAAGAAAACGATCAATCCTGTTGATCATCGGGGTAACGCTAAAAAAATGATGGAGAGAGTGGGGAAGGTGTTGTTAGCAGTGTCTCGGAATAATGAATCTGACAGGAATGTCGCGTCCAGCCTGGCTAATCGTGCGAGATCTACATCAGAGGCTCTTCAGGCTGTCCTGGATAACGATCCTGCGCTGAAATCGGAGAGCCCTGAGTTCTTTGCAGAGATAGAGGGTGCTATCTCTGCCTTGGACAGTGTGCATTCTGATCTGACAGCAGAGATCGATAGTTTTCCGGCTTCTCCCACGTACAAGAGAGAAGCCTTTGACGAGGTTATCTCGGATGGATCTACCTGTCTGGGCAATACAGATTTTGTGTTACCAGAGGGTGCGACCATGATGGTGCCTAATCGCAATCTAGGCATCAATGATGTTCGGGTTGTTACGGATGAGCATCGGAGCGCTGGTGCCAAGGTTAGGGCGATCATAGGCAAGTACATCTCAGAAGAGGAGTAGTCATGGCCCTTGGAGTCATCGGATCAATAGTTGAGTCGATCATGTATGGTCCGGAAGGATCCGATTACAAGGCTGCGTCTATGCTTGGGATCAACCCTAAGACAGGCAAGCCTCTTGGAGATCTCGGAGAGCACACCTTTCAGTATTGGCCGGAGACGGTCACGGACACGATTGATGTGGGCTGGAACTGGAAGGATATACCAGGTGCATCTTCGGCCCTGGCCCAGTGGTCTGGGAACTCGGGCCGAACGATTGCTTTCGAGGTTCATCTTCACAGGCTAATGAAGCCCGTTAAGACTCGTAACTTCTTTGAGACTGTGCTCGATCCGTTCAAGTTAAACCGGCCTGAGAACGACATTATAAAGACCAACCGTCCACACAATGTGGATGTGGTTCAAGAGATCAAGTGGCTCCGTGCGTTTTGCTATCCATGTTATGCGGACGTCGACTCTTACAGGACTGCATATCCTCCGCCTGTCGCTATTTTGTCTATGCCCAAAATGGGATTAGGGGACGCCACAGGCGGGAACGCAATTTACTGCATTATGACAGGTTGCGACGTCAATTATCAATTGTGCTTTCCGGATGGAACACCCCGCAAGGCGTCCGTATCGCTGACATTTAGGCAGATTCATCAGGATCCAATTGACAAGGTTGTGTATGCTGTTGGCCATGCCTTGGACGACAACACAAAGGTTCGATACGCATTTCAAAACCCCAATAGCGACAATGTGAACAAGGGCGGCAAGCGCCCCCTTAACAAGATCAAGGGCGGGGGGGCGTTGTAATGGCGATGAAGGCTGTAGAATGCACTGCTGATAGCAGAGAAGAGCCCGTTGCTCGACCGGTCCAGAAGCCTGCTCCGGCGAGCAGAGAGCCGTCTACCGCTGGCAGTGTCCAGGCAGAGAACATGGACGAGCTTGTGATGATGCTCGTTCCGAGGGTAACGTTCAATGCGATGGAAGATCTTGCAAAGAAGCATGGCGGGTCCGTTGCTCAAGTCATGAGCGTCGCTTTGAAATTGTTGCAATTGAAGTCCGAGGAGGCAGAAAATGGCGCTTGAGGCAGGGGACGCTTTATTGGGGACTGGTCTTGCTGGCGCCATAGCTGCTGCTCGCAAAGAGGCGTGGGGGAAGAGTTACAGGGTGGAGAAGGATGCTCCGGCTCTGAACAAAGAGGCGGCGGCGATCATAGACTACATAGTGGCTAACGCAGAGGTATCCGTGACGGAAGCTCCGGGTGGTTCTGCTCTGGTTCCGCCTGGAATAGGAGTGATCACGTGACGAACTCAAGTTCGCGGGCGGCTTTTATGCGATTCCTGGGAGGTATCAATGAAGAACGTCCGACGGAGAATCCATCAGTCATTCCGAACTCGGCAACGCTCTGCTCGGAGGATGATGGGGGCGCTAGAAGCACAGGAAACATGGATGGAGGCACCCAGTGACGATGCACGACATTCTATTGGCGACCCATCAGAAGTTAGGGGTGAAGGATACGGAGGCAGCGAACGGAGCGATTGCCTACCTTCGGGAGGTGGCCAAGAGCCCGTGGCAATTGGCGATCATTAACGTCATCATGGACTCTGTCTCCAGGAATGGATGGAGCGGCGTCGAGCTGGCTCGCGAAGCATTCATGGAGGTGGCCGACGGTGGCAACCCCGATCTTTCGTTTTTGAGCCCATGGTCCATGAATGACATTCTGTGTATCCGTCAGATGCTTGAGGCTGATCGGAAGGATCGGATTAGCAAATTCTTCACGGATGTTGGCCACGTTGTTGGTAAAGTTATGAAAGCTGTTATTTCTTCCATCTAGCTGCCTGTTCCGCGTTTAATGACAATGGTATTGTTCGTGTGGTATTTATTTAAGGGCGTTGTTTTTTTGCCATTTGAGAGAGGTTATCATGCGTGAGTTGATCGAGAGATATATACAGCTTCATGAATCTGTCATTCCTTCTTGGGTCAAAAAAGCTGCCAAGTCCAAGGTTGTCGAGGGGCCGAACGGCAACAAAGCCATCGCGTACGAGTGGAAGTGGATGTGGGATGAGGTTTGGAGCAAGAAAGAGGATGGTCTTGTTTCTAAGAAAGTGAGTGATTGGGACAATGCGATGAATTGTGCGTCGTGCCGTCGCAGGATTGTGCATGTATATTGGGTTGAGACGAAAGAGGGAGATATTCTTCCTTACGGCGGGGATCACCTGCATATGATTCTTGGGTATCCTCGTGAGCTTAAGAAGTCACAGCTTGACAAGATCAAGGCCAAGATTACTACCGAGCGGGCATTGAAGAAGAAAAAAGAAGATGATGAGTACAGGAAGTCGAACTATGAGGCTTGGGTCAAAGCCCTTAGTGTATCCTGCGCTCACGGTGGTGCCTCTGCTATACGTGATGCGATTATGAAGTTTAACGATTTCTATGCAAACAGGCCCAAGCCTCGCTGGATGAGCGATCTGAACGATTCATCCAGAAATGTTGTGTGGCTTTTTAACAAGAGAAAGAAGCTACTAATGCGCGGAGACACTTTGGATGTTGATGGCTTTTTGTCTTTTTCTCCAGGTTGGAAGGTGGAGAACCCAAACAAAATCAGGGCTTTCCTGGACAAGGACATTGTTGATGGTGGGCAATAAGATGCCAAAATGGATAGCCGGTAAAGATGGCGAAGTCACATGGGAGAAGGCCAAGAAGATCGTTAAGGACGAGTACGGTGATTCTCTGGAGAAATCCGACCCGGACAAGTTTTACGCGGTCGTCACGTCAATTTATAAGAAAATCTGTAGCAGCGAAAAGCACACATGCGGAATCGCAGGGAAGACAGAGAGCACTCATATGAAGAACTTGATCGAGCAAATTGAAGGGATTGTCTCTGGGATTGAGGCGTCTGAGTTGTCCGAGTCTAAAGAGGGCAATAACGGTGTTTCGTTTTTCGCCAAAGGCATCCTTCCCGACGGTTCCAAATGGGCCGGTGGCAAACCTAAGATTCGTCTCGGTTATGAGGGGGAAGTCCTCGTTACCAAGAAGCGATTCAAGGGCGGCAAGGCGACCTTCGTGATTACTCTTCGTCCGGGTCGTGGAGGCGGCGGAGGGGCCACTGTAGAGGCTGCTGCATCCAACCATTACTTCAACCTTGCAGGTACGGACAAGCCCGCCATAGACGGCCTGCGGAAGGCTTTCTCTTCGGCTGCGAAGAAGGCCATGCGTAGCATTGGATCCCAGGCCGACAAGTGGCTATCCAAGAAAGACAATTGGGTGTGGCGAGTAGTCGGTTGGGATGAGAGAAACGATTGGACCGTGAAGGATGTCAACATCTCCGGGATTAAGCTCGGGGATGCTATCGTAGACCCAACCCGGCGCAAATGGCCATCGGGACGGACAGAGATCTGGATACCCGTGGAGATTTCCGTCACTGCTGATATGGAGAAAAAGTAAATGACCACCATTCAAGAAATGATCGAGAAGCGAAACCTCGAAGAGTTCTCTTCGGCGGAAGAGGTCGGCAAGAAGCAGGCTAAAGCATTTCTCAAGGCTATCGAGAAGCAGACGGGCTGGGTTGAGACCCAGGTAGGGATTTTCAAGAAAAAAGAACGTTTTGGTCTAACTTCCGAAGAGAACAAGCGCATTATCATGGCGCTCTCTAGGATAGAGGATGAGTTCGAGCATATTATCGATGAGATCGAGGGTGTTTTGATAGGGGATGTTTAGTCGTAGCCAGGCCCAGGTTGTTGTCAGGGTAATAGTTGCTATCAATCGGAGAACAAAAAAATGACCACAATTCAAGAAATGATCGACCGAATGAAAATCGAAAAGTCCGCCGAGGAGCAAAAACCCGAGGCTGACAAAGGGGAACTCGAAGAGGTAACCTCTAACAAGGCAGCTGGTTTTGCTGCAAACAACTGGACTGCGTCCATCAAGTTGGCACGCCAGCTTGCGGCGACCTACAAAGGCATTAAGGGTAGCTTTGGCAAATCCGAGATGTCCGACAAGCACAAGAAGGAAATCGAGCAATGCTACGCGGACGCACAAAAGTGCCTCAAGCGAGCAGCTGTCATCTTTAACGACTACTCATAGACGCCGGGTGGTGACTGCGATGAGGAAGCTGATCGAAAAAATCGAGATGCTTATAGAAGGCACGCAGACTTGGACTGTGACACCCAAGAAGGTCAGGAAAATTGACAACTACGGGAGGGTGAAACGTGCGTTTGCTGATAGTGTTGGAGGAGACAGGATTTATGACCACCCTACTAAAAGGGGGAAGTTTATCGTGTCTGGTGATGAGGCGGGTCTTGAGTATGCGCGGGCGCGTTGCAATGCCAGTGGTTATCGCTTCGACTATGACGTAACTGGGATAATGTAAGAAGCAAGGAGCTATTAAATGACACTGAGTGTAAGCACCCAAGTTTCTCCAGTTGGATCCAATCTAATCAAGGAGACCAGCGCAGGCGCAACGGCCAACAATGATGTCACCGGGACATCTGGGACCATCTACATGATCGAGGTGGATAATGCTGCAAACTCGTCTTCTTCGTTCATGAAGATATACGACGACGCGGCGCCCACAATAGGGACCACGGTTCCCGATCACGTCTTCCGTGTGCCTGCTAACCAAGTTCGCCAGATCGTTTGTCCGGGCGGCATGGACTTCAGTAATCTTTCGTTTGCTGTGGTCACGGCTGGCGGGACAATGGGGACCACGAGCCCAGCGAGCGCCGTTGTCGTAGCGATTGTTACTTCTTAATTAGAGGTTAAGAGCTAGACAGGTATCTTGCCGGAAGATCTCTTGGAGTTGATCGGCGTAGATGCCGTTGTACTCCTTGATGATCCTGTATTTCATCCCGTGTACTCGACCGAATTCCAGGTCATAAGTGTCCATTGAGTTGAGCGTTATCTTGAAAAGGTTAGCCTTGTTGGCCGCTCTCATTTTGAAGCGAATGCGGAGCGTGTTGCCGTCGGCAATGGGAGTACCACCGATCATTGCCATTGATCGGTTTCCGCCGAACTGTCGGAAGATTTCCTGAGCGACTTCTTGCTTGTTTGCTTCTTCCAGTTTGCCTCTCCCTGGGTGGCTTGGTTTCTATTAAAAAATAACGCATAGCATGGGTTTGTCAACTGTCCAACAGGGAGGATCGCGGCCCTGTTTTGAAAAAATGTAAGCCGCGAACTTAAGTTCGCAGGTTTTAGCCCCTTTTTGGGCAAACGAACTTAAGTTCGCAGGTCAAAAAGTGACCTATGTATGTGGAATCACGGGTGAAATACGAATTTGAATTTAGGGTATTGACACGCAAAAAATGATCGCGCATATTGTTCTCCACCTAAAAATTCTTTCCTTTCCAAAGCCAAGAAGAAGCGAATACCCCAGGGTAACAATATATGGGTTGACAAAGCAGTAAGCAGGCTCTAACGTCCGCTTGGCTGATTTGAAAACCCAAAAGCTAGCGTGTAAGAGGGGCTCAAAGATTGGGCCATGTTGGTAGCTGAGGCAAGTTGATGGAAGGTTTCTGAATGAGTTTTGATAAAAAGGCTTTGCTCGCGGACCTGGAGCGCTTGATAGATCACCCAGACACCCCGGCTGCTGAGAAAGAAAATGCCCTTGAGAGGGTTCGAGAGATAGAGCTTCGTCTTTCTAAGGCCATGGTCAAGAACAAGAAGAAGCCGGGGATAGCATCTCTGGCAGGTCGCTCTCCCAAGGTAACGGGGATAATCAAGGTTCGGTGGCCTTTCGGCTGGGACGGCCCATGCGTTCGTGTCGATTATCAGTTTGTGCCGATTGGCGAAGGGGGCGAGCTTTCCTGGGGCTGTCCTGGTTGCGGCAACAGGGTTGCTGAGGATATACGAGGGAGGCTGCTCAGGAGGCTCTTGGGCAGACCAGGCGGGGTTTCAAGATGGATCGGCGACAGGGCAAGGGGAGCCATTAATCAGTTGTGTAATGCGTGTTGGGACAAGCATGAGGGTTGAAAGGTTTGAAGTTATGAATTTTCTGAAGAGAGACAAATACATTTTTACTTTTGGTATGGGCACCGAGAATCGTGGCAGGTACGTCGAGATAGAGGGGACCGGGGACGAGACAAGGGATCGAATGTTCGCGGTATTCGGGAAAGAATGGGCGTTTCAGTATGATTCCAAAAAAGGGGCGGAGCTGATTAAAGAGTACGGCTACACGAAGATGGAGCTTCCGGAGACTCCGCAGCAGCCAAAGGGCTCAAGCTAGCAATCAAGAGGTGTCTCTGGTAGAGTGTTTCCAAGTTGAATATTGAAAGCAGGGTTGAGTGTCTAAATATAATGTTATTCTCGCGGACTTCCCGTGGTCATATTCGG
The DNA here is from genome assembly GCA_964428725.1 of uncultured Dehalococcoidales bacterium. Classification (GTDB taxonomy): domain Bacteria; phylum Chloroflexota; class Dehalococcoidia; order E44-bin15; family E44-bin15; genus CAYRYW01. The sequence continues at coordinate 141,676 of CAYRYW010000002.1, forward strand.
ACAAGGCGAGCGCAGGCAAGCGCGGCGTTGATTATAAATACAGCACTATGAGCATGAGAGATCTTTCGCAGATGAGAATAAGGGATCTCGCTGCGGAGAATTGTGCGCTCTTCTTATGGGCCACGAGTCCTCTGATGCCGGAAGCTATCGATTTGATGCGGTCATATGGCTTCAAGTACAAGAACATAGCCTTCACGTGGGTGAAGACCAACAAGAAAGCCAAGACGCTTTTTTGGGGGATGGGAAATACAACAAGAGCCTGCGCTGAGTTTGTGCTGCTTGGGCTGCGCGGCAAGGTGCCTCGCGTTTCGGCGGGTGTTCATTCAGTTGTCATGGATCCTGTCGGCAAGCATTCTGAGAAGCCGGAGTCCGTCAGAGATCGGATTGTCCAGCTCTATGGTGATGTTCCGAGGCTTGAGCTTTTCGCTCGCAGCAAATGCGAGGGATGGGATCAGACAGGCTTGGAACTCGACGGCAAGGATGTATTCGATTTCATCGAGGAGAAATCCCCGCTTGATATACGGTCTGGTTTGCGAGCTTTATCACAGCGAACTTGAGTTCGCGAGGAGGGCTAGGTGACCGAAGACAGGATACGAATTGTTAACGTTCGTCGAGGCCCGCGCCCATCTCAGTTTAAGCTCGTCTGTCCATGCGGATCCGAGGATATTCAAGCTAGGAGATCCGAGTCGGGCGCTTTCTCGACAGAGAGAGATGTCTATCATGTTGATATTCGCTGCTCTGAATGTGAGCGCACAGAGGTGGCCAGGAAGCTGGGCGGGAGAAGCGCCTATGTGAACCTTGGAGTATGGGAGGATGAAGATGAGAATTGATAACGGTGTGTTGTCCTTTTTTGCGCTAATGGCCATCGCCACGTGCTTTGGGTTCCTTGTGCTTGTCCTTACCTCTTGCGGCGAGGGGTGCGAGGCAGAAGTGACTAGGTGCGCTGGGAACTCGGTGGAGATATGCAACGCCGATGGCGACTGGGACGAGGTCATGGATTGCAGTGATGTCTGGAGCGCCGACGGGGCGGACTGGAAATGCTGTGTGGATACAGACGGGGAGTCTACGTGTCTCCCAGGGGGGTGTGACTGATGGCAAAGGTATTAACGGGCGATCTGGTTGTAAAGCTATGGGCCGACATGCAGTCGGAGTTCAATTTCAAGGTACTGAGAAAGAACAAGTCATCCACGATGCGCATGGTTGGGAGTTTTCTCCAAATGATCGGTGTTCAGGATCGCGGAGATTTTATGAACAAGTACGCCGTGACATTTTGGGATAAGATTTACATACCCTATGAGATAGGGAAGGCGGCGGGGCGCTGGGGCTTGGTTAGCCAGGTTACGAATCTAGCTCATGAGGCTCATCACGTTGTTCAGTTTCGCAAGAATCCGGTGAAGTTCCCGTTCAAGTACATCACTAGCACATCGGCGCGGGCTCACTATGAGATGGAATCGATGCGGGCCAGCATGGAGGTGTACAAGTACCTCACGGGAGAGATGCTAGAACCGGCTCTTGTGGCCAGTCGGCTCAAGGCATATGGATGCAAGCAGAAAGACATTGACGTGACTCAGAAGAGCCTGGAGGCGGCGTATAAGGTAATAGAAAAGGGAGGTGTTGTTACAGAGACATCTCAATACTTGATAATGCTCATGGAGCGATCGGACATGAGAGTGGAGGTGCTGCCCCCTATGCACGTTTTCTTCGATAAGACACTCTTTTTGTAGAAATGCTTTTTTCTTTCCTCAGCTTGTTGACAAACCCCTTTGCAGGACGTAAATTGTATAGTGAGAGGACGGGGAAAACCCCCGGCCCGAAACTGAGGAGTTGAAAATGTTGACATCTGTTGAAACCGTTGCTGTTGCAAAAGCCGTCGAAACCAAAGTCGCCAAGGCAGCTCGCAAAGATCTCGTCGCTGGCGAGAAATACGATGTCGATGTTGTTGTCCGTGTCCAGGGTGAAGTCTCGGTTGGCGAGGACTACACTCGCGCTTCCACTTCCTCGCTTATTAGTGAGGAGTTCATGATTCTCGTTCTTCAGCGCTGCGGGGTGACTCGCGACGGCGCGGCCAAGGTTATCGAGGAAGTGGCCAGCGAGTACCTCAAGGGATGGACAGGGGGCGCTGCGGCGAAAAAAGAGGCCAAGGCTGCTCGCAAGGCAGCGGTCAAAGAGGCGGACCCGGAGGGTAAAATCTCCGCGATTTTCGAGGGTGTGAAAGCCAAGGTTCCGCGCACAACGTGCTCGGGCAAGGTTGAGTTTGAGGGAGAGGTCACCCAGGTTAGCGCTCCGACTATCAAAATCAAAGAGGAGGCAAAGAAAGAGGCTGTCTAGCCTTTGAAAAATCCTGCCTTAACCGAGGGGAGCGGCTATCTAGTCGACTCCCCTTTGGTCGTAGAGAGACCCAAAAAAGAGGAGGGTGCAATGAGTCAAGGTTGTCCGAAGTGTAAATCCAGCAAGACCAAGGGGGTTCACAGCCCCAATTCCCCAGGGGATCTTTTCATTGAGTGCGAGGCGTGCGGATGCGTGACGCCGGTTCCAAGTCGGAAACAACGCATTGCCAATGAGTCCGCTGAGGCGGCTGAGGCGGCTGCTGCGCCGGGCGTAATCTGCGGGTAATCCATCCTTCTGCCTCGCCTTTTATTTTTGCTTGCAAGCCCGTGTGATGTAATATGGGATTCATGAGGGCACTGATAGAGGCAAAAATGATTGAAGCTGAATCAATACCTGCAATGCAGGAAGTTGAGAGTTCCAACGTCCATTCGGTGGGGTACGACTATCTAAAAGGGATCCTGTACATCCGATATTGGAAGGATTCCACAACTCGCCGATCTCAGGTCTCGGGGAATATCTACAAGTACTTCGATGTCCCGTTTTTGGTCTACCACCACATGATCAACGCCAGAAGCAAGGGTAAGTTCATGTGGGCTCAGATACGCGATCAGTATCGGTACAAAATGATCGGTCGCACTGGTTGGCGAAAAAGGCAGCCTAAGAGGGCAAAAAAGAAGCCAGCAAAGAGGAAACGGTAGCGAACTCAAGTTCGCCGGGAGATCAGTATGACATTGTATGTTGTTTCCAAGACGTCGGAAGAGAAAAGCTCCACGGGAACCATTCAGCGGGTCGACGTGGTTGTATACGGGGTGTTCACCACCGAGGAGAGGGCGAGCACTATCGCAACAAGGTGGGGCGCGTCTGTCTCTGAGTACGTGGCAGACCAGGGCGGTCGAACGGTTGCTAATCAGTGGCTAAATCCGGGATATGCAGCAAGTTGACGTTTTAGAATTGACGTGGTAATCGATCTTTATGAGGCTGCAACACATGACCGGATCTATTATTGAAGTGGACACCGTGAAGTGCGGAAAAGAGTTGCTGCTTCAGGTTGGAGATGGTGATGCGTTTGGGCCAGTTTTGGCGTATATGATGTTCACGTCTTTCCCAGCATGTATTATGTCAGCGTCGGAAGAAGAGATGGATTATCTTCGCTCTGGGGGGTACATAATTGCTCCTGATGGAGTCTTCAGAGAGGATATGAAGAGGTAAGGGCAGTTGAATCGTAGCCATAAAATAGCACTCGATTCGACCCCTCGTCAGGAGAGGTATTTTCGGCGAGCGTGCGGAGTGTCGCGGTTCACATACAACTGGGCGTTGGCTGAGTGGAAGAGGCAGTATGATCTGGGCGGGGATCCAAGTGGGTTTGCATTGAGGAAGCAGTTTAATGCCATTCGCCATGTCGATTTTTCATGGACTGGGGAAGTGTTACGTGATGCGACGGCACGGCCGTTCATGAATGTTGAAAAAGCCTATCAGAGTTTTTTTAAAAAAAGAGGGAAGTATCCTCGGTTCAAGAAGAAAGGTGTCCGTGATAGCTTCTATGTGTCGAGCGATAGACTTGCAGTAGATGGCCAGAGAATCCGGATTCCGCGTATTGGGTGGATAAGGATGAGGGAAGAGCTTCGTTTCACGGGAAAGATAACTTCAGCGGTGGTGTCAAGAACAGCTCACAAGTGGTTTGTGTCAATAGCGGTGGATATTCCTAAAACTCTGACAACGAGCGAGAACCAAGCCGTGGTTGGGGTGGACCTGGGAATCAAGTCGCTGGCGACATTATCCACTGGGGAGAAGTTCGAGGCACCGAAGCCGTTAAAGAAGTCATTGGCGAAGTTGCAGAGGTTGAGTCGGCAGTTGTCCCGCAAGCAGAAGGGGTCGAATCGTCGGTGGAAGGCCAAGCAAAAGTTGGCGCGGTTTCATTATCGAGTGTCGTGTGTCCGCAACGACGCGCTGCACAAGCTGACAACGGGGTTAGTACAGCGATTTGGTACAGTGGTCATTGAAGACCTGAACTTGAAGGGCATGGTCCGCAACCGGTATCTGTCGCGGGCTATTTCCGACGTGGGGTTTGGGGAGTTTCGACGGCAGATTGAGTACAAGGTTGCGGATCACGGTGGTCGTTTAGTAGTGGCTGATCGCTGGTATCCGTCGTCGAAGACGTGTTCGGATTGTGGGTTCAAACTGGATATTTTGTCATTAGGCACCCGAAAATGGGATTGTCCGGAGTGCGGATCTTCACACGACCGAGACATCAATGCCGCTGTAAATTTGAAAAAACTAGGGCAGGCTTTGCCCGAAGTGACGCCCGTGGAGAAGAAGGCCCTGGCGAGCAGTGATCTGTTCGTGAAACCAGCTTCGGTGAATCGGGAACTAAGCTGTGTCAGGCGCGAAAGTGTTTGAATGCACTTTAGAAAGCAGGGTATATCATTGAGGTGTGAAAATACAGCAGAACCAGGCCCAGAGGCTCTTAGGGCATGGGCAGAACGGGCGGTGGCTCCATTTCATGGAGTCCAGCAGGCGGAGGCGTCTGGTCCGATTAAGACGAGCTTTAGCATCTGGGGACCTGTATACGAATCTCTCTTTGGTCCGGTCGGACGACTGGCTTGCCGATGGGATGGCCAAGGCCGTATATCGGTTCTGTTGCCAGATGAGGGAATCGAAGAAACAGATTTAATTCTGGAGAACACTCGGTGAGAGTGGTAGGAATCTTGGAGTCGTTTGGCCTTGCAGAGGCCGTGGGTGAGATGGTCCTCTCAGATGAGGAGATTGCCTTTATGGCGGCGGCGAAAAAAAGACGAGGTTGTAATTGCGTCACGTCCCAGAGTGTCACTCGCGAGGACAGGCGGCGCATTATGGAAATAGGTCAGAAATGTCTAAAGTGGAGGGCAGAGAACCAATGAGCGATTGTAGTTGTGATTCAAAATGCGGAGAAGCGGTTGCTGAAGAGATGAAAGTGTTAGGCGGGTATGTTGTCGTCGAGCGCGACAAGGCCGAAGGCAGCGAGCAAATGAGCCCTGGCGGGATTGTTCTCCCGGCTAGTGCCGAGAAGCCTCCCCAAACGGCGTGTGTCGTAGGTGTAGGGCCGGACGTTGATGGTATCAACGTTGGAGACAAGGTTGTTATTGGCAGATTCGTCGGTACTGACTTCGAGGTCGGCGACAAGGATTTGTGTGCTGTCGTGGCGGGAGACATTATCGCCATAGTTTAAAAATCTGCTATAAGTTGAATGTTGCATGAGTTGAAGGGGCGAACAGATGAAGAGAGCAGAATTGGTCCTCCCGTGGGAGGAGGATGAACGTGTCCGAGGCGAGAGGTCTCGGTGGGTTGTTTTTTTTGTGTTTTTAGTTGTGATCCTGGGTATCGAGTTGTTCTACCAGGGGATCAAGGGAGGGCACAAAGAGGACACCGATAGAGGTGCAGAGTATGAATTATGCAGCGTGCAAGAGATGCGGGGTGGTGGTTCCGAGAGATGAGATGCGGTCCGTGAACGTCCATTTTTTCACAGAGTCAGAAAGCCGAGATATTGTTCGCGTAAGGCTGTGCCGAGAATGCAATATGAGCATGAGACAATCGATACGCGCAATAGAGTGGCATAATGAGCTGCTCCCTGGTCCTGACGGTGGGAGCGGCAGGCTACATCAGCCGAGGCAATGGGCTAGACCCGCCCAGTTGGACGACTCGGAGGCAGCGATGAGACAAAGGGGTAAGAACTTGGATGTCACGTATTGACCATCTTCCTAATGGTTTGAATCCCAAAGCAGCAGGAGAGCGTATACCGAGACGAGAGTTTGTTCAAAGGCCAGGTTTGGCCCCAGAGCAGGACTTCGACTGTCCCATGTGTGACGGGAAGCTGAAGCGTCGGTTCTCTAAGAGGTATCGAAGGCATTTTTACGGTTGCGTTAATTTCTTCGAAACTGGGTGCAACGGGTCTATTGGGTGCCATCCGGACGGGAGGCCGCTGGGTATCCCGACAAATCAGGAGGGCAAGGACTGGCGTAAGAAGGCACACGAGGTTTTTGATCTATTGTGGAAAGAGGGGGGGGTAACCCGAAAAGAGGCGTATTATTGGATGGAGCATGCCTCCGGTGTTGGCATTGCCCACATTGGTGAGATGAAGCTGGATCCGGGCGGCGCATTCTCCATCCTCTAAGCGCAGCGTAGGATGGAGTTAGCCGCCATTTTGATTTTGGATATATCGTTTTATTACTTCAAGAGGGGCTCCGCCAGCCGAGAGCACGCAGTATGCCCGATTCCACAGTACGGGTTTCCAGTAGTATTTTTTGAGTTCACCTTCGAACTCACGTCGGATTTCGCGAGAGCTAATTGTTTTGAGTGTGTTTACGAGTTTGCTCGGCTGGATGTTTGGATGAGCATCAATGAGCAAGTGTACATGGTCACGTTCGCCATTGTATTCGGTGAGTTTGCAGCCTGCATTTTCGCAAACTCTTCGAAAGTGGTCGCCCAGACGTTCCAGGATTGGATCAGAAAGAGCTTTGTGTCGGTACTTAGTGACAAAGACTATGTGGTAGAATATGCGAAATACGCAGTGTGCATGGCATCTTAGGTCTTGTTGCAGCATTGAAACTATGATAGGGAAGCAAAGTGGAAACCACAACTAGAAATTACGAATTTCGACTTTATCCAACCAGTAAACAGGAATCAGTTTTAATTGGTTGGCTCGGTCTTCACTGTGAGATGTACAACGCTGCGCTTCAAGAGCGACGTGATGCGTGGCGAAAGAATGGTATTCGCGTCACGTACAACGATCAGCAGAATCAGCTTCCCGCCATCAAGCTCGACAGGCCAGAGTTTAATCCGCTTGGGAGTCATGCTCTCCAAGAGACTGTTCGGCGGGTTGACCGAGCATTTTCTGCTTTCTTCCGTCGAGTCAAAATGAAAGCTGGGAAGGCTGGTTTCCCGCGTTTCAGGAACCGCAAGCGCTATGATTCGTTTTGCTATCCTGATCCAGCAGGGTGGAATGTCGAGAAGTGGACGGAGAAAGGTGGCAAACTTCGGATTTCTAATCTCGGTTTTTTCTCGATGCGAGGAAGGGCTCGTGTGCCTCTTGAGGACGGAGAGCGTAGAACGCTCACTGTACAAAGGCGACAAGGTAGATGGTTTGCGACGTTTGGTTATCGACACGCGATTACCACAGTATTTCGCCCTGAGATAAATCCACGCACTTCAGTAGGTATTGATGGCGGAGTTAAAGTTCTTGCGTATTTGTCTAACGGGATAGAGATAAAGAATCCGAAGTATCTTGCCCAATCCTCGAAGCTAATCAAGTCGGCTCAGCGAGATTCGTCTCGTAAAAAGCGCGGTTCGAAGAATAAGAGCAAGGCTCAGGATAGGGTTTCTCGTCTTCATAGGCGAGTCGCCAATCAACGGAAGAATTTTCTTCATCAGATTTCTGCGATGCTAGTCGGAGCATATTGCTTTATAGCTGTGGAGGATCTCAAGATCAAAAACATGATCCGGTCGGCGAAGGGGACGCTAGAGAAACCGGGTCGTAAAATCAGACAGAAATCCGGCCTCAATCGGTCGATGTTGGATGCAAGCCTGGGAATGTTCTATCAAAAGCTTGAGTACAAAGCGGTGGAAGCTGGCACTCAGTTTGAGCGAGTAGACCCGAGTGGAACGACGCAGCAATGCGCCCGTTGTGGGGAGCATGTCGAGAAGTCGCTGGGGGACAGGTGGCATTCTTGTCCTGTTTGTGGTTTCGAGGCTAATCGCGATCACAATGCCGCAATCAATATTCTATCGAGAGGTTTCAAGCAATCCGGGCGGGAACCGTCCGAAGTGTGGAGGTGCCAGATTACTGGTCCGTTGAGGCACGGAACCACCTCCATGCGTTAGCATGGTGCGTGGTAGTTCATCTAGGGAGATTAGCATGACTGACATTGTGAAGGTTTTCAACAGAGAGTTCGAGGG
>CAYRYW010000003.1:0-134572 GCA_964428725.1 uncultured Dehalococcoidales bacterium
TTTATCCTCATGACACCATTATAAGTGTCACCAATCTATCTGAACTAGCTCATCCCCTGTATGAATCCAACATGTTTCTGAATTTTCCCACGCCCCGTTTTCTTGCTAATCGACGCTGACGCTGTGTTATAATGGGCAAATCATGACGAGTGGAAGGTCGCAACAATGCGCATTGCGATAATCGGGCTCGGTCTGATAGGTGGCTCGATGGGGCTGGCGCTGAGCAGAGCGGGTGAAGAGGTCGTGGGATTCGCGAGGCACCCGCACGTCGCTTTGAAGGCGGTGGAGGTCGGTGCCGTATGCCGCACCACGGATAGCGCCACGGCGGCTGCTAGGGGCGCAGATGTGGTCGTCATCGCCACGCCGGTGATGGCGGTTAGGGAGATTTTTCCAGAGATTGCGGGGGCAGTGCAGCGCAGCGCCATCGTAACCGATGTGGCCAGCACCAAGGCCATGGTCATGGGCTGGGCACGGGAGCACCTGCTGCGCAGTACGGCTTTCATCGGCGGCCACCCCATGGCCGGCAGGGAGGCGTCCGGCATCGAGACTGCCGACGGCGACCTGTTCCAGGGTTGCGTCTACTGCCTGGTGCCGGGCAAGGGCGCCGCCAGAGAATCGATAACTACTATGGAGTCGCTGGTGCAGCGCATAGGGGCGCAGCCTCTCATCATCGATGCCGATGAACACGACAGGCTGGTTGCTGGCATCAGCCACCTGCCGCTGATCGCCTCCGCGGCGCTGGTGGGGGCTACCACCGCGGATCCCTCCTGGCAGCGGATGGCCCGTCTGGCGTCATCGGGTTACCGCGACGTTTCGCGGTTGGCCTCCGGCGATCCCCGCATGGGCCGCGATATCTGCATGACCAACAAGGAAAATATCGCCCAGTGGATCGACGATTACATAAACGAATTAAAGAAATGGAGACGGCTGGTGGCCCGGTCTGACGATGATCTGGAGCGGGCGCTGGAAGCTGCCAGGAAAGCCAGGGAGGGCTGGCTGCGCAAATAGGCGGTAGCATGGAGCGGACAGTAAATGGATGCCCCACATTGCGGGGTGAGATCACGCCGCCGGGCGACAAGTCCATATCTCACCGTGCGCTGATATTGAACAGCATCGCTGATGGTCGGGCGAAGGTCGAGAACCTGAGCGCGGGCGATGACGTAAAAGCCACCATCGCTTGCCTGAAGTCACTGGGCGTGGATATCGAGGAGAGCGGTGGACTGGTCACGATCGCCGGAGTTGGTCGGGGCGGCTTCCGGGAGCCGGCGGACGTGCTGTATGCCGCCAACAGCGGCACCACCACCAGGCTGCTCGCCGGGCTGCTGGCGGGCCAGCCGTTCATGTCGGTGATTACCGGCGATGAGTCGCTGCGCTCGCGGCCGATGGCGAGGCTGTCACAGCCGCTGCGCATGATGGGGGCGGAGGTGTGGGGCCGGGGCAACGGCTCGCTGGCGCCGCTGGCGATAAAGGGCGGCAGCTTGAAGGGGATCGAATACCAGATGCCGGTGGCCAGTGCCCAGGTCAAGTCGGCGATCCTCATCGCGGGGCTGTTCGCCCAGGGGTCGACGTCGGTGATCGAGCCGGCGCTGTCAAGAGATCACACGGAGCGCATGATGCGCGCCATGGGCATAAAGCTCGTGAGGAAGGGGCTGCGGGTCGATATGGTTCCGTCGGACCTTCGCTCGCCGCTGGACATACGGGTTCCCGGCGACATCAGCGCCGCGGCGTTCTGGATGGTAGCCGGGGCGATACACCCGGATGCGAAGATAAAGATACTGAATACCGGCGCCAATCCAACGCGCAGCGGCATCGTCGAGGTGCTGCAGCAGATGGGCGCAAGGGTGAGCGTCGACTGGCCGCGCGACGTGTGCGGGGAGCCGGTGGCGGACATATCGGTCGAATCGAGCGACCTCAAGGGCATACGCATAGGCGGCGATATCATACCCCGGATCATAGATGAGCTGCCTCTGGTGGCGCTGGCGGGGGCCTGCGCCCGCGGCGCCACCGTGATCACGGGGGCGCATGAGCTCCGGGCCAAGGAATCCGACCGCATAACCACGACGGTGCGTGAGCTGTCTCGAATGGGGGTGGATATCGAGGAGCTGCCGGATGGCATGGCCATCCGCGGCGGGCGCAGGCTGGCGGGCGCGCGGTGCTCCAGCCACGGCGACCATCGCCTGGCGATGACGCTGGGGATCGCCGCGCTGGTGGCTCAGGGCGAGACGCTCGTCGAGGGCGCCGAGGCGGTGGAGGTGTCCTACCCCGGGTTCTGGCCGGACCTTCAAAAGCTGTGTGAGTCGTGAGGTTGAATGGAGTAACATGGATATTGAGCTGGTGCACATCGGTTTCGGCAACTACATCATGGTCAGGCGGGTCGTGGGCATGCTGCCGCCGAACTCGGCGCCGACGAAGCGCATGATACACGACAGCCGTATTGCGGGGAAGGTGGTCGATATGACCAGCGGCCGTCGCACCAAGGCGGTGCTGGTGATGGACAGCGGGCATGTTATCCTGGCGGCCATAGCCCCGGAAACGATCGCGGGTAGGATCGCCGCCGATAGAGGGGTGCAGGTCTGAGCCGTCAGCGTTCGCACAGTCGGCCGCTGCTGCTGGTGCTCTCCGGACCGTCGGGTGTGGGCAAGGACTCGGTGCTGGAGCGGCTAAGCCAGACCATGGACTCGGCGCATTTCGTGGTGACGGCGACCACGCGGTCCCCGCGCAGCCAGGAGAGCGACGGCGTCGATTACCATTTCGTCACGTCGGAGCGCTTCAGCCGTATGGTCGAAAATAGTGAGCTGCTGGAATGGGCCGAAGTTTACGGCAATCGCTACGGGGTGCCCCGGTGCCAGGTGGAAGAGGCGCTCGAAAGCGGCCGAGACGTCGTGGTCAGGGTCGATATCCAGGGGGCGATGACCATCAAGCGGGCGATGCCTCAGGCGGTATCGATTTTCCTGGTAGCTCCGTCGATGGAGGAGCTGGAGCGGCGGCTGCGCACCCGTGGCACGGAGTCTGCCGGCGATATCGAGCGGCGCATAAATACGGCCCGTGATGAGATGAAGGCGCAGGATAGCTTCGATTACGTCGTGGTGAACGACACGGTCAATGATGCAGCAGACAGGATAATGGCAATCGTGAAGGCGGAGAAGGGCAGGGCGGATAATTAGCTCGACACCGGTCGCCGTCAACACCGGCCCGTACCGCTGCGCTCGCGCTGTCTATTCATCTATGTCGCAGCGTCGTCTTCTAAATACCCACACGGTCTACAGGGCTTTGTAGATGTCCCGCATGAGCAGGGCGTCCTGCTCCAGGTTGGGGCTCTCGCAGATAATACGCCCTTTGACGTCGAGGTCCTTGATCGCTTTCAGCAGGTCCACGTAGCGCAGGTCGGAATCCTTCAGGTTCAGGTGGCTGACCTCCCCTTTAAATGTGTATTCGATCCCTGAGACGTGTACGTGGAGGTTTTCCAGCGCGTGCCACCCCAGCCTGGTAGCGATGCGGTTGAGTATATAGATGAACTCGCCGTAGCTGTTGGACTCGCCGGTCCTGGCATGCAGGTGAGCGAAATCGATGCACGGGGCGAGCCCATCGACATCGACGCACAGGTTCAGCGTCTCCTCCAGGCTGCCGAACTGGCTGGCTTTGCCGGTGGTCTCTGACCGAAGCAGTATATTGACTCCTTCATCCCTGATGTTGTTTACGGTTTCCTTCAGCACCTTTGTAACCCTGGCGTAGACCTCGTCCGGCGCATCGTTGAGATAGTATGCGGGATGGAATATGACCGATTCGGCGCGCATGAGCGAGGCGATGCGGGCTGCCTGCATCAGGCGGCGCTGGCTGTCCGCCACCTTCTTCGGCTCGTGGGCGTTGAGGTTGATGAAGTAGGGCGCATGCGCCGTGAGCTTTACGTTGAGCCTTTCCGCCAGCTTGCCGACCTCTATCGCCATCTTTTCGGTTATGTTGACGCCGTGGACCAGCTCTACCTCCATGCATCCCAGGCCAAGCTCGGCCACGCGCTCGATGCCCGCTGGCGTGCTCTGCGGGCTGGAGCTTTTCGGCACACCGCCGGTCCCAAAAAGCAAGTAATCACCCCGGTTCATGCTGCTCTGCCTGTGGATGTGGTATACACGAATTTTAGTAGGCGTCGTGGCGCATGTCAAGAAGTTTCGGACAGGGTGTTGCCGTCGCAAGATGACTATAATTATTATGGTTTTGTCGCATGTAGTGTCTCTACTCGCTTGACACGGGCATGAGGCTGGCTATATGCTCCATAGTGACAGTTGCCTGACATGTCTAACTCTCAAATACCACCGTCCACCGGGGAGATCTCCCCGGACTCCGCTTTGTTGCGCCGCATAACCACCTTCACCTCGCTGAGGACTCCCCACTACCGCTGGTTCTGGCTGGGGATGCTGGCGAACTTCCTGGGGGTACACCTGCAGCTGGTAGCACGCAACTGGCTGGTGTGGGACATGACCGGCTCGGCGTTGAGCTTGGGCATAGTCATAGCCGCATGGGGTCTGCCCATCCTGCTGCTGTCGTTCTACGGCGGAACCATCGCCGACCGCGTCAGGAAACGCAACCTGCTCATCTGGACACAGGTGGCCAATGCCTGCATTGCCCTGATAATCGCCGTTCTGATCACCGGCGGCTGGATACAGCTGTGGCACCTGATTTTCGCTGCGGTGGTGGAGGGCGTCATCTTCGCGTTCCACGTGCCGGCGCGCCTGGCGATAATACCGGAGCTGGTAACCCGACGCGAGGTCATGAACGCCATCGCTCTGAACTCCGCCAGCATGAACCTGTCGCGGTTCATGGGGTTCGCCGTCGGCGGCCTGCTGCTGGGCGTCATCGGCATCGCCGGCGTGTACTACATAGTGGTGCTAGCCTTCTTCCTGTCGGCCGGGCTGCTGTTCATGCTGCCGCGCCTGGACAGGATACGCCGACAGGTGACCACGTCGATACGAACAGACCTGATGGACGGTCTGCGTTACATCAACGGCAACGTGGTGGTGCGCTCGCTGCTACTGATGGCTTTCGTGTGCATCGGCTTCGGGCTGCCGCACTTAAACATCATGCCGGTGTTCGCCGATGTCGTTCATGACGTGGGCGAGTCGGGCTTCGGCTTCATGCTGGGGGCATCCGGTCTGGGGTCGGTGGTCGGCTCGCTGGCAGTGGCGTCGCTGGGAGACTTCAAGCGTAAGGGCATGCTGATGCTATCCTTCGCCTTCCTGTTCGGGGCCATGGTGGCGATGTTCGCCTTCTCCGGCAGCTACTACATGGCGCTGGGCATGCTGGTGCTGGTGGGCGGATTCGGCGCGGGTTATCTGGCGACGAACAGCACGCTGGTGCAGAGCCTGGTGCCTCACGATATGCTGGGCAGGGTGATGAGCATTTATGTTACCACCTTCTCCCTGATGCCGCTGGCAACGCTGCCGCTGGGGGCCATAACCGATGCCGTGGGGGCGCCGCTGACCATAGGCTCCGGTGGCATCATACTGGCGCTGTTCGCGCTGGGGATGACGGCGCTCGTGCCGCGTCTCAAACGCCTGGAGTAGCGTCCGCCTGAGGCGGGCTATTCCTCCTCTTCCATATCGATGTCGCTATCGTCGACGACGGGATACGGCAGGGACACGTCCGGCTTCCCGCCCCTCTTCCGGCGCGACGCAGGCAGCCTGTCGATTGTCTCTTTCAGGCTCACCAGCTTTTTACCAGAATCGCCAGCAATATCCACGGCGATGCCGGAAATTCCGGTCTCCCACAGCTCCCGCAGCTCATCGTCGGACATGTCCGCGGAGGCGCGGGCTATCAGGGGCTTGCCCACCATGTTCGACATATGCTGGCATACCAGCAGCCGTTTCACCGACAGCGCGGGTTCCCCGCCGACCAGGACAGCGTCCACCGGCAGCTGTGATGCTGACCGCGCCAGCCCGTCGGCGATCCCCGGCGTCAGCTCCACCATGCGCCCCATTCCTTCGTCGCTCAGCAGCGATACGGGTGCGTCGTCGGCGTTGAACACGATGAAGTCGCAGCCTTTGCTTTTAAGCTTGTCGATATTGCCGCCGTCCGCGCCGATATAGACGCCCCACGGCAGGTCGCCGGCCTCTGACGCTAGCTTGGCGGCGGCTGCGCTGTTGAACAGGATGGCGCTGGCGTGCTCCCGGGCTTCCTTCACGGCTCCGCCGTCGCTGCCCGCGACCGCGATGAGCAGCAGGGGGGAACTCTTGGTCCTGCCGCTGGCCGCCCTGAACCCGATGGGCTGGGCGCCGCCTTTTGCTATCTGGTTCAGCCTGTCGATCAGTTTGCTCACAATCCCTCCTGTGCGCCGACGCTGGTGATCTATGAAAAGGTGTGGAGCCAGCGGTCGGAATTGAACCGACGACCGGCGGTTTACGAAACCGCTGCTCTACCGCTGAGCTACGCTGGCGCAGAAATAATTGTATTGGGTGGATAGTAAGGTGTCAATGAGGGGGTTATTGGGGGGGTATCGGGGTCGATAAGTCACTGTTCGAAATACTACTAAACAGATAGGGCAATAGCCACGATTATGGTTATGCCAAGAATAATAGCCAGACCGATGAGTATTTTTTGTACTATCGCTTTTCTCTGCAATCTACGATATTCCTGTATCCTATCATGTACCTCAGCTTTGCTCGCTTCCTGATGTGTAGATTCTGGCCTTTCCGCAGGCCTTTCATTCCTGGCGTAGGTTTTTGGATCTTGTTTATTGGTGATTTCCGCTGAAGTATACACACGTCTACATCTGGTATTATTACATCTGAATAATTGCGATACTGCATCATAGTACAGAGTGTTGCCACAACTTGGACAGAGTTCCCTGCTCTTGGTGCTCTCACTATCACCTTTGTGCGGTTTTACAATCGCGAACTTTTTACCGCAGCTTGTCAGAGAACATTTCCAAAAACTTCCCTCAATATGGTAATGCAATAGGGCGCCATCCTTTGGACAACGCAGTGTATCTTCGCCACATCGCCAGCAAACAGTCTTCTTGGGATTAGGATTCAAAGCCAAGCACTTGGGATTACGGCACTTGGTCATAGTCCCTTTTTCTTGAACATTTAACATCCTGTCTATCATTCTCCACCACCACCTCTCAGTAAGCAGAAGCTTTCTTCTTTCATCAGCATCTAACTCGTCAAAACATATGCAGTTGGATTGCAGTATCCCGAAGGGGCATAGAAAGGGCTGGGTATAGAACTTTTTACACCATGAGCACTGAGTATCTTGGAATGCATCAATTCTTATCCTAGCTATTGGGGATAGCTGTGATATCTCAATCTTTTCAATGAATTTGATTACTCTGGAGAACTCAAACATGCAGCGGCACCTGCTGCATATCCATTTCTTTCCTTTGGATTGTATAACATTATGAGTCCAGCACTCAGGACATTCTGCTGGGCTGTCATCATATCTTTTGCGCTCTTCTATGTCAGAAAGTACTTCATATGCTGTGTTGATCTTTGTCATCTTTGTGTGCGCTTCTGGGGTCGGATTAAGATCAGGATGATAAATCTTGGCTAATTTGCGGTATGCTTGCGCAATCTCTTCCTGTGTCGCTTCTTTTTTAACCTCAAGCACTTCGTAGTACTTATAGGGTCTTTTGTAGCCGTCGCTTGATTTTGCCATTTGTAGCCTCAATATGAGAATGTGCTTGATTTATCTGAGAGAACGATTTAACTACATACTATATATAGTCTCCTAGTGCCAGAGCAGCTTTTTGAGGGTGATGATGATGGCTCCGCCTATGAGAAGCACTCCTATGATGAAGAATATGATGATCGCCAGCCCGATCCACAGCGGGGAGGTGACCCATACCCAGCTCCAGTCAACAACGCCCACCATCTTGAGGATGACGAAGATGATGAATATAAAAGATAACGCGCTGAACATGGCATCACCTCGCTTTAAATGAAATTGTACAGCGCAACCACAACTATCACCACCACCCACACAGCGCCCAGCGCCAGCGCGGGCAGCAGCCGGCTGGAGGGGCGCACATTGGCGTGGGATTCGTTCCATGCCTCGTGGTGCTTGCCCTGCCACTGCCACAACAGCCACGCTGCAATAGGATTCACCAGCAGGCTTATGGGCACAAGGGCTATAGCCGGGCCGGACAGAAGTGCGGGCAGCGCCAGCCAGAAGGCAAAGGCTAGGCACATCACGGCGATGGTGGGGAGTATGAGGAGGGGCCTGCCCAGCTTCTTCCAGTTGAGGCCGGCGACGATGCCGGCGGCGGCGAAGCCGCCGAGGAAGGACATCAGCAGCAGGGCGCCCCAGCCCCAAGGAGCCCTGGGTCCCGTCGCGGGGACGGCAGCCGGCCTGCGCTCCCTGCGCAGTTTCGCTGCGACCTGTGCAAGCGCAGATGCCGGCTCAGGGCTGGCTTCGTCTGCGGGCTCGATTTTCTTACTGACAGGGGGTGGAGGCTCAGGCCTGGCCTGTTTCGGCGGCTCGGGCTCTTTCGCGACCTCCGCCGGGGGTTCGGGTTTGGCTTCTATCACAGATTCGATTATTTTATCGTCAGGTACAGGTGGCGCGGGCGCAGGTGCCTCCACCTGCCTCTGCTCTTTCTCGACATCAGCCGTCGGTTCAGGCTTTTTAGCGTCAGGGGGTGGAGGCTCAGGCCTGGCCTGTTTCGGCGGCTCGGGCGCTTTCTCGGCCTTCGCCGGGGGTTCGGCCTTAGCCTTTTTTGCAGGTGCGGGCCCGGCATCCCGCGGGGGTCGAGCACCCGTTCCGCCGGGCTCGAAGCAGGCGAAGGAATCGGCGAAATCCAGGTCCTTGCCCGCAGGGTTGTTGCGGCACCCGTCGGTGCGGAACAGCTTGCAGTCGGAACACTTCATATGGTTAATATTCCTGTCGAGTTACGTTAAGACAGGATACATTCACTGTCGGGGGTTTGTCAAACTGTAGAGATAACGTATATAATGGTTGAACCGATCGACTGTGAGGGTTGTTGAGATGAAAAATCCGTTAGCTTCTTTGAGACGCAGCGCATCCTCGAAATACTGGGTCATGCTGGGTGCCGGCCTGGTGCTGCTGGTTGCGGGTGTGGTGTCGGGGAGGGCTTACGATACTCTGAAGCTCGATCTGTTCAGCTCGTTCCTGTTCGCTGTGGGGATAGTGCTGACGGCGGTGGCGCTGAGCAAGAGCGAGGTTAAACCCGCTGATGCAGTCGATGTCGGCAGCCAGCCGGAAGAATCGGTCAGACCGGCGGAGAGGGCTGACAAAGCGGCGAAGAAAAGGGCGGGGGGTTCGGTTACGTGGGATATCTAGCTGACGGCGGTCGCCCTCACATCACCATGCGATGGTGAACCTGCGCACGGTGTCGTCATAGGACGGCTCCTTGAAACCGTTCTCCTGCGAGTAACGCATACCTTCCTCTAGCGTAACGACCTTGTCGAACTGAGGCTCGATGAAGATCATGCCCCGGTCCACCGTATCGAACGCCACTATCGAGTGGCCGAATGAATCGATATATTCGATATATACGTAGGCGCAGCGCAGGCCTTCGGCTTCGGCATTGTTATTGAATTCGGTGGCGAAGTCGGAGCAGGTGTACGCCGCCTCATGATATTCACGCTTGTTGGTCTGGTCCCGCTCCATGAAATCGAGGGCCTCGTCGTAGGTCGGGTTCCTCAGGTTGTATCCGGAGCCTGCCCCGTCGATGGCGCCGTGGATGTAGCCCTGTGAATAGCCCTGGTCCCTGCCGTAGGTGTATCCGGAATAGACGCCGATGAAGACGAGTATGCCTATGGCGAGTATTGCTACGATTCCAGTCAGTATGCGCATCATCGGCCCGTCCTCCTGCCGTTGCGTTATCGCTTAATCCAGTTTACCCTTGAACAGCGCAATGTTCAAGCGGCGGGTTGAATGCCAGATAGGTAAAGAGTATCATATGCTTATATAAGCGCGGGGGTGTGCGATTTGAATTTGACGGTCGATATAGCGCCGCAAAACAAGCGTAAGCTCAGGCTGAAAAATCCGCTGGTAGCGGCATCCGGCACCGTGGGTTACGGCACCGAGTACGCCGAGATGGTGGACATCGAGCGCTTCGGCGCCATAGTGTCGAAGGGCACGACGCTTGAGCCGCGCGACGGCAACCCGCAGCCGCGCCTGTGCGAGACGGCGTCCGGCCTGTTGAACTCGGTGGGGCTGCAGAACATCGGCATCGACGCCCTCATAGAGAAGGAGGCGCCGGTATGGGCGAAATGGCAGGTGCCGGTGCTGGTGAACATCGCCGGGGACAGCGTCGAGGAGTACGCCGAGCTGGCGCGCCGGCTCGACGGCGTCGATGGCGTGAGCGGTATCGAGGTCAACATCAGCTGTCCCAATGTCGCGCGAGGCGGCATGGAGTTCGGCACGGATGCGGGCGATGCCGGCAGGGTGACGCAGGCGGTGAAGCAGAACACATCGCTGCCGGTCATCGTCAAGCTGACGCCCAACGTGACCGATATCGCCGGCATCGCCCGCGCGGCGGAGGGGGCCGGCGCGGACGCGATATCGCTGATCAATACGCTACGCGGCATGGCGATCGACGTTGGCTCGAAGAGACCGTTCCTCGGCGGGGCGACCGGCGGGCTGTCAGGGCCGGCCATAAAGCCGGTGGCGCTGTACATGGTTTATACGGTGGCGCGGTCGGTTTCGGTACCGATCATCGGAGGCGGCGGAATCATCAGCGCGCATGACGCCCTCGAGTTCATCATGGCGGGGGCCAGCGCCTTCTGGGTGAGCACCGGCGTGCTGGTGGACCCCTGCAGCCCGCTCGATATCCTCGACGGGGTAGTGGATTATATGAAGCGTGAGGGCATCGAGGACATCGCCAGCCTGGTGGGCGTGGCGCAGGCAGCTTGACAATAAGGGGGCGCTGTGATAACTTTTGCGAATAACCTTACATATTGTTACGATTTAATATCGGGAGGCATGATTTGAGGAGCGACATCGCCAAGAAGGGATCGACACGTGCGCCGCACCGCGCCCTGTTGCGCGCTGTGGGCGTCGGCGATCGAGACTTCGCTCAGCCGTTCGTCGGTGTGGTGAACAGCTTCAGCGAGGTTATACCCGGACACGTTCACCTGGACGTGATAGCCCGCGCGGTCAAGGACGGCGTGAGAAGCGCCGGCGGCACGCCTTTCGAGGTGAACACCATCGGAGTGTGCGACGGCATCGCCATGGGGCATGCTGGCATGAAGTACAGCCTGCCCAGCCGCGAGCTCATCGCCGATTCGGTGGAGGTCGTGGTTCAGGCGCATGCCTTCGACGCCCTGGTGTTCATCCCCAACTGCGACAAGATAATCCCCGGCATGCTGATGGCGGCAGCCCGGCTCAACATCCCCTCGATATTCGTCAGCGGGGGCCCCATGCTGGCCGGCCGTCTGGGCGGCAATAAGCTGGATGTGAACAGCGTGTTCATGGCTGTGGGCAGGGTGGCTACAGGCGACATGAGCGAGGCGGAGCTGGACGAGATGGAGCGGGCGGCCTGCCCCGGCTGCGGGAGCTGCGCCGGCATGTTCACCGCCAACACCATGAACTGCCTGACAGAGGCGCTGGGGATGGCGCTTCCGGGCAATGGGACCATACCTGCCGTCGACGCCCGGCGCAGCGTGCTGGCACGCGAGGCGGGGAGACAGATAATGGATCTTCTCAAGGATAACGTCTGTCCCCGGGATATCATAACGCACGGAGCCATGCGGAACGCCTTCATGGTGGATATGGCGCTCGGAGGGAGCACCAACTCCGTGCTGCACCTCATGGCCATCGCGCGTGAGGCCGGCATCGATTTCTCGCTGGAGGAGATAAACGATATCAGCAGCAGGACTCCGCACCTGTCCAGGCTCAGCCCGGCGGGGGAGAACCGTATCGAGGATCTGGACCGCGCCGGAGGCATTGGCGCGGTGATGAAGGAGATCGAGGGGTTGCTGGACATGAGCGTCAGGAGGGCTTCCGGCAAGTCGCTGAAAAGTGAGCTGTCGCATGCCCGCGTGCGCGACCGCGAGGTCATCCGTCCGTTCAAAAAGCCGCACAGCCCCACCGGCGGCCTGACCATACTGTTCGGCAACCTGGCGCCGGAGGGAGCGGTGGTGAAGAGCGCCGCCGTGTCTCCGGACATGCTGGTTCACCGCGGAGAGGCCAGGGTTTTCGATTCCGAGGAAGAGGGCACCGATGCCATACTCGCCGGCAAGATAAAACCGGGACAGGTGGTGGTCATACGCTACGAGGGGCCGAAGGGGGGCCCGGGGATGCGGGAGATGCTGGGGCCGACGTCGATACTGAGCGGCATGGGCATGGGCGACAGCGTGGCGCTGATCACCGACGGGCGTTTCTCGGGCGCTACCAAGGGGGCAGCTATCGGGCACATATCTCCGGAGGCAGCCGCAAGGGGTCCCATCGCCGTCTTGAAGGATGGCGATATCATCAAGATAGACATACCCAATCATCGGGTAGATGTGGATTTGAGCGACGCTGAGCTTAAGAAGCGGATATCGCGGTTGCCTGAGTTCAAGCCGAAGGTAAGGTCGGGTTATCTGCTGAGGTATGCTGAGAAGGTAACCTCGGCGGGCAGCGGCGCGGTTTTTCAAGATCAGGGGGCAAAATGAAGCTAAGCGGTGCAAAAATAATTTGTGAGAGCCTGATAAAAGAGGGGACGGATGTCATGTTCGGGATACCCGGCGGGGTGCTGCTGCCGTTCTATGACACGCTGCCCGAATATCCTCAGATACACCACATACTTTGTCGCCATGAGCAGGGTGCGGCCCACGCTGCGGAAGGGTTCGCGCGGGCGACGGGCAGGGTTGGCGTTTGCATGGCCACATCCGGACCGGGAGCCACCAACCTGGTCACCGGCATCGCCTCGGCATATCTGGATTCGACGCCCATGGTCGCAATCACGGGGCAGGTGGCACGGCCCTTTATCGGGAAGGACGCCTTCCAGGAGATCGATATCACCGGGATCACATTGCCCATAACCAAGCACAACTATCAGGTGATGGCCGCTGCTGACCTGGCCGCAACGGTTAAGGAAGCGTTCCATATCGCCAGCACCGGCAGGCATGGGCCGGTGCTCATCGATGTGCCCAGCGATGTGCTGATCGAGGAAGCGGAATTCCGCTATCCGGATAAGGTCAGCCTTCAGGGATACAAGCCTACGGTGCGCGGTCATCCGGCACAGATAAAGAAGGCCGCCAAGGTTATCAGCGAGGCGCAGCGCCCGCTGATCATCGCCGGCAGGGGTGTGCTCATATCGAACGGCACCTCCGAGCTCAAGGAACTGGCGGAGAAATGCCAGATACCGGTGGTCAATACGCTGCTGGGGCTTGGCAGCTTCCCGGGGACGCACCCGCTGTGCCTTGGCATGCTGGGGATGCATGGCGATGCCCACTGCAATTACGCGGTCAACGCCGCCGACCTGCTCATCGCCATCGGCATGAGGTTCGATGACAGGGCTACCGCCAAGGTATCGGGGTTCGCCCCCACGGCTTGTGTGATACATATCGATATCGATCCCGCCGAGATCGGCAAGAATGTCAAGGTGGACGTGCCCATCGTGGGTGAGGTCAGGAACGTGCTCAAGGCGCTGAATGCGGAGGTGGAGCAGAAGACGCACGGCGACTGGCTGAGGCAGATAGATGCCTGGCAGCGTGAATGCCCGCCGCAGAAGATACGCCGTACTACCAGCCTGCTGCCGCAATATGTGATTCGACAGATATATGATGTCACCAGGGGCGAGTCGATAGTCGTCACAGGCGTGGGGCAGAACCAGATGTGGGCTGCGCTGTACTATAAATATGATCGCCCGAATACCTTCATATCGTCGGGCGGACTGGGGCCGATGGGTTTCGAGCTGCCGGCTGCCATGGGTGCCAAGGTGGGTTGCCCGGATGAGACCGTGTGGTGCATCGCCGGCGACGGCGGGTTCCAGATGACGATCCAGGAGCTGGCCACCATCGTGCAGGAGAAGCTGGCGGTGAAGATCGCCGTCCTGAATAACGGTTACCTCGGCATGGTGCGCCAGTGGCAGCAACTGTTCTTCGGCCGCCGCTATGTGGCTACGCCGCTGAGCGGCCCGGACTTTGTGAAGGTGGCGGAGGCCTACGGCATCGCCGGTGAACGTGTGACGGATAAGGCGCTGGCGACCGCTGCCATCGAGAATGCCATGGCGCACGACGGGCCATATCTCATCGACTTCCAGGTGGAGCCTGAAGAGAACGTATTGCCGATGGTGAGCAAGGGCGCCACGCTGTGCGATATGATACTGGATAAGCCTAAAGAGGAGGCTGTAGCGAGATAATGGCGAAACATACAATAGTCACCCTGGTTGAAGATAAGCCCGGCGTGCTCAACCGCGTCTCGAGCCTGTTCCGCAGGCGGGGGTTCAACATCGAGAGCATCGCCGTGGGGCATGCTGAGATACCGGGCGTCTCGCGCATGACGATAGTGGTCGATGGCTCTGCTGTCTCGGTGGAGCAGGTGCGGAAGCAGCTGGACAAGCTCGTCAACGTGATCCGGATTACCGATATCACCGACAGCAGCCTGGTGGCCCGGGAGCTGGCCCTGATCAAGGTCAGGTCGACGCCGGGAACGAGGGGCGAGATAATCGAGATAGTCGACATATATCGTGCGAAGATCGTGGATGTTTCCATGGACTCGATCGTCGTCGAGGTCACCGGCGACGAGGACAAGATCGAGTCGCTGATGCGGTTGCTCAAGGGATACGGCATCCGGGAGGTGGCGCGCACCGGCAGGATCGCCATGCAGCGGGGCATAGCAGCCCCATCGGTGTCGGAGCAGAAGGCTCATACCCGGCCGGCCCGCGCCAAAAAAGCGGCGGAACCTGAGGCATAATAGTCGATACATATATAAGGAGAGATGTAATGGCAAAGATATACTACGACAAGGACGCCAAGTTGAACCTCATAAAGGACAAGGTTATCGGCATCATAGGCTTCGGCAGCCAGGGGCATGCCCATGCCCAGAACCTCAGGGACAGCGGCTGCCAGGTGATGGTGGGAGAGCTGAAGGGCAGCGATCCGTGGAAAGCGGCTGCAAGGGCCGGGTTCAAGGTGGCCTCCGCCAATGTCGTATCGAAGGCGGCTGACATTATCGTAATGCTGGTCCCAGACAACCTGCAGCGCACGATCTATTACAACGATATCGAGTCGAATCTGGTTAACGGCAACATGCTGATGTTCGCCCACGGTTTCAATATCCACTACAATCAGATCGTGCCATCGCCCAAAGTAGACGTCGCCATGATCGCCCCCAAGTGCCCGGGGCACATGCTGCGCCAGCTGTATACCGAGGGCTCCTGCCCTCCAGCGCTGGTGGCTGTCCATCAGGATGCCACCGGCAAGGCCAGGCAGATAGCGCTGGCGTACGCCAAGGGGCTGGGATGCACGCGGGCAGGGGTGCTGGAGACCACCTTTATCGAGGAGACCGAGACCGACCTTTTCGGCGAACAGACGGTGCTGTGCGGCGGCGTTACTTCGCTGATCAAGGCCGGCTTCGAGACGCTGGTGGATGCCGGGTACCAGCCGGAGATCGCCTACTTCGAGGTGTGCCATGAGCTGAAGCTGATCGTCGACCTGATCTATCGCGGAGGCTTCTCGTTCATGCGATATTCGGTGAGCGATACCGCCGAGTACGGGGATTACACCCGGGGGCCGCGGGTCATCGATGATTACGTCAGGGAGGAGATGGAGCAGATATTGGCTGAGATACAGGACGGCACCTTCGCCCGAGAGTGGATACTGGAGAACCAGGCAGGACGCCCGGTGTACAATGCCGCCAGGAGGATGGAAGCGGAACACGAGATCGAAGAGGTGGGTGCCAGGCTGCGGTCCATGATGTCGTGGCTCAAGGAGAAGAAGTAATTCGGCATTTGAAATGTCGTCGTTCATGATACTGTCGCATTGCATACAGATAGAACATCGGTGGTGAATGTAAAATGGCTGCCAGGGTAAAGAAGAGCGATATGGAGAGGGTGATCATATTCGACACCACGCTGCGCGATGGTGAGCAGGCGCCGGGAGCCACGCTCAACCTCGAAGAGAAGCTGGAGATCGCACGGCAGCTGGAGCACCTGGGCATCGATGTCATCGAGGCAGGCTTCCCCATCGCATCGCGCGGCGATTTCGATGCGGTGAGCATGGTCGCCAGGGAGCTGAAGCAGTCGATAGTCTGCGCGCTGGCGCACGCCAATCCGGATGCCGTGGACTACGCCTGGGAATCTATAAAGGATGCGAAGCGCGCCCGCATTCACGTGTTCCTTTCCAGTTCGGAGATACACCTCACCCATCAACTGAGAAAAGGTCAGGGTGAGGTATTGCAGCTGGCATGCGATATGGTGCGCCGGGCAAAGAAGTGTGTGGAAGACGTGGAGTTCTCGCCGATGGATGCGACCCGCACCGATCCTGAATTCATCTATCGCATAACTCAGGCGGTTATCGATGCAGGGGCGACCACAGTGAACATACCGGATACGGTGGGTTACACCACGCCGGGCGAGTTCGCCGGTCTCATCAGGGGCATATTCGAGAATGTGACCAATGTACATAAGGCGGTCATCAGTGTCCATTGCCATGATGACCTGGGACTGGCTGTGGCCAACAGCCTGGCAGCGCTGAAGGAAGGCGCCCGGCAGGTGGAGTGCACCATAAACGGCATAGGCGAGCGGGCGGGCAACGCCTCCATGGAAGAGATCGTGATGGCGGTGCGCACCCGGCGGGACGTGTTCAGGCTGACGACCAACATAAACATATCGCAGATATATAAGACCAGCCGCCTGGTCAGCGAGCTAACGGGTTTCTCCATCCCGCCCAACAAGGCGATAGTGGGCTCAAATGCCTTCCGCCACGAGTCGGGGATACACCAAGATGGAGTACTCAAGGAGCGGAGCACATATGAGATAATGGATGCGCGAGATATTGGCTGGCCGTCCAGCGCGCTGGTGCTGGGTAAGCACAGCGGGCGGCACGCCCTGAGCAAGAAGCTGGAGGGGTTGGGCTACAGCCTGAGCGATGAAGAGCTGGAGCGTGCGTTCCACGCATTCAAGGATCTGGCCGACAAGAAGAAGCAGGTTACCAACCGTGACCTTGAATCGCTGGTGGCGCAGGAGAAGCGCACCGTCTCCGAGGCGTATCGTCTGGAGCAGGTGCAGGTGTCGTGCGGCGATCACAGCGTGCCCACGGCAACGGTGAAGCTTGCGGCGCCGGACGGGAAGGTGCTGGCGGATGCCGCCCTGGGCACGGGCCCGGTGGATGCCGTATATAAAGCCATCAACCGCCTGGTGGGGATGCCCAACAAGCTCACCGAGTTCAGTGTCACCTCGGTAACCGAGGGCATTGACGCAATC
Source organism: uncultured Dehalococcoidales bacterium (assembly GCA_964428725.1). Classification (GTDB taxonomy): domain Bacteria; phylum Chloroflexota; class Dehalococcoidia; order E44-bin15; family E44-bin15; genus CAYRYW01. The sequence goes on from CAYRYW010000003.1 coordinate 17,363, forward strand.
GGTGAAGTGACCATTCGTATCGAGAGCGAGGGCCACACCTATACCGGGCGCGGCGCGGACACCGATGTCATAGTCGCCTCGGCCAAGGCTTATCTCAACGCGCTGAACCGGCTGATAGCGGCCAAGAGCATGGAGTGAAGGCATACATGGAAGACGAAACATATAAAAAACGCGTGGACGGGATCGTAACAACCATTAAGATACTGGTCATCCTGGCTTTCCTCAGCCTGACCTGCAGCCTGGCTGCGCTGGCGATATCACTCGCCGTATTAATCACTAGAGATTAGCGATTTTTACGATGTCGAACGTTCGAAAGAATCCCATGCTGGTCTATATTTACCTCCATCGTGGCGGGTGCTCAGGTTCCAGTCGATCGATCAGCTATGTGCTGAAGGACCTTCGACTAATGGCTGGCAGTGCATCCAGATGGGCATTTTACAGATCTGCGTTGGGTTCGCAACAGCAGGTGTACTAGGGGGCAGTATATGGCGCCAGAGTGGTTACCAGCTGAGGTAGTTATGATACTGCGGGTCGTTCTGGCTGCAGTGCTGGGAGCGGTCGTTGGCTGGGAGCGGTTTCACGCCGGCAAGATGGCCGGTATCCGCACCCACATGCTGGTCAGCGTTGGGGCTGCCCTGTTCACCGTGACATCCATGTGGGCCTTCGGTGATAAGGCCGATGCCGCCCGTTTGGCTGCAGGGGTGGTCGCCGGGATCGGCTTCATCGGTGGTGGCATGATCATCCGCACTTCAGGCGGGGCACTGGAAGGACTGACCACGGCGGCAGGGATATGGGCGGTATCCGCTATCGGCCTGGCCGCAGGAGCGGGCATGTACATTGTGGCGCCGGTGGTCGCTTTGATTGTGTTCATAATATTACTCATACCCAAGAAAATGGCAGGGCAGTGATGGGTTCTACCATGGCCCAGAAGATCCTTGCGGCACACAGCGGCAGGGATAGTGTGAGTCCTGGCGAGTTGCTTAACGTCAGGGTCGATCTGGTCATGGCCAACGATATCACCTCACCTATAGCCATCAGGGAGTTCTGGCGCATCGGTGTCTCGAAGGTGTTCGACCCGAACAAAGTGGTGCTGGTGGCGGACCACTTCGTCCCCAACAAAGATATCCCGTCGGCGGAGCAGGCCAAGGTGATGCGGGAATTTGCTCGCGAACAGGGCGTGGTCTACTTCGAGGTTGGACGCGGCGGCATCGAGCACGTTTTGCTGCCTGAGCAGGGCCTGGTGCTGCCCGGCGACGTGGTGGTCGGCGCCGATTCGCATACCTGCACGTACGGCGCGCTGGGGGCCTTCGCCACCGGCATGGGCTCTACCGATGTCGCCTGCGCCATGGCCACGGGTGAGGTGTGGATGAAGGTGCCGCAGACGGTCCGCTTCTTGTACCACGGCAGGCTGCGAAAATGGGTCGGCGGCAAGGATCTCATCCTGCACACCATCGGCGATATCGGCGTTGACGGTGCGCGCTATGCGGCGATGGAGTTCTGCGGCGAGGCGATAGATTCGCTGTCGATGGACGGCCGCTTCACCATGGCCAATATGGCCATCGAGGCCGGCGGTAAGGCGGGCTTATTCCGTGTGGATAAGAAGACGCGGGCATACCTTCACAAGAAGGCCGAACGTTCCTATACAGTATACGAGCCCGATGAGGATGCCCAGTACGAGAGATCGATCGAATACGACGCGTCGCAAATCGAGCCGCAGGTGGCCTTTCCGCACCTGCCATCGAATGTCAGGCCGATCAGCCAGGCGGGCGAGGTGCGCATCGATCAGTCCGTCATCGGGAGCTGCACCAACGGGCGTATAGAGGACATGGAGGTTGCCGCCGAGATACTGAAGTGGAAGCAGGTGCATCCCGACGTGCGCCTGATAATAATACCCGGCTCGCAGGCTGTATATCGTGAGGCCGTGCACCGCGGGTACATGGATATATTCGTACGCGCCGGCGCAGCGGTGAGCACGCCTACGTGCGGCCCGTGTCTGGGCGGGCACATGGGCATACTGGCGGCCGGCGAGCGGGCCATATCCACCACCAATCGAAATTTCGTAGGGCGGATGGGCGCTGCCAGCTCCGAGGTGTACCTGTCGGGGCCGGCGGTGGCTGCCGCCAGCGCCATAGCGGGGAGGATCGCCGGCCCGGATGAGGTGATGCAATGAAGCGCGACCTGGCGACACGGGTAGCGGTACTGCTTGTCGGCATATTGATCATAGCCGGTATCGTGATGATATCGAAGGTGTTCTTCAGAGGGATGCTGGTGGGTGTGGCGTTGACGTTCTTTGTGATGATTGCCCTGTACTGGATTAGTCGGAACTTGCGCAGGCGTAAATAGTTTGCGGGCAGCGGAGGTGTAAATATGGGTTTCATGGATTGGCTGTTCGGTAAGAAAAAGAAAAAAAGAAGGCGGGCGGTTCAGGGGAAGCGTCGACCGATGGCAGCCCAGAAGAGGATGGTAAGCGAAAGGAAGGTTGCTGCGGCGAAGACAGCGCATCCCGCGGCGAAGGGATCGCAGACATCATCCCGGCCGCAGCCTATCGCCATAAGGCCGCAGGCGTCTGTCCCGTCCATCGATTACTTCGAGTCGCCGCGCCCCACCGGCGATGTCGCATGCATGCACGGGGAGTGCACCTGCCGGGGAGCGGCCATCGCTCACGGAACGGGTTACTTATACATCAGCGAAGATTTAGTCGAATACCGCCGCGATGCCCGCAGCATCGAAGCCGCGGAGACCAAGGCCAGCCGTGAGGTGGAGGGCACTGCGGGTGCTGCGCCGTCGACGCCCGGCGGCATTTCGGCTGCGCTTATCTGCGAGAGCGCCGCAATTTCCATGAAGTTGGACCTGCACGTGGCGGCTGCGGATGCCAGGCACTGGTGGGAGACGGGCATGGCCCCGCTGCGGGCGACGCCGGTGATAACGGTCGTTGAGGAGGAAGTCACGGTCGTGGAGTTGCCGGCTGCCCCTGTCGTCGAAAAGCTGGAGGAGGCGGTATCTGCCGAGCCGGTCGTCGAGGAACCGAAGTCGAAAGCCAGCAAGCCACGGACAAAGAAGTCGACGACGGCGGATACCAAAAAGAAGTCGACGACAGGCACGAGAAAGAAGTCGACGACGGGTACGAGGAAGAAGAAGGAGAAGGTAGAAGAGGTCAGCGAGGATGAAACTTCAGGGCAAGGCGCATAAGTACGGAGCCAACGTCGACACCGACGCCATCATACCGGCGCGTTACCTTAACGTATCGGACTCGCAGGAGCTGGCGGCGCATTGTATGGAGGACATCGATGCCGAGTTCCTCGGTCGCCTGCAGCCCGGCGATATGATCGTCGCTACCACCAACTTCGGCTGCGGCTCGTCGCGGGAGCATGCGCCTATCGCCATCAAGGCAGCGGGTGTATCCTGCGTCATCGCCCAGAGCTTCGCCCGCATCTTCTTCCGCAATGCTATCAACATCGGCCTGCCGCTACTCGAGTGCGCGCAGGCGGATGAGATCGAGGCCGGCGACGAGCTGGTGGTGACGCTGGAGGCAGGGGAGATCTGGAATATTACCAAAAATAAACTATACAAAGCTGAGCCCTACCCCGATTTCATGCTGGGGATAATGTCGGCGGGCGGGCTCATCGAATATACCCGTAAAAAGATATCAGATGAGAGGAATTGAATGAAGTTCGAAATCGCGCTTTTACCCGGCGACGGCATCGGACCTGAGGTCGCCGCGGAAGGGGTCAAGGTGCTGAAGGCCGTGTGCCGCAAGTACGGACACGAATTCGTGTTCCACGAGGATCACATAGGCGGCATCGCCATCGATAATTACGGTGAAGCCCTGGCGAAGAAGACGCTGGCCATGTGCCGCAGGTGCCATGCGGTGCTGCTGGGCGCTGTTGGCGGGCCCAAGTGGGATAATTCCGAATCCGACGTGCGTCCTGAGGACGGGCTTCTGGGATTGCGCAAGGGGCTTAAGCTGTTTGCCAATCTGCGGCCGGTGAAGGTGTTCCCCATGCTTGAGGATCACACAAACCTTAAACCGGAGGTCGTCCGCGGCGTCGACCTCATCGTCGTGCGGGAGCTTACGGGCGGACTGTACTTTGGCAGGCCCAAGAAGCGCTGGAAGACGGAGAAGGGGCGCAGGGCCGTAGACTCCATGGTCTACACAGAGCAGGAAATAGAACGCATACTGCGCGTCGGTTTCGAGATAGCGCGTGGCCGCCGCAGGAAGCTGGCCTCCGTCGATAAACAGAATGTCCTTATGACCTCCCGATTGTGGCGCGAGATTGCCATCGAGATGTCCAGGGAGTATCCCGATGTGGAGCTGGAGCATCATCTGGTGGATGCCTGCACCATGCGCCTGATACAGAGGCCGTCGCAGTACGACGTGCTGGTTACCGAGAACACCTTTGGCGATATCATCACCGACGAGGCTTCGATGCTGGCCGGGTCGATGGGCATGCTGCCCTCGGCGAGCCTGTCCGGCATCTCAGCGGATGGCGGTCGTGTGCCTGGCATGTATGAGCCGATTCACGGCAGCGCGCCCGGCCGGGCGAACCAGAACATCGCCAACCCAATCGCCCAGATACTGAGCGTCGCCATGATGCTGAGGTACTCGCTGGGATTGCCTCAGGGTGCCGACGACGTCGAGAGGGCGGTGTCCGCGGTACTGGAACAGGGCTATCGCACCTACGATATCATGGCGGCTGGCAAGACCAAGGTTGGAACGAAGGAGATGGGGGATCGGATAGCGGGCGAGGTGGCGAAATAGCAGATGGCTTCGTCGAAGGTTCAACTTTACGATACAACGCTTCGCGATGGGGCACAGCGCGAGGGCATATCCTTCACCGTGGAGGATAAGCTCCTCATCGCAGGGAAGCTGGACAAGCTGGGCATACATTTCATCGAGGGTGGCTGGCCGGGGTCCAATCCTAAGGACAGAGAGTTCTTCAAAAGGGCGCGGAAGCTCAAGCTGGCGAAGGCTGTGATCGTCGCTTTCGGCAGCACCAGGCGGCCTGAGGCGAAGGCGGATAAGGATACCAACCTGCGAGACCTCCTCGATGCTGGTACTGAGGTGGTGGCAGTCGTGGGCAAAAGCTGGGATATGCAGGTGACTCAGGTGCTGGAGACCACGCTGGAGGAAAACCTGCGCATGGTGGCTGACTCGGTCGGCTATCTCGTATCCAGCGGTAAACGGGTGTTCTTCGATGCGGAGCATTTCTTCGACGGCTACAAGTCCAATGCTTCTTATGCGCTGGATGTATTGAAAGCAGCCGCTGATGCCGGCGCCGAATGCGTTATCCTGTGCGATACAAACGGTGGAGCCATGCCCGGCGAGGTGGCGTCTGCGTGTAAGGCGTCGAGGAAAGCGGTCCGTACGCCGCTGGGCATACATGCCCACAACGACGCCGAGCTGGCGGTGGCCAACAGCCTTACCGCTGTCGAGGTCGGCATCACGCAGGTCCAGGGAACGATCAACGGCTACGGCGAGCGCTGCGGTAATGCCAACCTGTGCTCCATCATACCGGCACTCAAGCTCAGGATGGGCATCGATTGCGTGAGCGATAAGCAGCTTGCCAGGCTGACCGAGGCTGCCCATTACGTGAGTGAGATCGCCAATCTGGCCCTGGATACACATCTGCCTTATGTGGGGGCCAGCGCCTTCGTCCACAAGGGCGGCCAGCACGTGGCAGCGATGATGAAGTGGGATAAGAGTTATCAGCATATCGATCCTGATGCCGTAGGCAACAGCTGGCGCACTATAGTGTCGGAACTGTCGGGGAAAGCTAATATCATCCATAAAGCTCAGGAGCGCGGGCTGACATTCGCCCCGGAGGGTGAGGAGGCGCGAGCCATACTGGAGCGGGTCAAGGAGATGGAGAGCCGAGGTTTCCAGTTCGAGGCGGCCGAGGCATCATTCGAGCTGCTCATCCGACGTTCGCAGAAGGGTTATCGTGCCCCGTTCGAGCTCGTGGATTTCATGGTGGTTATCGAGAAGCGACGGCGCCAATCTACTGTTGAGTCGGAGGAGCTTCTGTCCGAGGTTACAGTGAAGGTGCAGGTCGGGGACGAAGTGATTCATACGGCTGCCGAGGGCAACGGCCCGGTCAACGCGCTGGATGCCGCCATGCGCAAGGCGCTCATGTTCTTCTACCCGGAAATAGAAGTTGTACGTCTGGTGGACTATAAGGTCCGTGTCATCGAGGGGTTTGGTGGCACGGATGCCCGCGTGCGTGTGCTCATTGAGTCCAGCGATGGAGAGCAGGAATGGCGCACGGTGGGCAGCTCCACCAACATCATCGAGGCCAGCTGGCTGGCGCTGGCGGATAGCCTGGAGTACTGGCTGTTGAAGAAGGGCGTTACCCGCGCCTAGCTTTTTCCGCTGAAGCGATGCTCTCAACTTCAAGATTGAAGACCTGTCGAGTCGATACTCCCTTTGTATAGATATATCTGTCTTCCTGTGCCCGTTGCGTGAGATGGTTAAGCGAGGTGCGATTCGGAAACAGCATATGGAGATTACACGCTGTAGTTGTCATCGGTTTTCCACCTGGCCGGGTTGTTGATGATGTAGGTGCGGATCCTAGTCATCTCTTCTTCGTTGCGGATTATGTGTTCGTAGTAGTTGCGTTGCCAGCGAAACGCATCTGATACCTGGTCGTGGATCATCCTGCTAGTCCTCGCTTTGAGGTAGCGAACGATTTTACCCAGGATCAACGCATCGTTTTTCATCATGATCCAGTCCGCTGCTACTTGGTCTGGTGATGGGAGCCGATCTGCGTTACTCTTGGATCCAGGGAGGCTAGTCGTAAGGGGTAGGGGTCTACTCGTAGTGGGGAGTCTACTCGTAAGGGTTTGATTAATCAAACCCTTACTACTACTACTACTACTACTACTACTACCCTCGCCCTCACCGCTACCCATACGTCCACTATCACTCTTATCCCCCGTACCGCCGTCACCGGTGATGGTGATGATGCCGTGGATGTGGTTGGGCATGATGACGAACGCATCCAGCCCGATGTTGGGGAACTGACGCTGTATAGTATCTAAGGTATCCCTGACAATCTTTCCAGCCGGGGATAACATCATCTCCGAGCCTGTGACTTTACCAAGGGAGCACTCACGGTTGCGGGTGCACAGAGTGATGAAATACGCGCCCGGCCGGGCATAGTCGTATCCCTTCAGCCGTATCGATCGACGGTGGTGTCGATCCGGGTCGTACTTCACTTTCGTTTGCCTATAGGTATGATATACAGAGGTTTTATATCGTCGGGCAGTCGCAATACCTTGATAACAGAGTCGTCATCGAAAGCTCCCACCATCACCGTATCCAGTCCCAGCGCCACTGCTTGCAGGGCGATGTTCTCCGCAGCGTGCCCGGTATCCATGTGGACGTACCTGACTCCGCGCTCACCGTAGAGATCTGTGGTGCGTTCGTATACGGCGCAGATGACGATATCCAGCGGCACCTGCGCGATGAAGTCCTGGTGGAAGGATGACATGTCGGTTAGCTCATGTCGATGGTCTTCTTCCAGGTGCAGGTGCAAGGAATGGCTGGATACATCGTAGCGATAGACACCGGATTTGAGCCCTTCCACACTTCCGGCGAGTACGAACAGCTCCAGCGGATAGGTTGCGCCTGCGCTGGGTGCCGCCCGGAGACTGTCGCCGTGGGTGATCCCCTGAGCAGCCCACAGGAGCTGTGACAGTTGCTCCAGCGATATAGGTTCGTCCCTGTAGTCCCTCACCGAGCTTCTCCGCGAGATCGCCTCTTCCACGGATATTTTACCTTTCGTTTCAGGTGCTGGGAGTATGATCTCTGTATCACCGACCATTACGGTCACCCCTTTGTAAGTTTATCGCCAGCCTCGGCGATTACGATGCGGTAGACCTCCTGTAGAGGCAGTCCACGCTTCCGGGCGATGCGGCGGCAGTTTTCATATTCTGGAGATATGCCTATTAAACATCCTTCGAGTCGCTTCAACTTAATCGCGACCTGTCCCAGGCTGGAATCGAACTGCACTATCTCCCTCGCGGCATAGTGGCGACCCACCGTTTGTACCCGCAGGCCCAGCGTAGAAGTCTCCTGTAGTATCGTCTCGACTATAGCCCCCTGCGATTCGGGGTGGGACAGGACGCTCAGCATGACGGCAGGGCGGTTCTTCTTCATGTGGATGGGGGTGAACCACACGTCCAGAGCGCCGCTCTCGAACAGGCGTTCCATGGCGTAGCCGCACAACTCCGGGCTCATGTCGTCGATGTTGGTCTCCAGCAGCAGGAGGTCGTTGTGTTCCGGAATCGACTCGCCGATCCACAGCGGCAGGACGTTGGGGATGCCCTCCATCTCCCGCGAGCCGATGCCGTAGCCAATGGTATGTAATATCATCGCAGGGCACTCAAAGGATGCCAGCGTGGTGACGATGGCGGCGCCCGTCGGTGTGACCAGTTCCGCATTGCGGCAGGGCGTTGGACGGATAGGCGCGCCGGCGCTTGCGATGAGCTCCAGCGTCGCCGGCGCCGGAACGGGGATGGTGCCATGTGCGCATTCGGCAACGCCGCTCCCCGAAGGCAGGGGCGATGAATACAGGGTCTCGATATCCAGCAGTTCGAGTCCGATGACCGTCCCCACCACATCGACGATAGCATCGACGGCACCCACCTCGTGGAATCGAACCCTGTCGACCGGGACGCGGTGGACCTTTGCCTCCGCCTCGGCGAGGCGATTGAAGACGGCGGCGCTACGCTCTTTCGCTTTGTGCGATAAGTCGCTTTTATCGATGATGCCGATAATCTCGCTCAGGCTGCGATGCGCGCGTTGCCTGTCGATAACGATCGTCACCCTGGTACCGCTGATGACACCCCGTTTCGCCGATGTCGCCCTGATCTTGTATCCCTTCAGGTTCAGCTTGCGTAGCTCCCGCCTCAGCCGTTCGACCGGCAGGCCGCAGCCGACCAGCGCCCCCAGCAGCATGTCGCCGCTGACCCCGGAGACGCAGTCGAGGTACGCTATCTTCAGGATACCCTCCGAACATCGACCGGCCCGGCTGTATTGCCTGACCGTGTGTCGATGGTGACATGTGTATAGCCGAGTGCGTTGAGCCTCGAGATCGCCGGCGTTTTTATTCCATTGTCAGCTAACAGCAAGGCGTCTGAAGCGCTGGCCTCGATGCGGGCTGTATCGCCGTGGTGTCGCACCCTGAAGTCCAGCAGCCCCAGGTCCCGCATGGACTCTTCCGCTTTAGCGACGAGGTCGAGCAGCTCGCGGGTGATCGCTGTCCCATGGGGGATGCGGGTTGCCATGCAGGGGGACGATGGCTTGTCCCAGTTGGGAAGTCCCAGGTCGCGGGAGAGGTTGCGGATCTCGGCTTTGGTAAGGCCGGCCTCCGCCATCGGGCTGAGTACGCCGTATTCAGCCAGAGCCCTCATGCCGGGGCGGTGGTCGTATCGGTCATCGCGGTTCGTGCCCTCGATGACGCATGACAGACCGTTATCCCGGGCGATACGCTTCCACGCCTGGCACAGGTCCCGCTTGCAGTGATAGCAGCGCTGGTGGCCGTTGGCCACAAAATCGGGATTAGCCAGCGGGTCGTATTCTACGATCGTGTGGCTTAGCCCCAGCTTTCTGGCTGTTTCCTGTGCCCCTTCAACCTCGCTGGCGGGTGTCGCCGGCGACGATATGGTGACCGCCAGCGCCCGGTCGCCGAGCACGCTGTGAGCAAGGTATGCCAGCAGGGTGCTGTCGACGCCTCCGGAGCAGGCAACCAGGGCTGAGTCCAGCCCCGCGATGCGTGATTTAAGTTGCTCCAGCTTTGTCTCCACCTCTGGGTAACGCCATCCTTATCGCTTCCCGTATTGACGTGGCCCCCAGCAGTTCCATGCCGGTGCCGGTGTTAATCGATTTAGATTTGGGCAACAGGCAGCGCTTGAAACCCAGGTTCTCCGCCTCGCTGAGCCTCCTGTCGAGTTGCGGCACAGCCCTTAGCTCGCCGGACAGCCCCAGCTCGCCGATGGCGACGAGGCCGGGGTCGATGGCAACGTTGCGCAGGCTGGAGGCGATGGCAAGGGCGACGGCGACGTCGGCGGCCGGCTCGTTCACCCTGATGCCGCCGATGACGTTGACCAGTATGTCCTGATTTCCCAGTGCCAGCCCCGCCCGCTTGGTGAGGACGGCGGTGATCATCAGCAGGCGGTTGAAGTCGATCCCGTTGGCTATGCGCCGTGGCGGCCCGAAGGAGGACTGGCTGGCGAGCGCCTGCACTTCAACCAGCAATGGCCTGGTACCCTCCAGCGTGGGCACGACGGCGGAGCCGATGGCCTCAGCGGAACGCTGGGACAGAAAGACCTGCGAGGGGTTGGCTACCTCTATCAGTCCGCTGTTCTGCATTTCGAACATGCCCACCTCGTTGGTGGAACCGAAGCGGTTCTTGACCCCGCGCAGCAGACGGTATGAGCTGAACTGCTCGCCCTCAAGGTACAGGACGACATCGACCATGTGCTCCAGGACGCGGGGTCCGGCTATGGTGCCATCTTTGGTGACGTGGCCGGAGATGAAAACGGGCGTGCCTGACTTTTTAGCCCATTGCGTCAATTGCAGGGTGCATTCGCGTATCTGCCCTATGCTGCCGGGTGCCCCCTCTGATTCTTCTGAATACACCGTCTGTATGGAATCGACGATAACCAGATGTGGCGGGTCGACTTCCAGCAGTCCCAGGATGCTGTTGATATTTGTCTCCGATAGTAGAAAAAGGCCTCCGGCGGTTATGCCCAGGCGCTTCGCCCTCAGCCGGATCTGGGAGGGGGATTCCTCCCCGGAGATGTAGAAGGCTCGCCTGTTTTCGCCGGCGAACACGGCGGCAACCTGTAGCAGCAGCGTGGATTTGCCTATGCCGGGGTCGCCGCCTATGAGCACCACTGAGCCGGGCACGATGCCGCCTCCCAAAACCCGGTTGAACTCGTTTATACCTACGGCAGCGCGCGGGGCATCCTCTTCTATATCCGGGCGAAGCTGTTGCAGGCTGACGGCAGCGATAGCCTGTTTCCTGCGCGACTCTGTCGCTCTTGCCGTTTCATCGAAGGTGTTCCAGCCGTCGCAATCGGGGCAATGCCCCAGCCACTTGATGCTTTCCTTGCCGCACTGGTGGCACACGTACAGCTTTTGCTCTCGTTTTACAGCCATGTCGCAGTTTCCTATTATACACCAGCCCTCTGACCTGCGATAGGATTAAAACAAATCAGCCCTGGGGCACCTGGCCCGCGGGCTGATGTATGACATTGTCAATGCCCATCTACGATGTGGGCTGTTTCACTACATCCAGCGTATGCAGGATGATCTTATTCTCCTCGCGATCCACCAGCACGGTGTCCCCCGGACCGAACTCCCCGCGCAGCAATCCCTCGGATAACGTGTCCTCCACCATGTCCTGTATCACGCGTCGCAGCGGGCGGGCGCCGAACACTGGGTCATAACCCTTCTCGCTGAGAAGCTCCCTGGCGGCATCGGTGACCTCCATCTTTATCTGCTTCTCAGCCAGCTCCTTCCACACCTCTCGCAGCATCAGGTCCACTATCAGTTTGATATGGTCCTTGCTCAGGGCGTGGAACACCACAATCCCATCGATGCGGTTGAGGAACTCCGGCCGGAAGAAGCGCTTGACCTCCTCCATCACCTTATCCTTCATCCGTTCGTAGACTTGCTCCTGTGTCTTGGACTCGTCGGTCTTGGTGGCGAAGCCGAGTTGAGAGTCTCGCTTGATCAGCTCCGCGCCGATGTTGCTGGTCATGGCGATGATCGTGTTGCGGAAGTCGACGCGGCGGCCCTTCGCATCGGTCAGATGGCCGTCATCGAATATCTGCAGCAGGATGTTGAACACATCCGGGTGTGCCTTCTCGATCTCATCCAGCAGTATGACCGAGTAGCTCTTGCGCCTGACCGCCTCCGTGAGCTGGCCGCCCTCATCGAAGCCGATGTAGCCGGGCGGAGCGCCCACCAGTCGGGCGACGGTGTGCTTCTCCATGAACTCGGACATGTCCAGCCGTATCAGGGCGTCCTGGCTGCCGAACATGAATTCCGCCAGCACCCTGACCAGCTCGGTCTTACCGACACCGGTTGGCCCGAGGAAGATGAAGCTGCCGATGGGTCGGCGCGGGTCCTTGATGCCGGCCCGGGCGCGCCTCACCGCACGGGATATTATCTTGATGGCTTCATCCTGCCCGATGATGCGCTGGTGCAGCACCTCTTCCATCTGCAGCAGGCGCGACGTCTCGTCGCTGGCCAGCCGGGTTATGGGTATGCCGGTCCACATGCAGACTACGTGGGCTATATCCTCTTCGGTTACTACCGGCGTTTCCTGCTCTTCCTTCACATCGCGCTGGATATCTTCCACCTGATCACCAAGCTCGACTTCGCGGGTGCGCAGCTCGGCGGCACGTTCGTAATCCTGCGAGGCGATGGCCTCCTCTTTGGCCTTGCGGGCTGTATCCAGATCCTGCATGGCGGCCTTGAGGTTGGACGGTGCCATGAAGTTCCTGATGCGCACCCGCGACGCTGCCTCATCGATAAGGTCTATAGCCTTGTCCGGCATGTGCCTGTCGGGTATATACCTGGCTGCCAGTGACGCCGCAGCGTTGACGGCGTCGTCGCTGATGGTGAGCTTGTGGTGTTCCTCATAGCGGCCTCTTATGCCGTGCAGTATATCTATCGTCTCCTCGATGGACGGCTCCTCCACCATGACGGGCTGGAACCGGCGCTCGAGCGCAGCGTCCTTCTCCAGGTGCTTGCGGTAGTCGTCAGCGGTGGTGGCCCCGATGCACTGCAGCTCGCCGCGTGCCAGCGGCGGCTTGAGTATGCTGGACGCGTCCACCGCGCCCTCGGCGGCGCCGGCACCGACGATCGTGTGTATCTCGTCTATGAACAGCGTGCAGTTGCCGGAGGTCTTTATCTCCTCGATGACCTTCTTCAGCCGTTCCTCGAATTCGCCGCGGTACTTGGTTCCGGCGACCAGCGCGCCGATATCCAGTGTCAGCAGTCGCCTGTCCTTGAGCGTCTCCGGGACGTCGCCGCCGGATATGCGATGCGCCAGCCCCTCGACGATGGCGGTCTTGCCCACGCCGGGCTCGCCGATAAGGCACGGGTTGTTCTTGGTGCGCCGGCTCAGAATCTGGGTGACCCTCTCTATCTCCTTGCTGCGGCCGATGACCGGATCCAGCTTGCCGGCGCGCGCAGCAGCCGTCAGGTCTACGCTGAGCTGGTCCAGCGTTGGCGTGCGTGATGTTGGCCGTACGCTGCTGTGCGCCTGCGACGAGGTCTGGTTGAGTATGCGTATGGTTTCAGTGCGCACCTTATCCAGCCCTATGCCCAGGCTTTCCAGAACGCCGGCGGCCATACCTTCGCCCTCGCGGAGCAGGCCCAGCAGGAGGTGCTCCGTGCCGATATAGTTGTGTCCCAGCCTTCGAGCTTCGTCGACGGCCAGCTCTATCACCCGCTTGGCCCGAGGGGTGAGTCCTATTTCGCCGCTGACGCTCTTCTCGCCGCGCCCGATGATGTATTCGACGGCGCTGCGAACTTTCTCCAGTTCAACGCCGAGGTTGGCGAGGACCTTGGCGGCAACCCCCTCGCCCTCGCGTACCAGGCCGAGCAGTATGTGCTCCGTCCCGATGTAGTTGTGATTGAACCGCTGCGCCTCTTCCTGGGACAGCGTGAGCACCCTGCGCGCCCTTTCGGTAAACTTTTCAAATCGACTCGGCATCTAACGCTCCACCATAAACTATATTTAAGGTATGCTAGATAATTTTATCATATTTTGGATAAAAACGCAAAGACATATATTTCGCTTGCTATCGGGCATTGTCCACTGCGCCTCTACCCTAACTCTATATAAGCATATCTCGGCAAATTATTCAAGCATGTCGGCGGATATGTTTTGCATATCGTATTATGCGGGGGCCTTGGACACCGTCCTGCAGAACACCTCCACCAGTTCCGGGTCGAACTGGGTGCCGGCGCACCGGCGTAACTCCTCGATCGCTTCTTCGCGGGTCACTACTTCGCGGTACAGACGCTTCGTGGTCATCGTATCGTAGGCATCGGCTATGCTGATGATCCTTGCTTCCAGAGGTATCTCCTCGCCCTTGAGTCCGTCCGGGTAACCGCTACCATCGTACCATTCATGGTGGTGACGTATCATAGGTATGAGTACGGAAAGCTCTTTAACATATCCGACTATCCTGGCGCCTTCCACTGGATGCTTCTTGATAATTTCGTACTCATCTCTGTCGAGCCTGCCGGGCTTGGTAAGGATGGCATCCGGAACGCCGAGCTTTCCTATGTCGTGCAGCAGGGCAGCGGCATACACATTTGCCAGCTTTCTGGCGGTTATGCCCGCCTCTCTGGCGACTGCCTCAGTGATGGTGGCCACCCTGCTGGAGTGTCCATAGGTGTACGGGTCTCTGGCATCTACGGTGGCTGCCAGCGCATACACCTGGTCCCTTGTCGCCATGCTCAGCACCTCAGCCGACAGGGTATCCAGGTGGGATACCGTAATGGTTTGATTGGCGCTTGTCCTCTTGGCGTGGTAAAGGGCAGCGTCCGCCAGGAATATCAGCCCGTCACTGGTCTCCGAGTTGTCGGGGAACTGGGCTATGCCGGCACTGAATCCAATCGGCCTTTCCTGGGAAAATTGTTTGGAAATGGGGGTCTTGAGCCATTTCCCTCTCACCCGGTCCAGCACTGCAGCAGCCCTGTCGGACTCTGTGCCCGGAAAGATTACGGCAAATTCATCCCCGCCGTAGCGAAAAACCGTATCGCTTTTGCGCAGTGACGATTTCAGTATCTGGGCGATGGATCGCAGCACGGCATCGCCGCTGGTATGGCCGAACTGGTCGTTATACTCCTTGAACCCGTCGAGGTCCAGCATGGCTATGGAGAAGCATTTGCCGTAGCGCCTCATGCGGTGCATCTCGGTCTCAAGCTCATCGTAGAAGTGGCGGCGGTTGTACACGCCGGTGAGCTCATCGGTAACCGATAGCTCCCTTGTCCTTTGCATCAGTTCTGCATTCTCGATGCCGACTGCTATCTCGCTGGATGTTGCGCTGAGGAGACTCCTGTCGTCGTAGTCGAAATCACGCCGACTGTCAGTGGATACTGCGATTATGCCGCGCACTTCCCCCTTTATCACGATGGGGTTATCGATAAACCTTCTCTTTAGGCCTTTCGATGATTCTATTTTAGTGTAGCCTGAGAGTGCCTCCCATTGATCTTCACTCGTCAGTTTGTGCAGCACACTCTGGAATTCAGAATCGGTCAATTTGATGGTTGAGAATTGCTCCTGGTATTCCCGGGACATCCCTACATGTGCTTCAAGCACAAGCTCCTGTCTTTCCATATCCAACAGGTAGATGTAACCCCGCTCTGTGCCCATGACATCGCATACCTTTCTGATAGCGCTGTTCAGCATCTCGGATAAGTCCAATGACTGGCTCACTGCCTGTGCCACAGCATACAGCGCCCCCGTACGCTCGGCGTTACGCTTGATTTCTTCCTGTACGCGCTTGCGATCAGTGATGTCTCTGGTGATTACCGCCATGCCTATGGGCTCTCCGTTGGCATCGCGCAGCACGGTAACCTTGCCCTCGCCCTCGGCGGTGCTACCATCCCTTCTCAGTATCTTATATTCCAGGGAAGCGCTGCGTCCTTCCCCCAGCGCCTGCATTATGGCTTCTATGGCGCCGGCACGGGATTCACTGGTGATGAGGTCGAGGCCTTTAAGCCCGATCATCTGCTCTTTGCTGTCGTAACCATGCAGGCGGGCCGTTGCCTCGTTGACTTCAATGATGGTTCCTGTGAGGTCGGTAATGACGATGCCATCGTCGATGGAGGCGAACGCAATCTGCAATTTTCGCTCCATTTCCTGAAATGCCTTCTGCGTCTGCTTCTCCACAGTGACGTCCCTGAATGAGACCAGTCCCGCCGGCTTTCCCTGATAGTCGATCACCGCCCCGACGGCGCTTATCCATTTCTCCTCGCCGTCCTTCGTCAGCGTGCGGAACTCGTTTGCCTGCCGCAGATCCTTCAGGAACATATCCTCTATCATGATACGGCGAACCTGTTCCCTGTCGCTTGCTGGAACGAAGTCGAGCGGGTCCAGGCCTATCGTCTGTTCCGGCGAATCGAACCTATAGATCTGCGCGGCGCGCCTGTTGCACAGCGCTATCTTCATCGTTTCAGCATCGATAACGAAGACCCCGTCGATGCTGCCTTCGAACAGGTCCCTGTATCTCTCCTCGCTCTCGCGCAGTATCACATCTGCCAGCTTGGAGTCGGTGATGTCAGCGGCATAAACCTGGATACCGATGGCCTCATCGCCCGTCTTTAGCAGGGAGCTTCTGACTCTGATCCATCGCCGCTCACCATCCCTCCTGATTATCTCAAGGTCAAAGGGTTCGACCTTACCCCCACTCATAATTTTTTTGAACTGTTGCGCTAATTCGGGCTTGTCCCTCGCATCCAACGTCATAAGCTCGTCAAGGCGCTTCCCGATTATTTGAGCCCTGTCGTATCCTGTCAATTCCTCAGTGCTCTGGTTGCAATCGATAACCTTTCCTGTTAGGTCGATAACCGAAACGGAGATCGGCGCCTCATCGAATAGACTTCGATATCTCTCCTCGCTCACTGCTAATGCTTGCTCCGCTCGCTTGCGCTCGGTGATGTCGCGGGCTATGCCCAGCTCGCCGATGACCTGACCGCCTGCCAAGATCGGGCTGCTGGTGAATTCACCGAATATGTAATCCCCCGACTTGGACTGAATCCGCATCTCGTAGGGCGGCGGATGTTCGCCACGGAGGGAGATTTCGAATGACTGCATGGCCCCGAGCAGGTCATCGGGGTGAACGATTCCAGCGAAGGACTTACCTATCCATTCGTCACGAGACCAGCCGGTGACCTTATCAAAGGCCGGGTTCAACGAGGATATGGTGCCATCCGTCGCCAGTGTGTAGATCACGTCCGGCGCCATTTCGATGAGTCCCCGGTATCTTTCCTCGCTCTCACGCAGGGCGTCCCTCGCGCGCTTGCGCTCGATTGCCCCTCCCAGACGATCTGAGACAGCGTTAATCAAATCCCACTCCTCCTTCAGGAAAGGCCCTTCATCGCCTGCCGACATCTCTTCCGTGTAGTACACCTCTACAGTGCCGACAGGCTCACCTCGAACGCGGATATCGCTGGACAGCTTCCACGGGGTTTCCCTGAAGTTACCCGTCCTGTACTCGGTCCCCTCGGAGAAGATACGGGCGCATACGCTGTCCGGGTGCTGAAATGCAGACACGATAGCTTCAAGGATGTCATTGAACAGCTGTTCGGGTGTATCGTACTTGTGCGCCAGGACGGTGGATATCCCGTAGAGGCAATTCAGCTCTCTTACACGCTCATCGAGATCATGTATGAGATGTTCCCTCTCCATCTCCGCCAGTTTTCGTTCGGTTATATCCTGCACCGTCCCGAATAACTTAACAACGCGCCCGCTCTCGTCTCTGATCGGATGCATCGAGGCCGAGAATGAAGCTATTCTCCCACCCGGCAACTTCGCCTGCAGGTCGTACTCCAATTCTTCCCCGGTTTCCATCGCCCGCCGCACGTATTCCCGCAGTATCGCCGCCTGCTCTTCGGAATAGTAGGTCGCCTCTTCCTCCGGCGTGGGTGGACCGAGTGACGGGTCTCGCTCGTATAGTTTATACACTTCGTCAGACCATTCGATCGTCCCGCGATCAACATCGAATTCCCAGTTGCCGATTCGCCCCAGCGCCTGTGCCTCCTTCAGCCTTCGCTCGCTCTCGCGCAGCGCCTCATCAGCCAGTTTGCGTTCGGTGATATCACGTATAATCGTGATAATCCCCACTGGCTTCCCTGAGGCATCGCGCAATAGAGCGGGGCGTAATTCACAATCGAACAGTTCACCATCCGCCTTTTTGAATTTATATTCGATCCCCTGTTCACTCGTGCCTTCTTTGATCATTTCCAGCGAATCTTTGACCAATCTCTCCCGGTCTACATACGACACGAGCTCAAACGCATCTTTGTCCAGCAATTCGTCCTTGCTGTGCCGCGTTATACTGCACAGCGCATCGTTCATGCTGATGATCTCTCCTTCCATATCAGTTACGATCACGCCATCCACCATAGATGCGAATATCAGGCGCAGTTTCTCCTCATTCTCGCGGATTGCCTCCTCCGCCAGTTTGCGCTCGGTGACGCTCGATATGATCCTCGAGATTGCGAGGAGAAGGTCAACATCTTCAGTGGGCCAGTCGCGATGCTGGCGGCACTCGTCAAACCCGATGAAGCCATGATAATGTCCACCGACAAAAAGTGGGACCACCAGGATTGAACGGACTCCCTGGGGCCGCAGGATCTCCTTTGCCCCTTCATCCGGGATGTCCTCTATGTCTCGGAAACAGATATTCTGTCCCTTCCGGAGTGTTTCCACCCACCATGGAGCGTTGCTGACTGGTATCCCCTGCAGGCCCTGTTTTTGAGGGAGGATGCCTTCGGCGCACCACTCCTGAGTGTTGACCATGGTATCTGTCTCAGGGTGATGCTCAAAGAGGTAAGCGCGGCTTACTGCCATTGTCTGTCCCATGGCGGCGATGCATGTGTCCTGGAACTGCTGCAGGTCCTCCGCGTCTACCGCCAGCGAGGAGATGCGGGAAAGCAGTTGTTCGTATCCCAGCCTTCTCTGTATGGTCTCCTGCGCCAGCTTTTGCTCGGTGATGTCAGTTAAGATGCCACGTGTGCCGATAACCAGTTCCCCTTCGTATATTGGCCGGTTGGAGGCGCGTATCCAGTGGATCGCACCTGACTTCGCGATAACCCGATATTCGCCTATAGTTGACTCTCCGGAGAGGACCCTCTGGTGGCTTTCAGCAGCAGTTCTCAGATCATCTGGGTGAATGTACCCGGCAAAGTTCTGCCCGATTATTTCCGCAGGCGTGTATCCTATCAGCGATTCCACAGCCGGGCTAATATATGTGAATGTTCCATCTGTATCGATGGTGTAAAGAACGTCGTTTATGTTCTCTACGAGGTCGCGGTATTTCTCCTCGCTGGCTCTGAGCGCCTCCTGCGCCCGCTTCTGCTCCGTGATGTCCCGCATGGCGCCGATGTAGCCGGTCGCGTTGCCTGAAGCATCGTGCAGCATGGCTATGCTGAACTCACCATCCAACTCCGTACCGTCTGCAGTCAGCATGGGGAGCTGAATACGGTTGATGAATATACTGCCTTCTGCCGCCTTCGCCATGAGCTTTGCTGCTCTATCACGGTCCCTTGTGGCGACGAAATTGAGCGCGCTTTTTCCTATGAGGTTCTCTTTACTGTAGCCTGTTATGCGGAGGGTAGCCTCATTTACCTCCAGGACATTGCCGCTCAGGTCCACCACTATCAGCCCCTCGGTGGTGGAGTCGAAGATGGTCTGCAGCTTTTCCGCTGTCTCCCGCAGCGCATTCTCAGCCTCCCAGCGGTCGGTATCATCACGGATGTTCATGATGAAGCCTTCAATGGATGGATGGTCTAAGAGATTCTTCCCCAGTCCATCGAAGAAGCGCACCGAGCCGTCTTTGTGCAGTATGCGGAATGCATTGGGGATCGCTGTATCTTTGGTCAGGATAGCTTTGCCGAAATCGACAATAGCGCGTGGGATATCATCCGGGTGGATAAACTCAAAACCGCTTCTACCCATTATTTCTTCAGGCTTGTATCCAGTAAAACGCTGGATGGAAGGGCTGCAGTATGTAATGATTCCATCTTTGTCAGTGACGATTATGATATCAGAAGAGTTCTCGGTAATTTCCTTGAAATACTCTTCGCTCTCTCGCAGCGCCTCTTCCATCTTAGTGCTCTCGGTAATGTCCTTAACAGTGCCAATCATCTTATACGCTTTCCCATCCTTATCAAGAAGCGCTGTCCCCCTATCTGCCCAGAAAGCGATACTGCCGTCTTTCTTGGTAACTCGATATGTGACGTCATAAGGAGTTTGATCTAAAATGTGTTTATCAAGCAAAGCCATAACCCTATCGTGGTCTTCCGGATGAATGATATTTGCCCATGCGTCGATCGTTCTGGGGAATTTACCCTGTGGGTATCCCAATAACGAGTCAATGTCGCCAAACCAATCCAGGGAAGCCTTCTCGATGTTCCATTCCCAGATACAGTCGCTTGTGCTTGATGCAGCTACGTGGAAGCGTTCCTCGCTCTCCCGCAGCGTCTCCTCTGCTTCTGCCAGCCTCCTCTCCGTGTCCAGTTCCTGTAATACGCGCTCCACCGCCTGCGGCAGCCGGTCGAGGAAGGTGGCATCCTTCACCAGATAATCGCGCGCGCCGAGCTTCATCAGCTCTACCGCTATCTTCTCATCCCCCAGCCCGGTGGTTACGATGAAGGGGATTGTATGTTTCTGTTCGGCTAAGGTTTCGATAACACTGATGCCGGTCATATCGGGCAGGCGGTAGTCCAGCAGAGCCAGGTCGAAACGGCCACCAGCCACGCGGTCTATGGCATCGGCGCCGGTGAGCGCTATCTCCACCCCGAGGCCGAGGCGGCGGAGGTTTCTGTGGAGCAGCTTGGACAGAGCCTGATCGTCCTCTATGATCATAACTGTTTGGGACTGCTGCGGCTCGCCCGTGCTGCTATTTCTTAGTTTCTTCTTCTCCATGGGCGGTTTCCCCGTATATCTTCGGTACCTTCACTACAAGCAGATAGAGGCCTAGTTTCTTGATAACCTCTATGAACTTCTCGTAGTCGAAAGGCTTGGTAATGTAAGAGCTGCAGCCCAGCTTATAGCACTGATCAACTTCACGCGGATCGTCCGTAGTCGTGATTATGATTACGGGCAGTTTGCGCAGTTCTTCATCCTTCTTTAGCTGTCTCAGGACCTCGATGCCATCAACCCTGGGCATGCGGATATCCAGCAATAGAAGATACTGAGTGCCTCGCAAGCGATGTGGTGCATCTCCCCTGTACATCAGGAAATCTAGTATTTCACTGCCGTCTTTGAAAGCGATTATGGGGTTAGCCAGGCCGGCGCGCTTCAGATTCTTAGTGATGAGAGCCGTGTGCCCCTCATTGTCCTCGGCGATAAGTATCACCACTCCTTCGCTATCAGCCATCTTCATGCTCCTTTTCATGATTTCCTAAGCGGCGGGCAGGGACACGAAGAACCTGCACCCTTTACCCGGTTCAGAATGAAGCCATATCCTCCCATTGTGGCGATCGACAATCATTCTCACTATAGTGAGTCCCAATCCTTCTCCGCTGCCGGCAGTGGGGTTGAGGCGCTCGAATATCTCGAATATCTTCTCATGATACTCCGGCGCAATGCCGATGCCGTTATCCTCCACGCAATAGACGGCTTGTTTATCTTCTTTCGTGCCGTTGATCTTGATTATGCCTGGCCTGTTGGAGTCAAGGAATTTGAGCGCGTTATCAATAAGGTTGGAGAAGAGCTGGTTTATCCGCGTCTCGTTCCCCAGGCATGGGGGCAAGTCCACTACCTCCAGCTTTACGCCCTTCTCTCTAATACTGTATTCGAAGGTGTGGATCACGCTCTCCATAAGCTTGTTCATATTAAGGCGTTTGGTATCGAGTTCATCGCGTCCCAACCGGGAAAGCTGCAGCAGCCCTTCCAGCAGCGAGTTTATCTTGTATGCGCTGGCGTGTATGTATTGGAGTGCGCTAGGGATATCCTCATTCAGAGGCGCGGAGAGCTGTTCACGTACTGTGTTGGGGATGTCTTCGATCTTAAGCACTGATTGCATTTGTTCTACGGATTGACCCATCTCTCTGGCGAAGCCCTCGATGTTGACCAGCGGCGACCTCAGGTCGTGTGAGGCAGCATACAGTACCTGTTCCAGCTCTTTCGTTTTCTCTTCCAGCGATTTAAGCAGGCGCTCGCGCTCCTCCTCAGCCTGCTTGCGCTCGGTGATATCGCGCTCGGTGGAGACGATTCCGATTGGTTTTCCGTCGTCCACCAGTTTCGTCACCGTCAGCCACACATCAAGAATGCGCCCGTCTTTGGTCACCCGCTGTGTCTCAAACGACGTTACCGCTTCGCCCGCTATCAGACGGCGGGTAAACTCCTTTTGCTCTGACACCTTGTCCGGAGGCGAAAGTTGATCAATGTTCATCCCAAGCGCTTCCGCCTCGCTATAGCCAAACATCAGTTCAGCGCCGCGGTTCCAGGTGGTGATCCGGCCATCAATGTCCTGTATGATAATCGCATCGTTCGAGTCTCTGACCACCGTCGCCAGGCGTCTTGAAGTCTCCTCCGCCCGATTGCGCTCGGCGGTGTCCTCTTTTGGCCTGGCTGCACTCTGTTTCACATTTTGCAGCTCGGCGCCGAGTGTCCGTTTCGCTTTTGCCTTTTCCTTCATCTCACGAACACTACCGGTTGATCCTACCCGCCTCGTTCATTATCCTGTCGATATCCTTCAGCGTAAAAAGCCGCCAGCCGCGCCTGTCCTTGTGCGCCACATCCTCGATGACGCCTTCGCTGAGCCAGCGGAAAAAGGTAGCTTTGCTTATACCCGCCTTGCGGCAGGCTTCCGACGTTCGGTAATAGGTCTGACCGTTAAGTTTTACTGTCATCTTTCACCGCTCTTGAGAATACTTGAGACGACTTACATGGATGATAATATAACCATACAAATAGTTGAGTGGGGGTACTTATGTACACAACCTGTCTGTCGTGCGTTATCGCCCGGTGTTCTGTAGTTTTGAGTCACCACCTTTCGGCGGTTTTAGCTTTTTATATATTTATCGAAAATATATAGTTAGAGTGGTGTATATTATCACTGCAGAATCTGTATGTCAAGTGCCCTGAACAGGCCTAGTCTTCATCTTCCCCGGAGGCACCGCAGGCCCGGCAGAACGCCTCCACCAGCACAGGGTCGAACTGCTTCTCTGAGCACCACCTCAGCTCCTCAAGCGCATCCTCCTGTGACAGCACCTCACGATAGCCACGCGGCGTGGTCATGGTATCGTAGGCGTCGGCTATGCACAGTACCCTGGCGCCGAGGGGTATGGCCTCGCCTTTCAGTCCGTCGGGGTACCCCGTGCCGTCGTACCGCTCGTGGTGGTGCCGTATCAGGGGCACCAGCGGCGACAGTTCCTTCACGAAACCGACTATCCGTGCCCCTTCAGCAGCATGTGTCTGCATTATCTTCCACTCTTCGCCCGATAGATTATCGGGCTTGGTCAAGATGGCATCGGGTACGCCTACCTTGCCGATGTCGTGCAGCAGGGCGGCGTCGCGTAAATCGGACAGCTGTTTCTCGGAAAGGCCTGCGGCTTCGCCGATCGTCTCCGCTATCTCGGCAACACCCTTCGAGTGGGTGAGGGTATACGGGTCTTTGGCATCCACCGTTGCCGCCAGGGCGATTATCTGGTTCCGGGTCGCGGTGGCCAGCACCTCCGCCGGTATCATCTCCACATGACCGGCGACAGCCGAATCCACCTCGGCGACACGCCTGCGCATCTCCACCAGCTCAGCTATAAGTTGCTCTTTGGTCTTATCCTCATCTTTCATTTAATGGGCTACCTTTCATGAAATTGATGATTGCTCTGGGATATCCACTTCTTTAACGGATGTAGCTCTTCTTTTACTACTTATTCTGTGACATGTCAAGCCCGCGTTCCATTCATTTGTGCATTCATCACCCGTTATGTTTAAACTCCTAGTGTTACCTTTCCAGCACCACCTCCAGAGTTTCCAGAAGATCCCCTGTATTTATCGGCTTGGTGAGGTAAGCCGCTGCCCCGCAGTTCATGGCGCGTATTGTATCCTCTGTAGACGTGTGGCTAGAGAAAACCACCACCAGCGTTTCCGGGTAAGCTTTTTTCATGCGTGCTACCAGCTTCAAGCACTCGTCTTTATGTTTGTCAATATCGACCAGGGCAAGCTTAAAGCGTCCGGCACGCGCCTTCTCCATCGCTTCTTTACTGTCCCTGACTGCCTCTACCTGATATCCTTTACTGGAAAGTGCCAGCGCCAGGCTGCGTCTTAAGCCTTCATCGTGTTCAACAATTAGAATGCCTTCTATCTTAACCATCTCCAACACCCCCTTCACAAGCCTTTCTTCAATCGCTGAATCCGGCAATATCATGCTGAGGTTCACTCTCATGTTGCTCCAGCCTTGAAGCCAGCTCCGTCCTGTATTTACCTCCCCTTTTCGCCTTCATCAGGGCGGCATCGGCCATGAATATCAAACCGTCAATGGTGTCTATATCCTCGGGGAACTGAGCGATACCGGCGCTGAACCCCAGAGGGGTTTCCAGTGTGAACGAAATATCTTTCGATGTGGAGGGCCATTGTGCCCTGACCCGTTCGATAATCTTTTCCGCCCTTTCGACATTTGTTGATGGGAAGATAATGGCGAACTCGTCACCTCCGTAACGGAAGACCGGGTCGGTTTTCCGCAGCATTGATTTGAGGGTCCGGGCGAAATCTTTCAGCACTTCATCACCGCTGATGTGCCCATATATATCGTTGTACAGTTTGAACCCGTCGAGGTCGACCATCACCAGACAGAACGTATGTCTGTAGCGACGCGAGCGGTTCATTTCAGACTCGAGCACTTCGTAGAAATGGCGGCGATTGTACGAGCCGGTCAGCTTATCGGTTATGGATAGCTCGCTCAGCTTTTCCATAAGCTGGGCGTTCTCGATAGCGACCCCTATCTGCCCCCCTATCGTTTCCAGCAGACGGATGTCTTTTTCAGTGAAATCCCTGGGTTCGCGGTCGAAGATATTCATAACTCCCAGGGTTTTGCCTTTTGACCTGAGTGGCACGCTGACAAGTGCCCTGAGGTCGCCGAGGCGATAAACCGATTTGAGAGCATGCGGGATCCTCACATCGTCCAGCATATTTGTAGACATTGTCACCTTGCCTGTTTTCGTAGCCTCACCGGTGACGCCTGCACCCAGGGGAATCTCCCTGGCAGCCGTTGCGACTCTCTCACATACTCCCTTGTGAACGGTGAGCGTCAGCTTCTGGCTCTCCTCATCGATCAGCCATATGCCTCCGGCAGGCAAGTCCATAACTTCAAGGGTGGAATCCAGTGCAGACTGCAATAAGTCATCCAACCTCGACTGCTGGCTGAGCGATTGCGAGATGGTATTCATGGCGATCAGTTCCCTGTTGCGCTGTCTCACTACTTCCTCTGCCTGTCTGCGTTTGGTAACATCGCGGGCGATGGTAACGAACTCTGACACATCGCCAGATTCATTCATCAGCGGCGAT
Source organism: uncultured Dehalococcoidales bacterium (assembly GCA_964428725.1). Lineage (GTDB taxonomy): Bacteria > Chloroflexota > Dehalococcoidia > E44-bin15 > E44-bin15 > CAYRYW01. The sequence goes on from CAYRYW010000003.1 coordinate 42,628, forward strand.
GAGCTGAATTCAGCTTCTATCTCTGTGCCGTCGGCCCGTACAAAGCTGCACTGGAACTGTTTTAAACCAGACTTATCCTCAAGGTTTTTACGCATCTGCTGTATGATCATGTCATGATCCCGGGGTGCTATAAGCGAGATGGCATTCCGCCCTACCAGTTCCTGCTTAGAATAGCCTGATAGTTCAGGTGCTACGTCGTTGACCTCCAATATATTGCCAGCCGAATCTGTAACAATGATAGCCTCGCCTACTGACTCGAACATGGTGCGCAGCTTTCCCTCCGATTCTCGCAGTGCCTGCTCCTGGCGCTTGCGCTCAGTGATGTCGCGGGCGATGCCCAGCACGCCCATGACGCTGCCGGCGGCATCGCGTATCAGATTGATCCCATATTCTACTTCCAAATCACCGCCACTTGCCGTTCGCAGATGCAGATACTGGTACTCCGGCCCGTCCGCATGCAGTCCCTTCTTGATCGCCTCAACTGCCATCTTTACAGCATCATCGCGGTATGCCTCAACCACGAGCTCCGCGCTGCTTCGCCCGATAAGCTCCCCCTCATTCTTATATCCCAGCGTGCGCACTGTTGATTCATTCACATCTACAACGTCACCCTTCAGATCCATTGCCACGATCATGTCGCCCATCGATTGGAACATGAAGCGCAGCTTTTCTTCTTTCTCCCTTATCTCCTGCTCCATCCGCTTGCGCTCAGTGATATTGGCTACAATTGCCCTGATGCCTATAATATTGCCCTCGTCATCTATGACATGGCTTCCATGGATGGTGATGGGAAATCTGCTGCCGTCCTTCCGCAGTGCGGTGGCTTCAATTATGCGCGGAAGCTCTCCGGACATGGCTCGGTGCATCTCAGCTAAGATTTTGTCCCCGTCCTCAGGTGCGACCATCTGAACGGCGTTAAGGCCAGCGTTGAATTCCTCATGCGTGTACCCGAAGGTCTGGAATGCGATTTCATTGGCATATGAAATGTTCCCTTGCCCGTCAATCTCGATGACTATCTCCGGCAGGGACTCGAGCAGATTTCTGAATTTCTCCTCTTTTCCCCGTAGCGCTTCTTCTACACCCTGGCGCTCGATGGCATATCGCAGGGCGCGCACCAGCAGGCCGCTGTTTGTTTGGCCCTTGGCGAGATAATCTTGTGCCCCGTGTCGCACAGCTTCCAGTGCGAACGCCTCATCGGCGAATCCGCTCAATACTACAACGGGGGTTGCAGGTGACTGGTCACGTATTTTTACGAACGTGTCCAGCCCGTGGCTGTCCGGTAACGAGAGGTCCAGCAGGACAACGTCTACAATCGTCTCGCCGAGGCATTTGAGGGCTGCTTCCAGGCTCTCCGCGTGCAACAACTCGAACTGCCCGGTCGCCACTTCGCTGAGCATTTCCTTGATCAGCCTGGCGTCCCCCCGATTGTCCTCTACCATCAGAACTTTCATGTGATTCTCCTTCTTATTTTGATGGGAGCTTTACCATGGTCAGCCAGAAATTATCAATGGCAGTAATAACATTTACGAAATCCTCGAAATCTATCGGCTTTTTGATATAGCAGTTGGCATGACGCTGATACATGTTGAACACATCCTCCGCCGCGCTCGATGTCGTCAGTACCACCACCGGGATGCGCCTCAGCGCCTTATCGTTCTTAATCTCCTCCAGCACCTCACGCCCATCCTTCTTCGGCAGATTCAGGTCCAGCAGTATGAGGTCCGGGGTTGGTGCATTGTTGTACTTGCCCTGATGATTTAGGAAAGCCAGAGCTTCAGCGCCGTCTTCAACGACGTTCAAACTGTTGGTGCCCCTGCTCTCTTTGAACGCCTCGCGTGTCAGCCGCACGTCGCCGGGGTTATCCTCCACCAGCAGGATATCGATAGCGTTGTCCGGATGGTGGGGCCTCATTCTGCAGTTCGTAGTTTGCGTAGCGTTCATTGTCCTTTGCCTCCTCTATCTCTTCCCTGAAACCCTGTTATTAAAATCCGATTAATCCTTTATTTTCTGCGATCACTGCTTCGTCTCTCCCCCAGCCTCTTCCACTGGAGTGCGAAGACGGTGGCGGAATATATTATTACAGCAGCTGTCGCTATGATTTCTATGTATAAGATTGCCGAATTAGGTTCCTCGAAACACACCTCTCCATGTATCAGGATCAGTATCATATGAATACACCAGGCTATGGCTGTTGCGATCAGGAGCAGTTGGGCTGCCAGCACCGACATGGAAAACCTGAACCTTCTATTGAATCGCCTGCTATCAGCCGAACTGCCTTGCTGGTCACCCCTTCTGTCGTTCATGTTCAGATCCTCCAGATTTTTTTGTTCTGTGGGTGGGGTCCCCGGGTGGGGACCCCACATGCCACAGCGTCGGTGAATCGTGGACTACTTATACCATCTCCTTTGAACCATTCGCCTTGCCAGCAGATAGGATACTGCTACCAGGCCAAGGGCTTCAGCAGTTATAGCGCCAAGGACCCACCAGCTCACACGCGTAGCGGTGTCCGCTTCGACTGTCCCCTCGCCATCTTCGGTAGCATCTTCAGCTCCATTGCTTATCCCGGCCTCACCGCTGGTCGGCTCACCGACTTCTTCGGCGGCCTCCTCGGCGGCTTCTTCGGTGACATCAGACGCTTCTTCTTCAGCATCATCTGCCACATCTTCGGTGTCGCTGCTGCCACTTGGAACATAACCACCGCCACCGCCACCGCCACCAACATATGCTATCCGCGTCGCAGTCGGCGTGGGTGTTGGTGTCGGCTCGATAACGATGGTCAACGTCGGCGTCGGCTCAACGACAACGGTCTCGGTAGGCGTTGGCGTCGGCTCAACGACAATGGTCTCCGTTGGAGTGGGCGTTGGCTCAGGCGGGAAGCCGTAATGCAGTATGGTGCCAGCATCGCCTACAACGAAGATATCGGTTTCAGAGGTTCCATGGATGCCCAGCAGGTCCACGCCGGTGGAGGTGTCAATAGATGACAGTTTGCTGCCATCATAGTGAACTATAATACCTCCATCTGCCACACCAAACATGTTGGATATAGAATCTCCCCATACATCGTAGATCACTGCTGTTTCTCCGATCATTAGCGTTTCACACTCTCTACCATCGTAGTATATTACGATGGCGACTTCACCTGCGGCGACTTCACCTACAGCAACAACGCTGATAGGTGAAAAGCCCCAAACGCCATACAGGTTGTCGCTAGTTCCACTGTCGATAAGCTCTATGCTTGACCCATCGAATGCAGCGAACAAACCATTATAACCAACTGCAAAGACGTCGTATGGGGAGTATCCCCAAACATCATAGAAGCACACCATGCCGCCCTCGCCCATTTGCCAGTCGCTGCCATCGTAGTGCGCTAGAAAAGTGTGACCTACTACGAATACCTGTGATGAATGGCACCAGACGCCATACAGCGCCTTCGTGGTGCCCAGGTCGATAGCGTTCCACGAGCTGCCGTCATAGTGCAGGACAACGCCATTGATGCCGACGGCGTAGACGTCAGTGGATGAGGACCCCCAGATGCCATGGAGGTCGCTGGTAGTGCCGCTGTCCATCTGACTCCAGCTGTTGCCATTGTAGTGAAGGATGGTACCCTCCTCACCAACGGCGAAGACGTCGGTGGGTGAAGCCGCCCACACGTTTGTGAGGGCATTCGTTGTGCCGCTGTCCATGGTGCACCATTGCGGTGGTGCAACGGCTGCTTCGGCACCGGTCATGGGTGCCACCATCGCCATGGAAACCGCTACTATTACAGCGGCTACAATAATACCTAATTTAATTTTTGTCTTAGCGAACATTGTAGTTCCTCCTTCTCCTGATTTCGGTAACCCATCCGCCATAGTTTTGCTATGGAGTACAGGCTTTGCGCACCCGCTTTTCAGCAGGTTTGCCTTTGTCGACTCAATTGTGCTATCCTACCACCTCCTTTGATGTCGATCCGTTTTTTAATAAGAACGCCTTCAAGGGTCCACATGAAGGCGTTAAATAATAGCTCGTATGATTCGGTAGCCTGGGCCCACAGTCATAATAGCTGTGGGTCACAGCTTTGCGTCACCACCTTCAAAGTGGATTTGCCTTTGTCGTTCCTAATTATTTTTTAAGGTACAAAAAAGCGCCCTTCAGCAGAATTCTGCTAAAAGGCGCCATAACTAACTTCTCGAGTCTTCGGGAGCCCGGCTTTTCCACGTATATCTGGATGTCCGTGGCTTTGCGCCACTGCCTTCTAGCAGATTTGCCTTTATCGATGCCTTTATTTGTTTTTAAGGAGCTTTATAATATTCAATCTTTAGTATGCTCTAATTATACACCTTAATTGCTGTTTTGTCAACATCGCGTATCCCGCATCCTTTATGGTGTCCAAATCGGTTGCATGTCCCTGGGTTACACGTCCAAGCGAAGTGGCAATGTGAACCTTTTTGCATGTGTCAAAATTCTTCAGTCTCACCAGGCTACCGAAAAACAATCTGGCTCAACACCAGGAAAACAATGGCCATGGCAGCTAGGAAGTAGTAAATGCTCGGGGCAGGACCCCACCAGGAACCGTGCCACCAGATCTCCGACTTTCTGAATTTCCTTATCCCATAATTCGGATTAAATATGAACCAGGCGAAATCTTCCGCGAGGAAGAAGGTGTACAGCAACCCCCAGATCAACAGTTCCAACTTTGGAGACCATTCGACGAAAAGGAGGGGGAAATGGAACATCAGGATCAGGAAGATGGTCATCCATGTATGATAGCCCGTCAGTGGCCGCCCGCCGAGGAGCCTCACCACCCACCCCTTGGTCTTGCGCCAGCACGGCAGGTCGGCGGCCCAGCCACGCTTGCCCTCGATCTGGATCTCCAGGTTGGCGAAAACTATGCCCAGTAAAATCGCAGACAGGATCTGGATGGCTAACAACGTCGCGCTCTCTTAATGTGTCTGAGTTTATTTGCTCTTGAGTTCCCTACCCCACTCCCGTGTCGTCTCGCAGGTCATATCCCTGAACTCCTTCTGGTCGGGGAGGGGTCGCTTCAGCCAGTCAAGGTAGAAGGCATCGATATCGGGCAAGACGTCGAAGATAATAGGACAACCTACCGGCACTGCCTCCACCATGAGCAGGCTGGCGCACCCGGGGCAATAATACTCCCGGACTTCACACAGGTCGGGATTTGGGCAGCGCAGGCCGGGGTATACCTCTTCCAGCTTGTCGACCGTATTGCGAACGAATATGAGCGCGCTGAGCTTCCAGTTGCGGCGCCAGTCGCCAAACTCGTGCCCACAGTCGCACTTAACCACACGCTCATCGCCCTTCTGCACAATGTAGAGATGTTCTCCCAGTGGTAAGAGAATACGCTCTGTGAAACCGACACGCTCCTGAAGTATATCGACATATTTATCGAAGCGATCGTCGTCCTTGGGATTGCTCATAATCTCCTTGACCTTGTTCCAGGGCAGCCTGCCGTCGAACATATCTTTAAGGTCTTCTTTGTTATACGAGATAGACATTTTAACACCTCATAGTGCGAAATCGTCGGGAAGGGCCCAGAAATCCCGGTAGCTCTGAGTGAACGCCCCGCTCATCTTCATACTGCTGCGGTACATCTCCAGCATCAATGGATGCATGTCCCGCGAGACTATCCTGTCGCGGTTTTCCCTCCACCAATCTTTGACCGGTACGGCGCGCGACAGTCGCTGCTTGCGCCTGGATTGGCGCAGCTGGGCGGTCTCCGTCTCATCCACCGTCCATTCCTTCGACACCTCATCGTAGCTGGCCTTGACACAGTAGATATTGCTGGCCTGCCACTCGGTGGTAAGCCCGTTATCCATGTCTGCCTTGATCCAAGCCGGGTCCCTCTCTATAGGGTCGCCCAGTCCTCCACCAGAAGCGGAGCAGGAAATGAGGAGGTCGCCCTCGAATATCTCCGCAGGGACCGGGAGAAGGCCGCAGTCGGTGACCTGGCCGGGGAACCGTTCCGCCAGGTCCCTGGGGTCGCCGATATTGTGGAGCAACGGCTGCCTCTTCCCGATTAGTTCTGTGAGGTTCTCATGGCGCAGCAGCAGGGTGTTTCGCCGCCCGCCAGGGTATCCGCCGAACTGGCCCAGGTTGGGGATGATGAAATCTGAAGCGGTTCCGACGACACCGCAGCCAACCAGCTGCTGGGAGCGGTGAGCCATGGATATCTGCGGCACTGCCAGGCCAGCGCGGAACCGGCCGTAACCCACGGAGTAGGGTTCGAGCCGTCGCGTCATCTCCATCTGGGGAACGAACATCTCCCACACCTCTATATTGCCCATATCAACCTCAGGGGTTGCCAGCCACCCGCCGCAATCGACACCATCGCACACCCCGCATGCCCCGGGGCCGAAGTTGCCTGTGCCCGCCGCCATCAGCGGGCGCTTAACACCCATCTGATCGTATCCGGCCACCATCCAGCCACCTGAGGAACGGTAGTTGAACGTCTCCTCCCTGAAGCCGCGAAGGTAATATGCTATGCCCAGCATGTGCGTCCACATCCCGAATATATCCAACAGTGGTGCCCATGGGGTAGAGGTGGCGAGCTTCCGGATCTGGGTCGGGTTGAGCAGCGAGTCCGGGGCCAGGCCTACTACATCTATGGGAAGAAGCGATCCCAGATTGCCGCGCCCGTCGTAGGAAAGTGTCTGCACAGTAGCGACGGAGACGCCGCCCCAGACTGCCTTGGGGGTGCCGTTGAACGCATGCCAGCCCCATTCGCCGGTCCCCTCGAAATCGATCACCAGATGACCCGAGGGCAGGATATCCATTTGTATGGGAATGAGGCGAATCGTATCACGCTTGGCGGGAATCCACGCCACCGGCTGATTCGCCATGGGGAACTCGGCGGTCACCACGTTGCGATATCGGCCGGGGACCATCCGCTGACGGATGCGGGCGATCTGGTTGCGCCGTTCCTCCTCTATCAGTTCCCTCGTTGCCCGCTTGTAGTAGTCGATGCCGAATTCACGTATTATGCGCTTGATCTCTTCCCGTACGCGGATGTTAGCCGCCATCGCCCCCTTGCGATCCAGCAGGAAGATATCCGCCATATCCAGGCTGAGCTCTATCTTATGCTCGAAATCACGGTTAAGCTTATCGTTAGAGCCTATTCGCTCGCAGCAGAACTTCAGCCCGTCCGTGCCCCGTTCTACATTAGCCGTAGGCATCATGCCGGGGGTGACGGCGCCGATATCCATCTCCATGATTACCGTGGACACCCAGCCGACCAGCTCCCCCTCCCAGAAGATGGGCAGCATATCGTAGACGTCCGCGGCGTGCATGCCGGCTATAACCGGGTCGTTGGCGATGAAGAAATCACCGTCGTTTATCCCCATCTCCTCCTCGTAATTCTTATTGATCATCCACTGTATATTGTCACCCATGAGCCTGATGTGTACCTGAATGCCGGTAGACTGGGCGACGTTATCCCCCTCGGGGGTATACAGGCCAAGGCACAGCTCGGCCACCTCACGAACGAAAGGGGAGCCGGAGACCATGCGGGTGGTCTCTCTGCCGGCTATCAGCGATGCCATTATCCGCGAGTGAAACAGCTCGCTCCTGATGGGGTCCTGCTTCAGCAGATGGGGCTCGGTGATGCCGGCATAGCAGCCCGTTTCGCGGTACAGCCGCTCACTCTCCTCCAGCATCTGCTTGAGGGTCTTACCATTCTCTCCAATGCCTTTATGCATGCCCGCCTCCATTATCAGGTGAGCCACAGCATCGACCACTCGTCCATCCGCGTTCGTCTTCGCGGCGGGATGAAGAAGGTGGTTGCTGGAGCTTCGATTACCGCTATCCCCTCGATCTCGTTCCCCGGCCTGATGCGGTCCATGTCATATATAACAGCCTTATGCCACTTATCTTCGAAGTACACTTCCCTCTCCCCTTTAATGGCCTCCTCGGGCGGCACCTTGCCCTCCAGTGGCCGCTTGACCAGCTTGGGCTTGACCTTGGGAATGGTGGCGGTAAGCCCCAGCTCCATTATCTGATACCCCGCCTGGCGGTGCTTGGCTACCCCGGCATACACCCTCTCATAGAGGTCCTCAAACGCTGCCAGCAGCTTATCCATATCCGCGGCACTGTCTATGCGGGATACCGGCGACTGTACCTCGATGTCATCCATCTGGCTGCCGTATCGCACATAGGCGATACGGCGCACCTTGGCCTGCTCCCAGGGCAGGCCTTCCTCAACGAACTCAGCCTGGGCCAGTCGCTCCAGCTCATCCCAGCCGGGATTAAGCATCAGCTGTCCCATCATCAGTTTCCAACTGTCGTCGGCCCCCGCCTGGATCACCACGGCGGTGGACTTCTGGTAGCGATGGCTGATGTCTACCGCAGCGCAGCCAAAGGACGAGAAGGCCGCGGCCCACGGCATGGTGGCCACCCCTTTGAAGGGCAGGCCTTCGGTATAGCCGGCAACGTGCATCGGGCCAGCTCCGCCGTAACACAGGAGGTGATAGTCCGCCGGGGAAAAGCCCCGGGCATAGAGCACCGCCCTGATATGCTCCTTCATAGTGCTGTTAATGAGCCTGTACACCCCTTCTGCCAGGTAGTAGGGGTCAACGCCGAGGACATCGGCGCACTTCTCCTTTATGGCTTTCAGGGCTTTTTCCTTGTTTAACTTAAGCTTGCCGCCGAGGTAATTATCCGGATTCAGGATCCCCATGATGACGCAGCAGTCCATCACGGTGGGCACCTCGTTGCCCATGTCGTAGCACACCGGCCCCGGGTCTGCCCCTGCGCTCTCCGGGCCGACCTTTATTCGCCTGGTGATGGGGTCTATAGTGACGAACATCCCCGTGCCCGCCCCTATGGTATCCATTAGCAGGGTGGGGATATTATATATTCTGCGGTTGATGACCACCTCCCGCACCATGACCGGCTCGCCGCCCATGATGAGGCCGACATCGAAGCTTGTGCCGCCCATATCGGAGCACACCCAGTTGCCTATTCCCATCTCGTGTACCAGATATCGGGCGCCGAGCAGCCCGCCTATGGGCCCGGAGAAGCAACCTTCGTGGATCCGGGGGTAGCGGATATTGGTCACACCTCCATGCGCCAGCACGATCTGGAGGGGATAGCGATAACCCCTGTCGTGGAGCCTGCTCTCGATCTTGAACAACTGCTCGCGGCCGGGCTCGGCAGCGTAGGCGTGGAGCACCAGCGTGTTAAGCCGCGGCTGCTCCCTGGTGATGGGGCAAAGCTGGTGAGAAAGATACACCGGCACCTGGCGGCCGCGCTTCTGCATTATCTCAGCGGCGATCTCAGCTACCTTCAGCTCATGCGCCGGGTTCATCCACGAGTACCACAGGCAGACGGCAATGGCATCCACCTGCTCATCCAGCAGCTCCTCCACGCTCTGAATAACCTCGTGTTCATACAGTGGTACAGCCTCCATGGAGAACATATCTATGCGGCCGGTTACACCCTTGACCAGACGGCGGGGCACCAGCGGGAGGTTGTGGTGGTGGGTTACGTGGTGCAGGACGTCCTGATAGGCATAGCCCGCCCAGGTCTGCTTGCTGCGCTCATGGATGAAAACGTCCTCATCGCCCCGCTGGGTAATGACCCCCACCTTCCTGCCGGTTGCAGTGAGCAGCGCATTCAACATGGAAGTGCCGCTGTAAACAATGGCCTCAACGCCGGGGAGGATATTCCCGGCCTCTTTCTCGAAATCGACACTCCAGTGCTCGAAGGCATCTATCAGGGATTCGTGGAAGCCCAGCGATTGGTCGTGCGGGGTGGTAGCCGCCTTGCCGATGGCGAAATTCCCCTCGCCGTCTACCACAATCATGTCGGTCATGGTGCCGCCGGCGTCACTGGCGATGATTTGAACCTGTCTCTGCATGGCGTGCTCGGGGGTACCGGTGTAGAGTATGATAAATGATTTTGAACCGGCAAGTCAAACCGCCTTGTGACTTCGCTCATTAGATTTTACCCGGCGTCTTTTTTCAGTGCGATGATGCCGATTTAATTATACGATTGGGTCGGTTTAACACCGATCCTGAATATGCTATAATCCAGCCTGAACATTCGCTACGGAAAGGAAAATCGATAATGGGCAAAGTGGATATAAAGATACTGGGACTTTCGGCGACGCCGGTCAAGGACGGCAACTGCGATACCTATGTGCGCGAGAGCCTCAAGGCGGCCGCAGAGATGTCGGGCCCGCTGGGCAAGGTGGAAACCGAGTTCATATCGCTGGCGGATAAGAAGATCGCCATGTGCGTCAACTGCCAGTGGTGCATCAAGAACAAGAAACCGTGCAAGGTGAAGGACGATGCGCAGGAAATATTCGAACGCATCATCGCCGCCGACGGGATCATCTTCGGCGCGCCGGCGTGGGGGCTGACCCTGTCGCCGCCGCTGACCATACTGTGGTCGCGGGTGCGTTACTACGCCATATTCACGCAGTCGTTGAAGAACAAGGTGACCGGTTACCTGACCGTCGGCTTCTTCGGGCTGGGCTTCGACGCCTGCCTCGACCAGATGGAGAACCTGATGAAGCGCATGATGATACCGGTGGCTCGCGGGTGGGCGGTGACCAGCACCATATACACCGGAGAACGCCCCAGCTACCTGGAGCACGGCGTGCTGGACGATAAGCGCGGCATGATCATGGGACAGCAGGCGGGGGTTCGCGTCGTCGAGATAACGCGGATGATCAAGTATGCCACCGAGCACGGCATCGTGCTGCCCGACGAGTACAAAACCACCGTTTTCGGCGGACACTGGGAGCGCAAGCGCAAGAAGGTCTTCGTGGATGGCGTATGGCGGGAGGCCGGGGATGGCGACTAAGAAGCCGCGCAAGGTCAGTGCCGAGGAGGCTATCGCCGCCATAAAGCCCGGCGACAGAGTGTTCATAGAAGGGACGTGCGGCGAGCCGCGGACGCTGGTGGATGCGCTGGTCACGGATAGGAAGCGGCTCGAGGGCACACATCTGCTGGACAGCCGGGTTATCGCCGGCTCACCCTACGCTGCGCTCACCGATTACTTCCACATCATCACCATGCACGTCAGCCCCGACCTGCGCGACGGTGTGAAGGATGGCACCATCGATTTCATACCCGTGAGCCTGACGCAGACACCGATGCTGTTTAAAACGACTTTTCCCCCGGACGTGGCGCTGGTACACCTGTCGCCACCCGACAATGAAGGCTATCTGAGCTTCGGTGCAGTGCCGGGATTTAACCGCGACGCGGCGCGCTGTGCCAGGAAGGTCATCGCTCAGGTGAACGACCAGATGCCGTACACCTACGGGGACAGCCTGATACACAAAAGCGATATCGACTACGTTGTCGAAGTGTCGCGCCCGGTGCAGCCCTGGCCTGATCCCAAGATAGGCGTGGAAGAGGAGGCGGTCGCCAGCGTGGTCTGCGAGCGAATCAACGATGGCGACACCATATGCATCGGAGTCGGCGCGATCCCTGAGGCGCTGGTCAAGTTGCTCAAGGATCGAAGGCATCTGGGGATGCACACCGGCATGATCACCGACGGCACGGTTGACCTGATGCAGAGCGGAGTGGTAACCAACGAGCGCAAGGCGATGGATAAGGGCAAGACGGTTAGCGGGGCGGCCGCCGGCACCGACAAACTGTTCCGCTTTATCGACAAGAACCCGCAGGTGGCGATGCACCCCTACACCTACACCCACGACGCCAACAACATCTGCAGGTTCGATAACTTCATCACCATCGTGTCAGCCATCGAGGTCGACCTGTCGGGGCAGGTGAATGCGGAGACCGTCAGGGGAGTGCAGATAAGCGCTGTCGGTGGTCAGGCGGAGTGGCTGCGCGGGGCTGCGCAGTCCCCCAACGGGCGGTCGATTATCGCCTTCACCTCCTCGATACGGGGCAAGACCTCACATGTTTCCCGCATCGTGCCGCACCTCAGCGAGGGGACGGCGGTCAGCGTGCCGCGCTACGACATCGACTGCGTGGCCACCGAGTACGGCATCGCTGAGCTTAAGGGCAGGACGCTGAACGAGCGCGCACGGGCACTGATCGCGATCGCACACCCCGAGTTCCGCGAAGGGCTGGAAAAGGCCTGGCGCGGGATAAGCTAGGACTCGGGCCGTCGTCTCACGGCGAAGAGGGATGTGATCGCGGCGATGCCCGCCATCATAGCCCCCGATGTGTATGCCCAGCGCAGACCGTTAACAAACTCGTCTACCTCTGAGCCAGTAAGTTGGCCTATGTGCCCAGAGGCTGCCACCGGCGCAAGGTTATACAGCACAGCCCCCGCTATCGCGATCCCCAGGACCATGCCCACGTTGCGCATGGCAGCCAGCACCCCCGAGGCGATGCCCAGGCGCATCGGCGGGACGCTGCCCATGACCGCGCTGTTGTTCGGGCTCTGAAACATGCCACTGCCTATGCCGCATACGGCCAGTCGCCAGGCGACATCGAAGCTGTTCGAATTTGCGTCCAGACCGCCCAATAAGAACATGCCGATAGAGCAGACAATCATGCCACTAACCGCTAGGCTCCTGCTACCAATGCGATCCGATAGCATCCCACTCAACGGTGCTACAATAAGCGTGGCGACCGGAGAAGCAACCATCACCAGCCCCACTTTGAGGATGCTGTATTTCAGCACGAAAGCAAGGTAAAAAGGTGTTATGAATACAAGGGCATAAAGCGCCATGAAGTTGATCAGGGCGCTGAGGCTGGCGAAGCTGAACACGCGGCTGTGGAACAGCTCCAGGTTGAGCATGGGCTGTTTCGCCCTTCGTTCGATTTGTATGAACGCAGTGGCTGATATCACAGAGACTGCTATCAGGCTAATGGAGGCGGCGGACAGCCATCCCCAGTCGCCGCCCCGGTTGGCAAACAGCAGGAAGCTGGTCAGAAAGGCGAAGGCGGCAATGGCGCCCGGCACGTCCAGTCGCTGTCCTGGCTTCACGTCGCCCTTGGGTATCACGTGCGACCCTAGTGCGACAGCGCAGATCCCGATTGGCACATTGACAAAGAACACATAGCGCCAATTTAAGTATTCAGCGATCGCGCCGCCCAGCGTCGGCCCGATGCCTAAGCCGATAGCAATACTGATAGCATATATGCCCAGAGCCCTGCCTCTCTCGCGAGGCGGGAAAGTCGAAGTGATGATGGCGAAGCTCACCGACATCATCATGCCTGCCGCCAGCCCCTGCAGTGCCCGGAACGCTATCAGCATCCATACGCTCTGCGAGAACCCACACAGTATCGATGTAACGGTGAAAGCAGTCAGCCCACATATGAAAATCTTCTTGTACCCGAGCATATCGCCCAGCCGCCCGTAAAGCAGGATTAGGCAGCTTATCGTTAGCAGGTATACGGTCGGTACCCACTGGGTGATGGATACATCGGTCTGGAAGAAATCGGTAATTTCCGGCAGGATGGTATTAACGATACTGGCATCGAGGGGGCCCATGAGGCTCCCCAACATCACCGCTCCCAGGACAAGCCACTTGGGATCGAGACCCTTATTCATAGCTTGCGCATTGTCATTGGCCACGTATTACCTCGATAGCGGAAGGGCCCTATTTGTTTCATCGGCTTGATACGAGCCTATCTCTTTCTTAGCCGCGGGATAGCTTGGCGCTGACAAGCCGGTTCAAGCTTACGTGAGACTCGGCAGCCTCTATCACCAGCTTGCGGTGCACCTCTGGCGGCACGCGCACCTGGAACTTGCCGCTATATTTCCCCAGCGCTATCGGAGTCGGGATATTTTCATTTAAGGCTTTCATATCCGCGATTACATCGGCTACCAGCTTCCTGATGCCTTTTAGCGCCGTTTCAGGCTCATCGTCCAGCCAGCTCAGGCCAGGGAACTCGGCGCACAGTCCCACATACTCCTGATCCTCCTCCGACCAGATAACACGATATGTATATTTATCGTTTATTGCTGATGTTTTAGTTGTCATCTACCGCCTCCAATCTCTCAATAGTTCTGAGCACCTGTCTCACCTGATACGCCTTAGCCATTCCCTTATCATCCTGAATGTTCAAACGCGGGTCATCCTTTAACGGAGTCTTGTAGATGCGATGGCTGGAAGCCTTATGCCTAGGCTCGCCAAAGTAATGGTCGCAGACCTTGCACAGATCATCGAATCTCACCCCTTTCGCATTCTGCCGCATCAGGGCCAGGGTTTTGTCGATTTTCACGATTTCATGGTATCATTATTGATATCATTTGTCAATACATTCATGTCATCGGTAGCAGGCACAGCATGCTGTGCCTGCTACGTGGATTATCATAAACAAAAAAGCCCTCCATTGCAGAGGGCTTTTTCTATATCTGTCGACCTTAAATTATTTCTTCTTGGCAGCAGCATTCTTAGCCGCTGGTTTCTTAGCAGCAGCCTTCTTAGTCGCACCTGCCTTTTTAATCTCCGCAGGGCGCCAGTCCTGGTCCTTGTAGGTCTTGTCTCTGTCGGCATACATGCCCTTGCGGCCTTTAGTCTTGAGCTCCTTCATCAGGTTGAACTCGTTCTCCCCGAACTTGAGGTTGCTCAGGAGGGTGTGGGACAGGCTGGCCATGTCGTAGCCGGCGGAGAAGCCCATCATATCCATCGACATGAGGAAGTGCTTTTTGCCCATCACTATGCCGTCCAGTGGGCGCGTGGCGATGAGATTGGCGATCCTGGTGACCTCATCGTCGAGCCTGTCATGTGGAACCACCTTGTTGACCAGGCCCATGTTGCAGGCCTCATCCGCCTTCAGCGGGTTGCCCAGGAGCATCATCTCCTTCACCTTGCGCCACCCGATCATGTAGACATACAGCGGTATCGGTCCCTCGATGCCGAGGTAGGTGTAGCCGGGGTGCGTGTAAATGGCGTTATCGCTGGAGATGGCCAGGTCGCAGGCGCACATGATCTCGAAATGCCCGCCGTAACAGTAGCCGTGCACCTGAGCGATGGTTACCTTGTCGCAGGTGAGTATCGCCTGCAGTATGCCGCGGCGGCCCCACCACTCGTCGACACCCCAGTAGCGCCGGCGCTGCGGAGGGCGCTTTGGCTCATCCAGGCCGCGTCTCGATCGAACCTGGTCGATATCGTACCCTGCGCCGAACGCTCGTCCTGAGCCCTTCATCACGACTACAGCCACGTTGTCGTCGCGGCTGGCGTCGTACAGGCGGGCGATAACCTCCTCCAGATCCGCCATCGGGACCAGCGCATGCAGCTTCTCCGGACGATTGAAGGTCAGGGTGGCTACCCTGGTCTTCTTGTTCACTTCATATTTGCAGTAACTCAAAACTCCATCTCCTTTCCATATTTAAAACGCTTTAGCGTTAAGGCCAGAACATTTTATTGGCCGTCGCCCTCAAGTCATCGCGGAAGTCGGGATGCGCCACGTTAATCAGGGCCTCCGCCTTCTCACGTATGCTGCGCCCCCTGAGCTCCGCGACGCCGAATTCCGTTACTATGCGGTCGGTGCAGTTCTTGTGTATGGTGAAAGTCGTTCCTTCTGGCAGCGACGGCATGATCCGTGACACCCTGCCCTGGGGCGTATCCGCCGTCGATGGCAGCACCGTGATAGCGCGACCACCTTTCGAAAGGATGGCACCGAGCTGGAACGGCACCTGCCCGCCCGCGCCGCTGAACAGCTTGGGTCCCAGGCTCTCCGCCGTCGTCTGTCCCAGCAGGTCGATGGCCAGCGCCTGGTTTATGGTGACCATGTTATCCATGGCGGCGATGGTGCGGATATCCTCCAGATAATCGACGTCCACCAGCTCGAACAGAGGGTTCATGTGAACCCACTGCATCTCCTCGCGGGTGTCGCCACCGACTGAGGTTACCACAACTTTATTGGGACGAACCGTCTTACACTTCCCGTTGATGACACCCTCGCGTACCAGGCGGATGATGCCGGGTACGGTGGCCTCAGATTGGTAACCGATATCGTTCCTGCCATCGAGTATGCCCAGCTGCACCAGCGGCTCAGTCGCTCTGCCGACTCCTATTTGCAGACAGTCGCCGTCCTTTATGATCGAGCCCACGTGTCGGGCGATCTCCTTCTGGGCGCTGTCCACCTCTTTTCGGGATTTCTTGCCCAGAAGGCTGCCGCTGCCCATGGAGCTGCCGGACGACTGGTGCTCCACGAAAAAGTCGACCTCGGATATGTGAATGTAATTGTCACCATACGTGCGGATTAACCTGTCGTTCAACTCGGCGATGACCAGCCCGCCGCGGCCCCTGACATCCCTGACCTGGCGCCGCTTGTTCCACAGCGAGGCTCCGAAGCTGCAGAACCCCTTTTCGTCAGGTCCGGAGAGCTCGGTGAGCAGTATATCGAGCCCTTCCTTGAAATACTGCATATCGAAAGGGAACAGGGCACCGAAGGCGATATCGCACCGTTTCTCCGACACCATCTGCTCGTTGATGCCCAGCGGGAAGGAGCAGGTTATCTTGAATGACTCGTCCCACCCGGGATCGTACCACCCGAAGTCATAGCCCGGCGTTGGCACGTAGACCTGCACGTCCTTCAGCTCGCCCAGCCTGGCGGCTATGGCCAGGCCTACAGTGTATGCCTCCCTGCCTACGGTGAAGGCAATGCGGTCACCGGATTTGACTTTCTGGGCCGCCTCCTCCGCCGAGATCGTCTTTCGCTTTAAATCTTCCTGCCAGTCCGATTTCAAATAGGGTACCTCCTTAATTGCAAGCCAAGCTAAATTATCCCGTCAGCAGAGGGGTTTGTCAAGGATAGAGCCCTGCGCTCAAACGTGTTCGCTGCTGCCAAATAGCTCTAAGAATGGCTATAATATGTTTGCACAAATCAGCCGTGCTATGGTATATTTTTAATCGGCACTTTGTGAAATATTCTAACAATATTAACAACAGTAAAGGAGGTTAACCTGACGACATGAGTGAGCATCTTAAAGGAAAGAATGCAGTCGTTACCGGCGCCGCCGGGGGGATCGGGCGGGAGGTATGCCTGGCGCTGGCGAGGGAGGGCGCTAATATAGTGGCCAACGATCTCGGTGCGGATAGAGGCGGATCCGGCGCTTCGGGGGCACCGGTGGACAAGGTGGTCGATGAGGTTAAAGAGATCGGTGTCAAGGCTATAGCCAATTACGATTCGGTAGTCGACTTCAACGCTGCCGAGAAGCTGATAAAGGCCTGCGTGGAGGAGTTCGGCAAGTTGGATATACTGGTCAACTGCCACGGCAATCTGCGTGACAGGATGATCTGGAACATGAACGAGGAAGAGTGGGATTCGGTGATGTTCGTCCACCTCAAGGGGACGTTCAACACCTGCCGCCATGCCTGCGTGCTCATGCGCGAACAGAAGAGCGGCCGCATCATCAATGTAACCTCGGATGCGTGGCGGGGCACCATGGGACATGTCAACTACGGGGCGGTCAAGGGAGGCGTCGTCAGCCTCACTCGCTCCATCGCACGCGAGTTGGGGCGCTACGGTGTGACATGCAACGCCTTCGCTCCCATAGCCGCGACGAGGATGACCATGAACGACGAGGTTATCAAGGGGACGTGGAAGAGGGTTGAGGCCGGCGTAATGACCAAGGAGCAGGCGGAGCAGATGCTGGCGATGCCCGGCCCCGAACACATACCGCCCATCATCGTCTATCTGGCGACCGACCATTCCGCCAATGTCAACGGCCAGGTGTTCCATGCCGAGGCCGGCAGGGTGGGCATCTATTCTGAGCCGATAGAGGTAAGGGCTGTCTACAAGACGGAAGGCATTTTCACCACCGATGAGCTGATAAACGCTGTGCCCAAGACGCTGTTAACCGGGTATGTTAACCCTGCGCCTCCGCAGCCGGACAGGTAATCGGTGAGCTGCGATATCACTATGAGATGAGGGTTACATGGCCGGAATAGTTTCGTATGGTGGATATGTCCCTGTTTACCGCCTCAAGCGAGAAGAGATAGCGCGTGCCTGGGGGCGCGGTTCCAGCGGGGGGGAGCGGTCGGTCGCCAACTTCGATGAGGACAGTGCCACAATGGCGGTGGAGGCGGTTGTCGACTGCCTCAGCGGATTCGAACGGGATTCTGTAGACTGCCTCTATTTGGCCACCACTACACCGCCTTATCGCGAGAAGCAAAGCGCAAGCCTTGTTGCCCAGGCCACCGATCTGCGCCGCCGTCTGCTGGCTGCGGACTACACCGACTCGCTCAGGTCGGCGACCATAGCGCTGCATGCCGCCCTGAATGCGGTGGACAGCAGTGCGGCTAAACGCGTCATGGTAGCCGCCGCCGACATGCGGCTGGGGCAGCCGCAGTCGGGAAATGAGCAGGAATTCGGGGATGGAGCTGCTGCACTGCTGATCGGCAGCGAGGATATTATCTGCGAGGTCGAGGCAACTTACTTCCATGCAGACGACATGCTGGACACGTGGCGCACCGAGGGCGATGCGTTCACCAGGTCGTGGGAGGACCGGTTCGTCCTCGCTGAGGGTTACACCAGGAATATCTCCGAGGCGATAAAAGGTATCATGCAGCAGCAGGGATTGAAGCCGCAGGATATCTCAAAAGCGGTGTTCTATGCCCCGGACGCCCGGAGACATTCTGAGATAGCTCGTGCGATGGGGTTCGATGCCAAGACGCAGGTGCAGGATCCCATGTTCAGCGCGCTGGGCAATTGCGGGGCAGCATTCGCCTGCATGATGCTGGTCGCCGCACTGGAGGGGGCCAAACCTGGCGATCGGATACTTTTCGCCAGCTACGGTGACGGAGCCGACGCATTCATATTACGGGTAACGGACGGCATAACCTATCTGACTAAACGTCGCGGGGTGAGCGGCTATCTGGCATCCAAACAATACTTGAAGAGCTATGAAAAGTACGTGCGTTTCCGCAAGCTCATGCCGCTGGAATCGCAGGCGCGAGAGGGCGCTAACGCCTTCCCGCCGGTGGCATGGCGCGAGCGTGAGCAGCTCACCAGCCTGCACGGTTCGCGGTGCAATAACTGCAGGCGGACCTTCCACCCCATGCAGCGGGTGTGCATCTATTGCGGTGCAAAGGATGATTTCGCCAGCGTGCCGCTGTCCCACAAGAAAGGCATTCTCTACACTTACTGTATCGACAATCTGGCGCTCAGTGACGATCCCCCTACCGTCGTGAGCAAGGTGCACTTGGAGGACGAGGCAGGGCCGGTCGGTGTCTACTGCCAGATGACCGATCGCGACGTCGATAAGGTCGCGCCGGAGATGCCGGTGGAGATGACGTTCCGCAAGATGCACGACGCCGGCGGGATGCACACGTATTACTGGAAGTGCCGCCCGCTGCGGGAGACACAGGAAATCGAGGGTTAGCCAATGGGTAGCATAAAGGATAAGGTAGCCATCGTCGGCATGGGGTGCTGCCAGTTCGGCGAGAACTGGGACAGGGGTGCCGACGACATGATAATCGACGCGGTGTACGAGGCCTACGAGGACGCCGGCGTGGAGCGCAAGGATATTCAGGCGGCGTGGGTCGGCACCGCATTCTCCGGCATTGGGGGTATCAGCTTGGCCGGGCCTCTCAAGCTCGACCGCATACCGGTCACCCGGCTGGAGAACTTCTGCGCCACCGGCATGGAAACCATACGCAATGCGTCCTATGCCATCGCTGCCGGCGTATACGATCTGGTATTATGCGTCGGCTTCGAGAAGCTTAAGGATAGTGGACTGGCAGGTCTTCCTGCTGGTTATATACACCCCGTTCTGGGGGTGAATGTGACAGCACCGGGCAGGTGGGCCATGGGCGCCACCAGGTATTTCCGCACCTACGGCATATCGCCGCAGGAGGGGCGCGAGACCCTAGCCCGGATCTCAGTCAAGAGCCATTACAACGGGGCGCGTCATCCCAAGGCGCACCTGCGCCGGGAGGTGACGCTGGAGCAGGCGCTTAATGCCCCCATCATCGCCTGGCCACTGGGGCTGTTCGATTGTTGCGGCAATACAGATGGGGCCGCCGCCGCTATACTGACACGGGCGGACCTGGCTAAAAAATTTCGCGACGACTATGTGCTGATCAAGGGTATCGGCTTGGCGATTGGCCCGGGTCTGGGCAAAGAGGACGCTGACTACGATTATATACACTTGCCTGAGACGCAGGCTGCCGCCGGTCAGGCGTACGCTGAGGCCGGGATAAAAAACCCGCGCAAGGAACTGGACATACTCGAGCTGCACGACTGCTTTACCATCAGCGAGCTGATGACGTTGGAGGCCATCGGCATCTGCAAGCAGGGGCGTGCCAAGGAGGATATCGATGCCGGCGTCTTCACGCTGAAGGGTGAACTGCCGGTGAATGCCGACGGCGGATTGAAATCGTTCGGGCATCCCATAGGTGCCAGTGGGCTGCGCGAGTGCTATGAGGTGTACAAGCAGGTTCAGGGCAAAGCCGATCTGCCCGAGCGACAGATTAAGGATGTGAAGCTGGGATTGTCTCACAACCAGGGAGGGCATCCCGGCAGTCTCCTTCCGATCATAACAATCCTGGGTAAAGCTGGATAGGATTAATGACTGAGACCGCGCTTGGCGGAGTCAGAGTCCTCGAACTGTGTAAGCTGGTAGCCGGACCCTACTGCACCAAACTGCTGGCGGACCTCGGAGCCGAGGTCGTCAAGGTCGAGCCCCCGGGCAGCGGTGACCCTGCGAGGCACCTGCCGCCGTTCTACCACGATGAACCCGATCCAGAAAAGAGCGGCCTGTTCCTCTACCTCAACACCAACAAGCTGGGCATCACCCTCGATGTCGCTACGGCAACGGGCAGGGAGATACTGCTCAGGCTTGCCAAAGATGTCGATGTCATCGTCGAGGACAACGAGCCGGGATGGATGTCTCGGCACAGCATCGGGTATGACGACCTCAAGGCGATAAACCCCGGCATCATCATGGCCTCTATTGCCCCGTTCGGGCAGACGGGCCCGTATCGCGATTACAGGGCGCATCACCTGAACGTCTTTCACAGTGGGGGCGAGGGCTACCTGACGCCGGGCGGAATCGATAATATGGAGCGCCCGCCGCTCAAGGTGGGCAACCTGGTAGGTGAGTACGACAGCGGGCTTAATGCCGCCATCGCCATACTCGGCGCCCTGTACCGGCGCAAGCGGTCGAAGCAGGGGCAGTATATCGATATCTCCAAACAGGAGTCGGTGATGTCCCTGAACCGGCTGGACCTGCCGCGCTGGGCCAATGAGGGTGAGATCATCAACCGCTCAAAGCTGGGCGTCCCCTACGGCGGCGCTTTGCCCTGCAGGGATGGCTACACGGTGCTGGTCACGTGGGAGGGAGAGCAGTGGGACAGTCTGGTGGGATTCATGGGTGAGCCGGAATGGGCCCGCGACGAGAGATTCGGCAGCTACGCCAGCCGCTACCGCAACGGCGAGCTGATCAATGCCCTGCTCACCGAGTGGACGGTGAACCACAGCAAGGATGAGCTGTACCATGGTGGGCAGGCCGCCGGCGTACCGTTCGCCACGGCGGCTGACGCCAGGGACCTGGTCGAATCCGAGCAACTTAAGGCACGGGGGTTTTTCGTCGAAATCGATCACCCTAAGACCGGTAAAGTGAAATATCTCTCCGCCCCGTACGCCTTTTCCGAGACCCCCTGGCGGGTGGAGCGGCCGGCGCCACTGCTGGGCCAGCACAACGAGGAGATATTCGTCGATCGCCTGGGGATTCTCCGGGAGGAGCTTTCCCGGATGGGGATGGCCGGAGTGATCTAGGTCGATGGACATGGAGCTATAGGTCGATTATGACGAAACGAGAAAAGGATAAAGTCGCGGGCTGCCTTGAGGGGGTGCGTATTCTGGATTTCACGCGCTACGCTGCGGGCCCGCAGATCACGCTCCTGCTGGGTTTCATGGGGGCGGAGGTTATCAAGGTAGAAAGCTTGATGGATATCGACCACTTCCGCCGGGCGGAATCCGCCGTCGTCTTCGGCTCTGCCAGGGCGGCCGCTGACTGCTTCAACAGCCTGAACGTCAACAAGCTGAGCATCACGCTCAACCTCAAGACCGTCGAGGGTGTCGCGCTAGCCAAGCGGCTGGTGCGCATCTCAGATGTTGTGGTGGATAATTTCAAGGCGGGGATAATGGATCGTTTGGGACTGGGATATACGGTGCTCAGGGAGATCAAGCCTGACATAATCATGCTGTCAGCGTCCAGCCACGGCGCCACGGGCCCGGAGAGGGGCTACATCGGCTACGCTGTCACCATGGGAGCGCTGGGTGGGATGTCCGAGGTGACCGGTAACGAGGGTGGGCCGCCATCGGTGATACGCAGCAGCGCGGACTTCAGGCCAGGCACCGCTGCCGCGTTCGCCATACTTGCGGCGCTCAACTATCGCGAGGACACGGGCGAAGGGCAGTTCATCGATTTCTCTGCCAGGGAAGCCCTGAGTTGCCCAATAGGCGAGCTGATCATGGATTACACTATGAACGGCAGGGTGCGCACGCGTTGCGGGAACCGCGACGACATCATGGCGCCGCATAACTGCTACCGCTGCAGCGGCGAGGACAAATGGGTCAGCATAGCGGTCGCCACCGACGCGGAATGGCACGGCCTGTGCCGCGCTATGGATAAACCTGAGATGGCAAATGACATTCGTTTCGCCGACCAGCTCGAACGCTGGAAACACCAGGGGGAAATCGATCGTATTATCGAGGAATGGACTGTGAAACACACTCACTACAAGGTGACGGAGATGCTACAGCGGGAGGGGGTCGCCGCGTCGCCCTCGTTCAGCAATGAGGACATGTTCAACGATCCCCACTGCCGGGCTCGCGAGTGCTTCGTGCCGGTGGAGCACCCTGAGGAGGGCAGGATGTACGTCGTCGCCCCGCCGTGGAAGTTGTCGGATACGCCGGCACGGGCGGTTAAAGCGGCGCCGCTGCTCGGGGAGCACAACGGGTATGTGCTCGGCGAGTTGCTGGGCATGTCACAACAGGAGATATCGCGGCTGGGACAGGAGAATGTGTTATATTAACGGTTGTCACGCATTCGCCATATACGATACAATAAATCGGTGTGATGCACTGTAGAAAGAAGGTCGGATGAAATATAAAAACATAACACTCAAGCTCGATGGCAAGATTGCCACCATAACCCTCAACCGCCCGGACAAGCTGAACGCCATGAACGATGAGATGTTTCGCGACCTGCGCAAGGCGCTGGACAAGGTCAAGCGTGACTTCGAATCGATCGTGGTGGTGATCAAGGGCGCCGGCACGTCTTTCTGCGCCGGGCAGGACCTCAGCGGTGCAGGAACGGAACAGGTGGCGCCCCCCAATCCGCGGGACAAGACCTACATGGCCGAGCTGTTTTCCATGTCGCTGCAGAACCAGAGCGTGTGGCAGTACTTCTTCGAGTTCCCCAAGATAACCGTGGCGCAGGTGCACGGATACTGCCTGGGCATGGGGCTGGACCTGGCAATGTCCTGCCGCGCTATCATCTGCACTGATGATGCCGTGTTCGGAGACCCGTCGGTGCGTATGGGCATCGCCTCGCCCAACCCGCTGTGGACCTTCCGCGTCGGACTGAAGAAGTCCAAGGAGCTGCTGCTCACCGGAAAATATATAGACGGCAGGGAGGCGGAGAAGATCGGTCTGGCGATGAAGTCCGTCCCCGCCGACAAGCTGGAGGAGACCATGGCCGTCGAGGTCGAGTCATTCTCCAAGTCGACGGGCATTGGAGGCTGGGACCAGATGGCGGACTTCTGGTGCTACAACATGGCGGTGATGGACCTGGCAGGGCTGGCAGCCGGGCGGCGCATGGCTGGCAATGTCAACGTCCTCAGCGCCGTGCAGCGCCCGGGGCGCAGCCTGATCGACCGGGGCGGCCTCGACTTCTGCAAGACGCGCGATGAGAAGGGGCTCAAGGCAGCCATAGAAGAGCGGGACGCCCCGTTCAGGAAGTATTTCCCCGAGCCGCAAAGGAAGAAGAGGTAAGGTATAGTGAGTACAGTTTTATTCGAGAAGAAAGACGGTATCGGATACGTGACCCTCAACCGGCCGGAGGAGCTCAATGCCATGAACGATGAGATGCTGGCGGAGATCGATGCCCTGATGCCGCAGATGGAGATGGACCTGGAGGCAAAGGTAATCGTCTTCCGCGGCGCCGGCAGGGACTTCTGTGTCGGGCAGGACCTCACCGGCGTGAATACGCTGGAGGTGCTCTCCGAGCCGGGCGAGCATCTCACTATCAAGAAGCGCATGCAGGCCGAGCGGCGGCGCAACCGTCGCTGGGAGGCCATCTTCAACCTGGCCAAGCCGACCATAGCGCAGGTGCACGGCCACTGCCTGGGCACCGGCTGCTACCTGTCGATGGTATGCGATATGACCATCGCCGCCGAGGATGCGCTCTTCGGCGATCCGCTGCTGCGGATGGGGCTGCTGCCGCACATGCCGCTGTGGATGTATCTCGTCGGCATGAAGAAGACCAAAGAGATGCTGTACACCGGGTGCTATATAAATGGCATGGAGGCCGAGCAGATGGGGCTGATAAACAGGGCTGTGCCTCGCGATGAGCTGGAGGACGAGGTGGAGCAGCTGGCCCGGGGCATCGCGCTGCTCCCCTGCGACGCCACGGCCCCGGTCAAGGATGCCATCAACTCGGTAATGGAGGCTCGCGGCCTTGGAGCCTGCTGGCGCTTCACCAACAACATGCAGCTGGTGATGCAGCAGCGCACCATGCTCCCTGAAGAGTTCGATTTCTTCAAGACCAGAAATAAAGAGGGACTTAAGGCGGCGGTGGATAAGCGCGACCGGCCGTTTAAGAAGTTCTGCGAGGAGAGATAATATGCCGACAGGATTTGGATGGGATTTCAAGACCCAGTACATGAAGTGCTACTGGGAAGCCAATGACCATCGCAACTGGGATTTCCAGCTGGTCATCTATGAGAAGCTGAGCGACCGCATCGTCAGGATCACCCTGAACCGGCCGGACAAGCGCAACGCCTTCAACGACCGCATGTTCGAGGACCTTGCGGCGGCGATGAACCGAGCCAACGATGACCCCGATGTCAGGGTGGTGATCGTACGCGGAGCCGGCAGCGGTTTCGGCGCTGGCCACGACCTCAGCTCACCGGAGAGGGAGGAGACTCCGCCGGTGCATCCCAGCATCAATCCCACGCTGCAGGACTACTACGGCTTCGAGCGGAGGCGCTGCGCCAAGTACGAGGACGTGATGGACTATCCTAAAATAACCATCGCGCAGGTGCACGGCAAGTGCATCGGCGCCAGCCAGATATTCGCCGCCATGTGCGATATCCTGATATGCTCCGAGGACGCCCAGCTGGGCATACGCGGTTTCGGCAGCCAGTTGCACGGCCTCACCGAGTGGCCCGTCTGGCCGCTGTGGTCCAACAGGGCTTATGCTGGTCACGCCATAACAGAGGTCTCCGGCAAAGAGGCGGCAGAGCTGGGTTTTGCCAACAAGGCGGTGCCTGTCGATAAACTGGAGAGCGAGACGCTCAGGTGGGCCGAGGCGTTGAGCCAGCTGCCCAGCGAGGCGGTGGCGGTGACCAAGGAGTGGATGAACGGCATGCTGGATATCATGGGCATGGGCGGCACCCAGCGGGCGCACTATCACGCCCACCTGGCGCTGCAGTACGTGCGTTTTAGGCCCGACGAGGTCAACCTGTACAAGGCCAAGAAGGACAAGGGGCTCAAGGGATTCCTGGATGACAGGTCCAAGACGGCGACCCCTGCGAAGGAGAAAAAGGGGACTTAATATGCAGAAGTGGCAGGAAGAATACCGCAGCAAGCTGATCTCCGCCGAGGAGGCGGCCCAGAAGGTAAAGTCCGGCGATCGCATCCATTTTACGGCGGGTCGTGAGGCGCATGCCGTGGGGCTGGCCATCGCCTCGCGGCTGGGTGACCTCAAAGGGGTCAAGGTGCTGGCGCCATCCCCGGGTTACGACTTCGGGTGGTACGACAGCGGCTGGGAGGAATCGTTCGAGATCACCATCTCATGGCCCACGGCCACCGTGCAGCAGATGCTGGACGAGCGCCGCTGCGACATCAACCTGCCGCTGATCATCCCCTTCGGCTCCGAGCATGAGCCGCCCAACGTGCTGCTCACCGAGGTATCCCTGCCCGACGAGCGCGGCTTCTGCAGCTTCGGGGCCTCCCTGTGGACCAAGCGCCTCGAGATCGAGCAGGTGCACAGCCGCGGCGGCACCGTCATCGCGGAGGTGAACGACCGCCTCATCCGTACCTATGGCGACAACTACATCCACGTCTCGGAGGTGGATTATTTCGTGGAACACCTTTCGCGACAGGGGCAACCGGGCACAGGCAGCCTGGGCGGGCGCGCCATCAAGCAGCCCGAGCCCTATCTCAAGGATATCGTGGCCAACGTGGCCTCGCTGATCAAGGATGGCGACTGCCTGCAGATAGGCGTGGGCCGCACCACCGAGCCGCTGATACGCATGGGGCTGCTGGACGGCAGGAAGGATATCGGCTTCCACTCCGAGGCTACGCCTCCCGGCACCATCTCGCTGGTCCGCGATGGTGTGATCAACGGCGAGCGCAAGACCCCTCTCCCCGGCCTGACCCTGCCCCCAGGCAAATTCCTGCCGGCACCGGTCATCGTGACCTCCATCGGCGGAGGCTCCCGCGAGGAGATGGAATGGGTCGATAACAACCCGCTGTTCTGGCTGAAGGACCTGCTGTGGCTGGAGGACATCCGCGTCATCGCTGCCAACGATAACATGGTATCCATCAACAACGCATTGGCCATCGACCTCACCGGCCAGATCACCGCCGAGAGCCTGGGCCCGCGCCTCATGTCGGTGGCCGGCGGCCAGATACCGTTCGCCTTCGGTGCCCTCCTGTCGAAGGGTGGCCGCTCCATAACCGTTCTGCCATCCACCGCCCGCGACGGCAGCGTCTCGCGCATCATGCCGCACCTGCCCGTGGGGACGGCCATCACCCTGCAGCGCAACATCGCCGACATCGTGGTGACCGAGTACGGCATCGCCCGCCTGCGAAATAAGACCATCCGCCAGAGGTGTGAACAGCTTATCGCCGTGGCCCACCCCGATTTCAGGGCTGACCTTAAGAAAGAGGCGCAGAAGCTGTACTGGCCGTAGAACGCGGTTATTGACGTTACGCGAGGCACTGTGCTATCTTTACTTATTGGGCAGCGTAGCTCAGCTGGTAGAGCAGGGGACTCATAAGCCCTTGGTCACAGGTTCGAATCCTGTCGCTGCCACCAGATCATCCCCAACCCAGCTTCCGCAGTTTGACTCTTTCTATCCATGACCATGTACCATACGTTCGGTAAATTTCGTTTTTGGCTTTCACAGATGGAGAGGATTGATAGATCGTGTGGCGCCGGATGTTCATGCTTCACTTTACTGGTGCGCAAGGCATGGCAGACTGCTCAGGTGATATCAGGGACGATTTTGACGAACGTATAGGATTGCACATTACGATGTTGTATTGCTATAGCTGTCCCTGACAGCTTCACATATATATTAAGCGGTTTCAATCACTTGATCAGTGTTCTCAGCGGGTTCCTGCTGAGAAAATTGCTGAACTGTCTTTCTTCTCCGCAGTAAACGCATTTGAAAATGCTGTGATCTTTGTACAAGGTCTTGTTCTCTACCCAGTGGTGCGCTCCCGATGATGCCTCTTTACACTTCCAAGTATCCGACTTCAGGTAGGCCTGATAAGGGGACTGATAATATTGCGTCAATTTGAGCCTCCTTATGCCCCTTCTGTTACCACGAGGGGCCACCGGGGTTCAACTTCACCTGTCGAAACTCCGGCCGCACGACACTTCACACACACTGCTCCCGTGTCTTTACTGCACCAGGCGTCGAAGATAAATGGCCTTTACCATTTATAACCACTGCTGCTGTTTCCGCCGCCGGAACGCTGTGCCTTATTGGTACGGCGGCATGCAGGGCAACGCTTGGGTTCATTGGTAAAGCCTTTAGACTGGAAGAACTCCTGTTCCCCGCTGGTAAAAGTGAAAGTAGTCCCACAATCGGAGCATCGGATGGATTTGTCCTGGTAACTCATGGATGGCCTCCTCTTATCGAAATTCTAGTTAGAGTCGGGGTCATCCAACACTTGATATGAATCTGAGGGGATTCTAAGAAGTTTGTAATAACCTAAACTGAAACTACTACGTTTAGTATAACACAATACAGGGTCCTGTGGCAAATTGGGCTGAAAGGGTCAGCCATCGGGGAAATCCCCTGACCTGCCATGCTCCCTGCCTAATGTCAACGATCTGCCAGCGCTTCCAGTATGGCGCGCGCCGCCCGCTTATCCAGCGGCTCGTTGTTGTTGCCGCACTTGGGTGACTGGATGCAGGAGGGGCAGCCGGCGGTGCAGGGGCATTCCGCAATCGCCTTAAGCGTCGCGCTCCACAATTCCTCGATAAGCTCGTAGCCCTTCTCGGAGATGCCGATGCCGCCGGGGTAGGCGTCGTAGATGAAGACCTGCGGGTTGCCCGTGTCGGGGTGCGCTGGCGTAGACAGGCCGCCGATGTCGTTGCGGTCGCACAGGGCGAACAGGGGGAGCAGGGCGATGGAGGCGTGCTCGGCGGCGTGCAGGCCGCCTGCCAGGTTCAGCGCCTGCCGGTCGATATCCCTGATGGCGGCTCGGGGGATGTCGAACCACAGGGAGATGGTGCGGAAGGTCTGCGGCGGCAGGTCGAGAGGCTCCTCGCTGATCACCTCCTCGCTGTACTGGCGCCGCCTGCGGTAGCTGGCAACAGTCATGGTCACATCCACTTCTCCAAGGTAGACCTTCACATCGCCGACGGTTTTTTCCTGAAGCGTGCGCACTATGGCGATGTCGGTGAGGTCCCTGGGCTGGGTGTAGAAGTCCACGTCGGCGGGCCTGACGTATGCCGTGCGCGATGGTATGTCCAGCTCGGTGACGGCGTAGGACTCGCCCTGGTGCAGGTAGATGGCGCCGGGGTGCACCTGCAGGAATGCCACGGAGGCGTCCACCGAGTCCATCTCGCGATTGCCGGCTGAGGTATCGATCACGGTGTAGCGGTCGGAGGAGGCGGAACGGATGTTGACCGCGTCGGCGGGATAGGCAAGGCTCGGGGCGACGAAATAGCGGTCCTTCCGCTGGCGCAGCAGTCCCTCATTCAGCAGGGCGTCGCGCGTATCGGCATAGCCCTGGCCGAAGATACGGCTGTCGCCGTCGTCCAGCGGGCGCTCCCACGCGGCGCAGAGCAGGTGGTGCCTGAGGATGTGCGGGTTGGAAGGGTTGATGATGGCGTTCTCGTAGCCCTTGCCGAAGAAGGCGTCCGGGTGGCGCATGAGGTACTGGTCCAGCGGGTTGTCGGTGGCGACGAGGAAGCTGATGGAGCGCTCGCCCCTGCGGCCGCTGCGCCCGGCCTGCTGCCAGGTGCTGGCGATGCTGCCGGGGTAGCCGGTGATGATTGTGGCGTCCAAGTTGCCGATGTCAACGCCCAGCTCCATGGCGCTGGTGGTGACAGCGCCCAGCAGCTCGCCATCGAATAGCCGCCGCTCGATGTCGCGGCGCTCCTCCGGCATGTAGCCGGCGCGGTAGGGGCTGATGCGTTCGGCCTCCGGGGCGCGCTCCTTGCGCAGCAGGTCGCGGGCATAGATGTAGATCAGCTCCACCAGCTTGCGCGCCCGGGCGAAGGCCAGGGTGCGGTAGCCGTGCTTGACCAGCTCGGTGAACAGCATGGTGGCTTCGCTGTTGGGGCTGCGCCGCGTGGCCCACACGGCGTCGATGATGGGCGGGTTCCACAGGACGAAATCCTTGCCGCCGTAGGGCGCGCCGTCGTCGTCCACCACCGTGAACGGCAGTCCGGCCAGCCTCTCGATGTGCTCCTGCGGGTTGTCGATGGTGGCCGAGCAGCAGAGGAATTGCGGATTCGACCCGTAGTCGCCGCACAGCCGCCGCAGACGCCGCAGCACGTTCGCCACGTTGGACCCGAACACGCCGCGGTATATATGCGCCTCGTCCACTACCACGTATTGCAGCTGGCGCAGGAACCGCGACCATGAGTCGTGGTTGGGCAGGATGCCCAGGTGCAGCATGTCGGGGTTGGTCAGCACCAGCCGCGCCGAGCGCTTGATATCCCTGCGCTCCTCCTGAGGCGTGTCCCCGTCGAAGGTGGCGCACTCGATGCCGAACGGCTGCGACAGCGCGCGCAGGGTACGCAGCTGGTCCTGCGCCAGCGCTTTGGTGGGGAACAGGTACAGCGCCCGGCTGCGGCTCTGGCGCAGCGCCGCGTCGAGCACCGGCACGTTGTAGCATAACGTCTTGCCGCTGGCTGAAGGCGTGACGACGAAGACGTTGTCGCCCGCACGCGCCGCATCGATGGCCCGCGCCTGGTGGAAGTACAGGGACGACAGTCCCAGCTCGTCGAGTCGACGTTGTAAATCGGAATGAAGGGGTTGGGCGAGGTCGCCGTATCGCGCCATGCGCGGGTGTATGTTGGCTACGTGGGCTACCTGGTCCCGGTAGTCGGGGAGCTTGCGAAGGTGGTCCAGGAAGGCTGCAGTGTCCATGTCACAATGCGTGGATTATCTCTATCTCGTAGCCCAGCATCTCGACGTCCAGCCGGCTGTGCTGTATGAAGTCAACCACCGTGGACAGCATCTCGTTGGCGTGGGACGAGCTGTTGCTGACGCAGGTTATGCCCAGCGACAGCATCTGCCACGTGTCCTGGTCATCGATCTCGGCGATGGCGACATTGAACTTGTTCTTCACGCGGGCGGTTATAGAGCGGAGGACCTGGCGCTTGCCCTTGAGCGAGCCGTTCTCCGGCAGCCGCAGCCGTACTACACAGGCGCCGACATGCATCGCATCCCCCTCAGTCGCATCGGTAGATTCGGGATAACGATATAACGTGGGGAGGGCTTTGTCAAATGTGGTGCAGGGAGTGCGGGCGGCTGTTACGGCCAGACCCCCTGGTAGCCGCTCTGGTTGTTTGACCAGCAGTCATCTCCCACGCACACCGAGCAGACGTTGCCCACTTCATCAATCAACCATACATAGTGACCGCTATATGGATTAGTGCAATTCCCTGTATAGAAGTTAGTACCTTCTTCGCCAGATTGCCCATAGCAGCATTCCGGTAGCTCAAATGGTAAATCTTCGGAATAAAGCCATCCCGAGTCCATCATATAGCAGAAGTCTAATACCCAACCGGCATAAATATATCCACTTTGTGGAGCAGGATGTAGCTGAATAAAGCACTCTGATGTATTCATCATTTCCCCGTAGAAAGGCCGCTGCCCGCCATTAGACACCATATACTCTGTAACTGCATTCTGGATATACGCTCTAGCCTCTTCGTATTTATCTGCCGGTGATGCAAACAGTGTTCCGCAGTCACAGCCGCTCCGCATAACTACCATTGTAAGCAGTAGTACTATGCCTAGAGCAAGGGCGCTTAATGTGCCAAGCCCCTTTATGCCCAGTATTTTCTTACGCATAGCCCACGCTCACTCTACAGTCTGATGATTAATAGTAAACGCTAACACCGCGGGATTCAAGTTCAGGTATATAGGTTTCAATGGATACGTTGCTCAAAGGATTATTCTGTATTACCACGACGTCTCCTTCCGATAGCCCTGTATTATCTACCAGCGGCTTCAAATCGGTGATCTGGTTACCCTTCATTTCCAACCAATGAAGATTTGTAAGGCCTGAGAGCGCGGCTATGTCGCTTATCTGGTTCCCATCAAGATGTAACCCGGTTAGACTGGTAAGCCCCGCGATTGGGGAGAGATTGCTTATCTGGTTCCCCTCAAGATACAATCCGGTTAGACTGGTAAGCCCCGCAATTGGGGAGAGATTGCTTATCTCGTTCGCGCCTAGATACAGATATCTCAGATTCTTTAGCCCCTTGAGCGGTGCGATATAAATGATCTGATTCCCAGATAACGATAAACATTCCAAGTTTGTTAGATTCCTGAGCGGTGATATATCGCTTATTTCATTACCATCAAGGTACAATGTATTTAGATTTCTCAGCCCTGCAAGCGGTGATATATCCTCTATCTGGTTAAACGATAGTGACAGCAAATCCAGGTTGGTTAGTCCTGACAGCCCTGAGATACTACTTAT
Source organism: uncultured Dehalococcoidales bacterium (assembly GCA_964428725.1). GTDB lineage: Bacteria > Chloroflexota > Dehalococcoidia > E44-bin15 > E44-bin15 > CAYRYW01. Next base: position 74,643 of record CAYRYW010000003.1, read on the forward strand.
CTGGTTCGCATGAAGATGCAATTCGGTTAAACCGGTAAGCCCTGCCAGTGGTGATATATTCTCTATCTGATTCTCATCTAGCCATAAATGTTCCAAGTTTGTTAGATTCCTGAGCGGTGATATATCGCTTATTTCATTACCATCAAGGTACAATGTATTTAAATTTCTCAGGCCTTCCAGTAGCTGGACATCGTTGATTTCATTGTAACGTAGACTTAACTCACGTATACCAGTCAGTTCCGACAGGAATGAGATGTTGCTTATCTTGCTCTCAGAATACAGTACTTCGAGGTTGGTGAGGCTTGCCAGCGTGGAGAAATCGCTTATATTACACCACCATTTAAAATATACTGCTGTGAGGTTGGTGAGGCTAGCCAGCGGGGAGATATCACTTATATTACACCCTTCATTAAATACTACTGTGAGGTTGGTGAGGCTAGCCAGCGGGGAGAAATCACCTATATTACACCACGAACTAAATACTACTGTGAGGTTGGTGAGGCTAGACAGCGGGGAGAAATCACTTATATTACACGGGTTAATATCTATCGATGTCAGATTGGTGCAGCATTCGATTCCCGTCAGGTCTTTAACTCCGTTGGTATCAAGATAGGTCAGGTTTACGAGATGAGCCAGGCTTATACCGTTCATCGCTTCCGCAAGCGCCGGGTCCGGGACATAGCAGCTGTACTGAACAGTCACCCCCCTGGATTGCAGTTCGGATATATTCTCCCGGTTAGAATAAACAGCAAGCGGGTTATCGGTAATATCAACTATTTTTAGTTTTTCAAGGTTCAATAGCGGAGAGATATCTCTGATATTATTTCCACTGAGAAACAGCTCTTCAAGGTTTGCAAGCCCGGATAGTGGCGTTATATCACTGACATTGTTGTAATTTGATTTTAGTTCACTGCCCTCCCAGTAATATATCCGTGGGCCATCGTTATACAGATCAAGGGTTTCAAGATTGGTGCAGTACTCAATACCCGTAAGCTTGGTGATGCCCCAGCTTCTCGCCTCAAGCTGCGTCAGCCCTTCCAGTTCTGATGCATTAATCGGGCCCGTTGGCTTATTTAAAGCATCTCTGATAGCTGCCTCAAGCCTGGGGTCAGAAAATGTTCCTCCCCCGTTTTCACCAGCGCCATTTATCTGGCCTTCATTATCAGTTTCAACTCCACATGAGAGCCCAGCACAAAGCAGCGTTCCCGCAACCAGCAGTACAAACATTGCACCCAGTATTTTCTTACACATTGTTCACGCTCATCTCATGGCCAGACGCCCTGATAGCCGCTCTGGTTGTTTGCCCAGCAGTCATCCCCCACGCACACCGAGCAGACGTTCCCATTATCATCGACTAACCATACATAGTGACCCTTGTAGGAATTGGTACAATTACCGGTATAGAAGTTGGTGCCCTCTTCCCCGGACTGCCCGTAACAGCATATGGGCAGTTCAAATGGGACCATCGGCCGTTCATTCATATAGAAGCTCCCGTCGGCCCAACCTTTTGTGTATTCGAGTAAATAACATAAGTCCAGTACATATCCAGCATTTCTATCGGGGTAGTGAACCAAACACGCTGAAGTATTAATCATTACTCCATGTGGAGGCAAGAGAATCCCCGAATGTTCTACCATATATCCCACAACCGCCCACTGAACTTGGTCCTTGGCTTTATTGTATTCATCCTCCGGTGATGCAAACAGTGTTCCGCAGTCACAGCCGCTCCGCATAACCACCATTGTAATCAGTAGTACTATGCCTAGAGCAAGGGCGCTTAATGTGCCAAGCCCCTTTATTCCCAGTATTTTCTTACACATTGTTAATCCTTTGCATGACACAATCGGCTGAGTACTAACCTTATACCACCCGCCCGCGCGTCCGTCAAGTGGGGCGTTGGAGCATGGCCCTGGCGCTGGGGGAAAGCACCGGCCATATATCACCATTGTTTGACTCGTGATCGGGTGTTACAATAGAAGATTGGGGTGAATCTATTCACAGGTAACTGCTATGCCGCTGGATAAGATACAGGTCAGGGGAGCCCGCGAGCACAACCTCAAGAACATCGATGTGGATATACCGAGGGACAGGCTGGTGGTCATCACTGGCGTGTCCGGTTCGGGCAAGAGTTCGCTGGCCTTCGACACCATCTACGCCGAGGGGCAGCGCCGCTACGTTGAGTCGCTGTCGGCCTATGCCCGGCAGTTCCTCGGACGCATGGAGAAGCCGGACGTGGACTACATCGAGGGGCTAAGCCCGGCCATCTCCATCGACCAGAAGGGGCCGGGGCGCAACCCGCGCTCCACCGTGGGCACGGTGACCGAGATCTACGACTACCTCAGGCTGCTGTTCGCCCGCGTCGGGCATCCCCACTGCCCCAAGTGCGGTCAGGAGATAGCGCAGCAGACGGTGCAGCAGATCGTGGACTCGTTGCTGGCGCTGCCGCGGGACACGCGACTCATGATCATGTCGCCGATAGTCAAGGACCGCAAGGGGGAGCACCTGTCGGTGTTCGACGACCTGCGGAAGGCGGGCTACGTGCGCGTGCGGGTGGACGGCAGCATCCGTGACCTCTCCGAGGATTTCGTCCTCGACAAATATAAGATGCATACCATAGAGGCGGTGATCGACCGCGTGGTCATCGAGGGCGATGGGCAGGAGGGACGCCTGGCCGATTCGGTGGAGACCGCCCTCAAGCTGGGTGGCGGCGTGGTGCTGGTGCAGATCGTCGACGGGGAAGAGATGCTGTTCTCGGAGCACTTCGCCTGCGTGCGCTGCGGCATCAGCCTGGGGGAGATCGAGCCGCGCACCTTCAGCTTCAACAGCCCGCACGGCGCCTGTCCGGTATGCACCGGGCTGGGGGTGAAGCTGGAGGTCGACCCGGAACTGGTCGTTCCCAACAAGTCGTTATCCATTGCAGAGGGGGCGATACAGCCGTGGGCCCGCTCCGGCTCCATGAGCCCGTGGTACAGCAGCACGCTGGAGTCGGTGGCCAACAAGTACGGCTTCTCGGTGAACCGACCGGTGAGCCAGCTGACCGCAGAGCAAATGAACCTGGTGCTTTACGGTAACAGCGGCCGGATGGTCACCATGCGTCACGAGACGCAGCTGGGCCGGATTTACGAGTACGAATCGCGGTTCGAGGGGGTGATACCCAACCTGGAGCGGCGCTTCCGCGAGACCGAGTCCGAATACATCCGCGCCGAGATCGAGCGCTACATGAACAGCCATCCATGTCCTGCCTGTAACGGGAAGCGGCTCAAGCCGGAGTCGTTAGCGGTCACCGTGGCGGACAGGAATATTGCGCAGGTAAGCTCCATGTCCGTCGAGCAGGCGATGGCGTGGCTGGAACGGCTCGGGGGGGACGGCCGCCAGTCGGCGCTGTCGCAGCGCGAGCAGGTGATCGCCAGCCAGGTGCTCAAGGAGATCAGGTCCCGCCTGACCTTCCTCAGGGATGTGGGGCTGGACTACCTCACCATCGACCGGGCATCCAGCACGCTTTCCGGCGGCGAGGCGCAGCGCATACGCCTGGCAACCCAGATAGGCAGCGGGCTCATGGGCGTGCTTTACATTTGCGACGAGCCCACCGTCGGCCTGCATCCCGCCGATGATTACCGCCTCATCCAGACCCTTCAGAAGCTCAGGGATCTGGGCAACACCATCCTCGTCGTGGAGCACGACGAGGCCATGATGCGCGCCGCCGACCACATCATCGATATGGGGCCCGGCGCTGGCGAGCGCGGCGGAAAGGTGGTCGTCGGCGGTACCCTCAACGATGTAATGGGCTGCCCCGAATCGATAACCGGCGCCTACCTCAGCGGTCGAAGAAGTATCCCGACGCCTTCACACCGGCGTAGGGGGTCTGGCAAAGACATAGTCATTCGCGGGGCGAGGCAGAATAACCTGAAAGATATCGATGTGCGCATCCCGCTGGGCATGCTCGTCTGCACTACCGGGGTATCCGGCTCGGGCAAGAGCACCCTCATCGCCGACATTTTATATCGCAAGGTGGCGCAGATACTGTACCGTTCCCGTGAGAGGCCGGGCGACTGCGATGCCATCGAAGGTCTGGAGCACATCGACAAGGTGGTGGAGATCGATCAATCGCCCATAGGGCGCACGCCGCGCTCGAATCCTGCAACGTATACCGGCACGTTCACCCCTATACGTGAGCTGTTCGCCACCGCCCCGGAAGCCCGCGCCCGGGGCTACCGCCCGGGTCGGTTCTCGTTCAACGTGAAGGGCGGCCGCTGCGAGGCCTGCGGCGGCGAGGGCTACATCCAGATCGAGATGCAGTTCCTGCCGGACGTCACCGTGCCCTGCGAGGTGTGCAAGGGGAAGCGTTACAACCGCGAGGCGCTGGAGATAAAGTTCAAGGGGAAGAACATCGCCGAGGTGCTGGGGATGAGCGTCGATGAGGCGCTGGAGTTCTTTGCCAGCTTCCCGAAAATAAAAAATAAGCTGGAGACGCTGCGCGATGTGGGCCTGGGGTACATCAAGCTGGGCCAGCCGGCCACCACGCTGTCGGGGGGCGAAGCGCAGCGCGTGAAGCTGTCGGCCGAGCTGTCGCGGCGCTCGACGGGCAGGACGCTGTACATACTGGACGAGCCGACTACGGGATTGTCGTTCGAGGATGCGGCAGCTTTGTTGAACGTGTTGCATCGTCTGGTCGATGGCGGTAACACCGTCGTCCTCATCGAGCACAACCTGGACATGATCAAGAACGCCGACTACATCATCGATTTGGGGCCCGGAGCCGGCGACCGCGGCGGCTACGTCATCGCCACCGGCAGGCCGGAGGATATCGCCGAAGTCGAGTCGTCATATACAGGTCAGTATCTTAAAGGTGTGCTTGGGAAGCAGGCCGGAGAGGTCGCAGCGCGATGAACAGGGATGATGTGCAGGCTTCGATCGAGGCCAATGTCGAGAATAAGAACCTGATCAACCACATGCTGGCCACCGAGGCCATCATGCGGGCGCTGGCGCGGCGCTTCGGCGAGGACGAGGACACCTGGGGGATTACCGGCTTGCTCCACGATATAGATGTCGAGTTGACGTCTAGTGATATGTCCGAGCACAGCAAACTGGGGGCTGACATCGCGAGGGAGCTGGGCGCTACGGAGGAGATGGCGCAGGCGATCCTGCGCCACAACGAGGCGCACGGCCTGCCAGCGGAATCGCTGCTGGATAAGTCGCTGATCTGCGCCGACCCGCTGACCGGGCTGATAGTCGCCGGGGCGCTGGTGCGTCCGGACAAAAAGATGGCAGGGCTGACCGTGGAATCGCTAATGAAGCGCTTCGGCGAGAAGCGGTTCGCTGCCGGAGCCAGCCGGGAGCAGATCGCCAGCTGCCACGATATCGGGCTGGAGCTGGAGGAATTCATCGCCATAGGGCTGGAGGCGATGAAGGGGATCGCCGGAGACATCGGTTTGTAATGGATATTTTCAAACGTGATGTGGAATCCCTGGCAGCCCGGGGCGACCTGCGGGCACTGTTCAAGCTGCTACGTGGTAGCGACCCGGTGAAGCGTCAGCAGGCGGCTCTGGTGCTGGGCTCGAGCGGAAAGGATGCCGTGCCGTTTCTCATAGAAGCGCTTAAGGACGCTGACAAGGAGGTGCGCACCGTCGCTGCCGGGGCGCTGATAAGCATCGGCCCAGAGGCGAAGTCGGCGGTGGGCACGCTGATACGGGCGCTTGAGGACGGGTACTACTTTGTGAGGTGGAACGCCGCCACGGCGCTGGGCGAGATAGGCGACCGGGAAGCAGCCCAGGCCCTGGGGCAACTGCTGGATGACGAGTATGCCGAGGTGCGCCAGGCGGCCTTCGCTGCGCTGAAAAAGATGCGCTGGGACGATTGATGTGGGGGCTTGCACAGGGTGGTATAATAGATGAATCTCGTATGAAGGAGGTATCGCATGAGTTCAGGTAAGGGCACCAGTCTGGAGCCGAATGTTGCCGGGGCGCTGTCTTATCTGTTCGGCTGGATAACCGGATTGATATTTTTCATGATCGAGCCGAACGACAGCTTCGTCCGTTTCCATGCCATGCAGTCGATCATCGTCTTTGGCGCTATAACGATAGTGAATATCCTGTTTTACATCCTATGGGTAATTCCGGTAGTTGGGTGGATATTCGGCGCCGTGCTCGCCACGATACTGTGGGTTTTTGCACTTGTGTTATGGATCATACTTATGATCAAGGCATATCAGGGCGAACGCTTCAAGCTGCCGATTGTCGGTGATTTCGCTGAGAAATATTCCTAGGTTTTGGTATTACCGTTTAAATATCTGTATTCGTAATAAGGGGAGGCGGATGCTGATGTATCCGTCTCCCTTCGTGCTTTCGATTGGTGATATAATGGGTTAGATTCGTGGTTCTGACGATGGATACACAGGATAAAGGTTCGAGACTGGCTCCCAATGTAGCGGCTGCGTTATCGTACCTGATAGGCTGGATAAGCGGGCTGGTGTTCTTCTATGCCGATAGGCAACGCGATTTTGTCCGCTTTCACGCCATGCAGTCTATACTTCTGTTTGGGGGATTCACCATCGCGTGTGTCATCCTGTGGGCGCTGCTGAGGGTGCCGTACCTTGGCATATTGTTCATGGTTTTGCTGTCTTTGCTCGGCCTTCTCGGTTTGGTCGCATGGGTCATACTCATGGTTAAAGCCTATCGTGGTGAGCGGGTACTGGTGCCATGGCTGGGCAAGAAGGCTGAAAAATATTCGTCCGGGGGCATGCAGAGAGCAACCGTCGATTCCGGTTCGCCTCAGGTGTAGAATATGTGTAGCATACGGGCAGTCTAACTCTGGCGATAACGGACTGTTTCGATATCGATTCTTAAAGGTGGCGGGATGGTTCTTGAGGATAAGATACGCAAATACATAGAGGAGCTCGATAATAAGAGCCCGACGGTGCGCGAGAACGCGGTCATGGCACTGGCCAAGATCGGCACCGATGGAGCCGTCTCCGCCATAATCGGGGCGCTGAAGGATAAAGACCCGGACGTGCGGCAGCGTGCGGCCGAGGAGCTGGGCAAGCTGGCGGAGAAGTCCGCGCTCACCGAATACATCGACTCGCTCAAAGACGAGGATAAGGCAGAGCGCCAAAAGGCAGCCTCGCATATCGCTGGAAGCGCGAACCCGGCGACAAGGGCGGCTGTGCCTGCCCTGATCGCTGCACTGGAGGATGACGACGAGTACGTGCGCAACGGGGCAGCTGTGTCTCTGGGGAAGATAGGGGATCCGTCAGCGGTTCCATTCTTGATGAAATCGTTAAAGGATGACTGGCACGTGAGGAACAGCGCTGCAGGGGCGCTGGGTGCCATGGGACCTGCTTCTAGGGATGCGGTTTCTTTGCTCATCGAAGCGTTAACCAGCAATGATAAGGATTTTCGGCGTAATGCAACTGCGGCGCTGGGTAGGATCGGCCCTGCTGCAGGGGATGCTGTGCCTCACCTGATAAAAGCGCTGGATGACAGCCACCTGAAGTTCGGTGCTGCTGTGGCGCTGGGGGAGATCGGGGCGGAGTCGGCAAAGGCGGTGCCCAAGCTCATCGAGATGCTGGATGATATGGATATGTACGTGCGTTCCGGTGCTGCTGAAGCCCTGGGAAACATCGGTGATAAAGCGGCCATACCGCATCTCACCAAGACGAAGAACAATGAAGAGAATAACAAGTGGGTGCGCTCCTGCGCATCCGAGGCGCTGCGCAAACTGGAGGGCAAGGACGCTGCTCCACCATCCTCATATTAAGTAATTTAAATCATCTGGGAATCGATAGTCAGTCATACTCATGGTTTACGGCAAGCCTCAGGTAGTATTGAGGCTAACCACAGGGACCCTGAGGTGCGCTACTTGGTTATCATGTGCCTGGAATACATCGGTAACGCTGCGGTGATACCAGCCCTTATCGATGTGCCGGGCGGTGACGGTAATGACCTGAGCGGCGCAGCGGCGCGGGCGCTGGCGAGCTTAGGGATTCTGGCGGCGGATGCAATTCCTGAACTGATTCGCGCATCTGAGGATGATGGCCTGTGGGTTCGAACGGCGGAAGTCTGCCCTGGAGGCTGTATCGAATGGCGAGTGAGGGGCGCAGGTGAATCTGACGATATCACAACTAGTGGCCGGTTCGCTTAATTGGCAGGCGAACCTCGGTGATGCGTTCTGCTTCAGGGGTGATTGCCGGGTCGGATAGATATACCTCTTGAGACGGCCCGGCGACGCAGTAGCCATTGGAGTTAACCCACTCTGACAGCATCTCATACGTCGCGCCGACTTTGTTGAAAGGGCCTATATGTATTGCGGTAGCTACCTCGATAGAATCAACGTGCTTGATGCCGCAACCGCTGGCATCCGGCTTGCATAGCGACACGTTGTTCATTATGGGGCATTGCAGCTCCCAAGTAAGCTCTTCCTTCGCAACATCTTTCGGACTGTTGAAATAGACACCTGTGGGCGGGCCAACGAATCCGTAACCCTTCTGTGCCAGCCACCGGTAGAGCCTGGGGAAGGCCGTCCCGATCTGGTCATAGGAACCCCGCATAGCGATGAATGCCACTGTCCGCGGCTCGGTCTGCTTGATGGTAACCTCGATCGCCATTGGTGCCGCCGTAATAAATCAATCCTTAGTTACAGTGTGGGGGATAAAAGGATCTCTCCACCATCGCTGATTCAGGTTCTATTTTTTGTGTACCGGGAACCTTATTTCTGTGAGGGTCTCGCCCGGGGGGGTATCCTCCGACTTGGCCAGATAAGCCTCTTCAGGGGGTCCAACGATGTCGTATCCGTTGCTTGAAATCCATCCCTTGAGAGCCTGGTAGGTAATCCAGATTTCGTCTACGGGACCCTTGTGTACCAGCGAGGCTATAGTGCACTCCTCCACCAGCTTGAAGCCGCACCCTTCCTCGTCCGGTTCACCAGCCTCCGCAAAGCCGGCAACGGGGCATCTCAGCTCCCAGAGCAGTTCATCCTCAGCTACTTGCTTGGGATCATTGAAGAACACGACCACCGGGGGCACTGCTGGAATATAGCCTTTTTTTGATATCCAGCCGTAGAGCTTGCCGAAGGCCTCTCCGATCTGGTTGTATGGCCCCTTTATAGCGAGGCTGGCAACCACCATCGGCTCCCGCTTTTTTACCGTAACATCTATTCCGGTGGTCATCACTATCACCGCTCTCCTTACGGTTTAAAAAGACCCAGTAACTCTAATTTAGTATAAAATAACATAAAATTACTGTTTTGTCAACCCTGGCTAACCTCGATACTCGAGCCCTGCGCTGTCTTGGTGACCTCTATCCTGATGGGGAACACATCCTTAAGCTCGTCGATATGGCTTATCACCAGTATCATCTCGAAGTCATCCTGGACAGATATGATAGCTTCCACCAGGCGCTCGCGGCCGGCCGTGTCCTGCGAGCCGAAACCCTCATCTACGATCAGTATTGGCAGCGGGGAGCCAGCCCTTCGCGACAGCACCCTGGACAGGGCAATACGGAGCGCGAAATCGATGCGGAACGCCTCGCCGCCGCTATACATCTCGTAGCGACGGGTGCCGATCTCATCGGATATGTTGATATCCAGCGTTTCCGCCGGTTCTCCACCCTTTGTCTTGCCCGGCCGCTGTGTTTCCAGACGGACGTGCATTCGGTTGTCGGTCATGCGCGCCAGCAGCCTGTTGGCTTCCTCCTCCACTTCGGGTAACGCATTCTCGATAAGCATCGCCTGGATGCCCTTTTTGCCAAAGGCTTCCGTCAGCATCAGATATATCTCCTCTTCCATGGCTGTGGTCTGTAGTTGTGTCGACTTCTGCTTCTTTTCGATCTCGCGTGCTGTGCATCGCTCCAGGTGAGCCTGTATGGCACCCAGGTCCTGTTGGATCGCCGCCTGCCTCTTTTCCAGGTCCTCCAGAGCTTTTTGCGCGTGACCCAGTTCGCTTTCCAGTTGTGGCAGCGCGACCAGTTCCTGGTGCAGGGTTTCCAGGCTACCCTGCCCATCCGCAATCCTCTGCCGCAAATTTTCGAGGTTGTGTTCTATGTCCTGAGCCGCCTGGCGCTCTGCGGGTAGCGCCTTCTGTGCTTCGCTGTGTTCCCGGTCCATTGACGCCGCCAGTCGTTCCCACTCGATTCGTTCCCTGGTCATCTCCCGCTCCATCTGAGCGATGTCGTGTCTCAGGCTGGTGGCGTCCTTTTCCAGGCTGCGGTAGCGTTCCTCGCTGGAGCGGAACAATAGCTTTCTCTCCTGCCCCTGTCTCTCGTAGTTATCGATAGTTCTCTGGCGGCTCTGCGGGTCAAGTTCACGTTCGCATAGCGGGCAGTTCGCCCCTTCCTGCGATAGCATGACGATCTTTTCCTTCAACTCACTCATATCATTCTTAAGGCGCTCTTTGCTTGCGGATAACTCGTGCATCTCGTTGGATATACGCTCAAGCTCCTCCCGCTTTGCCTGTAACCGTGATTCGTAGCTGGATATCTGGTTTAACTTATGCCTGATCCTGGAGCTTTCCGCCTCATGTTTCGCCATGACCTTATCGTAGCCGTCGATTTTTAAGCGACGCTGCCGCAACTGTTCCTCCAGCGTGGACATCAACTGCTTCGTCTGCCCGATATCCGCCTGGATCCGGGACCGCTGTTCGGTTTTCAGGTCATAGATATTCTGCTGCCTCGTGAGCGCGTTGAGCTTATCCGTTTTATCCCGCTGCGCCGCGACAAGTTCAGCCAGGTCCTGCTCCACCTGCTTCAGCCGTTCCTCGTACCCGCTCCGGTGGCACAGCTCCTCGTCGATGACGGATATGGCATACTCGAGTTCACGGCGTTCCTTTTCGGCCTTTCTGGCGCGCTCTCTGGCACGCAGCTCGAGCTCGTCGTAGCGTGACAGCCCGAGGATGCTGGACAGCACATCCTTGCGCTTCGCTGGCTGTGCCCTGGTAAACTCATCGGCGTGGCCCTGCACCAGATAGGCGCTGTTGACGAAGGTGTCATAGTCCATGCGCAGCGTCTCGACTATTTTCCTCTCAGTTTCGCTGATGGTGTTGCCGGCGATCGATTTATAGCCCTGACCTGTGTCTAACTGGAAGTCGAGTAGCGAGCGACCGGGCCGGCTGGGCTTTGGCTTCGAGCGCTTGCGTATCACCCGGTATGTCTGACGCGACAAGCTGAACTCTAGCTCCACCGACATCTCCGCCTGTCCCTGGTGTATCAGGTCGTCGTCGCTCCTGGCGCGGGATTTGCCCCACAGCGCCCAGGTGATGGCATCCAGCAGGGACGATTTCCCGTTACCATTATTGCCGCACAGGCAGGCTATATGTATGCCGTCGAATGACAGGCTGGCCTGACGATAGGGCATGAAGTTTACCAGCGTAAGCTTTATCGGGATCAATCGCACGACCTCATAAAGTGTATCGTTTGCCTGTCTCCGGCGTCTCTACCCGCGTCCCGTTCGGTGCAACAAAAAGTTGCGGTTGTTGCGTATGGATGGGGAAAACCACATTCGACTTAATCTTCTCGATGAGTTCTATAATCTCCGGGCCGGACGCGTGGCCGGATACGTGGGCTTTCTCATACGGGAATAGCCCGAAGTGCTTCAGCCAGTTCTCCACCTTGGACTGCTCGATGACCCCCTCCTCGTCGAACGGCTCTGTCTTGGACCAGATATAGCTGGACCCTTCATGCGGACGGATATTGATCAGGTCGGTGAGGTCGAAGAAATCCACGCGGACGATGAAGTCCCCCTGATTGCGATGTATATCATCGCAGGTTACGCTATTGCGGCGGTCGAGGAACTCTCGTTCCCATGAGCTGTAGTCCTGTTTAACGATGTTTTCGGGGAAGGCCGTAAGGTCCGCCTTGGTTATTAGTCCCCAGCTCTTGCGGTCTACGTATATTGCAATGTGGTCATCATCCAGCAGGGGTACCCCCGAGTCGCTGCCATGCAGCTTATTCAGCAGGTAGGCCTGCTTCAGGCTCAGCGCCAGCTTACGTCCGCTGGCCCTGGCGACCTCGTAGAAGCTGCGCAGCCGCTCGGCATCCTTCCACGGGTAGTTGGCGATGACCAGATTTTTTGTCGCTCTCACCACCTTACCCACGCTCTCAAGGACATCCTGCTCCGTATGACTTTCATCCTGATCGATACGGGTGCCTTCGCAGATGAGAGCGATGGGTTCGCAGGCTGCAGCCCGCTGCACGAAAGCCCTGGTCAATTCACTGCCGTAGCCGTGGAACCGCAGGTCGCCGGTGTACGCTATGACCCCGTCGGACGTGTGGATCAGGTAGCCGCACGCTCCGGGGATGGAATGGTTCACCGGGACTGTTTCGACTTCCATATCACCGATGGTTATCCGCTCGCCATGGTTAAGCCCGTGGAACTCCCGCCCGATCTTCGCTTCCTCGCCTTTGACCCGGGTTAAGCCTGTCCCCTTCGCGTCCGGCCTCAGCTTGAAGGTCTCCTTGAGGAAGGTGAATTCGCAGAAACCGCCGCTGCCAGCGGTTTCCTCCATCGCTGATAGTATGCGCTTCGTCACGTCGGAAGCATAGATGGGGATATCGCTGCGCAGGAAATGTATGTAGTTGGCATGGTCGGCATGGGCGTGGCTGAGGAACACGGCATCGTATGCGGGTTCGGGATCGACGTGCATGTCGGCATGCGACAGGTAATCCTGTCGATAGAGGCCACCCATGTCGGGCATCACCGGGAGCAGGCCCATCTCCAGGAAATCGACCACGCCGTTATAACGCTTCGGCTGAAGGAAGTCATCGAAATAGAGATCGGATTGCCGGAAGCTCATGCCGAAGTCGAGCCAGATTCGCCTGTCGTTGCTCTCCAGCAGTATCTTGTTGCCGCCGATCTCGTTTACGCCGCCGTAAAACGTGATCGATGTCATGAAACGACTCCCTGACCGCGCACAGTAATATTCTATCACACTGCCGTCGATTTACGGTCGTTTGTGCCGCAGTCCATCGCCTGACACCATGACTGTCCTCAGCATCGGAATGTATTCTGAGAAGATGCGACACCTTGATAACTGTCGCTTGTGCACTTAGAATGATGGCATGGTGGATCGATGTTTGAAACGCTTTCCGAAAAGCTGAATACCATCTTCAAGAAGCTGGGGAACAGGGGCAGGCTCAGCGAGAAGGATATCGATGAGGCATTGCGGGAGGTGCGCCTGGCCTTGCTCGAGGCCGACGTAAACTTCAAGGTCGTCAAAGACTTCATATCGAAGCTTAAGGAGAGGGCGATGGACAGCCAGGTGCTGGAAAGCCTGACGCCGACACAGCAGGTTGTCAAGATAGTCAACGAAGAGCTGACATCCATGCTGGGGGGCACCGCCAGTCGCATGGTGCCGTCGAGCCAGCCTCCAACAAGGGTGATGCTCGTCGGGCTGCAGGGATCGGGCAAGACGACCACTGCTGCCAAGTTGGCGTTGCATCTTAAAAAATCGGGCCAGAGGCCACTGCTGATTGCCGCCGATCTGAGGCGGCCGGCCGCCGTCGAGCAACTTTCCGTACTGGGCGGCCAGCTCGGCATACCGGTTTATCGTGAAGATACGTCAGCGAAACCCGCAGCGTTGTGTTCCCACGCCCTCAAACGTGCCATGGAGCTGGCCGCGAACTGGGTCATTGCAGACACTGGCGGGCGGTTGCACATAGATGAGGAGATGATGCAGGAGGTGGAAGAGATTAAGGCGGAGTTCAAGCCGCAGGAGGTGTTGCTGGTGGTGGATGCCATGACCGGGCAGGATGCGGTGCGGGCGGCGCAGGAGTTTCATGCTCGGCTGGGGCTGACCGGCCTCATCATGACCAAGATGGATGGAGACGCGCGTGGTGGAGCTGCGCTCTCTGTAAAGTCGGTTACTGGGGTACCGATCAAGTATATCGGTATCGGCGAGAAGGCGGATGAACTCGAGGCGTTCCATCCTGACCGGCTGGCCTCCCGCATACTGGGGATGGGCGACATGCTCACGCTGATAGAGAAGGCTGAGAAGACTTTCGACGAGCAGCGTGCCAGGCAGCTTGGCGAGAAGATGCGCCATGCCACCTTCGATCTGGAGGATTTCATGGAGCAGCTCCGGGAGATGCAAAAGATGGGGCCGCTGAGCCAGTTGATCGATATGATTCCCGGGCTATCGTCACTCGCAGGCAAGGCGAAGGACTCCATCGACGATGGTAAGGTTAAGAAGATCGAGGCTATCATCCTGTCGATGACGCGGGAGGAGAGGCACAACCCCGAGATCATCGATGGCCACCGCAGGCGCCGTATCGCCCGTGGCAGCGGCACAAGCACTCAGGATGTCAATCAGCTGCTGAACCAGTTCCGTCAGACTCGCAAGCTGATGAAGATGATGGCGCGGGGAAAGGGACCGGGGATGCTGGGATCGATGTTCCGCTGATGTTACCTCTTCACGAGTGTAACGATCATAAAACCGGTGTCTATATCGATATCATAGAGGTCGATGGTCATCTCTTCCCCCTGCTTCTCGAACTCGCGTTCTAGCGCGGTAACCACCGTGTCGACCACAGATCTGGGTATGGGGATTTTACCCAGGTACAGTTTCTGCGGGATGGAGTTGAGCTTCCCGCCCTCTACTAACATTTGAACCTCGAACGCAACCTCTATGTCGATGAGCACGTCCATCTTGACAAAGGCCTGAATCATGCCGTCGTGAAAATATATCTGGGGATTTTTCATATTCAGCGATATGTTTCCGTCACGGCAGAGGCAGTGGAGCTTGGATGTGGCTTCCTCTTGGCTTATATTCAGGCTGAACATCTCGCCTGAATCAGCCTGTTCTATCCTCTCCCTCAAATCGTCGATCTTCTTATCCAGTGATGCTGAGTCTTCGTCGCTGGGTAATATCCATTCATGGCTCCAGGTGTCAACAGGTGCGTCGCCGGTGATAAAATAGGCGAATATCCCCGCAAATAAAAGCAAGAAGGCGAAGATGGTGCCCAAGGCGAGGACAGGGGTTCTGATGAGGTTTTTGCTGAGCCTGATATCTCTGAGCCTAATCGATATAGTCCTTGAGTTTCTTCGAGCGGCTGGGATGCCGTAGCTTCCTCAGCGCCTTGGCTTCAATCTGGCGTATGCGTTCCCGGGTGACGCCGAACTCGCGACCGACCTCCTCCAGGGTGCGGCTGCGGCCGTCCTCCAAACCGAACCTGAGCTGGAGCACCCGCCGCTCGCGCGCATTCAGGGTGGATAAAACCTCGTCAATCTGTTCCTTGAGCAGTTGATGGGAGGCAGCGTCGGGTGGGGGCAGCGCGCTGCGGTCTTCAATGAAATCGCCTAAATGGCTATCCTCTTCCTCTCCTATAGGGGTTTCCAGCGACACCGGTTCCTGTGAGACCTTAATTATCTCCCGCACTTTCTCCGGAGTCACCTCCATGCCGTGACCGATCTCTTCGCTGGTCGGTTCCCGTCCGTGTTCCTGCACCAGGCGGCGGCTGATTCGCAGCAGCTTGTTGATGGTCTCCACCATGTGTACCGGTATGCGGATGGTGCGCGCCTGGTCGGCGATAGATCTGGTGATCGCCTGCCGGATCCACCAGGTGGCGTAGGTGCTGAATTTATATCCTTTCCGATAATCGAATTTTTCCACAGCCCTGATGAGCCCTATGTTCCCTTCCTGTACCAGGTCAAGGAGAGACATGCCCCGTCCGATGTATTTCTTGGCAACGCTTACTACCAGGCGGAGGTTAGCCTCTGTCAGATGCTTCTCCGACTTGCCAGCCTCCTTTGCGATCATCTCCAGATGGGCTGCAAGTTCCCTTTCCTTCGATTGCAGTTGCATAATGAAATCAGGAGAGGAAACCATCTGATTCACCTCGGATATGGTTTTGCCCTCAATGGTTTTAAGCACTGCGGGTGGCAGCAGTCCGCTGTTGAGCGATAGATCGATTATGTCCTCGCTCAACGACGCCGGCGTGCCGTTTAACTCTGTAGCGATATCTGCTAGAAGCTGTGGATCTATGGGGTTATCGGCCACTTCACGGAATAAGGGGGCCGAGATACGGTCGCCGAGGCTGTCAGCAGGAGTAATGCTCAACTTCTTCTCCAGTGCTTCGATAAGACGATCAGACTGGCACAGCTTCTCCAGCATGGTTATCATTACATCGGTGGCTGATGGGGGTGTGCCGTAACGTTCGATCCATTCGCTCTTGATCTTCTTTATATGGCGATCGCGTTCCATTTTCCTTGCCAGAACCTTTTCATCGTTGGCGTTTAGCAGGGAAACGTTTCCAATCTCTCTAAGGTACATGCGAACCGGATCATCGATAACGTCCTGTTCTTCAAGCTCCAGCGCATGCTGCAGGTCAATGTCTGCCTCAAGGTCGTGCTCGGGGACATCTTCCTCTACATAATCAGCGATATCATGCTCCGGCCAGTTGTGGCGTGTTTTACTCTCTTCGAGCACTGCGTCGCTACCGGAGAAAGCCGCGTATATGTCGGCAAGTGAGTGATATGCGTGCTCTGGACGGATGTCAGGCGCTTCGTTCAGCTCGTCCTTGCCCTTCTTGCGGTGCAGCAATTTATTCAGGTTTTCATTTTCGTCACTGGTCAACGATGTACACCTCTCCCTTCCCGTTTTGACTTCTCGAATATTTCTTTAAGCTGACTAGTGGGCTCCAGTGACCTCTGAAGCAGGACCTGCACCTGTTCCCTGATAATGTTGGCGTCGCCCTCCGATTCTACCTCAGAGAGGAGAATCTCTTCCAGCGTTTTGATCCGACGCAACCTCTGTTCCCACAGGCGCCGGGTGCAGTCAGCCAGAGCTGTTTCCATCTCCCGTTGGGTTGCCGGTGGCAGTGTCTTCTTCACCAGCATATCCAGATGCTCCTGCAGGGTAGAATCCAGCGTGTCGCGGAATGTCTCCGCATTCGGATTGTTCACCCAGGCGATGAACAGCTCGCGATTGGCGGTGCCCTCGAAATGCTCCGGCGAGAGCGCCACGCTCTGTTCCCGCAACCATGGATTTTGTAAAAGTAGTGCCAGACAATATTCCTCCGTATGGTGTACCAGTGATTGGCTAACTGATACCGTTATGTTCTCTTTTGACTTAGCTTTTACTGCAGGTTTTATACGCGCTGCCTCGCCTGCCAGGGTTTTTTCATCCACCCCTATAGCTCGGCTGAGGCGCCTGAGGAAGAGCTCGCGCTCTATATTGTCGGGGACCTCGGATATGATGGGCAGCAGGTGAGCTGCCGCAGCCGATTTCCCCCTGTCGCTGCTGAGATCGAATCTGGAACAGACTGCATGGAAAACGTAGTCCATTACCGGCACGGCTTCAGAGACAAGTTTGCTCCAGCCTTCAGGGTCGTTCATTATGACCTCATCAGGGTCTTTCCCGGTCGGTACGGTGATAACCTTCAGTTCCCCCTCCAGCCTGGTGTCGCTTCCCATCCAATCACGCTCCGCGGACGAGGTCTTTTCCCTAAGCGCTTGCCGCGCAATTTCCAGCCCGCGCAGGGTTGCCTGTTCGCCGGCAGCGTCGGCATCCAGTGCCAGGGCCATTTTCCTGGTCAGGCGCTTTATTATACCAATTTGTTTCTCCGTTAGCGAGGTGCCCATGGGGGCAATCACATTTTTGAAGCCATGCTGGTGAGCGGTGATCACGTCCATGTATCCCTCGACGATTATCGCCAGGTCATGTTCACGTATGGAGTTTTTAGCTTTATCCAGCCCGTAAAGCAGGCCGCTCTTATCGAATACAGCTGTCTGCGGCGAATTCAGGTATTTCGGCTGGTCGCCACCCAGGGTGCGAGCCCCAAATCCAGCCACCCTGCCATGTTCGTTGTGGATGGGTATCATTATTCGATTGCGGAACAGGTCGTGGGGTTTGTTGCCCTCCTTTTCAACGATCAATCCTGCCTTTGTCATGTCGCCTGTAGTGTATCCTTTGCCATTC
The DNA here is from genome assembly GCA_964428725.1 of uncultured Dehalococcoidales bacterium. Lineage (GTDB taxonomy): Bacteria > Chloroflexota > Dehalococcoidia > E44-bin15 > E44-bin15 > CAYRYW01. The sequence goes on from CAYRYW010000003.1 coordinate 92,542, forward strand.
AGATGCAGATGCAGTGCGTTCCAGCTATCGGGGCTGAATCCCAGTTCAAATGCCTTGATAGTTTCGTCTGCGACTCCACGCTTGCTCAAATAATCGCGGGCGGCTGCAGAACGTCCATCCTCAATGAGCAATCGGTGATAGAAGTGGGCAGCCTCCTCGTTTATCAGGTAAAGCTTGTCCCATTCCTCCGCCTTTTTCTGTTCGTGCTGGCGCGATACCAGCTTAACCCCGGCTCGATCCGCCAGCATCCTCAGCGCCTCTCCAAAATCGACGCCCTCCTTCCTCATTACGAATGAGAACATGTCTCCACCGATGCCGCAGCTGCCGAAGCAGTGCCAGGTCTGGCGTTCGGGGAAGACGAAGAAGGAAGGGGTCTTCTCGTTATGGAACGGGCATAGTGCTTTGAAATTGCGTCCCGCTTTCTTGAGTGAGACGTAATCTGAGATGACGTCGATAATATCGAGCCTCTGTTTTACCTCATCTATCGTGCTCATGGTTGACTCGGACCTGTGGGGAACAGGGCATGGAATGCCTCCACAGCGTAGCGATCTGACATCCCTGATATGTAATCGACGATCCTGTCCTGCAGGTCGTCAGATCGTTTGTCGACTGGCAGTGTCTTAATGTATTTTGGCGGCAGCTCTTCGGGATGCTGCTTATAATATTCATACAGCATTCCCAGCAGGCGTCTCACCCTGGTGTCTTCCTCTTGGATCGATTTACGCTGGTACACCTCACGGAACAGGAAATCCCGCAGGTCGTTCGCCGCCCTGTACACCTCTGCGGTCATCCCGATAAGCGGGCTCGTTTGGCTACCAGTGGTGACCGGCCAGGAATATTCGATGACATCGGACACCAGCGTATTGATACGCTGCCGATGGGAGTTGCCCAGGATGGCAGAGGCGTTGCGTGGCAGGTCCGTCTCCGAGATTATGCCCGCCCTTATGGCATCGTCGATGTCGTGGTTTATGTAGGCGATGGCGTCGGCGATGCTGCATATCTGCCCTTCTAGGGTGGCGGCTGTATCTCCCTGCCTTTTGATAATTCCGTCCCGCGGCTTGGAGTGATTCAAAATCCCGTCCCGCACCTCATATGTAAGGTTAAGGCCATTGCCGTCGTTTTCCAGCGATTGAACTATCCGCAGGCTCTGCTCGTTGTGACGGAATCCCCGTGGATGCAGTTCATTGAGCACTTCTTCGCCCATATGTCCGAATGGCGTGTGACCCAGATCATGTCCAAGGGCAATAGCCTCAGTGAGGTCCTCATTCAGGTTCAGGGCACGGGCGATGGTCCGCGCGATCTGCGAAACCTCCAGGGTGTGGGTCAGACGCGTCCTGTAGTGATCCCCGGCAGGGGCGATGAAAACCTGAGTCTTATGCATGAGCCGCCGAAATGATTTGCAGTGTATGATGCGGTCCCGGTCCCGCTGGAACTCGGTGCGCAGTGGGCATGGCTCTTCACTCCGCTCCCTTCCACGTGACAGCTGGCTTCTGGCGGCATTGGGTGACAGGGACTCCTCTTCTTCTTCGAGCCTGAGACGAATGTCGTGATGGACATTACGCATGAATGGTGGCGTGGTCATGCTTGTGCCCTCCCGCTTCTGTATCACTGTGTGCTGTGACTGGCAGTAAGGAAATCTTCCAGCGACAGGTTGTCGAAAGAGACGCCATCGGTCTCCGAAGGCAGTTTGCCTGTAGGGCACAGGCTGAAGCACTCGCGGCAGCTGGCGCAAACCTTGGAGGCAATCTCAGGGAAGAATACCACGCGGCGTTCAATGCCTCTCCCCACGAATCCGATGGCGTTGGCCTTTTTGATCTCGTTGCAATAGCGCACGCACTGGCCGCAGAGTATGCAGTTGGTTTTCTCGGCGATGAACCTGGGTTTGGTCAGCCCCTGCTGCTGTGCCATATCCTTTATGGTTTTGGCCGGGGATGAAGCCATCATAAGCTCCAGCAGCAGCCTGCGGTACTTATCGATTTGAGGGGTTCTCGTTTTTACGACCAGACCGGCCTCGGCCGGGTATACGCAGGAGGTCACCAGCCTTTTGCGTCCCCCTTTGGATATCTCCACGGTGCAGATGCGGCAGGCACCATAGGGCGTCAGCTTATCGTGGTTGCACAGCGTTGGTATATCGATGTCAGCATGGCGAGCGGCATCCAGTATGGTCATACCCTCGCTTGCTGTGACCTGCTTGCCGTCGATGGTCAGGGTGAACTCTTTGTCCTGTTTCATATCTATGCTTTCTTACTGCGCTTTACTGCTGTATCGGGAGGCGGAGCCGGCGGCAGTGGCTCACCGGACAGCCTGATTACCGCTGCAAATTTGGGCGGACATACGTCAAGGCACGTTCCGCATTTGATGCAGGCATGCTGGTCGATGATGTGGACCACATCCTTGCCGCCGGATATCGCATTGACCGGGCATTCCCTGGCGCAGATCTGACATGCCTGACACCTGTCCGGTAAAATGTAGAATGAAATCAGTTCCTTGCATACGCCAGCGGGGCATCGCCTGTCCTTGATGTGGGCTTCATACTCGTCCCTGAAGTATTTGATCGTGCTGAGTACCGGGTTCGGTGCCGTCTGGCCCAGCGCGCACAGCGAAGTGTTTTGAACTACGTCAGAGATTTCCTCCAGCAGCTCGATGTCGCCCGGTTTGCCCCTGCCATTGCTTATCCTGTTCAGGATTTCCAGCATCTGGCGGATGCCCTCACGGCAGGGCACACATTTGCCGCACGACTCGCTGGAGAGGAAGTTGAGGAAGTAGCGGGCCACATCCACCATGCAATCGTCCTCGCTCATGACTATCATGCCGCCGGAACCCATCATCGATCCCGCTTTGGTGAGTTCGTCGAAATCCACCGGGAGGTCGAGCAGGCTTTCCGGCAACACGCCACCCGAAGGGCCTCCGGTCTGAACTGCCTTGAACTTTTTATCGTCCCGTATGCCGCCGCCGATATCGAATATGATGCGGCGCAGCGATGTACCCATCGGCACTTCGACCAGGCCAGTATTTTTAACCTTTCCTACCAGCGAGAAGATCTTGGTCCCCTTACTTCCTTTCGTACCTATGCCGGCGAACCAGCCGTTCCCTCTGTCGATTATCAGCGGTACATTGGCCCACGTCTCAACGTTGTTCAGATTGCTTGGCTTATCCCTGATTCCGCTGACGGCGGTGCGTATATACTTCGGTCGCGGCTCGCCCACTTTGCCCTCTATGGCGGTCATGAGGGCGCTGGATTCGCCGGATACGAATGCCCCGGCACCGCAATGGATGCTGACATCGAAGTCGAACTTCGTGCCGAGTATTTTTTTACCCAGCAGACCGTATTCGCGCGCTTGCTTAAGGGCTATCGTCAAATTCTCCACAGCTAACGGGTACTCCTGTCGAACGTAAACGTAGCCCTCATGTGAGCCGATGGCATAAGCGCCGATGATGAGTCCCTCGATTACGCTATGGGGATTGCCCTCCAGCAGGCTGCGGTCCATATAAGCGCCCGGGTCACCTTCATCAGCGTTGACAATAACGTATTTTGTTTTTCCGGGAGCGTTGCGGGTAGTCTCCCACTTCGTCCCGGCAGGGAAGCCTCCCCCACCGCGGCCACGGAGGTTGGCTCTCTTGACCATCTCCAGTACACCTTCGGGGCTCATCTCGAATAGGGCTTTTGACAGAGATGAGTAGCCGCCCAGCGCTATGTAGTCGTCGATGCTCTTGGGGTCAAGGAGGCGGTTGTTACCGAAGACGATGCGACTCTGGTGCTTGTAGAAGGGTATATCACCTTCGCGGGCAATTTCTTCTCCGTTGTCGCCCTTGTATAGCAGCCGCTCGACCAGCTTACCGCCTACCAGAGTCTGTTCGACTATTTCGGGGACGTCTTCAGGTTTAACGCTCAGGTAGCAGGTCTCTTGCGGCAATATGACAACGATCGGACCTCGCTCACAGAAGCCGTGACACCCGGTGCGACGGATATCCACTTTGCCATTCAAGCCTCGCCTCTCGATCTCTGTGGCGAAGGCATTCGTCGTCCCCTCGCTGGCATAGGCATGGCAGGCAGTACCTGAGCATATAGCAACGCATGGCCTGTCAGGGTTCCTGGCGGATATCAGTTTCTGCCTCAATCTTTCGAGGTCGGCAGACGACTTAAGTAGCGGCATATTACCTCTCTAATCGCATCTCGCGATGATATTCCTTATCTCTTTGGGATGGGGGTCGCCATGGTATTCACCGTCGACCATCATCACCGGACCCATAGCACAGCAGCCGAGGCAATTGACTGTGTTCAGGGTAAATTTCTGGTCGGGGCTGGTCTGACCGGGTACGATGTCCAGTGCTCCCATTACCTTCTCCAGCAGGCGTGGCGCGCCGCGAACGTGGCAGGCTGTACCCATACATACGCAGACGGAATGGCGGCCACGCGGGGACAGGCTGAAGGCTTTATAGAACGTAGCTATGTGATAAATCTGGCTCAGGGGTACGCCCAACCTGCGGCTCAGCTTCAATAAAACACCCTGAGGGAGCCAGCCGTTTCCCTTCTGGATCCTGAGGAGTATCTGTATTAGGGCGCTCTTGTCCTCTTGATATTCAGCAATTATTTTGTCAACATCGGTCAGTTTCAAAGACATTCCATATTCTATTCTAACTCAAAAGCATGCCTAATTACCAGCTAGCGCGATACTTTGACCATGCGCTTCCATATCGATCTTCCGTTGGTCTTGGCCTCTGCAAGGGCTATTATCTCCCTGGTGCTGTCGATAGCGTCCGGGCTCACCGATATCGAGGTTACTCCCCATTTCACCAACTTCTCGGTGATTTCGGGGTAAACCGATGGCGCCTGTCCACAGATGGAGGCGGTGACCCCTCTCTTGGCGCAGGCTTTTATAGCCGATTCCATCGCTCGCAGGACTGCCGGATTTCTCTCATCGAACTCATCTGCCAGCTTGGGATTGTCCCGATCGATTCCCAGTGTTAGCTGAGTCAGGTCGTTAGAGCCGATGGAGATACCATTGACGCCCGTATCGAGGAATTCTTCAATGAGGAATATGTTGGATGGTACCTCGACCATCATCCATATCTTGAAGGTATCCGATGGGCGCAGCCCTTCGTCCTTAATCACCCGTATCAGGCGTGTCAGCTCGGGCACCGTCCTGACAAAAGGCAGCATGATCCACAGATTGTTGTACTGCGATCGCACCCGTTTGACCATCTCGATTTCCATCTTGAACAGGTCTGCCTCTTTGACGTACCGCGAGCAGCCGCGATATCCGATCATCGGGTTCTCTTCCAGTGCCTCATACGCCTCGCCACCCTTGAGGTTGCGGTACTCATTGGTTTTAAAGTCGGTGGTGCGGTAGACTACCGGGCGTGGGTTGAAGGCTCTGGCGAATTTGGTAACGCCTTCGGTCAGCCGGCTGACGAACTCTTCACCGCGTCCCTGTTCTATAAGGTGGCGGGGGTGCTCCCCGATGTGTGCGACGATGAATTCGGCACGCAACAGCCCCACGCCGTCGACATCACGTGCGGCGACAGTATCTGCCAGCTCTGGCTCTGCCAGGTTTACGTAGAGTTTAGTCTTGGTTTTAAGAGATCCCCTGGGTTTAGCGGCAACCGTTTCCGCTGTCTCTAAAACCAGTTTGCCGTCGTATACTTTGCCTTCGCTGCCATCGACAGTGACTATCTGCTCGTTGCTCAATATCTGAGTTGCATTCTCTGTGCCCACCACGCAGGGGATGCCCAGCTCGCGGCTTACGATGGCGGCATGGCAGGTGCGTCCGCCGCGGTCGGTGACTATGGCAGCGGCCCGCTTCATGGCTGGAACGTAGTCCGGAGTTGTCATCTCGGAAACTAAAACATCGCCCTGGAGCACTTTATCTATCTGGTTGGCGCTGCTTATAATCTTTACCGGCCCGGAGGCGAATCCCGGGCTAGCCGGCGAGCCTGTCAGCAGTGGCGTTACTTCCGTGTCGACTATCGCTTTTTGCTTACCAGCTTCTTTGATAGTTGTGACCGGGCGAGTCTGGACTACAAATAAATCATTACCCTCTTTGGCCCACTCGATATCCTGGGGGAAAGCGTAATGCTTTTCGATCTTTGCACCCACCCTTGCCAGCGCTATTATCTCTTCGTCGGTTATCTTCTGTTTCGATTGCATCTCCTGTGCGACAGGTGCCTTTATGTTGGCATTATCCGGATCCTTGTATCCATCGGTGTTCCGTGTTAACTGCCATACCTGTCTGGCCAGTTTTTTATCAATGATCTTGAAATCCTGTTTGTTGACCACGTACAGGTCCGGGGTCATCTCGCCGGATACTATCGCCTCACCCAGTCCATAGATGGCTTCGACGACTATCTTGCTCTGGTCGCTGGTTATGGGGTCGAGGGTGAACATAACGCCGGAGGTCTCAGACTGCACCATCTTCTGTACCGGCACCGCGATGCCAACGGCGAAATGGTCGAAACCCTGGTGTATGCGGTAGAAGATGGCCCGCGGCTCGTACAGCGAAGCCCAGCATCCCTGGACTGCGGATATGACTTCGTCTTTCCCAATTACATTCAGGAAGGTGCGCTGCTGTCCGGCGAAGGAAGCCTCAGGGAGGTCCTCCGCGGTGGCCGATGAGCGTACCGCCACCGGACCGCTTCCCAGCTTGGCGTATGCAGTGGCAATCTCGTCGGCGATCTCCTGTGGCATGTGGGCCGAGTTCAGCATATCCTTAATCTCGGTGGCGATCTGCTGCAGCCTTTCGCTGGCGTTGGGGTCTAGATCGGTGAGAAGCTGGCGGATCTTTTCTGCGAGGTTTGATTTTTTCAAGAAGTCGAAATAGCTCTGGGATGTAACGATGAATCCAGGTGGCACGGGAATCTGGGCCCTGGTCATCTCGCCAAGGTTGGCACCCTTGCCACCGACTTGCGCGATATCTGCCTTGCCGACTTCCTCGAACCAGACGATCCAGCGCTCTTTACCCATTGAGGACCCCTTTCTGGATTAGATAGAATTTCGGTAATTTGGGATTATACCACATCTTGTCTTCTTTTTGAACCTCCATAATAAATCTCGATAAATATAGAGAAAATAATTCATCTGGAACTTATGCCCAGTCTATGGCATCTGCCTGGCTGCATACATTCTTCGTTCTGGCAAGATCCCGAATCCGGATAAGGGGCATATTGACCTCCGGGGTAAGGAATATCCAGTCCGGCGGCTGCGGGACCCGGTATGGGGAATTGATGCGCACTACTTTCAACTGCTTAATATTTACATAAATACCGAATTTGTTTATCTCCAATATGGACTCCTGCTCATATGGCTACTTTTTTCAGACATGAAATGACTTCAGCGATCGTGTCATCGGGTGTGGAGGCGCCGGCGGTGATGCCGATGCGCTGAGAGCTGAGTGATTGCCACCACGATGCGTCTATCTCATCTGCGGTCTCGATGTGGTATGTGGGCACCAGCGTGGAACAGATCTCGGCCAGGCGCCGGGTGTTGGCACTGTGGTGAGAACCGACGACAAGCATCAGGTCAACCTGTTTGGAAAGCTCGATGGCGGATTGCTGGTGTCGCCGGGTAGCGTTGCAGATGGTATTGATAACGCGTATCTCGGGTATGGTTTCCAGGTACCTGTCGATGAAGGTGGAGACGAATTTCAGGAATCCGGGGAAGCTCTGGGTGGTCTGCGACAGCAACCCCACCTGCTTAGGTATGCCCGCAAACTCTGGTATCTCTACGGTAGCCAGTCCGTTGTTTCCTGCGTATCCCAGCACGCCCTGAACTTCCGGGTGGCTGGTTTCGCCGAATACGATGACGGAATATCCCTCCCCTGCCAGTTTCTGTGCCGCCAACTGGGCACGGCGCACGAAGGGACAGGTTGTGTCAATTATCCTCAGGCCGCGGGACCTGGCTTCCTGCAGCAATTGCGGGCTGACGCCGTGAGAACTGACGGCAATAGTATGTCCCGAGGCCTGATCCAGGCTGTCGATGGCAACCACACCGGATGCGGCCAGTTTGTCCACTACCTGCTGGTTATGCACTACAGGTCCGAGCGTTTGCATCGAACCGAGCTCGTGGCCGGCCTTTTCGATGATGTCGATGGCGCGTTTGACACCGGTGCAGAATCCTATGTCATCCGCCTTTATGATTTCCATAATACCCTCGATAGCTTTCAGGCAGCAGCTCTGCGACATGTCTCATGATGATATCGATAGAGGATGCAAGCTGGTCTTTGGTCAGCTTGCCTTTGGCGGGTGGCAGGGTGAAGGGCTTACCGATGTTGACTATCACGCGGGGGCGGCGAAGGGTGAAACCGTATTTGACAAGCTTGTGAGAACCGGTGATCCCTACCGGCAGAATTACCGCGTTGCCCCTATGCGCGATCAGCGCTGCGCCGGTGTATCCTTGCTGCATTTGGGCGTTGGAACTCCTCATCGCCTCGGGGAACATGCCCAGCACCATGCCTTTGTCCAGCACCTCCTGCGCATTGCGCAGCGCCTCAAGGTCGAGGCGGCCCCGGCGCACGGGGAATGCGTGCCAGCCGCGCGTCAGCGGGCCGAATACCGGATGCCGGAACAGCTCCTCCTTTGCCATGAAGACGATGCGGCGGGGGATGCAGGCGGAGAGTATCGGCGGGTCGGTATTGCTCAGGTGATTCGCCACGACGATGAGCGGCCCTTCGCGGGGGATGTTCTCCTTCCCCTCGACCCGACAGCGGCTGAATATGAACAGGAGAGGCTTGAGTATCAGATATATTCCACAATAATAAAACCAGGGCATCAATTTTTCTCCATGATACGTAAGATTTCCGCCACGACGCCGCCCGCGTTCAGCCTGTCTGTGTCGATCCGCACGGCGTCTTCGGCGGGGCGCAGCGGGCCCACCTCTCGTTTGCTGTCGATCTCATCCCTACGCTTTAGGTCGGCCAGGATCGATGCGTAGTCCGCTTTTTCCCCGCGCTCTACGATATCCTTCTGTCTCCTTCTCGCCTGTTCCTCTATAGAGACGTCGAGATATATCTTGAGCTCGGCTTGAGGCAGGACCACTGTTCCTATATCTCTCCCTACCATTATAATTCCACCGCCATTTGCCAGATACCGCTGGCGCTCCACAAGCACTTCCCTCACGACGGCCACCTTTGATACCAGTGAGACGGATTTGTCCACCGCGTCGCAATATATCTCTCCGGTCACATCCCTTCCATTGACTGTTACGCGGCTATCGTTGCCGGGTACGATGCGGATGTCGGTGCTGTTCGCCAGCCTGGTTAATTCCGCCTCATCGTCGACTTTGATGCCTCGCGTGAGAGCCTCGAGTGTGAGTGCGCGGTACATCGCTCCGGTATCAGCGAAACTGTATCCCAGTTTCCGGGCCAGCAGCTTACCCACTGTGCTTTTGCCGGATGCTGCCGGACCGTCTATCGCTATTACTGATGGCTGTGACATTGGTCAGTCAATTATATTCCAATTGCTTGTGATAAGGCAATCATCGGGATTTCATCTTGAGCCGCTGGGCAAACAGGTAGACGATGCCCAGTAGCGCCAGAACCTCCGCTGCGGCGATAGCAGGCCACATGTCTCTTTGAGGTTCCTGCGACTTACCCGTTGCTCCCGCTACCTCCGGTCCCGGGGGGCTGCTGCCGCGCGGCTGGTCGGCAGCGGCAGGTGGTTCGGTTGGCGTGGCGCTGGGCGTTGGCGATGGTGTGGGTGAGACGGTAGGGGTCGGCGGCAGCAGCCCGCGGCAGGGACTGGGGTTGGGGTTGTCGATGAAATCGCATCCCGCCGGCGAGCGCTCCAGCGAATGCCCTTCGGCGACTTTTTTATAGTTTGGCAAGTCAGTCGCATCGTCGTTGCCGTAAGAGAATCCGTCGATGACGTTTCCTGCGCTGTCGCTCAGGATAACGCAGTCGCCGGTATTGCTCAGCCCGTTGCCTATCTTTCCATCTTCGATGAATACTATTGTGCAGTTGCAGCCGGGGAAATTGTCTGAGAAGTTGGCCGTAGCTGCGATGATGGCGAAACCGCCGGGATCAATAGACAGTGGCGGTATGCGGTCGCTTTTACTGTTGTCGCTGATATTCCAGCCGATCAATGTAATGGACTCGCTTCCGGGATTGTACAGTTCGATCCATTCGCAGTCGGTTTCCTTGCATGGTGGTAGAGGGTCGAACAGCACCTCATTTATCAGGATATCGCCATCGCTGGCAACGGTGGGCGGCTCGGTTGGAGTGGCGCTGGGTGTTGGCGATGGTGTGGCTGAGACGGTAGGGGTCGGCGGCAGCAGCCCGCGGCAGGGACTGGGGTTGGGATTGTCGATGAAGTCGCCTCCCGCCGGCGAGCGTTCCAGCGAATGCTTCTCGGCTACATCTGGCAGCGACATATAAGTTTTGTCGCTTCCGTACGATATGGCGTCAATTGTGGCGCTTGAACTGTCTGTTAGTATGATGCTATCACCGCCGTTGCTCAGTCCATTGCCGATGGTTCCGACGAAGACAACTTCACAATCGCAATCGGGAAAGTTGTCGGAGAAGTTGGCTGTGGCAGCGATTATGGCGAAACCGCCTGGCGCAATCGATAGGGGCGGCAAATGGTCGCTATTGTTGTTGTCGCTGATAGTCCACCCGATTAATACCAGAGGTTCATTTCTGAAATTATACAGCTCGATCCATTCGTTAGCTGAGTCATTTGCACATTTTGGGTCGTATTGCACCTCATTTATCAATACATCTCCGGGGTTGGCGGTGGGTGTCGGAGATGCAGTCGGTGTTGCTGATAGCGTCGGCGAGATGCTCGGCGTCGGTGACAGTGTCGGTGAGATTGTCGGCGACATCGTTGGCGTTGGCGATGCGGTTGGCGACACAGTCGGCGAAATCGTTGGACTAATTGTTGCGCTGATTGTAGGTGATACAGTTGGTGAAATGCTGGGTGTTGGCGATGGCGTTGCAGTTGAGTCATGTGTAACGATTGGAGTTGGACTCGATGTGTCTGTCGGGCTGGTGGTGGGAGTGTGGGTTACAGGTTGCAGCGCTGTCATGGTGAAGCTCAAGTCATCAAAGTAGGCGGTTATATTGTTATTGGATATTGGGCGAAGCATGACTTTGGCTTGGGCTGAGCAAGCGTCTGGTGGAGCGGTTACGTCGCCGGTGGTCAGAAAACGATATTGTGGCTGATCTTCTATCAAGGAAGTTATGGAATCATCTGTGTGTGACAGTGCATTTCCAGAGGCATCTTCGCTAGTGTACCATGCAATTCTAAGATATATCTCGTTGATATTCGGGTCGTTTTTTATTACCCAGCCGCTGAAGTTGTATGTGCTATTTCCCTGTATGGATACCTTTTGGTAAATCCATTTTGTGGTTGAGGTATCGCTACCGAAAGCAGCAGCAAAGCTTCCGTTGTGAACAAGTTTGGGGACTGTGGTTAAGCTGAGGTTGCCACCATATTTTAGCCATGGGTAAATGCCTTCTTCAAAACCGCCGTTTACAACAAGTTCGTTTGGTGCTGCCGAAGTAATGGTGGTGCTGGATGTAAGGGATAATACAAACGTGATTAATAGGATAGCAATTACTAATAATTTTGACATGTTGGTGATATGAAAAGACTTGCTGAGAAGAAAGGTTTACGAATCCGCATGAATACTAGATTATTGGTCGTCAACTAGTGTGTCAACGTTCAAAATACGTATTTAGGTTCGCAGTAGTGGTCATGCGAGGTCGCTGTCTGCTATGGCGGTCGTGGATTACGACCTACTTGCGCCGATGGGGAACAACAGATGGTGTCGATTGATCCTGTCCGTCAATCGCCATATAAATCCCGCATCGTCTTACCGGTGAGCGCGATGGCCATCTTGCGCGGCATCAGCTTGCATGACATGAACATGGTCAGCCGGTTCCTTCTCCCGGCGATATGGCTGGGCTTTTTCCCCAGCGCCGCCAGCGCCTCGGATACGGTCGGAGCGGCTTCCATCGGTTTGACCAGGTTAGTGCGCTCCATGTGCGCCTTCGACAGCTCGAAGCCCGGCGTTCGGGTTACGCCCGGCATGAAGCCCAGGACGTCAACGCCGCGCTCGCGCAGCTCATCCCACAGGCTCTCGGCGAGGATCAGGTTGTACGCCTTGGTGGCGGCGTAGTTCGCCACGTATGCAGACCCCTGCAGGGCGGATGCCGACGACAGCAGTATGATGCCTCCGCGCCCGCGGGACGCCATCCTGCCGGCGAACTCGTGTATCAGGATCAGAGTCGCCTGCACATTGACTGCTACCGAGGTCAGCTTCTCATCCATGCTGCGGTTTACGAACAGGCCCACCGGCCCGTATCCCGCATTATTTACCAGCAGCCCTATATCCAGCCCTTCGGTCTGGTCGCGCACCGACTGTATAAAATCGGGCTTCGAAAGGTCAGTCACGATCGTCTTCGTCTGCACGCCGCTCTTGCGTACCTCGTCGGCTGTCTGCGATAGCTCGTGGTCAAGCATGTCGAGCAGCACCAGGTTTATGCCTTTAGCTGCGATCTGCCGGGCGAACTCAGCCCCCAGCCCGCGGGCGGCGCCGGTCACCAGCGCCCAAGGACCGTATTTAGATTTGAAGGTATCTGTCGCTGGCATATTTCTCCTTCCGCAATTGTTAAGTATAGCGCTAGCGCAAGGCATCCACTTCAGCCCAATCGAGTGGAGATGATTCGTTACCAGGTTCATATGTAATGTGTATAGACACGTGGCCTACAATGTCGGTAGTGTCATAGTAGAAGACCTCCCACTCATCTATTTCTATATGTCTGTAAGGTTGATAGTCATATATGCTTGTCACGTTTGCTGATAGCGGGATGGCGATGGCGGTTATATCTTGAGCGTAATATGAATATGGCTGTGGGTCATAGCCAATGCTGATAAGACGGTCAGGGCGGTTAGTATGTAGATGAGGAGGTGTATCCAGAAGTGCCTCACAGCCGTAACGGTTTTGTGTTGGCATTATCGTGTACCAGGTCCATTCATAAGAATTTTCTCTGTACTCGTATTGGTGTATGGATTCGTTTATTATTTCTCCTTCTATGATTTTAACATACAGTGGCTCTTCGCCTGGGAGCAATGGTGGGATATCGACATATCTATAGGAACCCGATACGTTTGATTCACATACGGTTTCGATGAATCGAACGGTATCGTCTGAATACAACTCCCAGAGTGAAAAGCAACGCGGTATTACGTTCGAGGCTTTGGGCTCTCCTCCAAGATCGAGCCAAGGGCTGGGGTTATGCGTGAATTTAGTCGGGGTGCTACTTGAATCTAGGAGCATGTATACAAAAATACCTATCAGAATAAGGAGTAAAAAGGACAGCCCGAATAGACGTTTTTTTGAATTCTGGCGTTGGTATGGTTCTTGGTGAGAATCATTCATGATATGTGAGGCCTTACGAAATGTGGATAAAGTCTAACTACGAAGGCGCGAAAAAGTCAAGCGCTACAACCCTGCGCCGCGCAGCAGTATGGCGTTGAGCAGCCCGCCAACCACAACCGTCGCGATGATCATAACGCCAATAGCCCCCAGCAGGCCCTTAAGGCGCAGCTCTTTTGCCAGCACCACAAAAGCGGCGATGCAGGGGAAGAACATCGTCAGCACCACGCAACCTACCACCAGCTGGCCGGCGGTCAGCGATAGCGGGGCCAGCAGACCGATGGCAACATCCTTGCGCAGGAAACCCACCACGATGGCGACAACTGCGTCCTCGGGAAGGCCAAAGATTCCGCTCACCAGCGGCGCGGTGAAGCTGGCGATCTTATCGAACACGCCGGCGGTGTACAGGAGGCTTACAACAAATATGGCGCCCAGGATTATCGGCAGGGCTTCCTTGAGGAATGCGTAGATCCTGATCCACAGCTTGGTGAACACCATGCGCCATGGAGGGAGGCGGTAGGGTGGGATCTCGATAAGAAGCTCAGGGCTGTATCCTTTAACCACGCGGCTGAGGATCAGCCCCAGCACCAGCCAGACGACGATGAGGGAGCCGTAGACCAGTGCGACATACTGTCCTCCTTCAGCCCCCACCAGCCCGATGATCATCGCCTGGGAGGCGGCGCAGGGTATGGCGATGGAGATAAGCGTGGCGGCGATGAACCTCTGCCGCTTACTCTCCAGTATACGTGTCGAAAGTATGGCAGGCACACAACAGCCCAGACCCAGCATGGTGGGGATGATGGCGAAGCCGTGCAGTCCGATGCGGTGCATCAGGTTGTCGAGGAGCACCGCCAGCCGGGGCAGGTACCCCGTGTCTTCGAGCAGCCCCAGCACGAAATAGAATACGAGAACGTAAGGCAGTACGATCCCCAGTGGGATAAACAGGCCGGTAGTCAGCACGCCCATCGATTGCTCAAAGTCGATGCTTCCGTCGAACAGTCGCCCGATGAGTATGTCGTGCCAGAAACCGCCGGAGCCGAGGGACGTGCTGAGCTTCATTATCAATGGCGACCATAATTTTTCGAATACGGGTTCTGTAATGAACCTGATCAACAGCTCGCCCAGCCCCCACACCACGAAGAACGAAAGGGCCAGCACAAAGGCGGCTATGGGCAGCCCGGTTATCGGTTTAACCGAGGCATCCTGCAGGCGCTCCAGGCGGGTGTGGTGGTGATGGGTTATAGTCTGCACCTCGCTGATGATGCTGCCGACAGCGGCCCAACGCTCGTCAGGGGTACGTTTGGGGCGGCTGGGTGCGACGGCATGCGGAATACGGTCCAGCAGCTCTTTTATTCCCTGTCCCGTGACTGCCACCGTGGGCACCACAGGCACCCCCAGGAGCTGCTCCAGCCTTACGGCATCTATGCTTATCCCCCGATGCCTGGTGTCGTCCCACATGTTCAGGGCGACGACAACAGGAGTATCTTTCTCAAGCAGTTCCTGGGTCAGGTACAGGTTGCGTTCCAGGTTGGTCGAATCGAGGACATCGATAACGACATCGCCTTCCTGCAGCATCAGTAAGGCAACTTCTTCCGCTGTAGAAGTCGGTTCCAGCGTGTAGGTGCCGGGTACATCTATGACCTCGACCTCTTCATCGCCTATCTTGATGTACCCCCGTGTAAAGCCTACGGTGGTGCCGGGATAGTTTGAGGCGATCACTTTAGTGCCGGTGAGGCGGGAGAAGAACACGCTCTTGCCCACATTGGGGTTGCCCATGAGGAGGATCTTCAACTAATCCACCTCTACCACGATCTTCGCGGCCATGCCGTGCCCGATGGCGGCCTGCATGCGGCCAACCTGTAAGGTCACCGGTCCCCTCATGAACATGGAGCTTATCTTGGTTATCTTCTTGCCCGGTCGGATACCCATGGCATTGAGACGGCTCATCATACCGGGTCCACCAGTTATCTGTAATATGGTGCCCGTCTGCCCTGATCTCATCTGGTTTACTGTAACCTGCATATCAGTCCATTCTTGAGCGGGATAATATTTCTCAATGAACGTTTTTTAATTCTTGCTTCTTGGAACGGCAACGGTCACAATAGCCCTCAAAGTTTACCGTTGTGCTTATTACCTCGAAGCCGGTGTCGCGGGAAACCTTCTCCTGCATTTTCTCTGTGAGCTTGGACTCAAATTCCATCACCCTGCCGCAGCCCAGGCAGACCAGGTGGTGGTGCTCTCTATTGCCTTTGACCTCGTAGTGGTGGTGCTCTGCAGCGAAGTGATGCTCCTGGATCAGTCCGAGCTCTTTAAACAGGCTCAGGTTGCGATATACTGTCGAGAGGCTTATGCGCGGCTCGTGCTCCTTGGCGAGACGATAGAGCTCTTCGGCATCCAGATGTCCCTCCGACCGTCGCAGCAGGTCGAGGAGGAGCCTGCGCTGGCTGGTGACACGCTGACCTTTAAGATTCTGCATTGAAGTCCAATTATGTGATATGTATTATGCAAATGATTAGCATTTGCAATTATAATATTAAATCTATGGGTTTCTACTGTCAAGCATTATCTGTATCGTGTTTTTGCAGCGATTTCACGTTTGTGGTAGAATTTGTGTACCTGAACTATGAACTGGCTTGATGCAATACTAATAATCGCACTGGCGCTGGCCACGTTGATGGGCGTGTGGCGCGGACTCATCAGCATGGCCTTCCCCATTATCGGGCTCATCATCGGAATCGTCGTTGCAGGGCAGATTTATGAGACCGTCGGCGGCTGGCTGCCGATAGATAACCCCGACCATGCCGGCTGGGCCGCATACGCCATAATTGTAATCGTATTCTTGATTATCTTCGGCATACTGGCGTTTATCCTGCGCCGGTTTATACATCTCACATTGCTCGGCTGGGTCGATCGGCTTGGTGGCGGTATATTCGGATTCCTATCCGGTGCCTTATTCATATCTGCCGTACTGGCAGCATGCGTCAAGTTCCAGTTCGGTGCGGGGACTATTCAGGGTTCGGGGGTCGCGCGGTTCTTCCTGGACTGGTTCCCCATGGTTTTGGGCTTGCTCCCGGGCGAGTTTGATGACGTGAAGCATTTCTTCGAATGAGACGTGGCGGTCGAAACGCGAATGTCTAAAGGGCCCACGTGGCTGTATTTCCCCGAATGGCTAACTGCTGACATATGGCACTTCCCCTTTGCGTGCGAAAAGTTTTCCAGATATGTTCCACCCGGTTCTCGCGTGCTCGAGGTGGGTTTCGGGAGTGGCAGGATATTATCGAAGGTGGCGTTTGATTCCGAAAGTTCCTGCACAGGCGTGGATGTGAACGATGGCGCCTTTAAATCGCTGGCGTACTTTGCGAAGCAGCAGGGGGTCGAGGTGGCATCTGTAAAAGGCGATGGCTTCTGTCTGCCGTTCAGGGATGGCAGCTTCGATGTAGTCTACTCGGAGGGCGTGATCGAGCATTTCCCCATCTGGAAATCGCAGATGCTGCTGGAAGAGCATGTGCGCGTCTGCCGCCGCGGGGGAATCGTAATCGTCTCCGTGCCTAACAGGTTCGCCCTGGTTCACTCTTTGACCAAGCGTTTACTCGGCGACCGCTTTCTATTCTCCCCGGAATCGAGTCTGTCAACTTTTCAACTGGCGGGGATGATGTCGCGGGTGGGAGTCGATATCGTGAAGCGTGATGGCTTCGCCTTCGGCTGCCAGTTCTATATGTTTCAGGAATTTTTCATGGAAAAGACATCACGCGAGGTGCTGAAACGCATCACCAGAGCAATATTAAAACAAATGAGAAAAACAAAGCTCTACCACTTTGAAAACCCGCGGTTAAATTCCCTATTTGGTTTTCAGACCATGGTTATAGGGCGTCGCAGCGCTTGATTTCACCCTAGAATGTGCCGGCAGCCGGTTCCTCGCCAGGATGCAGCTTTCTCCACTTCTCGAGCAAGGCAGCTTTATCTTCCTTGTGGTCCGGGTCAAGTACGATGCAATCGTCTATGGGGCAGACTTCGGCGCAACGCGAACTCTGGGAGATTCCCACGCACTCGGTGCACTTGGCAGGGTCTATTATATATGTTGTGTCACCCTCTGTTATGGCCTGGTTCTGGCATTCGGCCTCGCAGGCGCCGCAACTGATACATGAATCCTCGATTTTATAGGACACGTCTTTACCTCCTTAATTTTCAGTGTCTCTCGTGCTATATCGAGCATGAATGACTGGATTGTATCAAAGATTATCCCGTCGCTCACCTCCTAGAACGGAATTTATCCCTCAGGGCTTTATCTACATGTTTGGGAACAAGATCGGCGATGCAGCCTCCAAGTTTTGCCGCCTCTTTCAGCAGGCTGGAGCTGACGAACTCAAATTCCAGCTTGGTCATGAAACAGACCAGTTCCACGTCCGGGGCTAGCTTCTTGTTCATCAGCGCCATCTCGAATTCCTTCTCAAAATCGGAACTCATCCGCAGGCCGCGCACTATAACTTTGGCTTTTCTGCTCCTGGCGTACTCCACAGTGAGGCCTTCATAGCTGGTTACTTCCACATTGGGGATGTGTTCCAGCGCTTTCTTCATCAGGGCGACCCTTTCCTCGGTCTTAAACAGGATATTCTTCGGCGGTTCATCGTAAATAGCCACTATCACCTTTTCGAAAAGCGATGCGGCGCGCTCCGCAATATCCACGTGTCCCATGGTAACCGGGTCAAAGCTTCCTGGATAAAGGGCTGTAGTCAAGACTGGTCCTCCTCACTGGTAGACTGAAATCAATGTATCGCCATGGCGGCGTTCCTTCACTAGTTGAAAGTCACTATAGAAATGGCTCAGAGGCACTCTATGAGAATGCTCCACCACTATTGTAGAGCCTTTGCGGACAAGACTGGAAGCAGTCAGTTTCTCTAAGGTATCGATTACAGAGCGCTCACGGTACGGCGGGCCCATTAACACGATGCCGTATCTCTTATCCAGATGGGAAATAGCCTGGCTGGCGCTCAGGCAATACACCTGTGCCTGATCCTCGAGCCCGGTCTGCTTCAAGTTCCCCCTTATCACCTCGCAGCATTTATGATTTTGTTCCACCAGATCCACCCATCCGGCGCCCCGGCTCAATGCCTCAATGCCCAAGGAACCTGTGCCAGCGTAGAATTCGAGCACGTATGACCAGTCAGCGTCCATTGATTCCAGTATAGAGAATATCGCTCCTCTAATCAAATCTGTCGTAGGCCTGATGGAGACATTTTTGGGAGATTTTATAACCTTGCCCTTGGCCTTGCCTGCTATAACCCTCATATTTCAAAAATGCAACATCAAACCCGATTGGCTATCGCAGCACAGGATTATACTACGGGAAAACGGCACAGCCGTCAAGTGGCTTTTGCTCTACAGGACCTGTTGCCGCTGGCGCCCGGCGATTGATAAAGCAGCGCTTAAAGGCGGATATTGATGGCACATCCTGATTAGATATAAAATTTACATAAGGTTAACGAATCGATAGCAAAAGAATATAGTGTTGAAGGGATGGAATTAGACTTTACATATAGCCCCTAAACATGTATAATAGGTAATTCCAAGGTAAATATGGGGTCGTTGACCTTATTTTTTTAGTTAGAGGCGGATAGGAGGACCGGATGCCAGACAAAGAGATGTATCTAACACCGGAAGGACTGGAGAAACTTGAGCAGGAGCTGCAATATCTGGTCACGGTTCGCCGCCAGGAGGTGGCGGATAAGATCCAGGAGGCAAAGGAGCTGCGCAGTTCGGTAAGCTCTCCCGAGTATGAGGAGGCCAAGAACGAGCAGGGATTCGTTGAGGGCCGAATCGTTGAACTGGAGAGGATTATCAAGAATGCCAAGATCATCCACCATGAGGAGTCGAAGAGGAATATTGTTGATATTGGCGATGAAGTGGTGGTGCAGTTGCAGGATGGGAGCAAGGAGCGCTATGTCATAGTGGGAAGCGCCGAGGCTGATCCAACGGAGGGTAAAATATCCAACGAATCGCCTATGGGCAGGGCTCTGCTGGGCAAGAAAAAAGGTGAAAAGGTTGAGGTGGAGGCGCCGGCAGGCGTGCTCAAGTTAAAAATCCTGGAGATCAAGTAGTGGCTCGTATTGATGATCTGGCAGAACAGCGCCGGCATAAGCTCCAGAGAATCCGAGAGCAAGGCATCGATCCCTTCCCCCATCGTTACAATCGTACCCACACTGCTAGAGCGGCTGCAGATAGTTTAAGCCGTGGTCTCGATGAGACGGTGAGCCTTGCTGGCCGCATAGTTGCCCGTCGCGATATGGGCAAGGTGAACTTCGTCGATCTGCGGGATGCAAGCGGCAAGATTCAGATATATTTCAGCGGTAAGAAACTGGGTGACAAATATAAGCTGCTGGCTGATTTCGATGTGGGTGACATCATCGGCGTGAGCGGCAGGGTATTCAAGACCCACAGCGGCGAGATCACAGTTGAAGTGGCTGAATTTGCATTGCTCGCCAAGTCGCTCATGCCCCTGCCTGAGAAGTGGCACGGTTTGACGGACGTGGAGAAGAGATATCGCCAGCGATACCTTGACCTCATCGCCGGCGACGTTGTCCGTGACGTATTCTTGATGCGCAGCCGCATAATCTCCGCGGTGAGGCGTTTCATCGAGGGGCGCGGTTTCGTTGAGGTGGAGACGCCGATGCTGCATCCGGTAGCGGGTGGCGCACTGGCGCTGCCATTCGTTACTCATCATCATGCGCTGGACCAGGATTTGTATCTGCGCATCGCCATGGAGCTGTATCTCAAGCGCCTGGTGGTAGGGGGATTTGAGAAGGTGTACGAGATCGGCCGCATATTCCGCAATGAGGGCATCTCCACGCGGCACAACCCGGAGTTCACCATGATGGAGAGCTACGAGGCATATGCCGATTACACTGACGTTATGTCGATGCTGGAGCAGATGGTCGCTTTCGTGGCGAAGCGGGTGATGCGGAAAACAAAGGTGAAATACGGCGAGCATGTCCTGGACTTTACGCCACCGTGGCGGCGCATCGCGCTCAGGGATGCTGTACGGGAAGCGACCGGCATCGATTTTCTGAAGCACGCCGATGAACACTCGTTGCGCGACGAGATTCGCAACTGTGATTTGCAGATAGACGCCGGGCTCAGCTGGGGGCAGTTGCTGGACAAGCTGATATCGCACTACGTTGAGCCCAACCTGATGCAGCCGACGATACTGTACGATTACCCCGTAGCCATGTCGCCGCTGGCCAAGCGCAAGGCAGACGATGACCGTCTGGTGGAGCGTTTTGAGGCTTTCGCAGGGGGCATGGAGATCGCCAACGCATTCACTGAGCTTAACGATCCGCTTGAGCAGCGGGCGCGTTTTGAGGAGCAGGAGAGGATACGGGCTCAGGCGGGTGAGGCTGAGGGGGAGCGCGTTGACGAGGATTTCCTGGTGGCTATAGAATACGGTATGCCGCCCACCGGCGGGCTGGGCCTGGGCATCGATCGACTGGTGATGCTGCTGACGGGACAGCAATCGATACGTGAGGTGATCCTGTTCCCGCAGTTGCGGTCGAAGTAAGGGGACGGGGCTGATATGAGATATTTTAAGGTAGCGGTCTTATCTTCAGCGGCGCTTTTACTGATGTTGTTCATCCTGTCGCTGATGCTTATTGTATCGCCCGCCGCAGCCTCACCGACTCCCACAGCCACCGTTGTTCCATCCACAGCCACTCCAACGGCAGTTCCCACAAATACCCCCACGCCGACGCCCACAGGGACCGTTGCTGTTGCCGTTATCGCCCACAGCCCTTACGGCATCAGCTTCGTTGCTGACCAGGACGGGCCCAATCCTGCCCACAGGCTGCTCAACATCTGGAATTCGGGCGAGGGCTTCCTGGACTGGTCGCTGGTGGCTTATACCGCCGGCTGGCTGAACATGAACCCGGTGGAGGGAGGCATAAGCGAGGGGATCGATTCCGTGACTGTATGGGTGGATATATACGGGCTGACGCCGGGCATGTATCAGGGTATCATCTACATTTATTCGAGTACCGCCGTCAACTCGCCGCAGGTGGTGGACGTTATGCTGACCGTACGACAGGCAGGCGCCACGCCGGTGCCGACCGTTACGCCCACACCGACCGCGACGCTGAACGTCACGGCGACGCCCACGGTTACGCCTACGATTGTGCCGCCGGATGCGGATGGTGCAACGCCGGGTTGGGTGTGGCCCGTCATCGGGTCGCTGGTGGGCCTGTGCGCCGTGCTGGCGGGACTGGCGCTGGCGGCCAGCGGGCTGCTGGGCAAGATGTTCAGGAAGGGTGGTGGCGGGGAGGATGCCCTGCCGTACGAGGATCTGTACGAGGGCGAGTACAGCGATACGCCGCAGGGCGACGCCGATTACGATGATGAGGAGCTGTGAGGAGATTGAGCTTGTTTTATATTAGATGCGAGGTGACCGCATGAAGAACATAGTGTTTATAATTCTGCTGCTTGGAGCCGTATTTGGCCTGTGTTATGTATCATTCTCTGGAAGCGGTACGTCTAGTGCTGCGTCCACATATGTGGCGATAGATATACCAGGCTCTGTTGTTAATGGGACTGTTCAAGTAAAGGAGGCAAGCAGTTTCACCGCGTCGGTTAGAATATTTGATGTAGTAAACTTTAGTTCAGCTGTTTACGAAGTATGGTGGAATCCTTCCATTCTTGAATTCGATGGCGTATTAAATGGCTCAATAAGTGGAGAGAAAATATATGTCACTAATAGTAGTTATAACCCAAGCGAAGGCAAGATTGCACTAGTCAGTAATGCCTCTCAACAGGTTAGTGGGTCGGGCACCATTTCTGAGATCGAATTTCATGTAATCGGTTCATACTGCAATTATAGCGACGTAGATTTCAGCACATCCAGCACTTTATATGACGGCATTCTCTGCCCTATCACGGCGAATTGGACGGGCAAGCTGGTGCATGTGGATCATGCACTGAATTCTCTTACTGTGAACCAGACATCCAGCTGTTGTAATGTGGTGGTAACCGGTTATGGCACAGTTGTTGCCGGCACCACGCATACTTTCTCCAATATCACACATGGCACGGTGCTGAGTGTGGCTGCTGCATATCACAGTCCCTGCAATACTTGGGGAAACTGGACCGGTGGTGTTGCCAATGCCAGCGCCATGAGCACCACGGTGACAATGGACGCCAGCAAGACCATAACCGCCAACTGCACATATGTCGCCTCGGCACAGCCAACGCCCACGCCTACGGCGACGGCGTTGCCGGGGATGAATGTTGTCATCAATGCGCCGGCGGAGGTGAATGCGAGCACGGGCTTCCAGGTGTGGGTGAATATCAGCAATGCCAATTTCCCGCCGGGGACTTACTGTGCCAGCTATAATATAACGTGGGACAATAACGTCGTTCACTTCGGCAGCGCATACAATGGGTCAATCGGTACAAAGGTTATACCAATTGGTGTTCCAGTTGAAGCTCCGGGGGAGCTATGGGTGGTACAAAACTTTAACACGAGCACTAACGTAAATGGCAGTGGCTTCCTGTCAGATTTGCGCTTTATTGCAGTCGGAAATCCCTGCGATACCACCAGCATCACGTTCCATGCTACGAACCGAAGCATATACAATGTTACGGCAGGATCCAATATGACTGTGTCATGGACCGGGGACAGCGTGCACATTGCAGGGGGCACCACAAATGTGACGCTGCCTTCGGTGGCGGTCGTTGCGCCGGCGGAGGTGCGGGAGGATGGCAGCTTCTTTGCAAACATAAGCGTTTACAATGTGAGTTTAGCTGCTGGAAACTACACGGCAAACTATACTTTGCAATACAATCCCAGCGTAATAAGGGTTGTCAACGTATCATCGGGAACTTTCGCCAATACTACCATACCGGTTACCAACTGGAGCTATGTGCCGTCGGGCGTGCAGGGAGTGGTGAACGTGGTACAGAATTTCTCGGCCAATGCCACGGTCAATGCCAACGGCTCGCTTGCCCGGTTCGGCTTCGATGTGGTCGGACAGCACTGCAACAACGGCAGCATCACGTTCAACACAACAGCCAGCGGCATATATGCCCTGCCATCCATGACCAAGATAAACGTCTCGTGGGTCAATGACAGCGTGCACGTCTTCGGGCCTACGCCAACGCCTACCGCTACCGCAACAACAGTCGTACCGTCTAAATACAACCTGACGGTGAACCAGACATCCAGCTGTTGCAATGTGAGCGTGGCGAGTTATGGGAACGTGACTGCCGGCAATGTGAGCACTTTCACCGGCATCACATCGGGAACGGTCATACAGGTGAACGCATCGTATAATGGCACCTGCAATACGTGGGGTAACTGGTCCGGGAGCGTGGGCAATGCCAGCGCTATGAATACGACGGTCACCATGAACGGTAACAGGACGATCACCGCCAACTGCAGCTACGTTGAAGGGGCGGGTGGCGGTGTGCCCGGGTGGGTGTGGCCGCTGGTGGCTATCATGTCACTGCTGATACTGGCGGCGCTGGGTTACCTTGGGTACGGGCTTGGATGGTGGACCAGGCTGGGTGCAGGGATGAGGGGCTGGTTCGGCGGCGACCTGGATGAATATGTAGCCGACGGTCTGGGCGAAGAGGATATGTTCGATGACATTTACGGCGATACAGGGCCGGGTATAAGGCCGGGTTCAGGAGGCGGCATGGAGATAGACGATGATCTCCTGTAGAACGAGAGCCGCTTTTCACAATACAATAATCGATAAATTATCGACAAAATAAGGGCGCATATGCTGGATATAAAACTCATACGCGAGAGCCAGGAACTGGTTCGCCAGGCTATGCGCGACCGTCAGTCAGATTTCTCAGTTGATGACGTGCTGGCGCTGGACGAGCGCCGACGGAGCCTGCTCACTGAGGTTGAGGGACTGAAAGCGCGGCGCAACGATGTCAGCCGCGAGATAGGCAGGACGGGGGAGAAGCCACCGGAGCTGCTCGATGAGATGCGGCGTATCGGCGACCGCATCAAGGAGCTTGACGGTCAGGTGGAAGGGGTCGGTGTGCAGCTTCGCGACCTGCTGCTGAGCATGCCCAATATCCCCCACCAGAGCGTCCCCGTCGGTGAAGATGCGAGTGGAAACACAACCGTCCGCAGCTGGGGACAGGCGCGACGCTTCTGCCAGGCGGCACGGCCGCATTGGGAGCTGGGTGAATCGCTGGACATCATCGACTTCGAGCGCGGGGTCAAGCTTTCTGGCACGCGGTTCTACGTGCTCAAGGGCAGGGGGGCGCATTTGCAGAGGGCCTTGATCCAGTTCATGCTAGACCTTCACATCAACCGCCACGGTTATCGCGAGATATACCCTCCGTACATGGTCAAGAGCGAGTGCATGGTCGGCTCGGGCAATCTGCCCAAGTTCGCCGACAACCTGTACCACGACGCCGAGGAGGACTACTGGTTTGTGCCCACGGCAGAGGTGCCGCTGACTAACCTGCACCGCGACGAGGTGCTGCCGCCGGGGTCATTGCCCATTTACTACGTTGCCTACACCGCGTGCTTCCGCCGCGAGAAGATGTCGGCGGGCAGGGATACGCGAGGCATTAAGCGCGGGCACCAGTTCGATAAGGTCGAGCTGTACAAGCTGGTGACGCCGGAGTCGTCAGATGCTGAACTGGATAGGATGGTTGACAACGCTGAGGAGGTGTGCCGCCAGTTGAACATACCGTATCGCGTGGTGCAACTGTGCACCGGCGACCTAGGATTCGCCTCCATAAAGTCGTACGATATCGAGATGTGGGCTCCTGGCTGCGGCGAGTGGCTGGAGGTCAGCTCATGCTCTAACTGCGGCGACTTCCAGGCAAGGCGGGCCAACCTGCGCTTTCGCCCTGATGAAGGCGGCAAGCCGAAGTTCGTGCACACGCTGAACGGCTCAGGGCTGGCGCTGCCGCGGGTGATGATCGCCATACTGGAGAACTACCAGCAGCCGGATGGCAGCATCGCTGTCCCTGAAGCGCTACAGCCGTATACCGGGTTTGATGTCATAAAATAGAACTGCATCTTTAGAGTGATACTGTCCGGTGGCAGAGCCCATGATGTGATGATTGGCTGTCACCTGTCGCGCGAGGTTTGCTATGAGAGCGAGCATAACCCTGGGAATAGTCGGCGCCGGCGGCCACGGCATAGTGGCGATGGGCAGCCTTCTGCAGCGCATCGCCGCCTCGCAGGGGTATTTCAGCCGGATGCCGCGGTACTACACCGCCCAGATCAGGGGTGGGGGCTCGGCGGTCAGGCTGAATCTGGACGCCAGGCGTCTTTCACTCCCCGGTGACGTACTGGACCTGCTGGTATGCTTCTCATGGGAGAAGTATCTGGAGTTCGAGACGGAGTTGACGCTGGGAGCCGACACAGTGGTCGTCTACGAGGGCGAACCGCCGGCGTGGGTAGTGCTGCCCGACAACAGCTTTAAGATCGGTTTTTCCCGCATCAGCCAGGATGAGACGGGATCGGATCGGAATATGAACCTGGTGGCGCTGGGACTGCTGAGTCGCATGCTGTCTTTGGACAGGGAGCGCATGGGGCAGGTTATCGAGGAGGACACGGCGCTCCAGCTGCTGAAGGATAACATCTTCGCCCTGGATGACGGAGCGAACATCTTTCCCCAGCTATCGTTCCCCGACATGGCGCTGGAGCCGGCGCGCGATGAATCCCCCAAGGCTGTCATCCACGGCAATAATGCCATGGCGCGGGCGGCGCTCCGCGCCGGGTGCCGGGCGTATTTCGGATACCCCATCACCCCTTCCGCAGAGGTGATGCAGGATATGCTGGAGGGGCTGTTCTATGAGAAGGGGGTGTTCGTGCAGGCGGAGGACGAGATAGCTGCAGTGGCGATGGCCATCGGAGCCTCTTTCGTCGGCGTGAAATCGCTCACTGCCACCAGCGGCCCGGGTTTCGACCTGATGACCGAGAGCATCGGGCTGGCGTCAGCGGCTGAGATACCGCTGGTGGTTATAGACGTACAGCGCTGTGGTCCATCCACCGGCATCCCCTCCAAGTCGGAACAGGCAGACCTGGACCACGCCATATACGGCGGGCATGGGGATGCCCCGAGGGTGGTGCTGGCGCCGTACGATATAGACGGCTGTTACCGGCTGGTCGTCGAGGGTTTCAACATAGCTGAAGGGTTCCAGACACCGGTGATACTCCTCTCCGACCAGTGGCTGGGGCAGACCTTCGTAGCGATGGATAACAGCTTCTTCAACAGCGATTACAACGTGGTTGAAAGGAAGAAGCCTGGCACGGATGACGCGGACGGCTACCTGCGATACCGTATGACCGAAGACTTCATATCGCCGATGGCAGCTGCCGGAGACAAGGGGTTCACCTATCGCACTACAGGCCTGACCCACAACCAGAGGGGTGTCCCCGCCTTCGATTACGAGACCCACCAGTCCCTGCACGAGAAACGGTGGAAGAAGCTGGCACCGCTACGGAAAAGGAATGACCTGGCCAGGGTCTTCGGGAAAGGGAAATCTAAGAAAGGTTTGATAACCTGGGGCTCCTCCGCGCCGTTCGTTCTGGAGGCGGTGGAGGAGCTTGGGCTGAAGAGCGAGCTCAAGGTATGCGTTCCCGAGTTGCTTCACCCTTTGCCGGACAGAGTGGTGAAGTTTGTCCAGTCGCTGGACAGCCTGCTGGTGGTCGAGATGAACTATTCGGGGCAGTTGCATCGCCACCTGCGCGCGCAGGCAGATCTGCCACAGGATACGCGTGCCTATTGCAGGGTCGGGGGCAGGCCTTTCAGCCGAACGGAACTGGCCGATGTGATCAGGGAGGTGGCAGGGTGACCAAAGGCGGCGAATACAGGACGGCGGTCAAGCCGATATGGTGCTCCGGCTGCGGTAATTTCGGCACTCTCACCGCTCTTACCAAGCGGGTGCTGCCCGGTCTGGGGCTGCCCCGGCATCAGACCCTGATCGTTTCCGGGATCGGCTGTTCGTCACGGATGCCGGCTTACGTAGATACCTACGGCTTCAACAGCATCCACGGCCGCGCAGTTCCCATCGCGCAGGGGGCCAAGCTGGCACGCCCCGAATTGACAGTGATTGTCGTTGGGGGTGACGGCGATTTCTTCAGCATTGGAGCGGGACATCTGCCCCACGTCGTGCGCAGGAATGTGGATATTACCTGCATCATGGTGAATAACTTCATATACGCTTTGACCAAGGGACAGATCAGTCCCACAACCCCGAACGTGAGGCGTGGTGAGGGCGCATTCCTGTCTCACGAGTACTACCCGCCGGTGAATCCACTGCTGGACATGGTCAGCTACAGCGCATCCACCCGGG
Source organism: uncultured Dehalococcoidales bacterium (assembly GCA_964428725.1). GTDB lineage: Bacteria > Chloroflexota > Dehalococcoidia > E44-bin15 > E44-bin15 > CAYRYW01. The sequence continues at coordinate 120,230 of CAYRYW010000003.1, forward strand.
CAAGCTTCATCGCCCAGGGGATAGCCACAGATGTGACGCATCTCGAATCTCTGATCCAGCAGGGGATAGAGCATAAAGGATTCTCATTCATCGCGGTATTGACGCCGTGCGTCACCTATAACCCGCAATGGCTTTTCGAGATCATAAGAGAGGAAGCCTTTTACCTGCGGGATGCAGAACCGGTATCTCTGCCGGATTCGTCTGCGGAACGGCCTTGGCTTCACGATCCCAGCGATATCAGTCTGGCGTTTAAGCTGGCGCAATTTCCGCTTCTGGAGAAGCCGTTGCTGGGTGTATTCTTCCGCGGCAAAACGGAAGCCGCAAACCAATTTGAGGATATGGAGTAGGATGTGTATACTATCTATCGGGGGGAGGGGTGTCCGAGTGGTTTATGGTAGCGGTCTTGAAAACCGCCGTCTCGTTCTGCGGGACCGTGGGTTCGAATCCCACCCCCTCCGCTTTTGTTGCATGACGTTATCGGGATCGAGTTTCAGGGCAGGTCGACAAACGCAGCGAATATACGGCATTCGTCGAGCTTGCGGATAAGCACAGCGTCGTCAGTCGCCACACCGGGAGTCTGATATCGAGCCTGCTTAGTAGAATACTCAGCTTACACTGATGTCGCAATAGATTAATCATCACGGAGCGAAAGGATACATATGAAGATACATGAATATCAGGCAAAGCAGATCTTCGCAAAATATGGCATACCTGTGCCCAAGGGAGGTGTAGCATCCACGCCTGCGGAGGCGAAGGGCATTGCCAAGGAGCTCGGCGGGCCGGTGGTCATCAAGGCGCAGGTGTACGCCGGCGGGCGCGGGAAGGGCGGTGGCATCAAGACGGCCAGGAATCTGGACGAGGTGGAGCGGTTCGCCAGCGAGATTATAGGTATGCGTCTGGTGACGCGCCAGACGGGCAAGGAGGGCGTGCCGGTGGATAAGGTGCTGGTGGAGGAGGCCATGGAGATCGCCCGCGAGCTGTACCTGGGCATCGTGGTGGACACGGGCAGACGCATGCCGGTGATCATGGCAAGCGAGGCGGGGGGCATGGATATCGAGGAGGTGGCGGCCAAGACGCCGGAGAAGATACTCAAGGTTCACGTTGACCCCATAGCGTGGTTCCAGCCGTACCAGGGGCGCAGGCTGGCTTTCGGGCTGAATATGGGACCGGACCAGATAAGGCCCATGGGGCAGCTTATCGCGAACCTGTTCCGCGCTTTCAAGGAGCAGGACGCTTCGCTGGCGGAGATCAACCCGCTGGTGGTCACCAAGGACGGGCGGCTGCTGGCGCTGGATGCCAAGCTTAGCTTCGATGACAATGCGATATTCCGCCACAAAGATTACGAGGGGATGCGCGACCCGGCGCAGGAGGACAAGCTGGATTTGGAGGCTGCCAGGAATAACATATCCTACATACGCCTCGATGGCAGCGTGGGCTGCATGGTTAACGGTGCCGGGCTGGCGATGGCTACCATGGATATCATCAAGCTCACGGGCGGCGAGCCGGCCAACTTCCTCGACGTTGGCGGCGGCGCCAGCGATGAGCAGGTGATCAAGGCGTTCAACATCATGCTGTCCGATCCCAAGGTAAAAGCGGTGCTGGTCAACATATTCGGCGGCATCCTGAGATGCGATATCGTTGCCCGCGGGCTGGTGGCAGTGTCGAAGGAGCGGGAGATCAAGGTTCCGCTTGTCGTCAGGATGCGCGGCACCAACGTCGACGATGGGAAGCGGTTGCTGGCCGAGTCGGGGCTGCCGGTAACGCTGGCCGGCGATTTGAAGGAAGCGGCGGAGAAGGTGGTGGCCGCTGCCAGGAGCGTAAAGTAAATCTTTCAGGATATGTAGCATGACGATAGGGATTATACTGATGCTGGTGTGCCTCGGCTCGCTGCTTATCGTGTGGGTCGGGCTCGGCGGCATGAGCCTCAGCGGGCCTCTGGCCGCAGGGCTCATCTGCATCCTCATCGGCGCCCTGGCGATCAAGGGGGCCTCCGGGATGACCGCTTACTTCTGGCTGAGCGTGGGTTTCATCGTCGCCGGTGCGGTTATCTCCATCGCCGAAATCAGGAAACAGAAAGCGATGAAGGAATTGAGCGCCGCGGTGTGCGTGGCCATCGCCGTCATATCCGGTTTCTATGCCATACAGTATTTAACGGCTTCTTAAATAAATCAGGGGGAAATATGAGCGTACTCGTTAATGAAAAAACCAGGCTGGTGGTGCAGGGCATTACCGGGAATGAGGGCAGCTTCCACACCAAGAAGTGCATGGAGTTCGGCACCAATGTGGTCGCCGGCGTCACGCCGGGCAAGGGCGGCACGAAGTTCGAAGGCAAGGTGCCGGTGTTCAACAGCGTGGAGCAGGCGGTCAGGGAGACCGGTGCCGACACCAGCATGATATTCGTGCCGCCGGCATTCGCTGCGGACGCCATCATCGAGGCAGCGGATGCGGGCATCGCTCTGGTGGTATGTATCACCGACGGCATACCGACGCTGGACATGGTTACCGTGCTGGGCTACTTGAAAGACAAAAGCACCCGGCTCATCGGCCCCAACTGCCCGGGGATCATATCGCCGGGGGACAAGTGCAAGGTGGGGCTCATGCCCGGAGACATCCACATGCCGGGGAAGGTCAGCGTCGTATCGCGCAGCGGCACCCTGACGTATGAGGCGGTGGCGCAGCTGACGGAGCAGGGCATCGGCCAGTCGACCTGTATCGGGATCGGCGGTGACCCGCTCATCGGCACAACTTTTGTCGATGCGCTTCGATTGTTCGAGAAGGACAGGGGGACCAAGCTGGTGGTGCTCATCGGGGAGATCGGCGGCACTGCCGAGCAGGAGGCGGCCGCTTTTATCAAGGACGAAATGACGAAGCCGGTGGTGGCCTTTATATCCGGGCAAACGGCGCCGCCGGGGCGGAGGATGGGACACGCCGGCGCCATCATTACCGGAAGCTCGGGAACCGCCGTTGAGAAGATCGCCGCGCTGCGCGATGCCGGCGCGTATATCGCTCAGAGCCCTGCCGAGATCGGGGTGCTGGCCAAAGAGGTATTGAAGTTTTGAACATACTGGTAACCAACGATGATGGCTTCCTCGCCCGCGGGCTCTGGGTGCTGTCCAAGGCTCTCACCGAGGTCGGCTCCGTTTACATCGTGGCCCCCGACCGCGAGCAGAGCGCGGTGGGGAGCTCGGTGACGCTGCACCACCCGCTGCGTGCCAAGAGCATACGTTCACCGCTGGATAGCGTGAGCAGCTATATCGTCGAGGGTACGCCGGCCGATTGCGTGATACTGGCGCTGGGCCGTCTTCTGGATATCAGGATCGATATGCTGTTCTCCGGCATCAATGACGGATCGAACCTGGGCGATGACGTGCTGCTGTCCGGCACGGTAGGCGGAGCATACCAGGGATTCCTCAAGGGCATACCTTCGGTGGCGCTATCGGTTGGTGCGATGAAGGATGTGCATTACGGGCCGGCGGCAAGGCTGGCTGTTGCGCTGGCCGGGCTGCTGCCGGATCTGCCGCGTGAGACGTTCCTGAATGTGAATGTGCCCAACCTGCCTGCGGAACAGATCAAGGGCATCGATATCACCCGCCTCGGTCGCAGGAGCTATACCGACGAGATCGAGCCGGGGCACGATGGCAAGCGGGACTACTACTGGATCGTGCGGGGCACTCCGGACTGGCAGCCGGAGGAGGGGACGGATATATGCAGCTACAATAACGACAGGATCTCGATAACCCCGCTACATAGCGACCTGACCAATGATAAAGTGCTTTCGTCGATGCAGGATTTGCCACAGATGTTGCTTAAGAGCCTGAGCCGTTAAGTCCCACGATTTTTTCTGCAGGTTTCCCCTCACTGAGTTTCCCGTCCCTGATGATGAAGCTTCTGTCAGCCAGCGCAGCTATCCCATAGTCGTGGGTCACCACGATAACCGTACGATTTTTATCAGTCGTAAGCCTGCGCAGTATGTTTAGGATGCTGCCCCCTGTCTCGGAGTCCAGATTACCAGTAGGTTCGTCCGCTAGGATTATATCCGGGTCGTTGGCCAAGGCGCGGGCGATGGACACGCGCTGCTGTTCGCCACCGCTCAGCTGAGATGGCTTGTGCCTTTCCCTGTCGGGGAGATCCACCAGGGTAAGTAGCTCACGGGCCCTCTCCTTCCTCTTTTTCCCCATCTTGGTTGAGCCTTCCATGGGAAGCTCCACATTCTCTATGGCGGTCAGGCTGGGTATAAGGTTATAGCTCTGGAATATGAACCCCAGATTATTTCTCCTTATTTTATATAGCGCAGCATCCGGTATCTCGGAGACTTCGAGGCCCTTTCGTCCTAAATATATCTTTCCCTTGCTCGGCTTATCCAGGCATCCGATGAGGGTAAGCAGGGTGGTTTTCCCCGAGCCCGATGGGCCCATAATCACCACGAACTCGCCCTTCTTTATTTCGAGGTTCACATTTTTCAGGGCATGGACGTCCTGTCCCCCCATGGTGAATGTTTTACTCAATCCTTTTGTCTTTACTATCGTGTTGTCTAACCTGGTGTTATCCATTTCATACTCCTCCAGTAATTATAGTGATTTCAGTCATTTCTCAGGGCTTCCATGGGGCTCACGCGTGAAGCCCTCCACGCTGGATACAGGCTGCCTAGAGCTCCGGCTATGGCAGCTATTCCCAACCCCAGCAGCATGGTACCTACTGTAAGCGATACAGACACGGATGTTCCTAGCGTCTCGCTTGCGTTTAACAGCCACGTGCCCAGCGCAGATGAGGCGATTGCTGCAATGCCCAAGCCTACCGCTCCCCCAATGACGCCGACGTACAGCCCCTCGATCATGAACTGCCTCATTATATTGGTGTTGCTGAACCCCAGCGCCTTAAGTGTGCCGATCTCCTTGGTACGTTCGCGCACGGTGTAGAACATGAGGCCGAGAATCAGCAGTATGCCAATGATAACGGACACTATCGTGATGCTGAGCCCCACCGATTCGATGCTGGAAAGGTTTTCTTCTGTCGTGCTGATTATGCCCTGTTGCTGCTGTATGATGCGATCGCCGAAGCGGGACTGCATCTCGCTGACCGAGGCGACCATTAGGTTAGGGTATGCAGCTTCTATGGCGGCGACCACTGAGTCAACGTCGTCTACGCTTTCGGCGTAGACCGTAAGAGATGAAAGCTGGCCCTCCATGTCGAGCAGGCTCTGGGCGTTGGGGAGGCTCATGTAGACCTGCCGGTCCATGAAGCCGCTGGAGTAAATACCCACCACGTCGAAATACCTGCCCTGGATCCCGACCGTGTCGCCGACACCGGCCCCGAAGTAGTCGGTGAGCGACTCGCCGATCATGACAGCGTTCTCATCACCCTGCGCCAGACTTCTTCCCTCGCTTACGGTCGTGGGTATATAGTGGTACTCCTTATTCAACTCGTCATCTAGGAGAACGCCGGATACCATGTATGCGAACCCCCTGCCTCCTCCACCGCCGAATATGCCTCCGCCTCCTCCTGGACCTCCTCCCCAACTACCCTCCTCTGCTTCTCCGAGGCCACCGCTCACCGTCGGTATCACCGCCGCCACGCCGTCCATGGCCGATATCTCATCGACCATTCCCTCATCTAGTCCCTCCATAGAGAACGATCCCATGCCGCCCACCTGAATAGCGGTCATCGACAGCTCGGTCTCTTCTATTGTGGCCTGTGATGATTCTTCATATTGATTCATCATTTCTGTGGTGGCTGCTTTGCTGGCGTCGACGCCGGCTATGGTTGAGACGAAGACCGCAACGCACAGCGCCAGCACCAGGCTAACCAGCAGCGTCCTGAACCTTCGTCTCCAGATATTCTTGAACGCCCGTTTCAGTGTCAGCATATATTAAATTGTCCCCCTTCACTTCTATTATCGTGGCTTCTGCTGGGCCCAATCTAACATATCTGGGGTAAAGTGACGGTAAATTCGCGGCGTTCCATATAAAAAGGACAGAGGGCTTTTAAAGCCCCCTGTTTTTCGATAGATTCTCTGTCGGGTGACCTGCGGTTGATATATCAGAACGCTGTCGGAGCCAGGTCTTCCGCGCTGTCTTCACTACCCTGGCCATTCTGCCAGAGACCGCCGTTGCCGAACCGGCCGTTGTCTCCCATCCTGCCTTGTGGACGGTCGATCGGTCGTAATTTTTCCAGCGCTGCCGGGCGGCTTTCCCACCACTCCCGAATCTGGTCAGCCTCGTCCTCGGTGATCGTCCCATTAGCAACGGCATCCTGGAGGCGTTTTTCATGCCTCTCCTGTATCCGCTCCTGAACTTTGGCCTGCAGGTTTTGCATGGCCTGCTCGATCGCATCGACCAGTTGCTCCTCGGTGATACCTATGGAGGCGGCTACGCTAGCGATGACGAGATCCTTTGGTTTTACGCCTTCATCCAATTCGCCGATCTCGTCTCGTATTTCCTGAAGCGCCTGACGGAAGGCGTCTACCAGCACTTCCTCATCGACACCCAGGATTGCGGCCAGTTCGGCGTTGATGGCGCCCAACGCTCCGTGGATCCTGCCTCTGTACATTGGGTTATCTCCTGCGATGGCACCTTCCCCGGGGGAATCAGCGAAGACAGTTGTGCCGATAACTGCTGTGAGCGCGAGGGTGGCTGCCAGTACGATCGCCCCGATCTTCGCAAACCTTCTCATTTCAGTCACCTCCTTTCAGTCGGTTGTTTCTCTGCCTGAGATCTCTGCGATGAGGATAGCATACCGGAGGTAAATTCATGGTAAATTTTTTGATATAGCAGAGAAACCGACAGGGAGTATATCGTCGCGATTACGGTGTCTTGTAATGGGGTAGAGCGATTACAAAAGTGCTTCCCTCTTCCGGTGTGCTCTCCACAGAGATGGTGCCGCCATGCTCCTCGACAATCTTCTTCACTATCGCCAGACCCAGCCCGCTGCCGCCCTGCGAACGTGACCTGGATTTATCGACGCGGTAGAATCGATCGAAGATGCGCTGCTGGTCCGCCTGTGATATACCGATGCCGCTGTCCTGCACATGAATGATGGCGTTGCTCCCATCGACTTTCGCCGAGACCTTCACTATGCCGCCGGGCTTGTTATATTTGATAGCGTTGTCGATGAGGTTTATGATCGCCTGCTTCAGGTGCAGGGTATCGCCTGAAACGTCAAGTTTATCCTGCATCGGTTGGAGCTCAAGACTGACGCCGGCTGTGGTGGCTTTGGCGCGGGATTCGGCTGTCGCCTCGCTGAGCATGGTGCCAAGGTCCACCACCGATAACTTTACCTGTAACCTGTCGTCCTCCGATAGCAATAGCAGTGAATCGTTCAGTTTGTTCAGTCGATCGAGGCTCATCTTGAGTATCTCCACCAGGCGTTTATAATCCCTGGCGGTAGCTCTCTCTTCCATCTCAGCTACCTCTATGTTCGTTTGTGCTATGGCTATGGGTGTGCGGAGCTCATGCGAGGCGTCCTGGATGAACTGCTTTTGGGATTCGAACGCGGCATCCAGTCTTCCGAGCATGACGTCGAATGTATCGGCCAGGCGCTTCACCTCATCCTCCGGCCCCTGATAGTTGATCCTTTCCTTCAAATTAGTGTGGGAGATTCGCGATGCCAGCGAAGTCACCCGGTTTATCGGCCTGAGCATCCTTCCAGACAGCAGGTAGCTGCCTCCGGCAGCCAGGATGAGCAGGCTGGCTATCCCGATGAGTGAATAGTTGCGCAGCAGAACCAGGTTCTCGCTCCTTACGAGATGTACTATCTCCACCTGTGTCAGGGGCCTGCCGGCGGTTGGATTTTCAGAACGCTGGATGGCGGATACAGTATTCGACATGGTGATGTTCAGCCCGATGATAAATATGATTATGAACAGTAACAGAAGTCCCACGTACCATATGGTAAGCCTGAAGCGTATAGTCTTAGCGAATGCCGGCATCTTCATATAATGTACCCCCTCCCCTTGACCGTGGATATAAGGTCATCATCGCTGGCGTTTTTCAGCTTCTTGCGTATGTTCTTCATGTGCACTTTGATTGTCTGGGTGAACAGGTTGGCGTCCTCATTCCAGACATGTTCCAGCAGTTCCTCCTGGCTGACCACCCGCCCGGCGTTGCGCATCAGGTATTCCAGGATGGCGAATTCTTTCACAGTGAACGATATCTCCTGCCCCCTGTAGAATCCCTTTAAGGCGTTGGGGTCGATAACCAGTTCTCCTATCCTGAGGATGGTATGCCTTGTCTCGCCTTCACGGCGCAGTATGGCGCGTATGCGTGCCAGCAGTTCGGGGAAATGGAACGGCTTTACCAGATAATCGTCGGCGCCATGGTCCAACCCGATCACGCGGTCGTTGACGGCGGAGCGGGCGGTGAGCATGAGTATGCCCATCGCAGAGCCCGATGCCCTTATCCACCTGCATACCTCAATGCCATCGATCTTTGGCAGGTTGAGGTCGAGCACTACCAGGTCGTACTCATTGACCTCGATGAGTGAGAGCGCCTGCTCGCCATCCAGCGCTATATCCACGGCATACCCCTGGCGGCGCAGCCCTGTGGACAGCGCCTGTGCCAGCTCAACTTCGTCCTCCACGACTAACAAACGCATAACTGCACCTTCGCTTTCCCTGTTAGTATATTAACCGCAGGGTAAAGGGAAAGTAAAGAAATGCCTGCGGTTCTGCAGTCGCAATATGGAACGCTTGTTCACGCGCTCATGTGGTGCTAGATTCGTCTGTCGCACTAATAGATTGTTCGCCTGATGCGGCGCCTCTCGCGCCATAAGTCGATCCAGACGATCAGGGGAGGCAGGACGATCAGCGTGCTGCATAGAGCGAAGGCCACGTTGATCATAGTTACGGCGCCGAAATCGCTTACGATGATGAAGTCCCTGGCGATGAGCAGCGCTCCGAAACCTCCGATCACCGTAAGCCCTGACGCGATAACGGCGCGTCCTATCTTGGTCATGGCGGTGATCATCGCTTCCACCGGGCCCTCCCCTTTCCTGCGTTCTTCCTGGTAGCGCATCATGAGCAGGACGGTGAACTCCACCCCGATACCGATGATGAGCGCGCTCATGGTGGCGGTGAGTGGTGTGTATTTTATGCCCAGCAGGTACATGATGCCGCTGGACCACCCGATTATCAGCACTATGGGCAGGATGGCCTGTGAAGCCCTTAACAGGTTGAATTTAAACATAAGCAGTAGACCGGCAAAAACGAGGGCGATTCCGATCAAAGTCATCTCCATACGGCCGCCGGTCAGGGCATCGAACATAGCATTTCCAATGATAGGCATGCCTGTTACGGTAATAGCGACGCCTGCAGGATGATCGGTTATGTAACCCTTCAGGGTGTCCGCGAGCTCATTGGACTCCTGTCCCAGGGCCTCTTTTATAGAGATGATGATATTGGCTGCGGTGTAGTCATCGTTGACCAGGTTGATCTTGAATGCCGATGGCACCAGGTCGATAAGGTCTTTGATATCATCGGCCGTTTGTGGCATATCGATGCCCAGCGAACTGCTGATCTGTACGATTACACTGGCTATGCTCTCTGTGCCGCTGACCATATCTGGCTGCTCAGAAGCTATACGATCCTGAAACTGCAGCATCCAGTCCAGCAGAGTCGGATCGGCGATGTCGTCTGCCTCTACCAGCAGGTTAGCTGAAACGAAGCTGCCGGCAACATCATCCAGCGCTTTAATATCCTGTATTACCTGGATATCCTGTGAGATGAATTTCATCTCGTCTGTTTCCGTCTCTATCCTGGGATCGGCGACCAGGCCGGCAATAGTCAGGACAACGGCTATTGGGATTATGATTGCTGGCTTCCTGATTACGAATGGTGCCATGCGTTGGAGTATCTTTTCTGCTGCTCCCGTGCGCTCCGTTTTTGCTCCGTCTGTTGACCTCCTTGATCTGGAGCGGCGCCTGCGGCGGAGCAACAGTGGTATTGACAGGTATGCGGCTAAAAGATATGAAAGCACTACGATGGTGATCAGGATGCCCAGTGAATCGTTTAGCGGTGGATAACCCAAAAACAGAGAGCCGACGAAGCCACATGAGCCGGCTATCAATGAGAAAATGATGCGCAAAGTGTTCTTGGTACTTCCGGATTTCTTTTCACGCTCGGCCACGGCTGGCTTGGCCCGGCGGTCGTGAGTATATAGAATGGCTAGCAGGAAAGATATGGCCAGGAAATAACACAGCACTACGCCGATTATCAGCATATAACCGAAGCTCCGCACCATCGGCACCGGTGAGAAGAACAGCGCGGCGAAACCGAGACACGCGGTGACAATGGCGATGCCGATGGCTGGCCCGATGTGTGTTATCGAGTCTATGATGGCATCGGCTGCCGTCTCGCCCCTTCGTGCCTCTTCATCGTATCGGTTGTGGAACTGGATGGCGTAGTCTACCCCCAGCCCGATGACTATGGGGAACACCGCCATTGTGGCCATGGTGATGGGTATGCTGAGCACGCCCATGACGCCGAATGTGTAGGTCAGGCTGATGAATACCACGCCCAGTGGCAGCCAGCGCCAGGCGAAGAATCCACGGACACTGAAGATAAACATAAGAATAAGCAGCATGAGGAATATTGACAGGATCAGCATGTTGCGCATGCTGTCGTTCATAAGCTTTACCACTTCGCCCCATACAGTGGGGGTACCGGTAACGGTGGGTGTAACATCGATGAAATTTGTGGAAGCTACCAGATCCCCGGCAGCTTTAACCACCTCTTCTTCTTCCTCAGAGGTAAGTCCCCCCTCAAGGGTTATGGCAATCAGGGCATGGTTTTTATCCGGGAAGACGTTCTTGAACTCAGGTCGGATATCGCCTGTCTCAGGATCGATTATCATCCCCATAAGCTGGCTTGAGTCGCGAGGAAGATCCATAGAGAAGGTTTGCTGGAAGTGGATCTGTTTCATAAGGAAGACCGGGCCCACTACGGAAAGCACATGCTGGCCCTGTGACATCTCAGTCTCTATGGTAGCCATCGCATCCACATTGTCAGGCCACAGAAGCTCGATCAGGTCGTTGCCTGTAATCAGTACCACCAGAACGTTGTCACTGAAATAATCGGTAAACCTCTCATAATCCTGGTAAATTTGTGAGTCCTCAGATATGAATGTTTCGTAGCCGGTGGCCATCTCCAGCTGTGTGGCGCCGACGATGGCAGGCGCTATGAGCACCAGGCTGATGATGATGACCAGCAGGCGCTTGTTCTCAACGAATATGCCCACCCTCCTGAAGATTCGCTCATTGTTGAAATATAGAGATAGTTTCTTAAGCAGGTTTTTCATCTACCGCTCCTCTATTAGCCGGATAGTTTTCTGAATTGATGCTACAGGTATGCTCTGCAATCATTTTTGAACACGTTTCAATCCTATAGCCACTTTGCGTATGAGTGTCAGCAATAATTCTTGTTCTTCGACAGTCAGGCAGCCCAGCGCCTTGCGAATGCTCTGCGCTATATAAAGATCGACGATATCGTGTAGCCGTCGACCGCTGTCTGTCAGCGTTACCCTGACCACCCTTCTATCTTCAGGATCCGATAGCCTTACGGCATATCCGTTATTGACCCACCAATCGACCATACGCGTTGCAGTCGACATCGGCACCGAGAGGGCATGACTCAATTCACTCATCGTCGGGTTGTTTTTGTGATACAGGATGTTGCTAATATTGAGGAATGCAGGGTTGGTGGTTAGGTAAAACTCGTTCTTGGGTTGTATCACTTCCAGCCGATCGAGGAATTGATCCAGTTCTTCCGCCGGGAGTGACGTGAGGTTTTCGATGATATCGTTCAAATACTGTAAAAAGTATGACAGCTGTTCCGGATCGTGGTTGTTAATATCAAGCGGCATTAAGTTTTACCTTGGAAATATTCCAATATGGAAATATATCACTGGAATTAATGGATTGTCAACAGGAATGGTGTCTTCATATTCCTTATCAGGCGATGTCTTTCTGTAAGAATCCCCGGTACTTCATGAATCTCCCTATAGCTACGCTGGCCTGTTCCAGGGATAAATATGTAGGTATGCCCTCTTTTACCAGCGCCTGGCGCAGCTTCTCCCTCTGGCCCGGCAGGAAGCGGATAACACCCGCCTGAAGCACGATAATCAGCGGTTTACCTGAGGCTTTTTCGCGCCGGAACCTGCTTAATATTTCCACAATCGACCGCGATTGCTCCTCAACCGCTTGTTCAAATGTGGATTTGTCTTTGGCCTGGCGCACTGCAGCAGCGAGGAGGAAGATGCCCGGCGGAAGCGAGAATATAACCGCGTCGATATTGGGATCAGCCGCTGAAAGCTCCAGAGAACGTAATAGCACATTGAGGTCGATCATGGCGAAGGCGATGTCTATGGGGTTCCTGGTGATGGTGCCTTCCAGCGGGATGAATTCCTGAAGTTTTTTGAGGGTTTCTTTGGTGAAGGCTGGCACGTCAAGCCCCGCCTGATCGCATATGTCGGCGGAGGATACGCTGTTGCCCCCTCCTCCGCCTATGAGCGCCACACGATTGCCCTCCAGGTGTTTCAGGTTGAGGAACAGGATAGCGACATCCAGCAATTCATCTATATTGTTTACCCTGACCGCTCCCGTCTGCCTAAAGAAAGCGTCCCACACCTCACGGCTGCCCCCGAGCGAGCCGGTGTGGGATTCGGCGGCACGGGCGCCGCAATCGGTAGCACCGCCCTTCCATATGATGACTGGCTTTCGGCGGTTGATCTGACGGACCAGCGACGTGAGTTTCCGGCCGTCGCTGACACCCTCCATGTATAATCCGATTATCTTCGTATCGGTGTCATTGTCCATGTACTCGAGAAAGTCGGTACTGTCCATTACAGCGGCGTTGCCGTAGCTGATCACCTTACTTATGTTCACCCCGTACTCAGGCGCCTCCAGAACGAAGATGCCGGCGTGCCCGCCGCTCTGTGAGATGAAGCCAACCGACCCGGGCTTGCCCATGAAAGCCCAGGTAGTGATTCGCGATGCGGGCACATGAAGCCCCATGCAGTTAGGACCCACCACATTCAGCCCGCCGCGCATGGCGACCTCCTGTAGCTTTCGCTCAAGCTCTATGCCCTCGCTGGTGCCGGACTCCTTGAATCCGGCGGTGTATATCTGGATATTTCTGGCGTTGGCGGCTATACACTGTTCCAGCAACGGGATGATGGCAGGCGCCGGTATAGATGCGGTCACCAGGTCGATCTTCTCCGGCACGGATACCAGGTTGGGATAGGCCTTCAACCCATGTATCGTTGCGCCTTCCTTTGCGGCCTTCGGGTTTATGGGGTAGATGTGCCCGCTGAAGCCGGCCAGTTTAAGGTTAGCGACGAAGTCGCCAAAGAGGTATGGCGAGCGTGAGGCTCCTACAACAGCTATCGTCTTGGGATTGAAGGCAACTTCGAATTCGGAATTCCAGGTCATCTTTATAATAGCTTGTGCCGAGGGCGGGACTCGAACCCGCACGAGCTAATGCCCAAGGGATTTTAAGTCCCTCGCGTCTGCCATTCCGCCACCTCGGCTGATAATATCACGAATCCCGTGAGGCTGAAGAACATCGCTTCTGCATCGGTGCGATGACACTCGACGGGCAGTTTCATGTCTTATGACTTTACCAGATTTCAGGGCCTTATGCAAAAAAATCGGGGCCTGCTGTGCCCCGATATTACCCTGACGTCCTGTATGTTTTATAAAGGCGACGGGCGGATTCGAACCGCCGAATAGGGGTTTTGCAGACCCCCGCCTTAACCTCTTGGCCACGTCGCCGTTGATCGCTATGGAGCGGAAGATGGGGTTCGAACCCACGACCTTCTCCTTGGCAAGGAGACGTTCTACCACTGAACTACTTCCGCTTTTGCTGCCCCTGCTTACTAATTGTAAATGCTTTTGGGTTCCGTGTGAAGTGTCATTTCACACCCTGCATTCTGCTATTACTGGTGCCGAGGAGGAGATTTGAACTCCTACGGGCTTACGCCCACCACCCCCTCAAGATGGCGTGTCTACCGATTCCACCACCTCGGCGTTCGATGGCAGGGGTGGAAGGATTCGAACCCTCGGCCTGCGGTTTTGGAGACCGCTGCTCTAACCAACTGAGCTACACCCCTGTGTTACCTATATTCGTAAACTGGTGGTACCCCTGGGGCGACTCGAACGCCCGACACGCGGTTTAGGAAACCGCTGCTCTATCCTCTGAGCTACAGGGGCTTTTGTTTCCGAGCGAACTCGCTCGCCCTGCCTGAATCGATTTTTAATTCTCCGACTGCGCATTAGCCGATGACATGCGGCCGGGCTTCGCTGGTGGAGATAGGGGGATTCGAACCCCCGACCTCTGCGATGCGAACGCAGCGC
>CAYRYW010000004.1:0-122036 GCA_964428725.1 uncultured Dehalococcoidales bacterium
AGCCCCTGTAAGCTTATTTCCCACTCTTAGATTTACTGCTTTTCTCAGGGGCATAAAACAGGAGCTTTTTCAACTGCTGGCTGCTGCGCTTCAGGGGCACCAGCGAAGCCTCTCGCTCTCGCCGCAGTTTTGCCTCCATGCTGCCAGCGTTTAAGGTCTTGGGGCTTATGATAATACGCAGCGGCATCCCCAGAAGGTCGGCATCGTTCAGCTTGACACCAGGCGATTCATCGCGGTCATCGTACAGCACTTCCAGCCCCTCACGCTGCAGATCCAGATACACCCTCTCGGCTGTCGATAATACCATCTCGTTGTCCATGGAAAACCCGCACAGGTGCACCTGGTACGGCGCGATTGGTGTTGGCCAGATGATGCCCTTGACATCATGGTGCTGCTCGATTGCTGCCGCCAGCAACCGCTCTATGCCGATTCCATAGCAGCCCATGATTATCGGTTTCTCCGTGCCATCTTTATCGATGAATGTAGCTCCCATCCGCTCGGAGAAGAAGGTGCCCAGCTTGAATACATGCCCCACTTCAATACCTCGTTTGGCTATAAGCCCCTCGCCGCATTTAGGGCAGCCGTCGCCAGCCCTGATGGTAGCGATATCAGCTATAGCGTCGACCTCGAAATCCCGCGGGTAGTTAACGTTCCTGATATGGGTATCGGCCTTGTTAGCCCCTGCGACTAAATTGGTGCCCAGTGTGATAGACGTATCAGCGATACGCTTGATACCCCTCAGACCCAGCGGCGAAGCGTAGCCAGCCACGAGACCAACTGAGCTCACTTCCTTATCTGTAGCCAGCCTCAATTCGCTGCAACCGAGCACTCTCTTCAGCTTAACCTCATTAACCTCAAGATCACCCCGTATGGCGACAAAAACCACCTCGTCACCGGCGCAATAAAATACCGCCTTAAGTGTCTGCCCCTCGGGTATTTTAAGGAAAGCTGCCACCTCCGCTATCGTGGTCATCCCTGGAGTTGATATCTCCTGCATGGGACTGGGATCACCGCCGCGGATTGGCGGTATGCGGCCCTCCGCCTTCTCTACGTTAGCGGCGTAGCCGCAGTGGGGACAAATGAGTATGATATCCTCTCCGCTTTCCGCCAGCACCATGAACTCGTGTGAGTCCTTGCCACCAATGGCACCGCTATCGGCATCCACTGCCACCGCTTCAAGCCCACACCTTTCGTATACGTTCTTATATGCCTGCACCATCTTCTGATAGCTATCGTCCAGCGACTTCTCATCGATATCGAAGCTATACAAGTCTTTCATGTCGAACTCGCGGACGCGCATCAGCCCGCCGCGTGGACGTGGCTCATCGCGGAACTTGGTCTGTATCTGGTATAGCATGAGAGGCAGGTCGCGGTAGCTCTGCACATTGCGCTTCACCAAATCGGTGATAACCTCCTCATGCGTCGGGCCTAGCACCAGTTGACGCTCGCGGCGGTCGTTGAGCTGGAACAGGCCTTCACCGAAAGCAGCGTCGCGCCCCGTCTCCAGCCACATCTCCAGTGGCTGCAGCACCGGCATGTGCAATTCCTGGGCACCGACGGCGTCCAGCTCCTCACGGATTATGGCCTCGATCTTGTTGATCGCCCTCAGACATAGCGGCAGGTAAGAGTAAACGCCCGATGCCAGCTGCTGAATCATACCCGCCCGCAGCAACAGCTGATGGGAAACGTTTTCCGCCTCCGATGGCGCCTGCCGCAACGTCTTACCGAACAAATGTGATAGTCTCATTCTTTGAACCTCTCTGACGAGTAACGATACTTAAAACTTAAAAAAACGGGTTTACAAGAAACAGGGCCGGGTCAACTTCCGTACTCAGGCTCTCGCCCAGTGATTGTAATATACCCTTGGGCCTGGGTCTAGCCTTTTGATTCAGTATGGTGGACAGATCCTGCAATCCCTTTCCCGATCCGGGGCAGATATCGCGCAGGGCGCTGGCAGCGCACATCTTCACCACTGGGTCAGGGTCTGTGAGCAGCCTTTCGAGTGTTGGGGCGGCTTCTCGAGCGTCGGTACCGATGGCACCCAGCGCCCCTGCGGCCGCGGCGCGCGTCATCGAGTCCCAGTGTTCTAACGCATTGATGAGATAAGGCACAGCGAGTTTAGCTTCGGAACCAAGTCTGCCCAGCGCGCCAGCGGCGCGGTAGCGAACGCTATTGTCGGCATGCATCAAGCACTCCACGAGTTTACCGATGTCTTTTGCTGATGCCAGTTTATCGATATCCGGTTTTTCTGTGTCCATCGATATCAACCGCCAGTATCCAGTCGGTCAATCTCGAATTTCTCGATCTCTTCCATCAGGGCATCGAGGAACTGGGATTCGACCACTGTTCTCACCTGCACCCCGCGGCAAAAGATTACGCCACGGCCGTTGCCGCAGGCGATGCCCACGTCCGCCATGCGCGCCTCGCCGGGACCATTGACCACGCAGCCCATAACCGCCACTGTGAGCGACTTGTCGATCAGGGCTAACCGCTGTTCTACAGCGTTCGCCAGCGCCACCACATCCACCTCCGTGCGGCCGCAGGTGGGACAGCTGATCAGGGTGGGGCCGCGTCGGCTCAGGTTCAGGGACTTGAGTATCTCATAGCCGGCATAAACCTCCTCGCAGGGGTCGCCGGTCAGCGACACGCGTATCGTATCGCCGATGCCCTCGCTGAGCAGTATGCCAATGCCCACAGCACTGCGTATCATGCCCCTCCTGGGCGTGCCCGCCTCGGTGATACCCAGATGGATCGGATACGGCATGCGTTCGGCGATCATCCTGTTGGCCTCGATTGTGTCGGGCACATCGAACGCCTTCAGTGATACCTTAATCTGATCGAAATCAAGCCTGTTGAAGAAATCGATATACCTGAGTGTTGCATCCACCATGCGCTGCGGGAAGCTCAACCCGGCATCCGACGTTGCGGGCAGGCTACCGGCGTTCAACCCGATGCGTATGGGTACTTGTTTCTCCTTTGCCGCCAGCACCAGGGCTGTAACATGTTGCGGGTCGTTCATGTTGCCGGGATTGATGCGCAACCCGTCGGCGCCGCCCTCGATAGCCAGTATGCCCAGCCGATAATCGAAGTGTATATCGGCGATCAGGGGGATGCTGGTCAGCGGCTTGATCGTAGCTATGGCCGCCGCCGCCTCGCCGTCTGGTACGGCAACACGCACTATCTGACAGCCGTGTTGCTCCAGGCGACGTATCTGATTCACCGTCGCCATGGCGTCCCGGGTGTCGGTCTTGGTCATGGATTGCACCACCACCGGTGCGCCACCACCCACTGCGACGCCACCAATATCGACAGGACGGGACATACGTCGTCGGATCATGGCGTAAAGCCCTTTCCTTCAACCAGCCGCAAGATATCATTATACGTGATAGCCACCACCAGCCCTATCAGCAGGGCGAAACCTACAAAGTGGACCAGCGATTCCCTCCGTGGCGATATGCGTTTGCCGCGCCTGATCCCCTCGATAACTACGAACACAAGATGCCCTCCGTCAAGCCCGGGTATGGGGAGCAGGTTAAATATGCCCATCAATGCCAGTATTATGACTGTCAACCGGATCATGTTTGCGGTGCCGGTGCTGGCTACATCTCTGGTAATATGGGCGATGCCTACCGGCCCCACTATCGCATCCTTCAGCGGCACATCTCCGCGGAACAGCATACCGAAGGCAGAGCCAACATTAAGATAGATTTCACCATAATCACGGAACCCCTGGGGGATAGCTTCCCATGGTGGGTATATCCTGGTCTCCATCAACAGGCTCATCTGAATGCCCAGAGGTCCCTGACCTTCAGGGATTTCATCTTCCGTACGTGGAACCAGATTAACTTCGAATTCGGAGCCGGCCCGCGCTATCACAAGCGTGACCTCTGATCCTTCTTTTGCCTCGACAGCCTTATGAACGTCTTCAAGCGTATATATGTCCTGTCCGTCGATTCGCAGGATGATATCGCCTGACTGCAGGCTGGCGTCCCACGCAGGCGACCCCAGATCGACGCTGCCGATGTATACGCCTCCGTCCTCTGCAGGACGAGGTATTGGCGTCATGTAGGATGCCGGCAGCAGAAACAGGGGGAACAGCAGCATGAAGATTGAGCCGGCGCTGAGGACCAGCAATCTGACCTTGACGCTTTTGCCGGCAAGGCTGCGCGGCACGTCAGGATCTACCTCACCGGCCATGCGGCAGAAACCGCCCAGCGGTATCCAGTTAATCGAATAAAGTGTCTCGCCCTTGTGGAATCCCCAGATCCGTGGCGGAAGCCCTATGCCGAATTCTTCCACCTTGACCCCCGAAACCTTGGCAGTTACATAATGGCCGGTTTCATGTACCAGCACAGCCAGAAATATTATCAGGAAGAAAGCGACTATACTAATGAATATGCTCATGGGATCATCATCTCCCGCGCCCAGGCATCGGCGGAAAGGATATCGTCAAGCGATGGATTCGATATGCTGCGATGCTTACCCAGCGCTCTCTCGACCAGCGATGGTATATCGGTGAACCCGATGTGGCCCTGCAGGAACATCTCAACCGCCACCTCATCGGCAGCCGATAGCACCGCCGGGCAGGTCCCGCCCCTGCGCCCCGCTTCCAGCGCCATCCGCAGGCAGGGGAATCGCTCCATATCTGGAGTCTCAAAAGTTAAAGCCCTGGCGCTGATATCGTTAAAATCGATATGTGGCAGCCAGCTGTCAGGCGCACGCTCCGGATAAAACAGCGCATACTGTATGGGATAGCGCATGTCGGGCAGGCTGAGCTGCGCCTTGACCGAGCCGTCGACGAATTCCACCATCGAGTGTATTATACTCTGAGGATGAACGACGATTTCTATGCGGTCGATCGGCACATCGAACAGCCAGCTTATCTCGATAGCCTCAAATCCCTTATTCATCAGTGTGGCAGAGTCAATGGTCACCTTCCGCCCCATGTTCCACGTGGGGTGATCCAGCGCCTGCTCCGGGGTCACCGTTCTGAGCTCGTCTGGCGAGAGCTGTCGAAACGGGCCACCGGAGGCGGTGAGTATGATGCGCGCGATCTCCCGCCCCTCACCGCGCAGGCACTGCCATATGGCGCTGGGCTCGCTATCGATGGGCATGATCTCCACGCCATGTGCCCTTGCTCCTGCAGTGACGATATTGCCGGCCATGACCAGCGCCTCCTTGGTGGCCAGGGCAACACTTTTACTGCTGCGAATGGCTTCCAGCGTTGGCGCCAGCCCGGCCCTGCCAGCGATAGCGATAACGACGATATCTACATCGGGGTGTGCCGCTAACCGCCCTACGCTGGTTATCTCACAATCGACATCTGCTAACCGCCCACGCGAATCAGCAGCATCGATTGATACGACATCCGGTTTGAACTCTTCGACCTGCTGGTGTAACAGCGCCACATTGCGGCCGGCGGCCAGCCCCACCACCTGGAACCGATCAGGGAACTTGCGCACAACGTCCAGCGCCTGCTGCCCGATGGAGCCGGTGGAGCCAAGGATAGCGATGCGCCTCTTTCGACTGACCATGATCTCTATCTTAACAAATTAAAGCAGGTTCATTGTAACACAGCTTTATACCCGTATACAAAATGCATAAAGCGATTTGCCTAGCAGTGACAGATAATAAGGTGCTGAGCAGAAGCGTAACCTGTGTTTAGGTAAGCAGGTAGGTTACGTAGTAATATACAACTACCCCGGAGAAGATAATGCTGTCCATGCGGTCGAGCAACCCACCATGCCCGGGGATCATGTCACCGGCGTCCTTGACGCCGGCGCTGCGCTTCAGCATGGACTCAGCCAGATCACCCAGTTGTGCGAACACGCCGACAAGCCCGCCGAGGATAACCGCATGCCAGTAAGTGATATCGATATTCGGCAGGATAGCTTTCAAGGCTATCGCCGCAGCGATGGCGGCAGCGAAGCCGGCAGTGCTGCCTTCCCACGTCTTCTTGGCACTGATGCGCGTGGCCAGATGATGCCTGCCCCACTTACGACCAACGAAAAAGGCCGTTGTGTCTACCGCGATGTTAGCGAACAGGACGAACAGCACCCAGTCCCTGCCGATATCCGCCCCGCCGGAGACGGAAGGCTGGCGCAGCAAGATGAAATGGCTCAGCATCCACCCGATATATATGATGCCGGCAACAGTCCACGCCCAGGATGTGGCAGCCTTCCTGATGTCGCGGCTGAAGAGGAGGCAGATTAAAGACAGTCCCACAGCCGATGTAAACAGAAACATTGCATACCTGTCATAGTTATAGGAGAAGTGGGCTACAGCGACAAACAGGATGATCCAGACAAGTCCGAAAATAGTCATGGGGTGTCTCGGCGACATTCCCGCCATACCGAAGTACTCCAGTGTTCCCCATATTGCACACACAGCCAGGACAACGGAAAAAAACGGGCCGTCGTACCAGACAGCGAGGAAGACAATAGCGAAGAGGACCAATGCGCTGAGCACCCGTTGCCGCATCATGCGTTGCGCCCTAGCTTTCCTGTTTCACTCCCCCGAAGCGTCGCTCCCTGGCGTTGTATGCCTCGAGTGCCTGCTCTATCTCGCGTGGACCGAAATCAGGCCACAGGGTCGTCGTCGTGTAATACTCACTGTACGCCGATTGCCAGGTGAGGAAATTGCTGAGACGCATCTCCCCGCCGGTGCGGATGATGAGGTCGGGGTCAGGCAGCCCGGCAGTGTACATGTAGCTGGAAACCAGCGATTCATCGACATCTTCAGGGGGCACATGGTCAAGTATTATTCGCCTGATAGCCTCCACGATCTCAGACCTGCCGCCATAGTTCAGCGCAATACACAGGGTCGCGTTCTTATTAGCCTTGGTTAACTCGATGGTTTCCTGCACCTTACGCTGGATGCTGTGCGGCAACTCATCAAGGCTACCGAGGTGCAGAAGGCGGATACCATCCCGATGCAGGCTGGCAGCCTCTCGATCTATGACCTCTTCCAGCAGGTTCATGAGACCCTGCACCTCCTGCAGTGGGCGAGTCCAGTTCTCGGTTGAGAAGACAAATAGCGTTACATATTTTATCCCGTGGTCGTTGAGACAGCGCAGGACGGGACGGATATTATCCGTCCCGGCACGATGGCCTGCCAGACGCGGCAGATCTCGCTCCCTGGCCCAGCGACCATTTCCATCCATGATGATGGCAACATGTTTTAGTGTGTGCTCCATATTAGGAAATGACTCGTTCATCAGTGTGATAGTAGGCTTGCAGCCTTTCTACACCTGCAGCAATTCAGCTTCCTTGACCTTCGCCAGTTCGCCCGCCTCTTCCACAAAGCTATCGGTTATCTCCTGTAGACGATCTTGGGCACGCTTCTGATCATCCTGCGAAATCTCCTTTTCCTTCTCCATATCCCGCAGCATTTCGATGGCATCCCGGCGTATATTCCTCAAAGCGATCCGGCAATCCTCCGCCTTCTTATGTACCGACTTCACCATATCCTTCCTGCGTTCCTCTGACAGAGGGGGGATGGACAGACGAATCAGATGACCATCGCTGCTGGGGTTGAGCCCAAGTTCCGATTTCTGTATCGCCTTCTTGATCTCCCCGATGGTAGTATTGTCCCATGGCTGAATCACCAGTAATCTGGCCTCAGGGGCAGTGATAGTTGCCATCTGTTTTAGAGGGGTAGGGGCACCATAATAATCGATCTTGATGTTCTCCACCAGCGCCGGTGCAGCCCGCCCGGTGCGCACGGTAGCCAGGTCCCTTTTAAATGCATCGATTGTCTTACCCATCCGCGTGCTGGAATCAGCAAGTATGTCTTCAATCATAATGCACCTCTAACTGGTTACTTTTGTGCCCACAACCTCTCCCGTAATCGCCTGCATGATTCCATGAGGAGCCCCGATATCGAATACCAATATAGGCAGGTTGTGTTCCCGGCATAGTGATAGAGCGGTGGCATCCATAATCTTGAGTCGCAACTTAAGGGCTTCAGAATAGCTGATCTGGTCGAATTTCATGGCCGTCGATTCGATTGCCGGATCAGCACTGTAAACTCCGTCTACCTTATGTTTGCCCATAAGCAAGGCCTCAGCATTGATCTCGACAGCCCGCAGCGCCGCCGCTGTGTCGGTAGTCATATACGGATTGCCCGTGCCACAGGCGAATATTACCACACGGCCCTTCTCCAGGTGACGCATAGCCCGGCGCCGCACATAGGGTTCCGCCACCGCCATAATGGTCAAAGCGCTCTGCACACGAGTTATGGCGCCAGCCTTCTCCAAGGCATCTTGAAGCGCCAGCGCGTTCAGCAATGTCGCCAGCATTCCAGCGTAGTCAGCATTAGTGCGCTCCATGCCCATCGCTTCCCATGTTGCTCCACGCCACAGGTTGCCTCCCCCGATCACGATAGCCAGTTGCACACCCATATCGACAACCTGTTTTACCTGCTGGGCGATATGTCTGAGGACAGCTATGTCGATACCGCACTTGTCCTCCCCCATGAGGGCACTTCCACTTATCTTCAGGAGGACACGCTTGTACTGAGGCGTTTCCATGGCCTAGTCTTTGCCCAGTTCGAAGCGGGCAAATCTCCGCACCTTGATGTTCTCTCCCACCTTAGATATAGCTTCAATTATCAGGTCTTGCACTGTTTTCTGAGGGTCACGGATAAAAAGCTGAGATAACAGACACAGTTGCTCGGGATCGACACCCTCATCGAAGGTCTCATTCTCGGGGATGTCGTCGGAACTCATGTACCTGGGGTCACTGGCTGCCACCTGCATGGCGATATCGTGAGCCAGTTTCTTGAAGTCGTCCGTGCGGGCGACAAAATCGCTCTCACAATTTACTTCCACCATTGCGCCAATCCGGTTTCCGGTATGGATATAGACTTCCACTAATCCCTCTCTAGCTTCACGATGGGCCTTTTTCTCCGCCCTGACGTAACCCCGTTGCCGCAGGATATCGGTGGCCTCTTTGAGGTCCCCGTCAGTCTGTTCTAGAGCACGCTTGCAGTCCATAATCCCCGCACCGGTCAGGCTACGGAGCTCTTTGATCGTATCAGTAGTTACCATATTTATTCCTCACCTTCAGGGCTGAAGGTCAGCGATTCCAAGTACTGTGTATCCTCAGTCTCGTCAGCAACCATCTTGGATAGTTCGTGCTCCTGTTTGCCTTCCAGCACCGCGTCGGCTATCTTGGAGCACACCAGCTTAACCGCCCTTACCGCATCGTCATTAGCAGGGATGGGATGGTTGATCTCGTCAGGATCGCAATTGGTATCGACTACGGCCACGATGGGCACTTTCATGCTTTTCGCCTCGGTGACGGCAATGCGTTCCTTGGAGGGATCGACAATGAATAACGCCCCCGGGAACTTGGTCATTTCCTTGAAGCCACCGGTCTGACGGTTAAGCCTTTCGATCTCCTTGGCCATCTTCATGGCTTCCTTCTTGGTCAGATACTCGAACTCTCCCCGCGCTTTTCGGTCCTCTAAGCGCACCAGGTAATCGATCCGCGACTGGATGTTCCCGAAATTCGTGAGCATACCACCAAGCCATCGCTGATTTACATAAGGCATACCACATCGCCTGGCCTCCTCTTCCACCGCTTCCTTGGCCTGTTTTTTAGTGCCGACAAAAATGATATTGTCGCCCTTCGAAACCAGGCCCCTCACAAATTCGCAGGCCCTGGTGAGCATCTCGGCGGTCTTCTCCAGATCGATGATGTGAATACCGTTCCTCGACGTAAATATGTATCTCTTCATCCGCGGGTTCCATCGGCTGGTCTGGTGTCCGAAATGGGCACCCGCTGCTAGTAAAGATTTAATGGATACCTCCTCTGTTTCTGTCCTTTCCTCTTCCATGCTCCCCCTTTTATTAGTCGTAATCATGTGCTTGAGTACAGTACTGCATAGTATAGCACAGGTATGCGACCGACACAATATCGTTGTAATTCAAATTATTGTATGCTATATTGGGCCACAGGAGGGATCGCATAGTGGTCTAGTGCGGCCGCCTGCTAAGCGGTTACCCTGGGAAACTGGGGTCGTGGGTTCGAATCCCACTCCCTCCGCCACCTCAATAGGGATCGCTGGCGACAAGTGAACATTTTCTACATGAGATATCGGGGTACCCGCCGCAAATGGATTAAACCATTGAGAAGAATTGTGAATCGCCCCGTGTATAGAGTTGTAATATAACCGACTCACCTTTCTTGAGGTATATATACCTAAGGAAACGCGATCATTGTCTCTTATGAGTAACGTATATATCTGCTTCAATCATAATGCCATTTTCGTAATAGTGGTGTACGAAATACAGATTGCCACCATCATCGACTGTAGGTTCGCCAGCGAACTGTGACACCATCAGTTCCGGTTCGCCCCATCCACCATTAATCCTTACAGAGCGAAATATCCCAGGGGTTCCCATGTACGTCCTGGTGAACCATAACTCATCCCCATTCGAGGTAACGAAAGGAAACCCATCCATTGAATCGGTATTTACTGCATCGATGCTTACAGGGTCTAACCAAAAATCGCCATCCCTTGTTGTAACCCATATGTCATAACTGCCCTTGCCACCGAGACGATCCGAGTGGAAGTAAAGCTCTTCACCATGTAAATGTACTTCTCCAATCTGGATCTCCTTCATCAGCCGGTCCCCACAATATCTCCAGTTCGTCCACTCTCCATTCACCATCTCTGCAACAAACATGTTTACCCCCGTGTAGCCCTCCCTGGCGGAAGCGAACCACATTTCATCGCCTTGAATACTGACAGCCCCATCAAGGGATAGTTTGCCGGGGTCCTGCAACCAGACCCTCTGCGGCTCAGTCCACGAATCACTTCCCCTAAAGGAAACCCACACGCCGGTAACATCATCAACCAGCTGCTGCTCGACGGGCATCCGCACGTCTGGCGTAAAGAAAAAATACAGCGTATTGCCATCCGGCAATATGAATGGAGAATCCTCAGCCCCCGCAGTGTTTACAGGATATGGTAAAGGAATAGGCTCTTCATACTCATCTGAGTGCAATATCGGTGGATACTGGTCTGTATCAGGACTACGCTTCGTGATATCAACGGGTATCTTCTCCTTGCGATCAACGTCCGGATAGCTGGGTGATGACGAGTCACTGACACAACCGAATACGGCGAGCAACGTTGATATCAGTATAATAAACAGCGCATGCATCCATTCCCCCCTGCTAAATTTCGACCTGTGCTTTAGTGAAAGATATCGTCATACTTCTAAAATATTTCCCACAGTAAGGTGAAATATTTCGCTCGACATATTTTTTCGCTGAAATACCGATTTTGCATATCGGGCCAGCTGACATTAAACTATAGTATAAGTCGATGTCGATTTGGATTACAACACGTCGAGCCATGCTAGCTACGAAAAGGTTGTCGATAAAATCGATTTGAGGGTATAAGTAGATTGATGCCACACTATCATATCTGGACCATCGGCTGTCAGATGAACAGGGCTGATTCTGAACGCATCTGTCTCGGTCTGGAGCGGATGGGCTTTCGTTCCGCCCGACGGCCCGACAACGCGGACGTAGTGGTGCTGAACAGCTGCGTGGTGCGACAGAGCGCCGAGGACCGCGTTACCCATAAGCTCGACTCCCTGCGTGCTCTCGACAGGGGCAAGGTGCTTGCGCTCACCGGCTGCTTCGTTGACTCCGATGTCGCTGGCTTGAGACGACGTTTCCCCCGCGTTGATGTATGGTTCGCGCCGCAGGACTTCGTTACGTTTTTCGATTTCTTGAAAGGCAGGGGGATAGCGTCGGGAGATTGGGACGCCGCTTCGATCAGTTCCAGTCCCAGGCCCAGCGAGTTCGTGAATATAATCCGCGGCTGCGATAATTTCTGTTCATATTGCATCGTCCCTTACCGTCGAGGGCGAGAGAGCAGCAGACCGATGGATGACATCGTGCGCGAGGTCGCATCGCTGGCCGCGCGGGGCACGAGCGAGGTGACGCTGCTGGGGCAAAACGTTGACTCGTACGGACACGACCTGCCCGATAAGCCAACGCTGGCCGACCTGCTCACGGAGCTGAATCGCATCGACGGGCTGGCTCGCATACGCTTCCTCACCTCGCACCCCAAGGACATGAGCGATGGCCTTATCTCAGCAATGGCACACCTCGACAAGGTGTGCGAACACCTGAGCCTGCCGCTCCAGGCGGGCGACGACGATATCCTGCGGGCGATGCGCCGTGGCTACACAGTCGCGCAGTACAGATCGCTTGCCGAGCGCATACGCCGCGCAGTCCCGCACATCGCCCTGAGCACCGACGTCATCGTGGGCTTCCCCGGAGAGAGCGAGCGTCAGTTTCAGGGAACATACGACGTGCTGCACGAGCTAAGGTTCGACACGGTACACATAGCCGCCTACTCGCCGCGAACTGGCACAATCGCTTCACGACAGATGGAGGACGACGTGTCGCCGGCGGAGAAAGCGCGCCGTCGCCAATTGCTGGAGGAACTGCAGGAGAGCATCGCCACTGAGATAAACGCGGGGCTTCTAGGCCAAACGGTCGAAGTGCTGGTGGAGGGTCGCAAGCAGGGAAGGTGGTGGGGACGCACGCGCACGGACAAGCTGGTGTTCTTCGAGGATGAGGCCAATCGTCTGGGGCAACTGGTTATGGTGAAGATCGAGAAAACGAGACCCTGGTCACTGCAGGGCGCTATCGAGCTAGCATAGAATATTAAGGTGGACGGCGATAGCGTATCAGCCGTAGCGGGACAATACCCTTCGTAAAAGGTGTATGCCGGTGGAAGTACTCGATAGATTCTGGCATTTCCTGATGGAGGCTGCGCCGTGGCTGCTCATCGGTTTTCTGTTTGCCGGCCTGCTCAAGGCATTTGTGCCCTCGCACGTCATATTTCGTCTGGTCGGTAAAGGCAGCATGAAATCGGTACTCATTGCCACGCTGGTTGGCATACCGCTGCCCCTGTGCTCGTGCGGCGTGATCCCCACAGGCGTGGCGCTGTACGAACAGGGCGCCTCGCGGGCAGCCACCATCGCTTTCCTGATAGCCACCCCGGCGACGACGGTGACCGCCATACTGCTCACGCTGGGAATGCTGGGGTGGAAATTCACCATGGCTTATATCATCGTTGCTTTCGCAGTAGCCATTGTCAGCGGGCTGCTGGCGCTGGTGTTCCTCAAGGAGACGGTGCGGCAGGCCCCCGTCGATAAGTCGTCCTGTAGCTGTGAGGCTGATAGCAGCTCCTCATCTCGAGACTGCGAAGTGTCAGGGGTTGGGCATAGTCTTGGGTTGAGAGAGCGAATCGTGGTCACGTTCCGCTACGGCTTCATCGACATGGTGGGTGATATCGGGCACTGGATACTGATTGGCCTTGCGGCGGCTGCTATCATCGCGGCGCTGGTGCCGGAGAACTACATCGCGGAATACCTGGGCGGCGGGGTGCTGGCGCTGGTGATAATGGCCATCGTCGCCACGCCCATATACATCTGCTCCACCGCCTCTGTTCCCTTTGTGGCTGCCCTCATCGCCAGCGGCATGGACCCCTCAGCCGGTCTCGTCTTCCTGATGCTGGGGCCGGCGACCAACCTGTCGACGGTGCTGGTAATCGGGAAGGCCATGGGGAAGAAGACCATCGCGCTGTATATCATCTCCATAATGGCGTTGTCCATAGCGATAGCTTATCTGTTTGGACTTTCGGGGTGGCTATGATTAACGAAACTCTGGCAATTGCATGCGCTATCGTCTTGCTGTGCCTGATAGTGTATACTCAGGGTATGAAGATATGGGCACGCAAAAAGGGCAGGGCGATGGCCTGCGCTGCCTGCGGGCGTACTATTGTCGACCGTCCGGTGCGAATCGTGGAGGATGGGCGGGAGATCGTTTTCTGCTGCGAGCACTGCGCCGCGGCGTATACCAGTGGTGGCAAGAACAAAGACAAAGAGAGCTGAGATGATCTATAGCTCGACCATCACCGCCGAGATTCGAGATAAAATCGATGGGTTGAAAAAATCGCTGAATGCGGTGCTCGTGGCGCACAACTACCAGCGCCCCGAGGTTCAGGACATCGCCGATTACGTCGGCGATTCGCTGGAGCTAGCTCGCATCTGCACAAGGGTCGACGCCGAGGTCATCGTCTTTGCCGGCGTGCACTTCATGGCGGAGAGCGCCTATATTTTAAGCCCGCAGCGAACGGTGTTCCTGACCGAAAAAGAGGCCGGCTGCCCCATGGCGGACATGATAACCGCGGACGATCTTATCGAGTGGAAACGGCGATATCCCAAGGCAGCCGTGGTCACATATGTGAACTCATCGGCAGAGGTCAAGGCCTTGAGCGACGCTTGCTGCACCTCGGCCAATGGTGTGGAAGTAGTGGAATCCATGCCACAGGACGAGATACTGTTCGTGCCCGACCAGAACCTGGGGCACTACATCTCCACCAAAACGAATAAGAAGATGATCCTGTACCCCGGCTTCTGCCCCCCGCACAACCGTGTGCTCCCCAAGCATATCGATCTCGCCAGGGAGCAGCACCCCGACGCCGTGGTGCTGGTGCACCCCGAGTGTACTCCGGAGGTGATCGCCAAAGCGGACGCTGCGCTCAGCACTTCACAGATGGTGCGCTACGCCACCGAGAGCGACGCCGGCACATTCATCATAGGCACCGAGGAAGGCCTGCTGCACCGCCTGCGGAAGGACAACCCGCAGAAGACCTTCCACCTGCTGATGCAGGGACTGGTGTGCCCCAACATGAAGAAGACCACGCTGGAAAGCGTGGTGAAGACCATGGAGCAGCGGAGAAATCGTGTGACTGTCCCCGAAGAGGTGCGCGCTAAAGCCAAACTTGCCCTCGACCGCATGATTGCGGTAGCATAGGCATGACATTATGGCTAATCAATACGACTTCATCATCGTGGGCAGCGGCATCGCCGGGCTGTACACTGCGTTGCTGGCGCGCCGTTACGGCAATGTGCTGGTGCTGACCAAAGCCGGCATCGATGATTGCAACACACGGCACGCCCAGGGCGGCATAGCGGCTGCCATCGGCGATAGCGACTCGCCGGAGTTGCATTTCAAGGATACTATAGCTGCCGGCGCAGGCCTGTGCGACGAGGAAGCGGTGCGCATCCTGGTCAATGAAGCTCCAGACCGCATCGCTGAGCTGGTCAATTTCGGTATCCACTTCGATAGCGTGGACGGCGAGGTGGCCCTCACCCGTGAGGCGGCGCACAGCGTGCCGCGCATACTGCACTCCGGCGGCGATGCCACCGGCGAGCATATCGAAGTAACCCTGAGTAGGCTGGCGAAGGAAGCCGAGATCGTTATCATGGAATACAGCCTGGTAACTGAGATTATCGTCGAGCGTGGCGTATGCAGGGGTGTAAAGGCGCTGGACATACGTACCGGCAAACTGGGCGAGTTCTACTCGCGGGGGGTCATCCTGGCCACCGGCGGCGGGGGTCAGCTTTTCAACTTCACCACCAATACAGATATCGCTACCTGCGATGGCGTCGCCCTGGCATATAACGCCGGCGCCGAGATCACCGACATGGAGTTCTTCCAGTTCCATCCCACCGCCACACGCCTGATGGGGGTGACGCCGTTCCTTATCTCCGAGGCAGTGCGGGGTGAAGGCGGCATATTGCGCAACGTCGAGGGGCGCCGCTTCATGCTCGATTACACGCCTGATGGGGAGCTGGCACCGCGCGATGTGGTGGCTCGCAGCATCGTGGCCGAGATGAAGAAGACCGGCAGCGACCACGTCCTTATAGATGTGACCCACCTCAACCCGCGCAAGATCACCGCCCGCTTTCCGCATATCTACCGCTTCTGCTACGTGAACGGGCTGGACATAACTCGATCACTAATACCGGTAGCACCAGCAGCACATTATATGATGGGTGGTGTAAAAACCAACACGTGGGGCGAGACCAACATTGCCGGGCTGTTCGCCTCTGGCGAGGTGGCAGTGACCGGCGTGCACGGCGCCAATCGACTGGCCTCCAATTCACTGCTCGAGGTGGTCGTCTTCGCCAAGCGGATAGTCGACAGGGTGAAGGATAGGAACGACACGCCAACGCCTTCGAAGAAAAGATGCCATACCCTGAGCCAGCGCAAACTTTCTCGCGACGTGCCTCCACCGAGCATGGCCAAGCTGCAGAATCTGATGTGGGACAAGGTGGGCATAGTGCGCAGTGGGGCAGAGTTGGAGCAGGCGGCTGCGACCCTGGCTACCTGGCAGAAGAAGCTGGCAGAGCCAACGGATCGTCCCAGCTACGAGATCGCCAATCTTGTCCTTGCCGGCAGGATAATGGCAGAGGCAGCGCTGATCCGGAAGGAGAGCCGCGGTGCACACTACCGCTCCGACTTCCCCGATCATTCAAACGCGTGGCTTAAGCACATCGTATTTCGGAAGTCGAGATAGGCTCTCACAGATCCAATCTTTACGCTGATGATAGTTTTGAATAACTCGACTACGGAGTATCGTTATTTTTGATTCAGGAAAAGCCTAAGCAAGAAAGCGGGAGAAATGCATGGATGAACCTTTAGTCAGCCAGTGGGATCAGGTTGAGGATATGGTAGAGCGGGTCCTGGCTCAGGACCTGGAGTCCGGCGACGTCACTACGGAGGCAATAATCCCGCACGACCTGCAGGGCAATGCCAGCATCCTGATCAAGGAGGACGGCGTGCTGGCGGGGATGGCGGTAGCGGAATCGGTATTCAGGCACGTAGACCCCGAATTATCGGTGGAGATACTGAAGCAGGATGGAACGAAGGTGAAGAAGGGCGATGTGGCCGCTGTCATCGAGGGGAGGGTGGCCAGCATGGTCAAGGCGGAGCGCACGGCGCTCAATTTCCTGTGCCACCTCAGCGGCATCGCCACCGAGACGTCGCGGTACGTTGAGGCGGTGAAAGGACTCGATGTGCAGATCACCGACACGAGGAAGACCACGCCGGGGATGAGACAGCTGGAGAAGTACGCCGTGCGCGTGGGTGGGGGCAAGAGCCATCGGGCGCACCTCGGCGACGGCATATTGATCAAGGACAATCACCTGGCGGCGATACGCTCCTTTGGCCTGAGGCTGAAGGATGCGGTGGAGATGGCATCTCAAAATTCGACTTTCAACGTCGAGGTGGAGGTGACCAACATCGACGAGGTTAAGGAAGCATTGGATGCGGGTGCCGATATCATCATGCTGGATAACATGCCGATCGATGAGATGAAGCAGGCAGTCGAGTTAGTCAACGGACGGGCGCTGATCGAAGCCTCAGGCGGCATCCGGTTGAATAACGTGCGGCAGGTGGCCAAGACCGGCGTCGACCTGATCTCCGTCGGCGCCATCACCATCTCCTCCAAGTCCCTCGACATCAGCCTGGAGCTTGAGAGCAAGCGATAGCTACAGCCCGCTGTTTTACCACATTCGTTTTGCTTTTAAATCGAGTCGACGGTACCGTTTTGTCATTGCGAGGAGACTCGCCCGCCATAGGCGGGAACGACCAAGCAATCTCGGTGGTGGTGCGGGGCATTGAGATTGCCACGCTCGATTTGCTCGCTCGCAATGACATGTAACCCTACTGCCATTGTCCAACTTGATCCCGTTTTGGAAACCTCCCGAATCCCCTTTGGAAAAGGGGGGCTGAGGGGGTTCGAACGTCATTGCGAGGAGTGAAGCGACGAAGCAATCCCTGTGGTAGTGCAGGGCACTGAGATTGCTCGCAATGACACAGTACAACATTGTCATTGCCCGCCTGAGGCGGGCAATCTATGCCATTACGGAGATGATTGTGAGAACTTTTCTCTGCTGTCCAGCATCACGGTGACCGGGCCGTCGTTATGTATCACCACCAGCATATGCTGCTGAAAGCGGCCACTCTCGACCTTCAACCCGCTGGAACACAGAAACGAGATGAACATTTCGAACAGGGCCTCAGCCTGTTCCGGCGGTGCCGCCTCGGTGAAGCTGGGGCGTCGTCCTTTCCTGGTATCGGCGATGAGGGTGAACTGACTCACCGCCAGGATTTCGCCGCCTATGTCCAGGACAGAGAGGTTAAACTTACTTTCACTGTCGGCGAATATGCGCAGGTTCACCGTCTTATCCGCCAGGTACTGTGCATCGCGTTCTGTATCACCCTGCGATACGCCGAGTAGTACCACCAAACCCTGCCCGATACTCCCAACCACTTCGCCGGAGACACTTACCGAAGCCTGTTGTACTCGCTGGAGCAGTGCTTTCAATTTCAGATGGCCTGCCTTTATGCGGCAACGCTCTGTGGTTCGCTCTTGGATGAAGCCTTGGAAACACCCGCATCCGGCTTCTTTTTTTCTTCTGCAGGTTTGCTCCCGCCACCTTCCTTGGAAACCGGCTGCTTCTCGGATTTATCCTCACGCCTCCTGTCGATACCGGCTGTCCCACGACCATGGTCGGTGCAGTAGAAGCCGCTGCCTTTGAACATGATGGGTACGGCGTGAAAGACGCGGCGCGCCTCGCCTTTACAGCGGGGACAGGTGCTGACTGGCTTATCGTTAAACCCCTGCCTCACATCGAAGCGATGATGACATAAATTGCATTCGTATTCGTAAGTAGGCATATCACTTCTGTTTTTCTAGAATGAAATTATAACACTTCCCATAGCTGGAAGCAACCTGAACATTTTGCCTTGAAACAACTCCCTTCCATTGCTATAATGTGTGGGCTGGTGTAACGGGGTGTGGCGCAGTTCGGCTTAGCGCGCTTGCATGGGGTGCAAGAGGTCGGTGGTTCAAATCCACTCACCCCGACCAGTGTTTAATCAAGGTTCCAAATCCATCTTGGAGAGGACTTCCAGCAGTTTTCCCAACGCAGCAAGCTGAGATATCGGCTTGCCGAAATCGCCTTCGAGTCTCACCTTGGGAATCCATTGTACCAAGTCTATCCTTCCCTGCAGCAGATCGAAGAATAACTTGTGGTCTCCTATAGCCTTGTAATCAAATTCTGTCTTGTTAAAAGCCGGCTCTCTTAGCTTACTAGGGGCAGGTTCCGTACTTACTTCGACTTTGGTAAATTTACCGTTTTGGATTGTGATATGATACTGGCGATCAACGTTTTCAGGGCCGTCGGTGGCAACAAACAGGACATTAAGACTTAAACCCTGAAATACCTTGCGAAATTCCGGGTCCTCATCCTGCTTCTTTATGATTGCATCGACCAGTTCCTGTGAACCGAGTTGCAGTCCCACTGTCACCTCAATTTATACGGACTTGAACCTGTGTGTGCTATCGACTCAGGGCTCTATATCCATGGTTGATAGCAGCTTTAAAAAACCTAAAAATCCATCTAGCTGTGACATCAGTTTGCCGAAATCACCCACGATATTAACCTTACCTATGGCATCAATCAGGTATAATTTACCGCTGACCAGTTCATACAGCGTTTGGTGGCTGCCGATGGCTTTGGCATCGAACTCCTTCTTGTCAAATGTGGTTTCTCTGAGTATGCTTGGAGCGGGCTGGTTGTCCACGCCAACGCTGACAAACTTACCTTTCTGGAGCTTGATCGAATACTGCCAGTCTTCCTCACCAGGGCCGTCGGTTCCCACAAGTAGTAAATTGAAAGTCAGTCCCTTGAGACTTGACTGGAACTCCGGGTCTGATTCCTGCCTGCGAAAGATCTCGTTATTCAATTCACTTGAGCCCAGCTTAAAGCCCACAATCCCCTCCATAGAAGGCGTCGGCAAACAGGCTAACAGGTTTATTCAAAAATGACGTGCCTTACGGTTCAAAATTCATCGATTTCAGAAATTCGATAAACTCAGAAAACCCCTTCATCTGACCCATGAATTTGCCGAAATCGCCTTCGATCTTCACTCTAGTCAGCATACCGGGTATGTCAATCTTCCCCGTCACGAATTCATAAACCGTCTCGTGGCTGCCAACGACTTTGGCGTCATACTCATTTTTATTGAAGGAGAGTTCCCTCAGCTTGCTGGGGGCAGGTTGCCTTTCCAGGTCCTGGCGCACTATTTTACCGTCTTTGATGACGATAGAATACTGCCAGTCGTGATTCTCGGAATCATCGGTGCCCACCAGTATCAGGCTGAAATCAAGGCCCTTCAGTCGCGACTGAAATTCAGGGTCCGTTTCCTGTCTCCTCTTCACCTCGTCCGGTACTGACTGTGTACCCAGTACAATTCCCATATCAAATCTCCTATGAAATAATCATGTGATACGTAATGAACTAATTCATCCTATCCTAAGGCTCGATATCCATGTTAGCCAGATACTCTATAAAGCCCATGAAACCCTGGGCACTGGCCATCAATTTTGCAAAATCCCCATCGATCTTCACCTTGGACATCACTTCCAGCATATTCGTCTTCCCGCCTATCATATCCAGATAAATCTGCTGCGGCGCCTGCACCCGGAAATCGTACTTTGTATGATCGAAGGGTGCAGTCCTGAGGTCGCTGGGCGCCGGTTTAATGGTTATTATTATATGGTTAAAACGTCCGTCCTCCCAGTCTATCGCCATCTGGCGGTCCTCATTCCCCGGACAGTCATTAGCTACCATGAGTAATCTTGAGGTCAGCCCCTTAATCTTCTCCCTGAATTCGGGGTCTGTGTCCTGCCGTCGCATTACCTCATCAGCCAGTTCTTGTGAGCCCAGACTGTATCCCATAGTGCACCCCCATAAAACACATACCTGCCAGAAGTTATAATTCAATGCGTGGTAGAAATATACGCAAAACTTCGCCGATTCTATTTTATCATGACACCCATATAATAGAAAATAAGTTATCCTTTGTATCAACTAAAATCAGTCTCAAGGCTCAAGCCCCATTTTAGAAAGATACTCCAGAAGGCGTGTAAACCCGGCTATCTGGCTGATGTAATTGCCAAAGTCCCCTTCAATGTTTACTTTACTTATCACCTCGATGGGGTTCAGTTTCCCGCTTACAAGGTCGAACAGGGTTTGATGTTCACCGATGACCTTGGCGTGGAATACATCCTTATCGAAGGATGGTGACCTGAGATCGCTGGGGGCAGGACTGGCATCAGCGATAACGCTGGTAAATTTGCCGTCTTTCATGTGTATGGTGAGCTGCCGATCTTCGTTTCCGGGGGCATTGGTTCCCACCAGTATCAAGCTGAATGTCAGCCCCTTCATCCTGTCCCGCAGTTCAGGGTCGACTTCCTGCAGGCGCAACACCTCCTCCACCATTTCCTGCGAAAATAGCTTTATCGACATAGCCGATCACACGGGGTTATCAACGACGGCAGGTCAGGGTTCGATATCCAGATTCTGCAGATATTCTATGAAGCGCATGAATCCCTGCGCGTTTGCCATGAGCTTGCCAAAGTCACCTTCCACTTTAACCTTGGGCAATGTCTCCAGCATATTCGCCTGACCCTTTATCATATCGATCAAGACATCCACCGGAGCCTGCACCC
The DNA here is from genome assembly GCA_964428725.1 of uncultured Dehalococcoidales bacterium. Taxonomy (GTDB): domain Bacteria; phylum Chloroflexota; class Dehalococcoidia; order E44-bin15; family E44-bin15; genus CAYRYW01. The sequence continues at coordinate 21,406 of CAYRYW010000004.1, forward strand.
GAAAGTCATATTTCGTGTGGTCGAAAGGCGCCGTTCGCAGATCACTGGGGGCTGGCTTTATGCTCACGATTATCTCAGCGAATTTGCCCTCATCGAATACAATAGCCAATTGCCTATCTTCGTTTCCGGAGCAGTCGCAACTCACAAAAAGTAAACTGAGGCTCAGCCCCTGTATCGCTTCCATGAACTGTGGGTCATTGATCTCCTGCAGCCGCCAGCACTCATTGGCCAGTTCCTGTGAACCTAGTTTGAGTCCCATCTCTTTCCCCTTTGCTCTAAGGATCTATATCCATCGTGGACAGAAATTCGAGCAGGGCGATAAACCCCGGCGCCTGTACCGTGACCTTGGTGATATCGCCGTTTATCTGCACTTTACCCAGTGCCGATGCCAGGTCCATCTTGCCGGTAACCAGGTCGTAGAACATCATGTGGTCCCCGATGACTTTGGCATCGAACTTGGTCTTATCGAAATGCGGGCTTCGCAGTTCCTCGCTCGGAGCCGGCTTTCGGATCACTCCAACGTTGATGAATTTGCCCGCCTGCAGATTGATAGCCAGTCCCCTATCCTCACCTCCAGGCGCATCTATGCCCACCAGCAGCACTCGAAAGGTAAGGCCCTTCAGGCGCATTCGGAGGTCAGGGTCGAGATCCTGCCGCCGCATGCATTCATCGCGTAAATCTTCAGTGAACAGTGCAAGTCCCATATTTCATCTTCCTCTTGCTTTTCGGTATTATCCCTGCGGCATCGGCAATAACCGCTGCCCATTCATTGTCCTGTTCGATTTCTTACGGCTCTATCCCCAGTTTTCCCAGGAACTCGATGAAGTTCATGAAACCCCGCATCTGGGTCATCAGCTTGGCTATGTCTCCCTCTATCTTGACTGTTGAAATAGCATCCAGAAGATCTATTTTACCACTGCACAGGTCTACCAGCACCTTCTGCGGAGCAATAGCCCGACACTCGTATTTGGTGTGGTCGAAAGGCTTGGTCCTCAAATCGCTGGGTGCCGGCTTTGTCTCCGGTACGATCTCCACAAACCTGCCGTCTTCGATATCCAGAGAAAGCTGTTTATCCTCGTTTCCAGGAGCGTCCGTCCCCAGCAGGATCAACTTTATGCTCAGGCCTTTCATAGCCTCTACATACTCGGGATCGCCCGTCTCCTGCAGCTCCCAGAAATGGTCAGCCAGTTCCTGCGAACCCAATCGGTATTTCATATTTACCCCCTTCTAACTGCGTCAATCTGTGCTGGTATGCAGTCTACTTATCCCAATCGACAGGCAATGAGCCAATCAACTTTAGAAATGCCACAAAACCTTCAACCTGGGTCATGATCTTGGGCAGATCGCCTTCTATCTTTACATGCCCGAAAGCCGCCACAAGGCTCATCCTCTCGGTAATGAGGTCCACCAGCGGCTTGAACGGGCTGGTGACCTTGGCATCGAACTTAGCCTTGTCCAGCGGCGCCGTCCTCAGGTCGCTGGGCGCCGGCTTGGAGTCAACCTTGCACGATACTATATTGCCGTTTTCAAGGACGAGCTCGGCCTGCCGATCATCGTTATCCGGGCAATCGGTGGCCAGCATGATAAGCCTGATCTCCAAACCTTTTAGCGATTCCTGCACCTCCGGCTCTTTAGATCGTTTGATTAATTCATCGATCATCTCTTGCGTCAATAATTTCACAACAACCTCCAGTTTTTGGATTTAGTAACCTTATTTAGTAACCGATATCAGCCTAAAAGTCAAGCGTTCAACCGGTTAAAAAAGCTTAATCCTCATCGCCATCAGCTATGCCGTTGCAATACAACACTTTTACAGATACGATCATCCTTCGATTGTCTCAATACGATATCTCAGGGTGCCTGCCGGAGCTATAACCTCGACCTCTTCCCCCTGCCGCCGGTTCACCAGGGCTTTCCCCGTAGGCGACTCGACCGACAGCTTGCCATTCAGAGGATTAGCCTCACGCGAGTTCACCAGCTGATAACGTAACTTACCCTTGTGGACAAGGTCATGCAATATCACAGTGCTGCCAAGCGAGATCCGGCTGCTATCGGTGGTTTCAGTGGTAACTGCCGCCGACTTGAGCACAGCTTCAAGTTCCCGTATGCGGGCCTCGACCATTCCCTGATGTTCCTTGGCTGCTTCAAGAGGTGCATTCTCCCGAAAGTCCTTATCCGCAGCCGCTTTGCGGATGGCCTCAGCTATGTTGGGGCGTTCATTCTTAAGCGACTCCAGCTCCTCCTGCAGCATGCGATAACCTTCTGCCGTCATCTTAGCCGTTTCGAGCCGTGGCGACCTCTGCAAGCTCCTCTTGATCGTCTTTTTCGGGCGAAGATGTACTGCCAGATTGCTATCGACAAGCCCCGCCTTTTTAGCATATGTAAGGAAAGCTTTTATGGGTGGTATCCTTTTCTCAGCAGCGGAATCGATGTTCTCAGCGTACTTGGCTACTTCGGGGGCACGCAGCTCCTGCATCCGGCGTTCGGTGCCACACCAGCGAATGAACTTGTTCAGCTCCTGCCTGTATTCATCCCTCGTCTCTTTGTTCAGGCTGGCAAGGAAATCGGTAGCCGCCTCGGCTATTGTCTTATGCTCGCTCATTTCTTACCCCGCTCTACTGTGATATTACGATGTTTCCTCAAGGCTGAATGCAGCAAGCCGCCCAGGATGGTCAAATCCTCGGTGGGGAGATAGTGAGGCGCAGCGGCATCGAAGAGGACATTTATCGATGACGGCATATCCTCATCACCCTCATACAGAATGCAACCCATCGGAATTCTGGGTAAAACGGTGAACCTGAATCCGGCATCGCCGCTGCGATCCATCGGCTGGCCACCAATAGCTACAGCTGACCGCCTGAAACCCTCTACATCGTTACCGAAGCTCTCAAGCATGGGACCCAGCACCAGGTTATCGAACCTTTGCCCGAAAAGGTGGGCGCCCGGCAGCTGGCGATAGGCAATCCACGTACCGGCAACAGGTGTGCCGTCGGCGTTCGTCAGGTAATGCATCAGCAAGATGGAAATCAGCTTCGGCGGCGGTGCATCGCCATCCATCTCTGTTACTGTCATCCCGGGGAAGGTCATTGAGAACTTTCGATTCAGCAGTGGTATGATAAACTGTCCATTATCGAATTTGACCCCGCTCTTGGATGCACTTATAATCGGGTTGAGCCCTGCCATATCCGCCAGCGCTTTTTGGTAAGAGTCGTCAAGCCCCATATGGATACAGTATAATACAGGTGTGATAGCCAGACAACAGCCCGAAGTGATTTGAATCCAGATGTGTTTCTGGTATAATATTCCTGCGTGACATAAAACAATACGTTATCACAGTGGGGACGGAATGGGTGCAAAGCTGTTAAGAAGAGGTATAATTTACATAATCATCATCGGCTCCCTGGTAGCCATGTTCGTCGCCCGGCTGCCATCGGCTCCCAGTATCGAGATCGGCACCATGAACGAGCTGATCAGCAGATATGAAAATGATCAGGTTAAAAAGTTTTCTTCCGAGGGGAATTTTATAACGGGATGGGGAGTCGAAGAGGCGTTGCTCAGGGTGGAGGTCGGCTCTTTCGCTAATCAGGCTGAATTTGAAGACTACCTGATCGCCAGGGGTGTCGACATTAGCACCGTCGACGTGGAATACAGCCCCCCCAGCGGGTTCGATTGGACCAGTCTGCTGTTTACACTTTTACCACTAATGATATTCATAGGGCTTATATGGTTTATATTCAGCCGCATGCGCGGGGCCGGCAATCAGGCGCTCAACTTCGGGCGCAGCCGGGCGCGCATGTTTCCCAGCACCAAGCCCGCTGTAACGTTTAACGATGTAGCCGGAGTGGATGAGGCGAAGCAGGAGCTGCAGGAAGTGGTAGAGTTCCTCAAGAGCCCGGACAAGTTTTCCGCGCTGGGAGCCCGCATACCCAAAGGCGTGCTGCTGGTAGGGCCCCCGGGCACGGGCAAAACACTCCTTGGGAGGGCGGTAGCCGGTGAAGCGGGGGTGCCGTTCTTCTCCATCAGCGGCAGCGAGTTCGTGGAGATGTTCGTGGGTGTAGGCGCATCACGTGTCAGGGACCTCTTCGAACAGGCGAAACGCAACACCCCGTGCATCGTCTTCATAGATGAGATAGATGCCGTGGGGCGTCACCGCGGTGCCGGTTTCGGCGGCGGCCACGATGAGCGTGAACAGACGCTGAACCAGATACTGGTGGAAATGGACGGCTTCGATACCTCCACCAATGTCATCGTCCTGGCAGCGACCAATCGCCCGGATATACTGGATCCGGCGCTCCTGCGCCCCGGGCGTTTCGACCGCCAGGTGGTGCTGGACCGTCCGGACATCAAGGGGCGCAAAGGCATACTTCAGGTCCACGCCAAAGGCATGCCGCTGGAAGACGACGTCGAGATGGAGAACGTCGCCAAGCAGACCCCCGGCTTCTCCGGCGCTGACCTGGCCAACCTGGTCAACGAGGCAGCCATACTGGCGGCGCGGCGCGATAAAAAGAAGATCGGCATGCGAGAACTGGAGGAATCCATAGACCGCGTCATCGCCGGGCCGGAGCGGAGGAGCCGCATCATATCACCGAAGGAGAAAGAGATCACAGCGTATCACGAGGCGGGTCACGCCCTGGTCGCCCGCATGCTGCCTAACGCCGACCCTGTACATAAGATATCTATCGTCGCCCGCGGCATGATGGGCGGTTACACGAGGCTGTTGCCCAAGGAGGACCGCTTCCTGTGGACCAACTCGCAGTTCAACGACGCTATCGCCACCATGATGGGCGGACACTGCGCCGAGGAGATCATCTACGGCGAGACATCTACGGGGCCTGAGAGCGATATCGAACAGGCTACGCGCATCGCCCGAAGGATGGTCACCGAGTACGGCATGAGCCAGCGGCTGGGCCCCCGCACGTTTGGCCGCAGGGAGGAACTGGTTTTCCTCGGGCGAGAGGTTGCTGAACAGAAAGACTACGGAGAGAGGGTTGCCGACGAGATCGATGAAGAGGTCCACCGCATAATCGACTCAAATTATAAGAGGACGAAGGAAATATTAACCCAGCACAGAGCCAAGCTGGAGCAGATAGCCGCAGCGCTGACCGCCAGAGAGACCATCGAAGGGAAAGACCTTGAGGAACTATTCAACGCCCCTGTTGGCGAGGCGGTCGCAGTCAGTGCGGATGACCCGGCTGCCGGCGCAGCAGCCGATCCAGTCGACAGTCCGTATAAAGGTTCGGAAACGGAGTAAAAATCGTGTTTGATATATCCTCATCACCCATCAACCCGCATGCCATTATAGACAGCGTCAGAGTGGATTCATCCATCGGTGCCACCATCAGCTTCATCGGGTCGCTCCGCGGACAGACACTGGATGGCCATCCGCTGAAATATGCCGAGTGCAGCGGCGACCGTCAGGAGGCCAGACAGTTGCTGTGTCAGATCGGAGAGGAGATTAGATCGAAGTGGAAACTGGAAGCAGCATCCATATGCCACCGCGTCGGCCGCATCGAGGTGGGCGAGGTGATAATGGTGGTGGCTGTAGCTGCCCGTCATCGACAGGAGGCCTTCGAGGCCTGCCAGTACGCCGTGGATCGAGCCAAAGGTAACCTGACCTTGAGCGAGATCGTTTAGCTTAAAACGCCCTCTTCCCTGAAGCGATCTATCTCCGTCTTCGACATCCCCAGCAGTTCTCCGAACACATATTCGTTGTGCTCGCCGAGCAGCGGGCTGCAGCGATTGATGCTGGCCGGCGTCCCCGAGAGATGCCACGGCGGCGCGATCGTTATTCGCCTGCCAAGATTCGGGTGCGTTACCTCGGCGTGAAATCGACGCGCCTGCATGTGGGGGTCGCCAAACAGCTCGGTGCCGTGGAACGAGGGCACAGCGGCGACGCCGCATCGCTGTAGCCTCTCCATCAACTCCATCGGCGTAAAACCGCGCGTCCACTCCGCGATCAACCGGTCAAGCTCCTCCTGGTTATTCCACCGTCGATAGCTGTCGCAGAACCTGTCATCGGAGGCCCACTCCGAATGTCCCGCTGCGTCGCACAGTCCGTTCCACTCACTATCGGTGGCGACAGCGATGGAAACCCATGCGTCCTTTCCCCTGCAGGGATAGCAGTTGTGAGGAGCCATGATATCGTCGCGGTTGCCCTGCCGCTCAGCGACCCGCCGGTTTAAAAAGTAATCCATGATGGCATCGCCTATATTTACCGCAATAGTCTCGGTGGAAGACAGGTCGATGTGCTGCCCCTCTCCGGTGACGGCCCGGTGATACAGCGCGACGAGGATGGAGAAGGCGCTGGTGGTGGCGCTGCGCAGGTCGCTGGAGCCCATCAGCGGAACCGGGCGACTGTCGGGAAAGCCGGTAAGATGTGCCGCCCCACCCATAGCAGCGAATGTGGGAGCGAAGCCGATATAGTTCCGCTCCGGTCCGACGGCGCCCAGTGCTGACGACGAAAGCATTATAATATCGGTTTTTACCTGCCGCAGCATCTGGTAGCCCAGGCCCAATCGATCCATGACGCCGGGACGAAAGTTCTCGGCAACGACATCGCAGACGGATACCAGCCTTCTGGCAAGATCTATTGCCTGCGGCCGTTTAAGGTCGAGGGTTATGCCCATCTTGTTAAGATTGAGGTCATTGAACACGGCTGAACTGTCGATATCCTCTGCCGAAAAACCGCTGGCCAGCGTGCGCATGCGGGCATGGTCCAGCCTGTGTTTGCTCTCGACCTTGATCACCTCGGCTCCCAGCAAAGCGAGCAGCATGGTGGCATAGGGACCGGCCCATGCCCATGTAAAATCTGCCACACGAACGCCCTGCAGCGGAAGCCGTTCCTGACCTTTGCCTTCCATCAGATAATGCCTGCCGCTCTCATTTTTACCAGATCGCCGCTGGCATAACCGAGTCGATGGCACAGGATTTCCTCGTTGTGCTCCCCCAGCAGCGGTGCTGCCATCGTATATCGGACGGGCGTTACCGAAAAACGATAGGAGGTTGTGGGAAATTTGACCCTGCCCATCTCAGGGTGTTCTATATCGACGAAAAAATTTCGAGCCTGCAACTGCTCCGACCGCGCCAGGTCTTCCACTGTAGCGATTATGCCAACAGGGCAATTGAAAGCCTGCCCCTTGTGATACACTTCCTGAACGGATTTATCTTTCATCCACTCCGCGATATGACGGTTTATCTCACTCGCATGCCGGTACTTGGCCATCTCGCCGCGCAGCTTTTTATCTTTAGTCCATTCCGGCTCGCCGAGCAACTTCACCAGACCATCCCAGTGGTGTTCCCCACCAAGCGTGATCAGCACATAGCCATCCCGGCAGCGCTGCAGTCCGCCGACCATATGCTGCATGAAGACGGTGGAGAATCTATTGTCTCCCTCGTTGCCATACATCCCGATCTCGACGCGCTCCAGGGCTATCAGCGATTCCTGAGCCGAGATATCGATATGCTGGCCGCAGCCGGTGAACAGTCGGGAGTACAGCGCGGCCATGGTGGCCGTTGCCGCGTTTAACCCGCAATCGAAATCGCTGAGGAAACCGGGGGCTTTGACAGGCTGCGGCGTTTCATGGGGCAGGATGGATGACAATATCCGGGCCACGCCGCTACCGTGATACGTATTCAGATGATATGCCCTGTAACGGCTGTATGGCCCATCCTGCCCGAAGGGCGTTATGGATGTCATGACCAGGCGCGGGTTTATGCGCTGCAGGCTCTCGTATTCCAGCCCCAGCCGTTCCATGGTGCCCGGCGTCGTATCTTCGACAAGTATGTCGCTCTCACGAACCAGCTCTTTAAATATCCTCCTGCCGGTAGCGTTGGCGGGGTCCAGGGTTACCCCCATCTTGTTCGTATTGAGGTACAAGAACAGGCCGCTGCGCTCCCGGTGCGGGACGTCGTTCAAAAATGGCCCGCGTCTCCTGGCAGGGTCGCCGACCAGCGGCGGCTCAACCTTGATCACCTCCGCTCCCACGTCAGAGAGGAGACGGGTGCAATAAGGACCAGACACCATATGGGCGTATTCCAGGATCTTCAGGCCAGCCAGAGCCGCATCGTTCATACTATTTTTTCTATGTAATAGTCAGGGTGTGGATCCGCCGTAACTATACCATTATAACTGGAAATACAGGTCAAGCGCATATTGCCCTTGCCGAATGTTGTTCTGCCGCCTTACTCGACTGCGGTATCTGAAGATGGCTATTTGATTATCACCGACGCAGTCTGGTCGAAGGGGTTCGTCCGCATCGCCAGCGAGAACAGGAAGGGATAGTGGTTTTTGAGGTGTTTCATGTAGTCCACCCATTCATTCACCAGCAGCACGTACGCCCGCTTGATGTCTCCTGCGAGGTGCTGGCGGTCGCTGTCCGGCAATTGCTCCACGTTTTCCCTGTCCGCCAGCTCCTCAGTAAGGTGGAACACCGCCTGCAGCAGCCGGGTAAAGGTCTCGTGCTCCAGCAGGTTGGGGTTCTCCAGTAGCCGCAGCAGGAAATCGCGCTTCTCCAGCAGAAAACGTCGCAGCCCTTCCACATCAGCTTTGCCAATGTCGATGCCGAAAGGGTAGCCCTTGAGCTTGCTGCTCAGGGATGAGAATTCCCTGTCCGACCAGCCAGTTTCAGGAATAAGGTTCTTCCTGATCTCATCCAGCCCGGGGTCATAATCCGAGAACCGAGCCAGCAATCCCGTTCCCGCTTCGCTGAAGAAGACCCCGATGGCCATGTTAAGTTTTTCCAGCCTGCTGCGCTTCTCCCTCTCAGTGAGCAATCGGTGTACGATGATGGTGACCAGTAGCACCTCGATGGGCACGAATGCCAGGTCGCCCAGCATGTATATAAAAATGTGATGCGGATCCCTGAATATGGCATAGTGCATCGTATACAGCATTATCGATAGCACAATCAGAGATAAGGCCAGGAGTATCTGCCATTTAACAGGTTTCATATCTTGACCACCATTATGCCTCCAGATATTATGCGAGATTGGCGATCAGGAAGGCAACATATCCTATCACGCCGCATATGGGGAAGGTGAGGACCCATGCCAGTGCGATGTTGCCGGCAACGCCCCAGCGCACCGCCGATATGCGCCTGGTGGCGCCGACGCCCATGATTGCGGAGCTGATGCAGTGCGTGGTGCTCACCGGTATGCCCAGAACCGACGCAGCCTCCACTACCGCAGCGGCTGATGACTCGGCGGCAAAGCCGTGCACCGGCTTCAGCGCAGTGATACGGAGCCCTACGGTCCTGATGACGCGCCAGCCGCCCACTGCAGTGCCCAGCGAGATAGAGACGGCAGAAAGCCCGATGATCCAGAAGGGTACGTCGAACTCCGTGGCGCCTGTGTGGAGCATCAATGCCATCGCCATAACGCCTATAGGCATCTGTCCATCGTTTTTGCCATGGCTGTATGCCATGAAAGCGGCGGACAATATCTGAAGCTTGCTGAATGCCCCTTCGACTTTCAGCGGCGCAGTCCGGCGCAGCAGCCACATCAGGCTGACCATCACGAACAGGCCACCGGTAAACCCGATCAACGGGGCTATGGCAACGGAGGACAGCACAATGTCGAATTTGCCCCACAGTATGGCGCTGCTTCCCGCTGCGGCCATGCCTGCGCCGACCAGCCCGGCGATGAAGGAGTGGCTTATGCTCACCGGGAGTCCCAGACGTGTCGCGATCGATCCCCAGATTATAACCGCCACCAGGGCAGCGATCATCACATTGTAGTCCAGAAACTCCGCAGAAACGATGCCTTTACCAATAGTCATGGCAACGGCCAGACCTGTGGTAGCACCAACGAAGTTGAGCACGGCTGCCATAGCTATAGCTTTGGCCGGGGATAATACACGAGTGCCTACTACAGTAGCGATGGCATTGGCGGCATCGTTAAAGCCGTTTACTATGGCGAATCCGACGGCAAGGATAATAATAAAGATGAACAAATCAGGACTCAGGCACGCTTAATCATAACGCCTTCGAGGACGTTAGCTATGTCCTCGCAGCGGTCCGTGGCAGTTTCAAGGTATTCATAGATCTCGCGCCACTTTATGAGATCAATGACGTTAACGTTGTTGTCATGGAACAACCCCGCCACAGCGGAGCGCACTATGGCGTCGGCCTCGTTCTCCAGACGATTTATCTCGATACAGCACTTGGGCAACTGGCGCAACAGCTTGCTGCGGCGCAGGCAGGGCAGGGCTGCCTCGATCTCGGCGGCCATCCTAGCTATTATCTTCGCCAGATCATGGGCTTTCTCCGTAGGCTTGGCCACCCAGTAGATGAGCATGCTGGTAGAAGCCTCTTCGATGTAATCCAGGACATCATCCAGATGTTCGGCCAGGCGAGCGATGTCCTCACGGTCGATAGGGGTAACAAACGTCGCATTCAACTGGGCGACGATGCGATGGGTGATCTCGTCCCCCTCGTGCTCCACCGTCTTGATCTCCTGAACCCTGTCCGGCACGTTGTCCCATTTCTCGATAAGCTCGGACAGTAGATTGGATGCCTTCACCAGGTTTCGGGAGCTTTCCTCCAGCAGGTCAAAGAACTTCTCTTCTTTGGGAATAAAGGGGAATCTCAGAGCAGCACCTCCAAGAGTATATGAAATCAAAAAAGCAGCGCAATGTCAATAAGGGAGATCGAGTGACGCCGCTCGATGAAATTCATATGTAGCCCGTATTCTGATATAATAGTCCTCTAATATGAAGGCCAGATACGAGATCATCGACCATACCGCCGACGTCGGGATAGCCGCTTACGGATCCGATATGGCGGAGGCATTTGCCAGTGCAGCACGCGGCATGTTCAGCCTGATGGTTGACATCGAAAGCGTGAGCGATGCCGTCAGCCAGACAATCGACATCCATGCCGACAACCGGGAAGACCTGCTGGTATCCTGGCTCAATGAGATGATCTACAGGTGCGAGGTGGATGGCATGCTGTTCAGCCGCTTCGAGGTAAACCGTTTGACCCATCGAGAGATGGACGCGACATGTTACGGGGAGAGGATCGACCCACAGCGGCACAGAATTAAAACGGGAATCAAGGCAGCCACCTATCACAACGTTCGCATCGATAAGGTGGACGGCGGATACAGGGTCCAGGTACTGTTCGACATTTAAGGGGTGTTAATATGGCAGGGTCCGGGGTGCTGAAGAGGATAGACGACTACCGCTGGGAGATCCCGCAGGGCTATAAGGCGGGCATGAGGGTGCCCGGCCTTATATATGCCAGCGAGGCGATGCTTAAGCACATCCAGCAAGATGAGGCCATGGAACAGGTGGCCAATGTCGCATTCCTGCCCGGGATCGTCTCCCGCTCCTTGGCGATGCCGGACATACACTGGGGCTACGGCTTCCCCATCGGCGGCGTGGCGGCGACCCGTGTCGAGGATGGCGTTATCTCGCCCGGCGGCGTCGGTTTCGATATCAACTGCGGCGTGCGGCTCCTGCGCACCAGCCTCAGCGAAGGCGACGTCAGACCGCGAATCGAGGTCATAGTCAACGCCATGTACAGCAGCGTTCCATCCGGAGTGGGTTCTCAGGGCAAACTGAGGCTCAAGGAAAAGGAGATAGACCGTGTGCTGGTCGATGGCGCCAGGTGGGCTGTTGAAAAGGGCTATGGCGAATCCCGCGACCTGGAGGTCACCGAGGAACACGGCAGCATGCAGGGCGCCGATCCGGACCGTGTGAGCCACAAGGCCAAGCAGCGGGGCGCCCCTCAGCTGGGCACGCTGGGTGCCGGCAACCACTTCCTCGAGGTGGGGATAGTCGACGAGATCTACGAACCGGAGGCGGCATCGGTCATGGGCATCGAGCGGCCGGGGCAGGTGATGCTGCTGGTGCACACCGGATCCCGAGGCCTGGGGCACCAGGTGTGCGACGATTACGTCAGGGCGATGGGGCAGGCGGTCGCCAGATACAATATCAAAATCCCTGACCGCCAGCTCGCCTGCGCCCCGGTGAGATCTCCGGAAGGGCAAGACTACTTTGCTGCGATGGCCTGTGCCGCCAACTACGCCTGGGCCAACCGTCAGTGCATCGCCCACTGGGTGCGGGAGTCGTTCAGCCGGGTGCTCGGCATGAGCCCGCGCGAGCTGGGCATGGACATGATCTACGATGTGGCGCACAACATCGCCAAGATGGAGACATACCAGGTGGAGGGAAAAAAGACGCCTCTGTGCATACACCGCAAGGGGGCAACGCGAGCGTTCCCGCCAGGGCATCCCGCCGTGCACGCAATGTATGCCGACATCGGCCAGCCGGTGCTCATCCCCGGCGACATGGGACGCTATTCCTACGTGCTGGTGGGCACCGAACGCGCCATGCAGGAGACCTTCGGCTCCACCTGCCATGGAGCGGGACGGCTGCAGAGCCGTTCCGCCGCCAAGCGCAGCCAGCGCGGCTCCGACATCGCCGATAGCCTCGCCAAGAAGGGCATCACCGTCAGGACGGGCAGCATGGCTTCTCTGGCAGAGGAAGCGTCCGACGCGTACAAGGATGTCGCCGAAGTGGTGGAAGTAGCGCATAATGCCGGCATATCGCGGAAGGTAGCCCGGATGAAGCCCATCGGCGTAGTCAAAGGCTAATCAAAAACAGGCATTTCGGCTGTTGCCCATTGTAGTAAAAAGATATAAACTGTGTACAACAGATTTACATTTCGAGTGACATGGAAGGGTACACCGGCGCGCTGGAGATAATCGTCATCGCCTTCGTTAGCCTGGCCGTCATCGGTACAGGCTTTGTGATTGTGGTCCACATCCTGCAGCGTATCGCGAGGGCTGGCAGGAAGGGAAAGGTGTAGCGTGCCGATGTCACTGGTGAATCTCAAAACCGTCTTAACTTCTGGCAGGCATGTTGACTGACCAAGGATAACAATTGCTGGATCGGATCGGTGAGTTCTTTCAGGGTACGGGTTACGCCAACCTGTATTGGGGGCATGTTGTCCTGTTCATCGTCGCCGGCATTCTGATCTACCTCGCCATCAAGAAGAAATACGAGCCGCTGCTCCTCATCCCTATCAGCTTCGGCATAATACTGGCCAACCTCCCTGCGACCGGCCTGTTCGACACGGAAGGACTGCTGCACTATATCGACATGGGCCTGCCTATCTTCCCCCCGATCATCTTCATCGGCATCGGCGCTTTAACGGATTTCAGCCCGCTCATCGCCAACCCCAGGACCTTCTTCCTCGGGGCGGCCGCCCAGCTGGGCATCTTTATCGCCATACTGCTGGCGCTGGCATGGGGCTTCGATCTCAAGGAGGCAGGCAGCATCGGCATCATCGGCGGCGCCGACGGGCCCACGGCCATCTTCACCGCACACAGGCTGGCGGATCACCTGCTGGGCCCGGTAGCCATCTCCGCCTATTCCTACATGGCGCTGGTGCCCATAATACAGCCCCCGATCATGCGCCTGCTCACCACCGAGCGCGAGCGGAAGATCGTCATGGAGTACCCGCGCCCGGTATCCCGGCTGGAGCTGATACTGTTCCCCATCGTTGTCACCATACTCGTTGTCCTGCTGCTGCCCAAGGCAGCCCCGCTCATCGGCATGCTGATGTTCGGCAATCTGCTGCGCGAATGCAAGGTCACCGACAGACTAGCGAACACCGCCAGCAATGAGCTGATAAACATCGCTACCATATTCCTCGCCCTCATCGTGGGGACAAAGATGGAAGCAAGTCAGGTGCTGCACATGGATACCATCATGATATTTGTGCTGGGACTGGCCGCATTCTGTGTCGGCACGGCGGGCGGCGTGCTGATGGGCAAGGTGATGTGCTGGATGACAAAGGGCAAAGTTAATCCGCTAATCGGCGCTGCCGGCGTGTCCGCCGTGCCTATGGCGGCTCGTGTGGCACAGATTGAGGGACAGCGCGCCAACTACGATAACTTCCTGCTGCTGCACGCCATGGGTCCCAACGTTGCCGGCGTCATCGGCTCCGCCACGGTGGCCGGCCTGCTGCTGGCGTTCCTGCTACAGGGATAGTCGAACCAGATAGCGTCTCGTGTTCGCTCGATCGCGCCAGATTTCTCATATGTAGAAGGTGTATTTCTACCAGACTCCACAACATGATTCGGCATTACGGCGAATTTATAGATAGACCCTTAAACAGGGGAGGGCTGAGGTAGCGTTCGAGAAGTCAAACTCTCTATACGTAACGGCCGCAGGCGAAACCTTCACCCAATGCGCACCAGGTACAACTGCCCGGCATGTTTTCGGATATCAGCAATTGTGACTCGCAGTTACCGCAGAGGCGTTCCTCACCGGGCTTCATGGGGCCATTACATGGCGGAATGGTCATGGGGCAAAGCTGTATGCAGGCACCGCACTGCTTGCAGAAGTCAGGGCGGATGCCGAAAGGGTAATCCACATGCCGTTCCTTGCCGCGCCCGACGAAGCCCTTTGCCCTGGCCTTCCACACCTCGGTACAAACCCGCACGCAGCGTCCGCACAAAACGCAGTCGGCGTTACGAAACGGATAGCGCACCTCCTTAACGCCGCAGCGCACCGCGATATCCTGAATGGCGCGGGAGTTGGGAGCTTGTGCCACCAGCAGTTCGGCGATATTTCGGCGCAGCTTACGTATCTTTTCAGTGTTGGTGAGTATCACCATGCCTTCCTGCACATTAAGGGTACAGGAAGTGGTGACCCTGGAACGGCCGTCGACCACATGTTCGATGATACACAGCCGGCAGGCGCCGATATCCGACAGGTAGGGGACATGGCACAGATGGGGAATGCAGATGCCGTATTCTATGGCGGTATCCAGCACGGTGGTCCCTTTGACAGCACGGATGATGGCGCCGTCGATACTGACGTTAACGTACTGCTGCATCCTGATGCTACCTCGCTTTCTCAGACTACCTGTACCGCATCGAACTTGCACTCGCTGAGGCAGATGCCGCACTTTTGACACAGTTGGGTGTCAATTACATGAGCTTCCTTTTTCTTACCGGTGATGGCCGTGTGGGGGCAGGCCTGCCGACAAACACCGCACCCGTTGCACCTTTCAGGGTCAATCCTATAGGTGATCAGGGCTTTGCATACTCCGGCCGGGCATTTCCTGTCAATGATATGTGCCTCGTATTCGGAACGGAAGTGGCGCAGCGTGGTGAGAACCGGATTGGGAGCGGTCTTGCCCAGTCCGCACAGGGCGGTCTCGGCAACCGTCTCCGCCAGCTCCTCCAGCAGGCCGAGCTGTTTGAGCGTGCCGCGTCCCTCGATAATGTCTGTGACGATCTCCAGCATGCGATCGATCCCCAGCCTGCAGGGTACACACTTGCCGCACGACTCATCCTGCAAAAAGGTGAGGAAATATCTGGCGACGTCCACCATGCATGATCCCTCGTCCATGACCACCATGCCGCCGGAGCCGACCATGGAGCCGACCTGGTACAGCACATCGAAATCGATCGGAAGGTCAAACTTGTCCACCGGCAGGCACCCGCCCGAGGGACCGCCTATCTGGACCGCTTTTATCGGCCTGCCATTGACGGCA
The DNA here is from genome assembly GCA_964428725.1 of uncultured Dehalococcoidales bacterium. Lineage (GTDB taxonomy): Bacteria > Chloroflexota > Dehalococcoidia > E44-bin15 > E44-bin15 > CAYRYW01. The sequence continues at coordinate 36,915 of CAYRYW010000004.1, forward strand.
CCGCCACCGATGTCGAACACCACCTTTCGGATGGGGGTGCCCATAGCCACCTCGACGAGACCGGTGTTCTTGATGCGGCCGGTGAGCGCGAGGATCTTGGTGCCCTTGCTGCCTCCGGTCCCTTTCGAGGCGAACCAGGCAGAGCCATTCTGGATGATGGCAGGCACGTTGGCCCAGGTCTCGACGTTGTTCAGCACCGTGGGTTTGTGATACAGGCCATCCACCACCGTATGGACATCCTTGGGCCTTGGCTCGCCGACCTTTCCTTCCACGGAGGCCATGAGAGCGGTCGATTCACCACAGACGAAGGCCCCCCCGCCACGGGCGACGTCGGCATCGAACGAGAAGGACGTGCCCAAGATGTTGCTGCCGAGCAGCCCCAGATCGCGCATCTGCTTTATCGCGATGCGAGTATGTTTGACCGCGAGCGGGTATTCGTTTCTGACGTATATATAGCCTTTGCGAGCGCCGACGGCCCAGGCACCTATCATCATGCCCTCCAGCACCAGATGGGGGTTGCCCTCCAGAACACAGCGGTCCATGTAGGCTCCGGGGTCACCTTCGTCCGCATTGCATATCACATACTTCTCACTCTCGGGAGCCTCGAGGCACTCGATCCACTTGCGACCGGTGGGGAAACCACCGCCCCCGCGCCCCCGCAGGCCTGAGGCTATTATCTCCCTGACGATCTCCCCTGGAGCCACCCTACCGAGTACCCTTTCCAGCGTTGAATAGCCGCCGGCGGCAATATAATCCTCTATCGAGCAGGGGTCTACCAGACGGTTCAGCGACAGAACCCGCCGATCCTGCTGCCGGTAGAACGGGATATCCGATTCGGTGCGAACCTTTTCCCCCGAGATCGGGTCCGTGTATAGCAGCCGCTCGATTACCTCCCCCTGTGCCACGGTCTGGGAGACGATCTCGAAGGCGTCGTCTGGTGTAACGTGGCAATAGAGGACGTTTCCCGGTTCAATGATAACGATGGGTCCCTGCTCGCAGAAACCGTGGCAGCCGGTGACACGCAGGCGTACTTTTCCCTCCAGTCCCTGCTGTGCCAATTCGTGGTTTATGGCAGCGACCAGAGCCTGCGAATGCGATGCCTGGCAGCCTGTCCCGCCGCACACTATGATAGTGGTCGCGATACGCTGACGTTCATCGCACAGCCGCCTGCGCAGGTGCTCCAGCTCTCGAAAACTGTTAAGTCTGGGCATGAAGGACTTCTTTCGTTCCATGGTAGCGCAGCGACTCGATAAGCCTGCGGAGCTTTTTAGGGGTCATGTGGTGATGATAGGAGCCATTTTCCCTAACGATAGGACCCAGAGCACAGGCGCCCAGACAGTTAACGTGTTCGATGGAGAACAGACCATCCGGGGTAACATCGTTGGGTTTGACCCCCAGTTGTCCTGCTGCCTGCTCGGAAAGAAGGTTTGCGCCCCTTACATGGCAGGCTGTGCCCATGCACATTATGAGGTGGTTTTTACCGCAGGGTTTCAGCTTGAATGCTTTGTAAAATGATGCCACGCGATAGACTTCCATGAGAGGCACGCCGAGTTCGCTGGAAACTGCCCGCATGGATCCCTCGGAAATATAGCCAAATCTATCCTGAATGTCTTGGAGCACTTCAATGAGCTGCTGGGGCTGACTGCGACGCCCTTCCAGAATTTGAGCCAACGTTTGGGACGGCATCTTTACCTCCTTAGATCATAAATCCCCTTGACTATTGTCAAGATACCTGATAGTATCACCAAGGTAAATACGGAATAATTACACACATATTGCCTATGTAAAATAGGTACTCTGGTCAAGTAATTTAATGGATAATGTACGATCCTATACACCTTCATCTGACGGGCAACATCTCCCCTTCCCCTCGCAAGAATTGGCCCTCTTATGGCAGATCCCGTTTTCCACCGAAACCGAGGCGGATAAAATCCAGTTCGCCCTGCGCGAGCGCATCAAGGAATTGAACTGCCTGTACGGGATTTCCCAGCTGGCAGAGCAAAATCTTCATTCGCTGGAGAATCTGCTTCACGAGCTGGTGGATTTCCTGCCCCATTCGTGGCAGCATCCGGATATCGCCTGCGCCAGGGTGCTGTTCAAGGGAGGAACCTATACCAGCAACAGATTCGAGGTGACTTCCTGGCGCCAGCTGTCACGGATATACATGTACCATGAGCCGGTGGGCGAGGTCGGCATATTCTACCTGGAAGAACGCCCGCCGGCCGATGAAGGCCCATTCTTGAAAGAGGAGCGAGCCCTGCTGGATGCGGTTGCCGACCAGATCGGCCACATCGCCACCCGCATATCGGCGGAGATGGAATTGCAGGAGTCAAACCGCCAGTTGACCTTGGAGCGCCAGGCCCTGCAGGAGTCCAACACCGCCATCAGGATAGTCATGGCTCGGATCGAGCAGGAGAAACAGGAAATCCATCGAGACATCGGCACAAATGTGGAAAAAATCCTGATGCCCGTCCTGCATGCCCTGTCCCTGCAACTATCCCCGTCCCAGAAAAAATACCTGGATGTGCTCCAGACCAACCTCGAGGAAATTACGTCGCCATTCATTAGCAGGCTGTCCCGTTCCTACCACTCGATGACGCCGACTGAGATAGCCATCTGCAACCTGATTCGGAACGGGATGCGCACCAAAGAGATCGCCGAAATGAGAGGCGTATCCGAGGCCACCATAAACCGCCACCGTGAGAAGATCCGGCGCAAGCTCAATATCACCAACCAGGACGTGAACCTGGCGACCTTCCTGCAATCGAATATGTGGGATGAGAGATAGGGGAGGGGCTCTGCGCTACTCGTATTCCTTCGGCACAGCGCAGATCACGACGAAATCGCTCTTCCCCGTATTCCGGAACTGATGCGCTTCACCCGGCAGCACCAAGGCGAAATCACCTTCGGTGAGCTCATGCTCCCCATCTGCCGCAATCAGAGCGCCCCTGCCTTTGATAACATAGTTCATGTGTTCAAACGGGTGCTGGTGAAAGGGCGTGTGTCCTCCCTGCACGATGGTGAACACGCGGAATGAGAACGTGGGAACCCCGTCCTTCACGGAGAGGGGCACCTGCTTGATGACGCCTTCGGCACCCTCCATCTGCGGTATGGTTTTCTCCACCTGCTCCAATCTGGTTACCAGCATGGCGACCTCCTAGAATACAAAGGGACGATATCACAGGGGATTATACCAGCAGTTCGCTGCGCTGGACAATGTTACGAAATGGACGGCCTGCTGCTTGCGTTTCTAAGGCAAAATTTCGCAGCGAATGGCTTAGGTAATTCACCGAGTATGCGTGAATGAACCTGTTAAATAAATGCTGTTTTGTGCAGTAGAGAAGTGGCTAATGTGCAGCCCCTTTTTGCGTTGCGGAACAATGGATGGGTTACAATTTTTCAAGCAGCGACTAGCTATTATGAGATTGGTTATAGTGAAAGAAATGGGTTATCATACAGGCGGTGAGACATGATAGGCGCAATTGCAGGTGACATTATCGGCTCGGTTTACGAATCCGGATGGATGAAATCAACCGACTTCCAGCTCTTCACCCCCGGGTCCACATTCACTGATGATTCCGTGCTGACGGTTGCCGTAGCTGACTGCATCATTCACGGGAAGGACTACGCCGATACCTTAAAGGAATACGGAAAACGCTACCCGGATGCCGGTTATGGTGGGAGTTTTTACAGCTGGATTTTCAGTGCAGGAAAGGCTCCCTATAATAGTTATGGCAACGGATCGGCGATGCGTGTCAGTCCTGTAGGATTCGCCTTTGACACGCTGGAAGAAGTCCTAGCGGAAGCCAAGCGAAGTGCCGAAGTGACCCACAACCATCCCGAGGGCATAAAGGGTGCCCAGGCGGTAGCGGCAGCTATATTCCTAGCGCGAACAGGACAACCGAAGGATAAAATCACACAGTACATCGAAGGGCGATTTGGCTACAATCTACGCCGGACAGTGGATGGGATACGCCCCGGCTACCACTTCGATGTAACCTGCCAGGGATCAGTACCTGAGGCCATAATCGCCTTCTTGGATTCGACCGATTACGAGGATGCGGTGAGGAAGGCAGTATCGCTCGGAGGCGACAGCGACACGCAGGCTTGCATAGCCGGTGCCATCGCGCAAGCATTCTACGGAGATATTCCTGATTACATTGCTGCAAAAGCAAGAGAACTGCTTGAAGATGACCTGATGGAGATAGTGGATGAGTTCAATGGCAGGTACGGGCTATATGAAAGATAAGACCATTCATCCTCTGAGTGGATATGAATCCTCTGAGTGAACGAGTTTTCGGAATGCTTAACGCTCCTCTAGCAAGAAGTCCTTTTTAGCACGGCCTATTTAACGTCTCTGCTAGCTATACGTGAAGGCATATCCCTTTTGGAGCGCCTGACACTATCAAAAAATAGCGGCTGTTCTTCATAGATGTGTACCAAAGTCATGCATGGCTCTTCCCCATCTCCAATCTGCTAGTTCGCCATACCACTATTTTCTCATACTTTAGTGGCTGTTTTTACGATTTGACAATATGATGTGATGCGCATATCATCCACCGTGGGGACAAAAGAGATAAGAGGTCGACTCACTACAAGTTGATATGGAAAATCTCGGGACTGAAAGGGGGATATTCAGAATGGGTATGACAGTCTACAATCCGGATGGCACAGTTGCATCAGTTTTCCAGGGCATAAAGCGCGATGGCAACAAGCTGGTCTTGAAGCAACTGGCTTTGGGACAAATGCCGATGGACGTCATCATAACCCCGGAAGAGGGCCTAAAGTCGCTGAGCATGGGGATGAGTCTGGGGCTTCTCTCGTTCATCTTGCTCTTCCCCTATTTCTATTTCAGCTACCGTGGTGAAAAAAAGAAGAAGGCTGCAGCTACAACACCAGACAAGCCGAAGGCTTGATCCGGCAGATCACATTTGTCTAGAAGGTTTGGCTAGATTACATTAGCTTGTTTTATTCACGTAGGAAAGCTACAGGCCAGACTGCCTCTCACACGTTGAACAGGAACGTTATCACGTCCCCGTCCTGCACCACGTAGGTCTTCCCCTCGACGCGCACCAGCCCGTGCTTCCTGCCCTCGGCGATGCTGCCGCACTTCATCAGGTCATCGTAGCTGACGACCTCGGCGCGGATGAAGCCGCGTTCCATGTCGGTGTGTATCCTGCCGGCGGCATGGACGGCATGGGTGTCGCGGTGTACGGTCCATGCCCGGACCTCGTCGGAGACGTGGGTGAAGAAGGAGATCAGCCCCAGCAGGTCATACGATAGGCGGATGATGCGGTTGAGCGCCGCCTCGGGGATGCCCATGTCGGCACGGAAGGCCTGCGCCTCATCCTCCTCAAGCTGCGCCAGCTCCATCTCCAGCTTGCCGCACAGAGCAGCCACATCCACATGCGGCCGCTTGAACTTGCCGCGCCAGCCCTCCTCCAGAGAGGCTGCTTCCTTAAGCCGGCTTTCACCAATGTTGAACACGATGAGCAAAGGCTTGGCGCTGAGGAACTGGTAGCCGGAGATAGCCTTGCGCTCCTCGTCGCTGAGCGCCTGCTCGCGGATGGGCGTATCGCCCTCCAGCGCGGCCTTGAGCCTCGACAGCAGCGCCTCCTCACGGTCATACGCCTCCCGCTCGTGGGGTTTAGTCCCCTTGAGTGAGGCGGAGATCTTGTGCAGGCGCCTCTCGATGATGGTCAGGTCGGAGAAGTTCAGCTCCATGTCGATCAAACGAACGTCGCGCTCAGGGTCCACGCTGCCCTCGATGTGCGGCACGTTGTCGTCACTGAAGGCGCGCACCACGTGCAGCAGGCCATCAGACTGGCTGAGGTGGGTGAGGAAAGCGCCGCTGCGCTCATCCTTGGTCGGCGCGGCAACATCGATGTATTTCACCTCGGCGGGCACGCGGCGCTTGGGGCGGAACATCTCGTCCAGCTTTTCCAGGCGCGCGTCGGGCACCCTGGCCATGCCAACGTTTGGCTCGGCGCTGTAGCCACCAACGTCCACCTTGCCGCGGGTCAGGGCATTGAACATGGTAGTCTTGCCGCTGCGGGGGAGTCCCACTATCCCGATTTCCATATCTATCCGCTGCCGCCCCGGCACGATAGCGCCCGTGCGGGATTACAATCGATGAAGTATGCCGGCGCCGGCATGAATATGATACCACAAATACGCCAGCGGTCTGGCTGTTAACGTCGACCTGGGTTAAAATGGTAGCGACATGGCTGAATTCCACGTTCTCTACGGGGTGGACGATTTCTCCCTGCGCGACGAGCTGGAGCGGATAAAGAACGGGCTCGGCGACCGCGAGGCGCTGGCCTCCAATACCACGTATTTCGAGGGGAAGCAGGTCACACCGAATCAGCTGATGGATGCCTGCATGGCTCTGCCGTTCCTCGGCACGCATCGACTGGTGGTAGTGGAGGGGCTGCTGAGCAGGTTCGGCGGCGGAGCAGCGGACGGCGACACGGAAGCCAGACCGGGGAAATCGACGGGTGAATGGAAATCGCTCGGCCAGAAGGTGTCCGAGATGCCGCCGAGCACGGTGCTGGTGCTGGTCGACGGCGATATCAGGAAGGGCAACGCCCTGCTCAATGCCCTGTCCAAGAACGCACAGGTCAGGAATTTCCCCAGGCTCAAGGCCGGTAGGCTGAAGGAATGGATCAGGGGCCGCGTGAAGCAGGAGGGAGGGGAGATATCGCCGGGAGCGGTGAACCTGCTGGCAGCGACGGCGGGGGAGAACCTGGGGGTGCTGGCTAACGAGATCGAGAAGCTGCTGCTGTACACCGCGGGACGGACAATAAAGGAAGATGACGTCAGGGAGGTGGTCAGCTATGCCAGGGAAGCCAGTGTCTTCACCATGGTGGATTCTCTTATCGAGGGGCGCGCCGCCAGGGCAGCCCCGCTGATGCACCAACTGCTGCAGGAAGGCGCCGCCGCACCGTTCCTCCTGTTCATGATCACGCGGCAGGTGCGACTGCTCCTGCAGTTGAAAGAGCTACTCCAGTCGCACAACAGGCGTGCCGATATGATGAAGCGGCTGGGAATATACCAGGATTTCATGCTGGACAGGGCCGTGGAGCAGTGCCGCAGCTATACGATGGAGCGTCTGGAGCAAGTGTATCGCCAGCTGCTGGAGACCGATATCGCCATCAAGCGGGGCTGGCTCAAGGGCGATCTGGCGCTGGACCTGCTGATGGCGGATCTGTGCCATTAACCCTTTCAACACCCCAGAAATCGATGTCGCCCCTCTTGGAATTTCGACTGGCGGTTATGGGATGCAGACAATCTCCGACCTCCACCTGAGACAGGGCGCGGAACCTGCCCTCCTTCAGCTCGGCGATAAGTTCGGCTGCATTCGACACACTGCGCTCAAAATAGGTGGCCGCCCGCCCGACGGCGGTAGGCTCATGAGCGTCGCTGCCGGCGAAGCCCCTGATGTTCAGCCGGGCGGCAAGCTCCCGCGAGAAGGCGTTCTCCCTGTCGTTGGCCCGCGCGTTGAATACCTCGATGGCATCGGCCCCGCGGAACAGGGGGTTATCGCAAGCACGGTCGAGCTCTCTGCGGTAACGCAGGCCATCAGGGTCCCCGGCGCGCAGCACCTTGCGCCGGTAGGGATGAGCGATCAGCAGGGCGCCATGCGCCTCATCGACCAGTTGTTTAACCATATCGGCGCGGCTCATACCTACCACCCATCGCTTCAGCCCGAAGACGATGAGGTGCTCATTCTCGGTGTTGATCTCGACGCCGGGGATCACCGTAAAGTCATGTCGCCTGCACAGCGCGGCGATCTCGTCGTCGCTGCGGAAGGCATCATGCTCGGTGAGGCAGATGGCATCCAATCCGGCGCGCTTAGCCAGCACGATCATCTCGCTCGGCGTTAGCTCGCTATCCTCCGACAGCGGCAGGGTGTGGGTATGCATATCGATTAACATAACTCCTCTATTCCCCCGCCGTCATCGCAAGAAGTCCGTCCGCCGCAAGCATGACGGCGAAGCAATCCCCTCTCTCCTCTGTCATTGCGAGGAGTGGAGCGACGAAGCAATCCCGGTGGTGCTGCGGGGCATTGAGATTGCCACGTCCCGCCAAAGGCGGGCAGACTCGCAATGACAGGTGCGATGCGCCCCTGCCCTAGAGCCCCCGCGCGACATCAAACCCGTCCTTGATGGCCTGCGCCATACGCTGCACCTGAACGCAATCGCCTATGGAATGCAACTCGGGCACTTTGTCCTGCAGCTTTGCAGCGATCTCGTCGTTGGGCTTCATCCCCACCGCCAGCACCACGCTATCCACCTCGAAAATGGCAATGCTGTCGTGACGGCTGGCGACAACCCCAGCATCGGTTATCTCCACCACGCGGGTGCTGGTATGCGTCTGGACATTGGCTTCCCGCAATCGCCTGAGTATGACCCACCGTGTGGTGATGCCGATATCGCTGCCCAAGCGCGGCAGCATCTCCAGGATGGATACCTGTTTGCCCTGCTCGGCCAGGTGCTCCGCAACCTCGCAGCCGACCAGCCCGCCACCGACCACCGCCACCCGCTTGCCTACCTGCTTGCGTCCGGCCAGGACGTCCAGCGCCATGACCACATTCTTGCGGTCGATGCCGGGTATGGGCGGGGCGACAGTCCTGGCGCCGGTCGCCACGATAACCACATCCGGATTTGCCCTGGCGATGATATCCTCATCCACGTTCGTCTTGAGCCTCACTTTGGCGCCGCTGTTGCTGAGCCGCTTTTCGAGGTATGCGACAAGATCGATAATCTCCCGCTTATATGACGGGACGGCGGCCAGGCGCAGGTTGCCACCCAACCTGTCGGACTTCTCGAACAGGACAACATCATGGCCGCGCTCGGCTGCTACGGCGGCGGCCTGCATGCCGGCAGGCCCCCCACCGATGACGTAAACCCGTTTCGACTCGGCAGCCGGCGCGACCGTGTACTCGCTCTCCCTGCCAGCCTCCGGGTTAACCGCGCACGACATCGGCGCGCCCAGCATCACCGTGTCCAGGCAGTGACCGCAGGCAATGCACGAACGTATGTCGCCGAAGCGACCATCACGCGCCTTGTTGGGGAAATCCGGGTCAGCGATAAGGGCCCGCGCCATCCCGGCGAAGTCTGCCTTCCCATCGGCAACGATGCTGTCAGCCAGCAGCGGCTCGTTGATGCGGTAGCCGGCGATAACCGGCACTGCGACTGTCTGCTTTATCGCCTCGGCCAGGTAGACGAAGGCGCCGCGCGGCACCGACATGTGCACCAGCGGCCGTCGGCTCTCGTGCCAGCCAGCGCAGGCGTCGATGCAGTCGACGCCTGCTTTCTCGAAGGCTATCGCGATCTGCCGGGCTTCCTCCAGACCGTTGCCTCCCTCCATGAAATCGTCGGCGGAGATGCGGCAGATGATGGGATAGCCATCGCCGACCAGTTTTCTGGCAGCGGCGATGATCTCCAGCGGGAAGCGCAGGCGATTCTCCAGCGAGCCGCCGTACTCATCGTCGCGCCTGTTGGTCAGCGGCGACATGAAGCGACTGATGAGGTAGCCGATGCCGCAGTGCAACTCGACGGCGTCGCAGCCGGCATCCCGCACGCGGCGCACCGCCTGCGCGAAGTCGCCCACGATCTGGCGTATTTCCTCGACGGTCAGCGCCCGTGGTTTGGAATTGCGCCGCGTGGCTACCCCCGATGGGCCGACCTCCTCGATCGGTGCACCCTCGCCCTTAGCCCAGAAATACTGTATGCCTATCTGGGCAGCTACTTTCGCATCACCGCCGTGGACGGCCTCGACCATCTGTCGCAGGCGCGGGACGAACCTGTCATCGTAGAGGACGCTCAGGGGCAGGCCGCCCATGTGGCAGGGAATCATCATGCCGGTGATGAGCAGGCCTGCGCCGCCGCGGGCACGCGCCGCCAGGTAATCGATCTCGCGCTGGCTGACGTAGCCGTTGTCACAGTACTCGGTGGCAGCGGCGAGAAAAACGATGCGGTTTTTGAGTTTCAGGTTGCCGATCGCTGCGGGAGTAAACAGATGTTCCAGCTCGGTCATGCAATTACCTGTGTCGGGTATATCGACGGACAACCGGTCCGAGATAATACTAACGGTCGATGGAGGCGGGGGTCAATAGGGCATTTCATCAGCTACTTCGAGCGTTGGGCTGGCGATATGAGGCTATTCGTCTTCAGTCCATGTGTTTTGTGGCAGGCACGGCAGGTTCTTTCCCCAGCAATACCATGCCGAAACGTTCCAGCTTCCTGCGTGTCTTGGGGTCTCTGTCGTGCCAGCGCAGAAGGAACTCGCTCTCGGCAAGCCATGTTCTGCGGAACGAAGACGGGTCTTCGAACACCACGATTTCATGGGATGTATCGATCACGATCGCGTAGTGACCGTCGTCGTAGTCCTTGCTCCAGTCCTCCAGCGTCATAAATCTTTCAGCCCATGCTTGAAGAAGGACTATCACCGGCGTTCCTGCGTTTACATACCACTTGATGTCTTCCATCGTCCAGCCGGTTCCAGACCTGACCTTGAATCCCTTGCTTCTCGCGACCCGTTTCATGTCTGCAGGACGGGTTCCATCTTTGGTGATGTTCAATTCCCCCATCAGTTCGTCCCCGCGTACGTCGATGCCGTAGTAGGCCATTACTGTCTGCAACGCTTGGGACCCGCAGTCGAAGTCGAAGGTCTGCCTGCCGATATGAAGCTCGATCATGTTTATCCTGCTTTGAACTCCGATTCATTTTAACATTTAATCATTACAGGCGGCAAAGTCGAAGCTCGAAACTGGATCAGGCAGTAAAGCCAAGCGGGATTCCATTAGTAATAAGCATACAGGATTCTATCCATCGCCATCACTGCGACTCTACAATCTGCATGCTTTTAGCGGGGAGGCAATTCAATTCACTGGCATTGAGATTGCTTCGCCTCCGCCGGAGGCGGATGGACTCGCAATGACATTTGTACCCCCTAAATCCCCCTCTGTCAAAGGGGGACCGAGGAGGTTTTCGTATTCGTCATTGCGAGGAGTCCGCCTCAGGCGATCGATGAAGCAAGCCCTACTTTCCTCCATTGTCATCGCGAGGAGACCCGCACGCCTCCGGCGGGGACGACGAAGCAATCTCGACACCTGACGACCTGCTGTCATTGCCCGACTTGATCGGGCAATCCAGTCTTTCTACAATTCTGCTGGATCGTCCGCCTCAGGCGATCGATGAAGCAAGCCCTACTTTCCTCCATTGTCATCGCGAGGAGACCCGCACGCCTCCGGCGGGAACGACGAAGCAATCTCGACGATGTCAGAGGTACAAACGTGAGGTTGTAACGAATACAACGCTCGCTGGCAATGGCATGGAATTAGTCGGTATCGGCTAAATATAGCCCTGTGCCTTGAGCAGCTCGGCCATGAGGATGGCTCCGCCGGCGGCGCCACGCACCGTGTTGTGCGACAGCCCCACGAAGCGGCAGTCGAAAACGTTGCACGGGCGCAGCCGCCCCACGGTCACCGCCATGCCCCTGCCGGCATCCCGGTCCCACCGCGTCTGCGGACGGTCAACCTCCTCGCGGTAGATGATGGGCGGTACTGGAGCGGAGGGCAACTTCAGCCGCTGCGGTTCGCTGGTATACCGTTTCCATATATCCATGATCTCCTGCATCGAAGGTTTGGCCTTGGCGAACTTGAGGCTCACGCACGCCATGTGCCCATGGATCACGGGGACGCGGTTGCAGTGCGCCGATATATTCATCGAATCAGACGGCACAATCTTGCCGTCCGCGATATTGCCGAATATCTTGAGCGGCTCCTCCTCGGATTTCTCCTCCTCGCCGCCGATGTACGGGATGACGTTGTCTATCATCTGAATCGACGCCGGCCCGGGGAAGCCCGCCCCGGATACCGCCTGCATGGTGGATATTATCGCTGACTCGATAGCGTAGCCCGCCTGCTGCAGGGCGTGAAACGGGGTCACGTAGCTCTGCATGCTGCAGTTGGGCTTGACGGCGATAAGTCCCCTGGTCCAGCCCCTCTTCTTGCGCTGCGCCTTGATAATCTCGGCATGCTGCCAGTTAACCTCCGGCACGATCATGGGGACATCGGGGGTCGAGCGGTGCGCCGAGTTGTTCGACACCACCGGCAGGCCACTTTTGGCGTATTCCTCCTCCAGCCTGCGGATGGTGTCCTTGTCAGCCTCGATGGCAGAGAAGACCATGCTGCACTTGCCCTGCGCCGCGTCGATGATGTTGGCGTCGCCGACGACGAGGTCCTTTGCGGCATCTGGCAGCGGCTCATCCATATGCCAGCGTCCCTTCACAGCGTCCACATATCGCTTACCGGCGGAAGTCGGCGACGCTGCCACATACGCTACCTCGAACCACGGGTGATCGCTCAGCAGCCTGATGTAGTTCTGCCCCACCATCCCGGTCGCGCCGAGAACCCCTACTTTGATCCTTTCCATGTTTGTCCCCTTTCCTTTCATGCGGGTAATTATAGCATATGCAATGCTGCTTGCAATGGTTTCGAGACATCTGTCGTTGCGAGGAGTCCGCCCGCCTCAGGCGGGACGACGTGGCAATCTCGGTGGGTAGTAAATACGTGGGATTGCCACAACGACTGCCGGATACACTGTGTGGCGATTATATCTCATACCCGGCTTTGAAGCCGGCGGCCATGGCCTCCATGATGCGGCCGCCGGTAACAGCGCAATCGCCGGCGCGATAGACCCTGAAGCCCTCGCGCTCGAGCTCATCGGCGAGACGCCCGCTGGTCACCAGCGGCATGGTCAGTGCTACGGTATCCGCCTCATAAGACTTGCCTTCGTCGCCGACTACAGCGCTGACACCCTTGTCGGTTATCGCCGTCACCTTTGCACCGCGCTCCATGGTCACGCCGAACTGCCACAGGCGCATGAGCTGCACCCAGCGCGTCGTGATGCCGATGTCGAAGCCGAGGCGACGCGACTCCTCCAGCAGTATCACCTTCTTACCGCGTTCCGCCAAGACATCCGACAGCTCACAGCCGGCGAACCCCCCACCGATAACGACTACCTTCTTCTTGAACGGGAAGGGGAATCGCAGGCTCCACCTGAAAAGTGCCGGACTGTAGACATATCGCAGCGCCAGCGACGCCACCCTCCACATCAGACGCATCGCCATGCCGCCCTTGCGCGGCGGGCGAACTATTGCTGTGAGCAGGTCATGGCTGCCCAACACGTTGTCGCGGTCGGCGCCGGGGATGTCGTATTTGGGCGGAAGGCCACCGGTTGCCACCACAACCGCGTCCGGATTCATCTTTCGAACCAGATTGAAATCGACATTTGTCCTGAGCCTGATATCAATTGGCAATTTACGAACCTGGCGCACCTGATATTTGAGGAAACGCGGCAATTCTGGGTTCATGATGCTCGCCAGCAGCAGTGACCCGCCGAGACGGGGGTACCTGTCGCACAGGGTCACGCTGTGGCCCCTGAGGGCAGCCACCCGCGCCGCCTCCATGCCAGCCGGGCCACCTCCGATGACCAGCACTTTCTTATTCTGCACCGCAGGCTCGATGCGATAGATCGCCTCGCGGCCAACGCGGGGATTGACAGCGCAGGATGGGCATTCACCGCTGATGGCGGTATCCAGGCAGCGGCAGCAGGCGATGCAGTAGTTTATATCGTCGTACCTGCCTTCCCTGGCCTTGTTCGGCAGTTCGGGGTCGGCCACCAGCGCCCGCGCCATACCGACCAGGTCGGCACGGCCTTCTGCCACGATGCGGTCAGCGTGACGGGGATCCCAGATGCGGTAGGCGGTCATCACCGGGATATCTACCACCTCCTTGATCGCCTCGGCAAGGTAGACGTACTGGCCCGGCCGGACCCACTGCTGCACCATCGGCGTCGAGGACTCGTGCCACCCCGTCTCCACATCGATGGCGACGATGCCAGCCCGCTCCAGCGCCACCGCTATCGGCTTCGTATCGGCGAGCGTGTTGCCGCCCTCCATGAAGTCCTCGGCAGATATGCGGGCGATTATGGGGTAGTCGCTGCCCGCCTTGCGCCTGCAATCCTCAACGATCTCCATCAGCATGCGCATGCGGTTCTCCACCGGGCCTCCGTATTCATCGGTGCGCTTGTTGGTGTGCGGCGACAGGAACTGGTTGAGGAAATAGCCGATGCCAGCGTGGATCTCAATGGCGTCGAAGCCAGCCTTCTTCGCAACGAGCGCAGCATCGCCGTACTCCCCAACGATCTGCCTTATCTCATCGATAGTGATGCCGCGTGCCTCTCCCAGCCTGGCCGGCTTGTACCCGTCCGAGGCGCTGACCAGCTCGGTGGGGCCGCTTTTATTCGCCTTCCAGTCGCGCTTCCACTCGTAGGTCATCAGCAGCTGCGCAGCGACCTTCGCCCCGTTGTCGTGCATCGTCTGGGTGAATCGCTGAAGGAAGGGCAGCAGCTCCTCGCCGTACAGCGCGAACTCGCGTATCGCCCGCGCCTCCTCCTCGGTCACGCCCCTGCGCCCACCGTAGAACGTCTTGCCGGGTCCGGTATCGAAGGTGTACATGCCGCCGACGATGAGCAGCCCGCAGCCCCCGGCGGCTCGCTCGGCGTAGTACCGCAACACATGCTCGCCGCCGCCTCCGCTGGCATTAGCGCACGTCATCACGATGCGGTTCTTCAGTTCCAGTCTGCCAAGCTTTATCGGTGAAAACAGGTGCTTGAGCTGGGTCATTATTCCTCCTGCAGGGTTCGCCAATGGAAATACCTGATTATAGTAATGTCCTGCGGGGCATGAGGTCAATAGGAGATGTCCATGATGGCGAAGCCATTCGACATTACTCCCCCGCCATTGAGAGGGACCCACCAGAGGCTGGCAGCCTCAGAATCACACGCAACTCACCGCTGTCATTGTCCAACTTGATCGGACAATCCAGTGCGTATATTAATTCCCTGGATCACCCGGTCAAGCCGGGTGATGACGTTGTGGGTGTAGCAGCCAAAAGCCTTCTTCTTCGTCATTGCGAGGAGTCCACCTCCGGCGGGACGACGAATCAATCCCTATTTCCCCTCACTGTCATTGCGAGGAGTGAAGCGACGAAGCAATCTCGGTGGTAGTGCAAGGCGTTGAGATTGCCACGCTTCCGCCTATGGCGGATCGCAATGACACACAAAATGCCATCACCGCCGGGCGAGCAGCGAGCGCAGGGCACCGCGGGGACTGATGCCGATAACGCTCACCGTCAGCTCCAGCTCGGTCTTGCCGCCAAGTTTATTCATCAATGTCCCGCGGCATCATCACAAGCTGGACGCCTTCCAGTACCTCATTTATGCGTTCTTTTGATAACGCGCCAATCTTCTCCATGCAGTCGCTCTTGTTGACTGTGAAGACCTGCGTAACATTCACCACACTCTGCTTGGATAAATTGGCCTCGCCCTTTTCCAGCAGCACGTTGCCGGGCGACTGCGCACGTTTGAGGTTTGAGGTAAGAGAGCAAACGATCACCGTATTGATGCGGCTTTTATTGAAGACGTTGTTCTGAATTACCACGAGGGGATGGCGATAGGCCGGCTCGGATGCTGAGGGCTCACCCAAGTCTATCCAGTAAATCTCTCCCTGCTTGATCACCATTGATTCTCGACGATCTTGCGCTGCTTGCGGCGCATCCGCTTGCGCAAGGTCTCTTCATTCTCATCAGGCACGTCGCCGTAGGCTTCATTTATAGCTTCCATGATTTTCTGGCTCTTATGATGCTGTATGTATTCTTGAGCAGCGCGCGCGAATATCTCGCTTCTGGAAACCTCCATCTCCTTAGCCAGAGCTTCCACTTCATCGAAGAGAGGCTTGTTCACGGATATGGCTGTTTTAATGTGGGACATATGTTATACCCTTGGATTACCGATTAGTATAACATAAGGTATAACTATAGTCAATACCAGCATTGCGATGACTACTACGACGCAGACAGCAATACTGTCCTGTTCATTGCATTAGTTCCTTTTCAATACGACCCAATGGTAACGATGCGGCGGGTATTGCGGAATGACTTGAATTCACACTTTGTGATTTCAAGTCTGCATGCTAATCCGCCTTGACATACCATCTCGGCTACATTAAAGTATTAAAACCTCATATGTCTTATGTTTGACCCAGATAGGCTTCTTACTAGGAGGGCATTATGAGATTAGCAAGAATCGCCCTGATCTCACTACTAGGCGTTGTCATAGCATTTACTAGTGCTTGTGGTTCATCTTCGACTTCTAATCCAACACCTACATCCACCCTTACGCCAACACCAACACTTACTCCTGTACTAACTGCGATGCCTACACCAACAGCTCTGTTTTCAGATGACTTCAGTGATGAAAGCAGGCGGTGGTATACAGGTGAAGCTTGGTTAGGTTCGGCTTTCTATGACAACGGTCAGCTCGTAATAAATTCCACATCTGAAACAATGCTGGCTCAGAGTGAACTTCTCAATCGTAGTTTCAGCGATTTTATCCTAGAGGTTGAGACTCAGTGGCTTGGACAAACTATGCAAGGCTGGACTTTTATCTCATGCCGTATGAGTTATAACAAGGACGGTTATTTTTTCCTTATCTCTCCCTGTGGCACTTGCGCAATAGTAAAACGCATTGATGAAAATTATTTTAATCTTGTTACGTTTTATGAGTCAAACTATGTTAACAAGAAAAAGAATGATGTCAACCTAATTCGTATCGAATGTATCGGTAGCAGCCTAAGCATATCGGTCAACGGGCATCTATTATGCACGAAATATGATTTCTCCTTTACTAATGGCACCCTGGCCTTAGGCGCTTCACTAGTAGACGGTGAGTTTTATAAAGTTGCCTTTGATAACTTGGTTATTACCGAGCCGTGAACAGTAGCGGAGGCCTATAGAAAATTTACTATAGCTTCATCAGCAAACTCTTTATCATGCTCAGCGGCCTCAGCTTGATCCCGCTTACCGGCAGCTCCAGCTCGGTCTTGCCTCCGGCGCGCGACATGTTGACCGTGTCCACCGTTGGCTTGAGCGCAGCCAGGCGGCCATCGTCGCCTGAAGCGATAATTTCATCGATGAGCTCCAGCATCTCCCGTCCTAGGCACAGCCGCCTTGCGGTAGCTTCGGCCTGCGCCTTCGGTATGATGCCGTGCTTCTCCTTGAGGCGGTTCATGGCCTCCTCGGCGTCGTAGGCGGTATTGACGATGTCGTCGCGCGTGAGCCACTCTGTCTCGTAATTGAGGTGGTATTTCCAGCTCGGCCTGACCAGCGCTTGGCGGTGCTCCTCGACGGTACGGCAAAGCAGGCGATAACCGAACCTGTCGGGGTAATCGAAGGCCAGGCTGCCGGGATCGAGGAAGGGGGATATGGCCGCGGTGAAAAGCATGAGACGCCTGTCTTTGAACCTGTCCCACATGTGGTCGCAGTAATCGACCGTTGCCATGAACGATGCGCGGTCCTGCTTCGGGATGCCCAGCATGTAGAAGATGTCCATGCGGCCGCACCCGGCCTCCAGAGCCCAGCGCACCGTGTCCTCAAAATCAGCGTCGCTATAGTTGCGGCCGCATGACCTGCGCAGCTCGGGGTCGTGCGACTCAGGCGACCACTCCAGGCAGAAGCCGGGGCATACCTCCCCCATGCGCTGCAGCAGCTTCTTCGGCGCCGGGTTGAACAGCTCCATAATGATCTGATTACTAACTCCCTGACTGTCCAGCAGGTCGAGCAGCCTGTATGCGTAATCCTCTCCCGGCTGCTGGAGGTCGCCCAGTATGAAGATGGGCCCGCGGCTGAAGCGCTGGATGTTCCTGACGTCACGCGCCACGGCCTCCGGCGTGCGGTAGGCGGGCGACTGGCGTCCGAAGCTGTTGCGGAACGTCGCCTGCGAGGCGCCGCAGATGACGCAGTTCTGCGTGCAGCCGCGGACGGTGAGGACGGCGGTTATAGGATAACGCAGCCAGTGCCGAAAGGGCAGGGGGCTTTTCAGGTCGCGATAGCGCACCACAGAGCGGATGACGCTTTCGTAATGACCGATGAACACGTCATCCAGCGTCTCCGGCGCGTGCGACAGCGGGTTCTCATGCACCGCGCCCGACCGGTCGCGCCATGTGACGTTGGGCACATCGGCAGGGTCGACCTGCTTTACTATGCAGTCCATGAGCTGCTTCACCGGCTCCTCGGTCGTGTCGCCGCGCACGACGAAGTCGATCTCCGGGTAGTCCATCAGCTCGCGGTGGAAGTAGGACGATGACAGCCCGCCGAACATTACCTTCGACCGGGGGTGATATTTCTTAACGATGCGCGCCACCTCGATGCTGCCGTGGCAGTGCAGCATCCAATGCAGGTCGATGCCGAACGCCGGCGCCTCCAGACCGGCGATGAACTTCTCTACATCGAACCTGTCGTCGAGCAGCATGCGCACCGCCAAATTTACGATGCGCACGCGGTAGCCGGCGCGCTCAAGGTAATCGGCGATGCTGGTAAAGCCGATGGGGTACAGCTCGAAGATGGGTGATGATGGCACCTGGTCGTGGCAGGGGCCGTACAGTATCGTCCTGTGGCGGAAGTCATAGACGCTGGGCGCATGCAGTAAGATTAAATCAGTATGGGGCACAGGAATATATACCTCGCAGGTTCAATGATACCCAAGTCTACGGCACCGGTCAACGCCTGCCGTGTAAACCTGTAGCTAATCATATGAACGATTACACCGACTTGACAGCTTACGTTCGTAAATGATAGACTTTCCCACGGCAGCTGGATAACCTCACGCATCGGGATCGAACGCGATTGTATAAACACATAGGCATACTGTACCACCCCAAGGTTGAACGCACCCACAAATTCGCTGAGGAGCTGAAGGCGTTCCTGCCTTCGCTGGACGCATCCGCATGGGTATGGTCGGCGTGGGATGAGGATGGCGCCAGGGAACGCATGAAGCAGGCCGACCTGGTGCTCAGCGTCGGGGGCGACGGCACCGTGCTGCGGGCGGCACGGGTAGCGGCACCGCTGGCCATCCCCGTCGCCGGTATCAACATGGGCAAGCTGGGTTTCCTCACCGAGTTGAGCGCTGCCGACGCGCGTGACAGGCTGCCCGCCATGCTGTCAGGCGAAGGCTGGATCGATGAGCGCGCCATGCTGCAGGCAGAGCTTGCAGGCAAGAAACCGCTGCACGCCCTCAACGATGTCGTTATCGGCCGCGGAGCCATCCCCCGCGTCATCTACATCGACATTACTATCGACGATGCGACGCTCACCACGTACAAATCTGACGGCGTGATCATCGCTACCGCTACAGGCAGCACGGGGTATTCTCTGGCGCTGGGCGGACCGATACTGTATCCACAATCTAATGAGATGGTGCTCACCCCCATCGCGCCGCATCCTACTTTTGACAACTCGCTGGTGCTGCCACCGACATCCGTCATTCAGATGAAGGTCGGCACGGACGAGCCGGCGGTGCTCAGCATAGACGGGCAGGTGCACCTTGCGCTGAACGATGGTGATACAATGAGAGCCAGCCTCAGCCCGCGTGTGGCGAGGTTTCTCAGGCTGCAACCGCACACTTTTTTCTACAGTACGCTGGTGAAAAGGTTGGTGCCCAGATGAAGGCAGAAAAAGCGATTATCGAGGATGTTCCCCAGATACACAAGCTGGTGAACTCCTTCGCCAACAAGGGCGAGATGCTCTCGCGCGCATTGAGCGAGATATACGAGAACGTCAGGGATTTCTTCGTTGTCCGCGAGGGCGATAAGGTTGTCGCCTGCGCTGCCCTGCACATCTTCTGGTCCGACCTTGCCGAGATACGGGCGGTATCGGTAACCGAGGGCTTGCAGGACAAAGGCGTCGGGGCGGCGCTGATCAAAGCGTGCGTCGATGAGGCGAAGGGCATGGGGATCGAGACCATCTTCTGCCTTACCTATCGTCCAAAATTCTTCGAGAAGCAGGGTTTCCAGCAAGTGGACAAGAACGAGCTGCCGCGCAAGGTGTGGGGGGAGTGCCTGCGCTGCCCCAAGTTTCCCGATTGCGACGAGGTAGCCCTGATATATAAGCTGGAATCATCGAGATGATGCAGGAAAAGGTTACGGACAGCAGGCAGGTTTTTCGCGGGCGGCGCATGGGCCTCCGCGTCGATACGGTGATACTGCCCAGCGGCAGGCAAACCACGCGGGAGGTAGCCGAGTACCCCAATTGCGTGGCTGTCGTTGCGCTCGACGCCGACAAAAACGTGATTCTGGTGCGCCAGTACCGGCACCCGGTGGAGCGCGAGCTGCTGGAGGTGCCGGCGGGCGGCGTGGACCCCGGGGAGGAGCCGCGAGATGCCGCCCTGCGCGAGCTGGAGGAGGAGACGGGATATCACGCCGGGAAGCTGGAGCGCATCGGCGGGGTGTTCGCCGCACCGGGGTACTCCACCGAGTTCATGCACCTGTTCTTTGCCTACGACCTGGTGCCCGGCTCCAGCAGGGTGGAGGAGGACGAGATAATCGAGGTTTTATCGGTGCCGCTCAAGCGCATCCGCGGGCTGATCCAGTCCGGCGAAATCTGCGACGGCAAGAGCGTCATAGGATTGCTGATATTGCTGGCAAGCATGGAGAAGCGTAAGACATGAGGATCTGCCTTCTGTGCAACAGGGGTAACATGTTCTGCGGCGGGCAGGGGGTTTACCTGTACTACCTGTCGCGGGAGCTTCAGCGCCTGGGACACGAGGTGCACACCATTGTGGGGCCGCCGTACCCCGACGTAGCCGAGGGCGTTATAGAGCACCGCGTCCACAATATGAACCTGGTGGAGTACGGCTTCCCCAAACGGGACCACCTGCAGGTGCTCACACCACTGAACCTGTACGAGCTGGCATCGGTCAGGATCGGCAAGTTCCCCGAGATGTTCACCTTCAGCTTCCGCGCCTTCAACAAGCTGCGTGAACTGACGAAGAAGCATCGGATAGACATAATCCACGATAACCAGACACTGGGCTACGGTAACCTGCTGATGAAATCCTTCGGCATCCCGGTCGTGGCCACGATACACCACCCGCTGCCGATAGACCGCAAGAGCGACCTGCCCTATATCGATGGCATCGAGAGCAAGATACGGCGCATACTGTTCTACCCCATGGTTATGCAGCACCTGGCGGCGTGGGGCATGGATCGCGTGATCACGGTATCGGAGAACGCGGCGGCGGAGATCAGGAACTCGTTCAAGGTGCCGCACCGCAAGATGAGGGTGGTATATAACGGTATCGACACGGATACGTTTCGTTGCAGCAATGGCAAAAATCGGGAACGAGGCCGATTGATCGTGGTCTCCAACACCGCCGACCGCAAGAAGGGCGTGCTGTACCTGCTGCGCGCCGTGCGCAAGCTGCGCGAAGAGATTGACGTGAAGCTGACCATCGTTGACCGCGGGCGCCCCGATAACGACTACACGCCATCACTGGTGGATCGCCTCGGGCTGAACGGGTGCGTGGAGTTCACCGGCAAGGTGAGCACCGAGGAGATGGTGCGGCACTACTCGCGAGCCGAGGTGGCCGTCGTGCCATCGCTGTACGAGGGCTTCGGACTGCCGGCTGCGGAGGCAATGGCCTGCGGCGTGCCCGTGGTATCGACCACCGCGGGAGCGCTGCCCGAGGTCGTCGGCGACAACGGATGCGGCATGCTGGTTCCGCCGCGCGACCCGGACGCCATCGCGGCAGCCGTCAGGCGACTGCTTACCGATGAGGGGTTGCGCAATGAGATGGGCAGGAAGGGCAGGCAGAGGGTGGAGCAGATGTTCAGCTGGAGGGCAGCCGCCGAGAAGACGCTGGAAGTTTATCGGGAGGTCATGTAGTTGCTCACCGTCAATTTTAAGCTGTTCCGCATAAACGATGGCGACCGCTTCCTCGACGTAGGTTGCGGCGAAGGCCGCCACAGCTACGAGGCATATCGCCTGAACAACGGCAGCGGGCTGACCTGCGCCCTGGACCCGGACAACTACAGCCTGAAGAAGACCAAGTACGTGCTGGACTACATGGACCAGCAGAACGGGCACAGCGGGAACCGCAACGTGCTCATGGGCGACGCTCTGCGTCTCCCGTTCCGCGATGCCTGCTTCGATAAGGTCATCTGCTCCGAGGTGCTGGAGCACGTCGCCGACCCGGACGAGGGCATCGAGGAGATGGTGCGGGTGCTCCGGCCCGGCGGATTGATGGCGGTGACCGTGCCGACCTACGTACCGGAGAAGTCCTGCTGGATGATCGACTCGGACTATTACAACCACCCCGGCGGGCACGTACGTATCTTCACTGCCCGGAGCCTGATCTCCGCCCTGAGACGCCATAATCTAAGGGTATACGCCATCCGCCACGAGCACGCCTTCCACTCCATTTACTGGAACATGCGCTGCATCTTCGGGCTGAAGAACGAGGAGGCACGGATACCCGCCCTTTATTTACGATTTCTCGAGCTGCAGATAACCACCAAGTCCCGGTTCGTCGGCGCGGTGGAGCGCATATTCAACCACGTATTCCCCAAGAGCATCGTGGTTTACACTGTAAAGAACGAGCGATGAAGATCTGTCTGCTGTGCTACCGGGGCAACAGATACTGCGGAGGGCAGGGGATATACCTGTACTACCTGGCCCGCGAGCTGGTGCGACAGGGGCATGAGGTGGACGTCATGGTTGGCCCGCCGTACGCTGATGTGCCCGATGGCGCTCGCGAGTTCCGCCTGGAGAGCCTGAACCTGTACGACCGCCGCCACGACGGCAGGAGCCCGCTGCACGGCCGGCAGCCATACGATCTGCTGTCACCATTCAACCTGTTTGAGTTCGGCGGCAACAAGCTGGGCATGTTCCCCGAGATGCTGACCTTTAGCCTGCGTGCCTTTCGCCAGATCAAATCGATGCTGCCGACCCACCGTTACGATGTGATCCACGACAACCAGTGCCTGGCATACGGGCTTCTTCTCATGAGATCGCTGGGCATCCCGGTGGTCGCCACGATACACCACCCGCTGCCCATCGACACGCGCGCCGACCTGGCGCAGGAATCGAATCCGTGGAAGCGCTTCCGCCAGCTGCTGCTGTACCCACCGATGATGCAGGGCATCGTGGCGCGGCGGCTGGACGCCGTCATCACCGACTCGGACAGCTCAGTAAATGAGATCGAGCAGGCATTCCGCGTTCCGCGGGAGAGGATGCGCCGCGTGTACCTGGGCATCGACGGCGACATCTTTCGCAACGTCGATGGTCACCGCGCGGCCACGGATGGCAACGGCTCGCGCCAATGGCAATTGATAATGGTGGGGCGCACCAGCGACCGCAAGAAGGGCGTCCTGTACCTGCTGCGGGCGCTGCGGCTGCTCAAGAACGACTGCGTCCCTGTCAGGCTGTCGATCGTGGATGAGATAGAGAAGAACGATACCTACGCCGCCGATCTCGTCGCTGAGTACGGCATCGGCGACATGGTGGAGTTCACCGGTCGGCTGCTGCCGGACGAGCTGGTGCGCAGATACTCACAGTCCGATATCGCCGTCACCGCCTCGGTATACGAGGGCTTTGGCCTGCCCGCCGCCGAGGCCATGGCCTGCGGCATACCGGTGGTGGCCACCGATACCGGCGCCCTGCCTGAGGTCGTCGGCCGCGACGGCTGCTGCCTGCTCGTCCCGCCGAAGGACCCGCAGGCGCTGGCTGACGCCATCAAGCGCCTCATCGACGACGAGGCGCTGCGCCGCCGACTGGCCGTTGCCGGTCGCCAGCGCATCGAGACGCTGTTCTCATGGGAGAACGCCGTGCGCCAGATCGTCGATGTCTACCGCGAAGTCATCGGGTGACAGCCCGTTTTACCGTCATTGCCCGACTTGATCCCTGTTTCGGAATCCCCCTGAATCCCCCTTTCGCAAAGGGGGGCTGAAAAGATTCGAACGTCATTGCGAGGAGTTCGCCTGAGACGAACGACGAAGCAATCCCCAACACAACCTGTCATTGCGAGGAGTGAAGCGACGAAGCAATCTAGGTGGGGCGAGTATAAGAGATTGCTTCGCCCGCTTTTAGCGGACTCGCAATGACACGGGAAACAGCCATTGACATAAGTTCCAAAGTGTGGTATTAAACATAGGTCAGGAGGCGAGGATATGGACCCGACAGAGATAGCCAGGGATATTACCGTAGCCATAATTGCCAACCCCAACTACAAGCCGGGCGGCGGGGAAAAAGAGGCCGAGATATTTGCCACGACACTGAAGGCGCTGGTCGCGGCGATGAGGGAGGAGGTGGCGGCGGAATCTATAGCCGGCACAACGTCTGAGGGGATACCCTCCGTCAGGGACATGCGCGTGAAGCACTCCCCGCTCAAGCCACCGATATCAGCTGAGGAACTTTAGCTTCAGTACATCTCTAGAGATTTGCGATATGGGTAATGCCCATGAATGGTACGCAAAGCCGCGGGTCTTTACGACGACAGCCGCGCTGCATTGATATGAAATATATTAATCCACTAAACTACGCTACAGTACGCCCTTGCCAAACACTGATAGCTACGTCAAAGTTGTGAACGGCTTTGAAAGCGTGTAGTTAAAAGAACATTCTAATTGACTGAATTATAGAGGTTAATATGACTAATGCTTCACGCATTTGTTTCGTAATAATGCCATTTTCTACGACTCAGACGTGTACGGAATCAGAGTGGACAGCGGTGTTTAACAATGTTATCAAACCTGCTGTAGAAAATGCTGGCTTGGGATATGAGTGCCGACGCTCGGTGGCGACGAGAGGGAATATTGTTGGTGCAATTTTGAGAGACCTTAACGATGCTCATGTAGTCGTAGCTGATTTGACAGATCGTAATGCAAATGTTTTCTATGAGCTAGGCGTAAGGCATACTCTCAAAGATCGTACAATACTTTTGTCACAGCGAAGAGAAGATATCCCATCTGACTTACAGGCTTATGCATACCATATATATGATTGGAAAACTGATGAGGGTCGAAAAGAATTAGCTGATAAGCTCTGTCATCTCTTATCTGACGTTGATGCTAATTTTGAAAAACCAGATAATCCTGTTAGTGATTTTCTTCGTGCATCTAAAGCTCCATCCACTCTAGTACCTGTAGAAGTTTCCGTTGATGAAGTCACTGTGGCTCAATCACTTGCAGGTGCGCCTTCCGAGGGTCTCGACGCGGTTGAATTTGCCAAGAAGCTGGCTCATAAGGCTAATCCTAAAGATTATAAGACAGTTCTTAAATTAACACGTTACGAGCTTCTGCCAATGCTGAGGAAAAAGGTTGCAACACTTAATAATCGCAAGGAGGCTGGCAGTGTTACGCATGACCAAATCTCGATACGTGCCAAGCCTTATATTGACGAAGTTGAAAATATTATCTGGAAGACTGAACAATTTGTCTTGACTAGCATCGATGAAGGGATAGAGCCAGCAGTTATAATACCGATTAAATTGGCTGGTGAACTTATATCTGTTGCTGAAACCCCTGCTCTCGGAGGTACTATCAAATACGCACAAGGCTTGCCAGCTTTACTAGCATGGCGTTTACTTGTATTAAGTGGTGCAAAGGCTCTTGCAGAAGAGAATTTCGATATATTACATACGATCTTGAGCGAAGCAATTGAGACTGAAGAACTAAGTGGCAAATTTAGTAATCGTTCTTTTATGCAGAGACGAGATTTGTTTTATTCAGAAACGTTTCTCGGTTATGCAGACCATACGGTAGATTATCTTAAGAATCTGTGGAAGGTTAATCCGCACTTACAGGGATTATTTGATTCCGAAAAAGACTATCATTTTGCGGTAGCCAAATTCCTTATGGTTTATGCACTGGCGACCCCTCTAAGTGAGTATGGTCATCCAATTTATCCCGGGTATAGTTGGTTTCCTGAGGCTAGTCGTGCGATGAGTTCTCTTTGCAGTAGGCTAAGCCTCTCGAATACTTATCTTGAAGGAATTGCCAAATCTATGGGATTATCTGGGCAACAGCTTCGAGATTCGTGGTCAGAACGAGTCAAACCATTGAACGAAGCAGCATCAAAGAGTCAATATCACTTCGGTAGTTTACTATTCCCTGATCCTATGAATGCAATTATTACGGAGTCGTTTTAGGTTTTCGGCGACAGCTTGACGATGATGACGTCGCTGAGGGAGGGGAGCAGGCAGTCGCCCCAATTTGACAAATATAGCTGATGGTTTATACTTGAATCTGCAGGTGATTAAGCGTGAATACCAGCGGATATGTGATACTAACCCTTAAGTTCAATAAAGAAGGCAGGCGGTGGACTGCTTATTGCGAGGAGCTGGGCACTGCTACCTTCGGGCGTTCACTCAAAGAGGCACAGGAAAAGATTATGGAAGCCGTGGTGCTTGATTTGGAGACGCTTGAGGATGTAGGTGAACGAGAGCGGTTCTTTAAGGAACACAACATAAAGCTCCATCGCACTAAACCCAGTAGAGATACGTTAGTTCCGGTAGCAGCCGACAAAGATGTGTTTTTCCAACCCCTCATTCAACCCCTGCCACAGAAGACCGATAGGGTGAAAGTTCCCGCGTAATGGCGGCCGGGCTTCCTGCCCTGACCGGCAAGCAGCTGATCGATTTGCTCAAGAAGGATGGGTGGGTGGAGGTTCGGGGGAGGGGCAGCCACATTTCCCTTAAGAAATCCTTCGGCGATAGAACCAGACGCACAGTAGTAGAGAACACTGGAGCATCTTTACCCAGGGGCACGCTGGCTGCCATCCTGGGTGTCAGGCAGACAGGTATAGGACGGGCTGGACTGCTTGAGTTGATCGACAAGTATGGTATTTGACAGAGCTAGCTTACCTTCGGCACGAGCTTGACGATAATGACGTCGCTCAAGGAGGGGAGCAGGCAGGCGCCCCAGTCGAGGATTTTCAATACGGCCGATGAAGCCCACCTGGGCATCAGAGACAACGTTTTTCCCCAGTAGGGGGCGGTCCACAGCAGGGACATGCCCCTTATCTTTTTTACCTCGAAATCCTTCTTTACCGTTTCCCTGATGAACGGGCGGTTGAACTCGTAATTGTGGTCGTCGGGGGGTTGCCACGGGTGGCGCTCACCATCGGCGTGGCGCAGGCGCTTGATGATGGGGAACCACCAGCGTCCCAGTCTGCAGGCGAGGCTGTCGAAGTTGGCGACCGCGATGATGGCCACGCCATCGGTCTTAAGCGACCCCGACATGTCAGCCATCGTCCGCTCCATGTCTGCAAAGTGGTCCAGCGAGCCCTTGCAGATTATCCTGTCCAGCGAGCGCCGCTTGAAGGGCAGCGCCTCACCGATGCCGCGCACCAGCACCACATCACCCCTGCCATCGAGATGCTGGCGGTTGCGCTCCAGGTGCTCCCGGGCTCCAACCATCATCTTGCTCGACGGGTCGAGACCGATAGCCCTGGCCCCGCGCTTCGCCAGTGTCAGGATGTCGATGCCTCGGCCGCAGCCCACATCCAGCACACGATCGCCATCCCCGACATCGACCATGTCGATGATTACACGGCCCATCATGGTGAAGATAAACAGGGTATCTGGATGGATCGTCTCGGGGACTACCCCCTCGTCACCCCACTCCAGGTCGATAAGGTCGTGGTTGAGTTCCGTCTTCGCGCTCATTAGATATAAACAGTTCGAGCCCGTCTTGCGAACAGGCTCGTGTCGGTACCGGGTATCAGGCTACCGACTTCGCATACTTGGCCTTGCCCTCCTGGTACAGGTCGCCGCCATGGCAATCGTTGATCACCACCGCGGGGAAGTCCTTAACCTCGAGGCGCAGGACGGCCTCCGGGCCGAGTTCCTCATAGGCGATGACCTCGGATTTGGTGATTGATTTGGCTATCAGTGCCGCAGCGCCGCCGGTGGCAGCCATGTACACCGCCCTGTGCTTCACGATGGCGTCCTTCACCTCCTGCGTGCGCAGCCCCTTGCCGATCATCGCCTTGAGCCCGGCTTCCAGCATGCGCGGAGTGTAGGCATCCATGCGGCCGCTGGTGGTGGGACCCGCCGAGCCGATGACTTTGCCCGGCTTGGTAGGGGAAGGTCCCATGTAATATATAGTCTGCCCCTTTACATCGAATGGCAGCTTCTCGCCGCGATCGAGGGTCTCCACCAAGCGCTTGTGGGCGGCGTCGCGACCTACGTACACCACCCCGCTTATCAGCACCTGGTCGCCGGCCTTCAGCCCCTTAATTACATCCTCGCTCATCGGCGATGTGATCTTCCTGGTCATTTGTCCCTCCGGCATATCGCTGGTTATTTAACAGTGAACTCGGGTACCGCTACCTTGGGTTTACTCTCTTTGGCTGGCCCCGCTATCGGCGCCGGCGCCGGCTGTTTGCGCAGTCGTATGCTGTCAAACAGCATGGCCCGCTTGAGCAGCTGTATCGCCAGCGCCGGGTCAACCCCCTTGGGGCAGGCCTCGGAGCAGGCGCCGGCGAGGTGGCATAGCCACACGCCATGCCGAGTGTCCGCCTGTTTGAAGCGTTCTCTCGCTCCGCTGTCGCGGCGGTCGCTGCAGTAGCGGTACGCCTGCCCCAGCGGCTGCGGGCCGAGGAACAGGGCGTCGCTGGCCACGGTAGGGCAGGCCGCCATGCACAACCCGCACTTCACGCAGTAGGCGAATTGCACGTAGCTATGCAGCTCATCGGTGGATTGCAGGAACCCGGCCGTCGGCTCCTTGACCTCCTCGGCGCTTATGCGATACGGCTTTATGGACTTGTGCTTCTCGAACAGTGGGCTGAGGTCGGCTACCAGGTCGCGGACGATGGGGAAGTTGGGCAGGGATTTCACCGTGATCCTGTCCGTATGGAGCTCCTCCACCGGGGTGTGGCAGGCGAGCATGGGGAAGTTGTTGACCAGAACGCCGCAGGAGCCGCAGATGCCCATGCGGCAGGAACTGCGAAAAGAGAGGGTGTTGTCGATGTTTTCCTTGATGTACAGCAGTCCGTCCAGCACCGTGAGCCCCCGTCTCATGGGGACCTTGAACTCCTGCATATAGGGCCGCCTGTCCTTGCCCGGCAGGTATCTCTGCACCCTGAATGTCAGCTGTTTGTTCTCATGTTCCATCGCTATTGCCTCATCACTATAAGAATGCGTTTATGGGTATATAGGCGGCGTAGATGAATATCGCCACGCCAGCGGTTATCAGCGTCCAGTCGACATACCTGGCTGGCAGCTGGGGGGTGGACTCGATGATTATGGTTCGCAGGCCGTGTATGCCGTGGTACAGCCCGAAGATGAGCAGGAGCAGGAACAGCGCCAGCCACCCCCCGCTGGCGGCCCGCTCGGATATCGACTCCCACGACGCTGGCTCGCCGCCGCTCAGGTGCGAGACGATGAGGTGTATACCGGCGAGGAAGAACAGTCCAATGCCTGTAATGTACTGCAGCAGTTTCAAACGTGTCTCACTCATCTCGCTCTCCTACGTTACAAAGACTACCAGGACGTATATCAGCAGCGCCACCACCCCCACAAGCATCAGCCAGGTGATGGGGCGCCTGCGGCGCATCGAGTCCACGTATGGGTATATCGGCGGCTTGGGCTTTCCCAGAGTATATCCAAGGTGCTGCAGGATGAGCCGGCCGCCGTTGAGGGCGTGAATGACGAAGGCCGCCATCACCAGGTATTCGCCCACCTTAAATCCGGACATGCCCAGCACCGACATCAGGTCCTCCCAGCTGTCCACACCGCCGAGGCGGAAGCCGTTGGCGGCCAAGTGCATGGTTATATACAACAGCAGGCCGAGTCCGGTCAGCCGGTGCAGTGTATACAGGTACCGCTCCAGGGTATAGTTGCCGCCCCAGATCCAGCCCTTGATGCCGAGACGGTTAGGCAGGTGCTGGCCTTGGCTGGCGCTAGCTTTAGTCCCCTCCATCAATATTTCCTCTCTACCGGCTTCCACATGGTGATGTTCACCGGGATGTATTCAAGGCGCGGCTCGCCGGCGGGGTTGAAGTATGCCATGGTGTGCTTCATCCAGTTGACGTCGTCGCGGGTTGGGAAGTCGCGGCGAGAGTGGGCACCGCGGGACTCGGCGCGGGCTATGCCACCGACCACAATGGTCTCCGCTACATCGATCAGGTTGGTCGTCTCCAGCACGGCGATAAGATTGGTATTGTAGATTCGGCTCCCGTCGACAACCTTCACGTGCTTCATCCGGCCTCTCAGTTCCCTTATCTTCTCCAGGGCCTTCTTCATGTCTGCCTCGGTGCGGAAGACGCCGACGTTGTGGTCCATGGTCCGCTGCAGCTCGGTGCGGATGGCGAATACGCTCTCGCTGCCGTCGCCGCCACCTATGGTCTCGAATACGCGCTTCTCCTCGTCGCGGAACCTGTTTGTCGGCACATCCGGCAGCGTTTTCCCGTTCATGGCGTAGCGGGCGGCCTTCTCCCCGACGATCTTGCCCCACACCAGGCACTCGGCGGTCGAATTGGAGCCGAGGCGGTTGGCCCCGTGCAGCGAGACGCAGGCCACCTCCCCCGCCGCCCATATCCCCTCTATCGGCGTGGCCCCATCGATATCAGTGTGGATGCCACCCATGAAGTAGTGGGCCGCTGGCCGCACCGGTATCGGCTGCTCAATGGGATCGATGAAGGCGAACTTGATCGTCACCTCGCGTATGAGCGGCAGGCGTTCATTAATCTTATCCGCACCGAGATGGGTCAGGTCGAGATGTACGTAGTCCAGGCCGTCCGGCCCCTCGAAGCCGCGCCCCTCCAGTATCTCGGTGATCTCGGAGCGTGACACGATGTCTCGCGGCGCGGTCTCCATCTTGGATGGGGCGTACTTATCCATGAAGCGCTCGTCCTTGTTGTTCTTCAGGTAGCCGCCCTCGCCCCTGGCGCCCTCGGTTATGAGGATGCCCGACGGTATCAGCCCGGTGGGGTGGAACTGCACGAACTCCATGTCCTTCAACGGCATGCCGGCCCTATACGCCATCGCCGTGCCGTCGCCGGTGGCGGTGAGAGAGTAGGTGGTGAAGCCGAACATGCGGCAGGCGCCGCCGGTGGCTATCACCAGTGCCTTACCCCGCAGCAGGATGAACTCGCCGCTGGTCAGATCCCACGCGGTCAGCCCCTTGAAGACGCCGTCCTCTATCACGATGGAAGTAACATAGCATTCATCGTATCTGGTGACGCGGGCATACTTTTGCAGCGTATCGTACAGCGTGTGCATCTCGAAGAAGCCGGTCTTATCCTCGGCGAAGGTGGCGCGGTCAAAGCTATGTCCGCCAAAGGGACGCTGGTTGATGCGGCCGTCGGTGCGCCGCGACCAGGGGATGCCCCAGTGGTCCAGCTGGATGAGCTCCTTGGGCGACTCCTGTACGAAACGCCACACCACATCCTGGTCGGCGAGGAAGTCACTGCCTCGCACCGTGTCCCAAGCGTGCAGCTCCAGGCTGTCGCCCTCCTCCGGGTTCATCACCGCGGCCGTGCCGCCCTCGGCACATACCGAGTGGGAGCGCATCAGCTGTACCCGTGAGATTATGGCCACGTCCAGAGTATCGTTGCTGACACGGGCGGCTTCCACGGCGGCCCTCAGGCCAGCCAAGCCGGAGCCCAGTATTAAAACATCGTGTGTTGCTTCCATTACATCGTTCTCCGATGGCTAAGTTTTAACTAGATCGCATTCGATTTTTTTACAGGACAGCCTCCTTGTGTCGGGCGCTGTGGCACTGTAGGTTGACCGCCACCGGCAGGCTGGCGATGTGCGCCGGGTAGGTCTCGACATGTACCGCCAGCGACGTGATGGTGCCACCTACGCCGCCTGAGCCGACGCCGGTCGCATTGATGCGCTGCAGCAACTCACGCTCCAGCTCAGCCACCTCCGCGTCGGGGGAGGGCTGGCCTACGGTACGCAGCAGGGCCCGCTTGGCCAGTATCATGGCCTTCTCAGCGCTGCCGCCGATGCCCACTCCGACGATGGTCGGGGGGCACGGGTTGCTGCCGGCCTCCTCCACCGCTTTCACCACGAAATCGATCACTCCCCTGCGCCCCTGTGCCGGCTTGAGCACGGTGAAGCGGCTCATGTTCTCGCTGCCGCCTCCCTTGGGAGCAACGGTGATTTTCAATCTGTCGCCGGGCACGATCTGCGTGTGAATGATGGCAGGCGTGTTATCCTTGGTATTGACCCTGGCGGAGAACGGTTGTCTGACCGCCGACTTGCGCAGATAGCCTTCCTGATAGCCACGCCGTACCCCTTCGTTAACCGCTTCGTACAGGTCGCCGCCGGTTATATGGGCGTCCTGGCCGATGTCGAGGAAGACAATCGCCAGTCCGCAGTCTTGGCACAGGGGCATCTGCTCCCTGGCAGCGATAGCGGCGTTTTCCAGTATCTGGTCCAGTATCTGCTGGGATACCAGCGATTTCTCCTCTTTTCTGGCTTTCTTTAACGACGTCAATACGTCGTCGCCCAGATAGTAATTGGCCTCCTTGCACAGTCTCGATACGGTGTCGATAATATCTGTGGCGGATATATCTCTCATGCTTAACCCAGCTTCATGACGGCTAAAAGCTCGCGCACTGCGTCCGCCGATCTCTGCAGCGCGGCGCTTTCTTCCTTGCTCAGCTTCAGCCTGATGACCTTTTCTACGCCTCTGGCTCCCAGCTTCACCGGCACGCCGACGAAGGCACCCTTGATCCCGTACTCGCCATTCAGGTAAACGGAGCAGGGAAGGATCTTCTTCTTGTCGAACAGGATGGCTTCCACCATCTGCACCGTCGCCGCCGACGGGGCATAGTACGCGCTGCCGGTCTTGAGCAGTGCGACGATCTCGGCGCCGCCCTTGACCGTGCGCTCGACGATGGCGTCCACCTTGGCCTTGGAAAGTAACTGGGTGATGGGTATGCCGCCGACGGTGGTCATACGCGGCAGGGGAACCATGGTGTCGCCGTGGCCCCCGAGGACACAAGCGTTGACATCATCAACCGATACGCCCAGCTCCGTTGCGATGAATGTCCTGAACCTGGACGAGTCGAGCACCCCCGACTGCCCCATGACCCGGTTCCGGGGGAACTTGCTGACGTGCATCGCCAACTGGGTCATGGCATCCAGCGGATTTGTCACCACGATGATGAAGCACTTCGGCGAATACTTTACTACGTTCTCAGTGACCTCCTTGACGATCTTCATGTTGGTAAGAATGAGATCGTCGCGGCTCATGCCCGGTTTGCGGGCTATGCCTGACGTGATGACGACGATGTCCGATTTGGCAGTTTCTTCATAGCTGTTGGTTCCTACGATTTTCGAGTCAAAGCCCAGAACCGGCCCGCTCTGCAGGATGTCCAGCGCCTTCCCCTGTGGTAGTCCCTCGATGATATCCACAAGGACTACATCCGCATAGCCCTTCTCTGCAATTCGCTGGGCGCAGGTAGCTCCCACGTTACCGGCGCCGATAACTGTTACCTTCTTTTTCATGTCCTTACTCCTTCATTTTCTTGATAACGGCCTCGGCAACCTCAGCGGTGCCCACCGCCGTAGGATCGTTTTTGTCGGCTTTCATATCATATGTGACCGATTTGCCTTCCGCGATAACCCTCGATATAGCATCTTCCACCATATCGGCAGCATCCTTCTCCCCCAGATGGCGCAGCATCATAACACCACTGAGCATCATCGCCATGGGATTCACCTTATTCTTCCCCGCATACTTGGGAGCGCTGCCATGGGTAGGCTCGAACACCGCGATCTCATCGCCTATATTGGCACCGGGTGCTACCCCCAATCCTCCGACGATGCCGGCACACAGCTCGGATACGATATCGCCGTACAGGTTAGGCAAAACCAGTATGTCATGGCTCTGCGGATTGCGCACCAGTTGCGAACATATGCTGTCGACAATGTGCGGCTCGAATTTGATGTCAGGGTATTCCTTGGACACCTCGTAACAGGTTGATAGGAACAATCCGTCAGTTGCCTTCAAGATATTTGCCTTGTGTATGGCGGACACCTTTTTTCGACTGTTCGCCCGGGCATATTCGAAAGCCCATCTTGCTATGCGCCTGGATGCAGTAGTCGATATAGCCTTTATTGTGAAACTTGAATCCGGCTGCACCCTGCCGCCACAGTCCTCGATGAAACGCAGCAGGCGGGCAGCCTCCAGGGTGGCCTGAGCATATTCGATGCCCATATACAGGTCCTCGGTGTTCTCGCGCACTATCACCACATCGACATCTTTATACGGAGACGGCGCACCGGGGTAAAGTTTGCAGGGGCGCAGACAAACGTAGAGATTCAGAGCTTTCCTGATAGCTACATTAACGCTGCGGAACCCGGAGCCTATCGGCGTGGTGATAGGCCCTTTGATGGCTACCTGGTTCCGTCGTATTGAGTCGAGGAGATAGTCGGGAAGTGGAGTGCCAAAGAGATCCTGGGCGCGATCCCCTGCATGCGCCCGGTCCCAGCTGAATTTGACACCGGTCGCCTCGAGTACCCTCCTGGTGGCCTCCGCCACCTCTGGACCGATGCCGTCTCCGGGGATGAAAGTAATGCTGTATGCCAATTAAACTCCAATCTCCTGATCGAAGCCGCCGTGCCTTTTAATATACGGTATCAGCCCGCCCTCTTCAAGTATCCGCAGCATTACGTCCGGGAAATTGCCGAATTGCAGCTCAGCACCCGTGGTAAAATCCCTCACCATACTATTCTTGAGATCGACTTCCAGCTCGTCGCCGGCGGCGATGCCGTCAGTGTCACATATGAGCACCGGCAAGCCAATATTTATGGCGTTACGGAAGAATATGCGTGCAGCCGATTTAGCCAGGACGGCAGCGACACCTGACATCTTCAGCACCACAGCGGCGTGCTCACGGCTTGAGCCCAGCCCGAAGTTGGCGCCAGCGACGACGAAGTCACCGTGCTTCACGCTGCAGGCAAAATCGGGGGCAGCATCCTCCAAGGCGTGCTTGCACAGCTCTGGCAGATTGCTCCTGAGGTGGAAGTACCTGCCGGGGCAGATCAGGTCAGTCGATATATCATCGCCAAACTTGTGAGCCTTACCTTTAAGCATCGACAAACTCCCTGGGATCGGTGATCTGTCCGGTGATAGCGCTGGCGACAGCCGTCGCCGGGCTTCCCAGATAGATAAAGGCATCGGGGTTTCCCATGCGCCCCTTGAAATTGCGGTTGGCCGTTGAGATACACACCTCGCCGTCTCCGAGGATGCCCTGGTGCACACCCACGCAAGGGCCGCAGCCCGGCGGCAGGATGGTCGCCCCGGCATCGATGAAGGTCTGGATATATCCGGCGTCGATAGCTTCCCTGAGCACCTCCGCAGATGCCGGCGCTATCAACAGCCTGACTTTCGGATTGCATCTCTTTCCCTTGATAATTTCAGCCGCTATGGCAAAGTCATCCAGCCGACCGTTGGTGCAGGTGCCGATCAATACCTGGTCGATCTTCGTTCCCTCCACATCACGAACCAGCGCTGTGTTATCTACCGTGTGAGGCTTAGCGACCGTCGGCTCCAGTTTCGATGCGTCGATCTCGATGGAGCGCTCGTAAATCGCGTCAGGGTCGGCTTTGATGCTGCGGAACCTACCGCTGCGGCCACGCGCCTTAAGATAGCTTTGCGTAGTGCCATCTGCAGGGAATAGCCCTACCTTGGCGCCAGCCTCTACCGCCATGTTGGCGATAGTGAAGCGCTCCGCCATGCTCATGCTATCGACGGCTCCCCCGCAGAACTCCAGCGATTTATAGGTGGCGCCGTCGGCACCCAGCATGCCGATCAGATACAGGATAAGGTCCTTGGCACATACACCTGCTGCGAAGCGACCATCGACGGATATTTTAAAGCTCTCGGGCACGCGGAACCAGGTCTTGCCCAGCGCCATGGCAACGGCGACATCGGTGGAGCCCATGCCGGTGGCGAAGGCCCCGACCCCACCGGCAGTCACCGTGTGCGAGTCAGCGCCGACTATGACCTCTCCAGGGCTGGCGTAATCCTCGGCCACCAGCTGATGACATACACCCCTGCCCACCTCACTTAGAACAGCGCCGCTATTCTGTGCGAACCGTCGCAGGAGCATGTGATCGTTGGCCAGTTCCCTGGATGGTGTTGGTGCTGCGTGGTCGAGGAAAAGGATTGCCCGCTCAGGGTTAGCCACACCTTCGATTCCGCTCTCCTCTAGCTGACGTATTGCCAGAGGGCCGGTGCCATCCTGCACGAACGCAAGATCGACCCCGGCGATGACTATATCTCCGGCGCGGGCATCCGTCCCTGATCTATCGCTAAGTATCTTCTCGGAGATGGTTTTACCCATGATAAACCTCACCACATGACTGATGAGCTACTACAAAACAGATGTGGAGATGGTCGACACATCGGGCTCAGGCCTTTTCGATGACTGCGATCACCTGGTCCCTGGCCACACGCTCTCCCGGCTTAGGCCGCAACTCCTTGACTACCCCGTCTATGGAGGAAGGAAGGGCACTCTCCATCTTCATTGCTTCCAAGATCACAATTGTGTCGCCTGCCTTGACCTTCTGCCCCACCTGGACCTGATACCTGATGATAATCCCCGGCATGGGGGCCTTGAGTGCCCCTGCCGGCGCTGCATCGGTAGCGCTTTTGCTTTCTGCCTCCGCACCGGGAGATGGTGGGGGAGCTGTCGCTTTCGAACCAGCAGCACTGGCTGGGGCGGGGTTTCCTGCACCACGGACCACTACCGGCGATCCGCTGCCCGGGTCCACCGCCACCTCGTAGTATTCATCGTTGACGAATATATTATACACCCTGGTAGCCGGACCTTTAGCTGGGGCGGGCTTCTCCACCTTCTCGACGAGCTTCCCCGCCAGTGCCTTCTTGACCAGATCGTCCTCTTTTTTAATCTGTTCGATCGTCTTGGGCTTTACAGAATCGGGAACCGGCTCTAGCCCATATTTCCACTTGAGGAAGCGCATCCCCGTCTCGGGATATATCGCATACACAAGCACATCACCGATGTCCCTGGCGATACCCTTGGTGGCTTCCTTGGCTTTCTCCATCTCAGGCTCCAGCAGGTCGGCAGCCCGGCAGGTGATAGGCTCCTCGCCCTTTTCATAACCTTTAAGAACCAGCTTCTGCACCTCCGGGTCGACGGGAGCAGGCGGGCGACCATACATGCCATATACATAGTCCTTGACCTGCTTGGAGATCATCTTGTACCGCCCGAACAGCACGTTCTGTACCGCCTGGATACCAACGATCTGGCTGGTCGGCGTCACCAGCGGCGGATAACCCAACTCCTTGCGGACGCGCGGCAACTCCTCATGCACATCGTGCAGCCGATTGAGAGCGTCGGCCTCCTTGAGCTGAGCTATAAGGTTAGTGGTCATGCCACCGGGTATCTGGTGCGACAGCACGCCGGTGTCGATCACCGACATCTGTTCGCTCCGCCAGTAATCGCGGTACTTGGGGGCGATGGACTCGAAATAATCTCCCATCTTGAGGAGCATATCCAAGTCCAGCCCCGTGTCCCGCGCTGTCCCCTGTAACGCGGCCACTATCGGCTCGACGGCCGGTTGTGAAGAACGCAGACCGAATGGAGCCAGGCATGTGTCGATGATGTCCACGCCGGCCTCGCTGGCCTTGAGGCAGGTCATCGAGCCCATGCCGCTGGTATAGTGGTTGTGCAGCTCGACCGGTATCTTCAGGCTCTTCTTCAGCGCGACTATCAGGTCATAGGCATCGTATGGCGATAACAGTCCGGCCATGTCCTTGATACAGATGCTATCGGCACCCATGTCCTGAAGGATGCAGGCCTTGTTGACGAAGAAATCTATGGTGTATACCGGGCCCCCGAGCTTCCTCTCCGTCAGCGAGAAGCTCAAACAACCCTGGATGTGT
The DNA here is from genome assembly GCA_964428725.1 of uncultured Dehalococcoidales bacterium. Lineage (GTDB taxonomy): Bacteria > Chloroflexota > Dehalococcoidia > E44-bin15 > E44-bin15 > CAYRYW01. The sequence goes on from CAYRYW010000004.1 coordinate 74,688, forward strand.
TTGCCAGCCTTCTTGATGGCATCGAATGAGGCCTGCACATTGCGCTCGTCATTGAGCGCATCGAAGACGCGGAATATGTCTATGCCGACCTCGGCGGAATGCTTGACGAAGGCGTACACCACATCGTCAGCGTAATTGCGATAGCCCACCAGGTTCTGGCCGCGCAGCAGCATCTGCAGCGGTGTGTTGGGCATCAGCTTCTTGAGTACGCGCACCCTGTCCCAGGGGTCCTCATTTAAGAAGCGCGTGCAAACGTCAAATGTTGCGCCGCCCCATACCTCCATCGCGTGGAAACCCACTTTTCCCATCTCAGGGGCAATGGGCTCCATATCTGAGAACCGCATCCGGGTAGCAAAAGAGGACTGGTGCGCATCGCGAAAGGTTGTATCGGTAATCTTTAAAGGGTTTCTCTTAGCCATCGAGTATCATCTCCTTACATGGGAGGCAGGTGAGCACAACCGCAACTGCCACAACGTACGCATCCTCATCATCTCCCCGACCCCCCAGTATTTCCAGTTGCTGGACAACTGGGACCGGGGCTTTGCGGCTGTTGCCTGAGCCTCCTCTTGCTGGTACATGTCGACAGCAGCCGCGATGGCTGCCATGACCTTATCTTCCTTTTTCATTTCCAGTCTCTAGAGTGGAATGTTACCGTGCTTCTTGGGAGGGTTCGAATCCCGCTTGTTCTGGAGCATATCCAGCGCCTTTATGAGCCTTGGGCGCGTCTCGCGAGGGTCTATTACGTCATCGATATAGCCCCGAGCGGCTGTCACATACGGGTTGGCGAATTTATCCTTGTATTCCTGTATCAGCTTTGCCCTGGTATCAGCAGGCTTCTCCGATTTCTTGATCTCATCCCGATAGATGATGTTAACCGCGCCCTCGGGCCCCATCACCGCGATCTCTGCAGTTGGCCAGGCGTAGTTGATATCGCCGCGCAGGTGCTTGCTGCTCATGGCTACGTAGGCGCCGCCATAGGCCTTCCTGGTGATAACGGTGATCTTGGGCACAGTCGCCTCCGAGTAGGCGTAAATCATCTTGGCGCCGTGCTTGATTATCCCGCCGTATTCCTGCTGTACGCCGGGCATGTATCCGGGCACATCGACGAAGGTAATTATCGGCAGGTTGAAGCAGTCGAGGAAGCGCACGAAACGCGCCCCCTTTATGGAGGCATCGATGTCGATGACGCCAGCAGCGACCATGGGCTGCTGTGCCACTATGCCCACCGAACGACCACCGAGCCTGGCGAAGCCGGTGATGATGTTGGCTGCATAGTGCTCGTGCACCTCGACGAACTCGCCGTTGTCCACTACCTTCTGGATGACCTGCTTCATATCGTAGGCCCTGGTCGGATCCACGGGAACGCAGTCCAGCAGCGTCGCATCCATCCTGTCGGGATCGTCACCGGTTTCCTGAAGCGGCGCGTCTTCCATGTTGTTCTGAGGCAGGAAGCTGAGAAGGTGGCGCACCATAGCCAGACATTCCTTGTCGCCGGGGGCTACGAAATGGCATACCCCGCTGTGCGTTGCCTGGGCCATGGCCCCACCCAGCTCCTCGTGTGTCACCTCTTCGCCGGTGACCGCCTTGATCACATCCGGGCCGGTGATGTACATCTGCCCCGTGCCCTGCACCATGAACACGAAATCGGTGAGGGCAGGGGAGTACACCGCACCGCCGGCGCTGGGGCCCATTATCACCGATATCTGCGGGATAGCACCGGAACACAGCGTGTTGCGTAAAAATATCTCGCCGTAACCGGCAAGGCTTTCGACCCCTTCCTGTATACGCGCGCCGCCGGAGTCAGCGATACCGATAAACGGCGCTCCGTTCTTCAATGCCAGGTCCATCACCTTGCAGATCTTCTCCGACATCACCTCCGATAACGAGCCGCCGAAGATGGTGAAGTCCTGGGAGAACAGGTATACAGGACGACCGTTCACTTTGCCGTATCCGGTGACCACCGCATCGCCCAGGTGCTTGGTCCCGGCCAGCCCGAACTCGGTGGCACGATGCGTGACGAACGGGTCCAGTTCCACAAAAGTGCCCTCGTCGAGGAAGTGCGCTATGCGTTCCCTGGCGGTGAGCTTGCCCTTTTCGTGCTGCGCCTGGATGCGCTTTTCACCACCGCCCTGTTGCGATTCCTCCCTCTTTTTGGCCAGCATGTCGAGTTTATCTTCAAGCGCCATAGACCCTCCCCATCTGTAGTTTGTGAAAGCCGTCACTTTTAATTATATAATTCGTAAATGTAGAATGCAAGGAATGTTTTAACGATTCCCCTCGCTGCGCTCGATGGCGTCCGCAATCGCCAGCAGCCTCCGCGACTGGTTGGCAATGGGCGCATCTATCATCCTGCCATCTATGGACGTAGCGCCGATGCCCTGCGCCGCTGCAGCATCGAAGGCCTCGACCACTTCCTTCGCCCTCGCCACCTCGTCAGCGTTTGGCCGGAAGATGCGGTTCACCGACTCTATCTGCCCGGGGTGTATCAGAAACTTGCCCTCGAAACCGAGACCGCGGGCCACCATGGCCTCACGTATAAGGCCGGCCTCGTTCTTGAAATCGTTGTAGGGAGTGTCGATGGCACAGACGCCGGCAGCCCTGGCGGCAATGACCACTGCCATTCGAGGGTATAGAAGTTCGTCGCCGGGTGCGGTGCGGATGATGCCCGTGTCCAACGCGAAGTCCTCAGCACCAAAGATGATGCCTAGCACCCGGGGAGATGCGTTGGCTATGTGGTAAGCATTCAATATGCCTTTGGCGGTCTCCACCCACGGCAGAATCCCAACATACCCCTTCTCGATACCCCGCTCTTTTTCCAGCCTGTCGACCATCTCAGCAACCTCGGCGACATCGCTGGCATCACCGGGCTTGGGCTGGTTAATGCCGCAGAGGCCGGGCACGATCACAGCCTCAAGGTCATCATACGCAAGACCGGTGGCCAGCGAATTGATGCGCACGACGACACGCTGCCTGGCACCGGCGAGCTCCGCGATCGCCTGGCGCACCGTCGCCCTTGCAGCATCCTTATCCGCCAGAGGCACGGAATCCTCAAGGTCGAAGACGATCATGTCGGCACGCAGGTGCTTAGCCTTCTGGATCATGTTCGGCCGATTTCCCGGCACGGAGAGGAGCGTTCTCAGCAGTTCCAACGTTGACCCCGTGTGCTAGTATCGTGCCTGCCGGCGGCAATTGTCAAGTGTTCTCAAACGTGTCACGAATGTGTTACAATCTGGAGCGATTGGTAACCAGGATCAGTGATACCCTGCCTAGCTTTACAGAAGACCAGACTTGCCAGCAGAACCAAGACCCTGCGGAGTATTTTGCTTCGTTTATAAGTGTAGAGAGTCAGGATGGGAATCGCTATTCCCAATCCTCGGCGATCCAAGACAAAACGAACTCATCGAAGTTGCCAGCCCAGTAGGTATATGTGTGCCCTCCCTCTTCGCTGTTATACCGATATGGATAATCCGCCGCATTGAGTATATCCATCAGGATCTGTCCAGTGTAGAGAAAAGGGTCTTGTTGTCCAATATCGATCAGGATACGCGGGCGCTGGTATTCGGGTATGCCATTAATCCATCCAGCGAGCAACTCCTTATCAGATTTAACAGCCGCACCACCGAAACAAGCCAGGTTGGCGAACATATCGGGGTGTTGCAGGGCAGCTTGGGTCGACAGGATTGCCCCCAGAGAAGCACCGGAGATAGCCCGGTACTGGCGGTCGTTCAAAGTCCTGTAGTGGCTGTCGACATAAGGAATAACATCTTCTATCATGAATTTCGCCCGCCGATCGTCCTCTATCAGGCGAGGGGTGACAATAATGAAGGGGGGAACGTTCCCGCTCAGAATGTGGTCTTCTGCAATTTGGTCTACGCCCGCCTTGAACCAAGAGGACTCTGAATGGCCGCTCCCATGGAGCAAATACAGCACAGGGTAGGCACTCTCAGCCTGCGAATCGTAGCAAGGCGGGAGATAAACCTGCATAGCGATAGGTTGGGAGCTGTTCTTTGATGGAGCTGCGTCATGCACTATCTGCCCTGATCCAATACAGTCCGGTACGAGGGTCGGTGCAGAGACAGGAGTATTGATCGGCTGGCAAGCTACCATAAACAACCCGGCTAGCCAAGCAAGTATCCACAGACGGGGGGGAATTTTCATAGTTTAGTCATGACCTCCCAATGCAATAGCCCGGCGGCAGGCAAATGTATCACCCTCTGGATCATGTTCGGCCGGTTGGCCGGCACAAAGAGGAGCGTTCTGAGCAGTTCCAACTTTGACCCCGTGTGTTAGTATCGTGCCTGCCAGCGGCAGTTGTCAAGTGTTCTCAAACGTGTCACGAATGTGTTACAATCTGGAGCGATGGGCAGCGATATCGGCACGACCGTGTGCGGTGGCAGGGAGTTCCGCTGGGGGGAACGCACCTTCATCATGGGCATTCTCAACGTGACGCCCGACTCTTTCTCCGGAGATGGTATCGGCGGCGACGTCGAGGCAGCAGTGAAACAGGCGAGGCAACTGATAGATGAGGGCGCCGATATACTGGATGTCGGCGGCGAATCGACACGTCCGGACTCGAAGCCGGTATCGACCGACGAGGAGCTGCGCCGCGTCATACCCGTCATCGAGAGGCTGGCATATGAAACCGATGTGCCCATCAGCATCGACACTTACAAGTGCGACGTGGCACGCCGCGCGCTGGATGCAGGGGCAGCCATGATTAACGATGTCTGGGGATTGCGGCGCGACCGCGAGCTGGCATGCCTGGCTGCCGACAGGGGAGTACCCATCGTCATCTCGGCCAACCAGCGTGAGTCGCAGTACGCCGACATAATGCGTGCCGTCATCGATTCGCTGCAATGGGGGATGGAGCTGGCACTTGAAGCCAGCGTCGCCCGCGAGAACATCATCATCGATCCGGGCATCGGCTTCGGGAAGACGCTGGAGGGCAACCTGGAGGTGCTGCGCCGGCTGGGCGAGCTCAGGTCGCTGGAACGGCCGATACTGCTGGGAACGTCGCGCAAGTCGATGATAGGCATGGTGCTGGACTTGCCTCCGGATCAGCGTCTGGAGGGAACGGCTGCCACCGTCGCCATCGGTATCGCCGACGGTGCCGACATCGTACGCGTGCACGATGTGCGTCAGATGAGGCGGGTTGCCCGGATGTCGGATGCGATAATCAGGGGACATCACAAATGAAGAAGGTCTACCTGGGGCTGGGGAGCAATATCGGCGACCGCAAAGCGAATTTAAGCAGAGCGCTAACACTGCTCGGTGACAGAGTGAAGATCAATGTGGTATCCTCGATCTACGAGACCGAGCCTGTAGGGTATGACGACCAGCCGAAGTTCCTCAACGCGGTGTGTCTGGCACGGACGAATCTCGGTCCTCTGCAACTCCTGTCTCTGGTCAAGAGCATAGAATCGAGCATGGGACGAGAGACAGGCTTACCCAACGGTCCACGTATCATAGATATAGACATAATATTATTCGGCAACATGAGTGTGATAGACCCTGAGCTGACCATCCCGCACCCGCGGATGAGCGAGCGTGCCTTCGTGCTCATCCCGCTTGCGGAGATCGCCCCGGCCGATTTGATCCATCCGTTCACCAGGGAAAGGATTGCAGATATGGCGGAGGAGGTCGCAGGAAGGGAAGGGGTTAAGAAGATAGGCAGACTGGAGGTCACAGATGTATGAAGTATCGGTCCGCGAGCATTTCGACGCGGCGCACGCGCTGCGGGGGTACAAAGGCAAGTGCGAGAATCTGCACGGCCATCGTTTTGACGTCGTGGTCACGGTGAGGATCGACGGGCTGGATGACATCGGGCTGGCGTACGACTTCTCCGAGATCAAGCGGCACCTGCGGGAGGTGCTGGCGCGGTTCGACCATACGTCGCTGAACGATATCGAGCCTTTCGGCCGTATTAACCCGTCATCCGAGAACATCGCATCGACAGTATACGAGGAGCTCCGCAAGCGCAAGCTCCCCGTATTCAGCGTCAAAATATGTGAATCGCCTGATTCGTGTGTAACCTTTGTACCGGATAGCTAGGATTTATCCTTGGATTCGACCTGTTCACTTTGCTCCGGCGGCGCCTCGATCCGGGTGACCGCCATGATCCACCCGATCCAGAATCCCAGCGCCAGCACGACCACCACCCCAATAGCCACCGGCACCATGATCGCCCATACCACCTTATCGATCTGGAGAACAATGCCGGCGATGAAAGCCGCCCCGGCCAATACAGCCCCCAGGCAGATGAGAGCACCAACGATGCGAGACATATAATACTTACCTCCTGACAGACTACTTCTGGAGCTCCGGCGGGAGCAGGTTGGGTATTGTTTCCTCGATGGGATAGGTTACCGAGCATTTCTTGCAGAAAAGCGAGCCCTTGACGATTTCCTTCTCATCCTCTTCATCCACAGTGAGTTCGAGGTCTCCCTTGCACACCGGACAGGCGAGGATCTCCATTAGATCACGTTTCATCTTGCCTCCTTACACGGGTAGAATTCTACTCTACAGCACTGCCGCCGTCAATATGGGGTAAGCTTCCTTGACAGTTCGTCGACTTAAACCATAGAATTCGAATAGTTGTTATTTATATGCCATTGATGAATAATCGTCTCTGTCGGCTACTGAATATCGAATACCCCATAATCCAGGGCGGCATGACATGGATCGCCAGCGCCGAACTGGCAGCCGCCGTGTCCAACGCTGGCGGTCTGGGCACTATCAGCCCCAACGCCGGGATGCGGCTGGAGGACGATGTTGTGGCCAACCTGCGAGCGCAGATCGTTAAAGCCAAACGCCTCACCGATAAGCCGTTTGCTGTGAACCTGGTGGTCTTCATCCCGGGCATCGAGGAACTGATCGATGTCATAGCCAGCGAAGGGGTGGAAGTTGTCACCACCTCTGCCGGCGGCCCGCAGAGGCACACGCAGCGCCTCAGGTCTGCAGGCTTGAAGGTTTTGCATCTCGTATCATCGGTGAGGCAGGCTGTGACCGCCGAGGACTGCGGCGTCGACGCAGTTATCGCTGAGGGGTTCGAGGCCGGCGGACACGGCGGTTTCGATGAGCTGCCGACGATGGCGCTCGTGCCGCAGGTCGTGGATGCGGTGGGCATACCGGTGATCGCTTCCGGAGGCATTGCCGACGCGCGAGGCCTGGTCGCAGCGTTAGCGCTGGGTGCCGAGGGCGTGCATATGGGGACGCGGTTCATCGCCACCCGCGAGTGCATCGCTCACCGGGCGATGAAGGAGGCCATCGTCGCTGCCACTGACACCGGGACGGTGGTAACCGCTCGCAGCCTCTCGCCGACGCGCGGGCTGAGGAACGCCTTTGCGGCGCAGGTGTCAACGATGGATCAGCGCGGCGTCACCGCCGACGAGCTGCTGGCTTTCATCGGTATAGGCCGGGCGCGCATGGCGCTTATCGACGGTAAAGTGGACGAGGGCGAAGCCTACGCCGGCGCTGTCGCTGGCATGATACGCGATGTCACAGGTGCGGGCGATATCGTTCGCAGCATGATCGAGGGATACGACGATATCATATCCAGTTTAAAAATGAGGAGCTCAACGTGAAGAAAACCAGAGTATGTGAAATCCTGGGCATCGAGTACCCCATCATACAGGGGGCGATGGGGCTTATCGCCGGCGCGGAGCTGGCAGCCGCCGTATCCGAGGCCGGTGGGCTGGGCATCATCAGCCCCAACGCCGGGGAGCCAGATTGGACGAATGTCGGCGAAAATTTGAAGAAGCACATCAAGAAAGCGAGAAACCTTACCTCCAAGCCTTTTGGTGTGAACTTCCCGATACACATGATCGGCAAGGACCGCAGCCTCATCGACATCGCTATCGCAGATGGGGTCAAGATCGTGACGACGGGAGCGGGGAATCCGGCTTTTCATACTCCATATTTCCACGAGCACGGCGTCAAAGTCCTGCACCTGGTGGCCAGCGTGAGGCACGCCGTAGGAGCAGAAAAGTCGGGGGTCGACATCATCATCGCCGAGGGCTACGAATCAGGCGGCATCAACAGCCCGGACGAGCTTACGACATTTGTCCTCATACCGCAGGTCGTCGATGCCGTAGGCATACCGGTGGTCGCCGCCGGAGGCATCGCCGACGCCCGCGGATTGGCAGCCGCGTTCGCCTTAGGCGCGGAGGGTGTGCAGATGGGCACGAGGTTTGTCGCTACAAAAGAGTGCCTGGCACATCAGAGGTACAAAGACGCCATCGTCGCTGCCGACGACACAGCCACAGTAATCACCGGGCGCAGCTCGATGCTGGTTCGCGGCTTGAAGAACAGGCTCACCGAGCGAGTGCTGGATCAGGAAAAGGCCGGCGGCAAGGATAAGCAGTCCATCGCCATGTTCTCTGAGCTATCGGTTGCGGCGCTGCTCCATGGCGACGTAGACGGTGGCCGCGCAGCGTGCGGCGCCGGGGCGGGCCTGGTCCGCGACATAGTCAGCGCAGGCGAGGTGGTACAGCACATCGTTGCGGAGTACGACAGGATCGTCGCAGGGCTGTAGACACAGTTCAGGCCAGGTACACCTTACGCATCAGGCCCAGAAATCGAGCGACTATGGGTTCGGCCGCTTTCAACACCAGCCAGGCGATGCCAGTCGCCACGACAGCTGCCAGAAAACCGCCGAAAATATCCAGCGGGTAGTGCACCCCCATGTACACCCTGCCGAACGAGATTATCAGTGCCGGTATGAGTAGGAGATATCCCAGCTTGCGATTGTATAGCCATATCCCGATTGCCAAAGCAAAAGCGGCGGCTGCGGAATTCGATGGGAAAGACGGGTCAGTTGGTGGGTAAAATATCAGGTTAACCTTATCGGTGAACGCTTCGAATGGACGAAAACGATCGGGAAACACGGCATTACATACAAATACGACCAGGTTGGAGAAACCCATGGCCGTCAGCGAGCATATGACCGACCGCTGGTATCTGTCCCGCAGTCCACCATCACGCCCGGCGAACCACACAGCCGCAAGAACGACGAACATCAGCACCGGTATGAACAGGTCGCAGGCAAGAGTCCGGATGACACCGTCGATCTCCGTCACCCTGCCCGCCAGCCCGTTTATCCAGAAAAATAAGGTCTCGTCAGCCGATATCAACGCTCACCGCTCCGATGGAGATACTTTCGGATACATTGCCAGTATGTATTCTGCTTAAGAACCTCCAAACCTCCCGCATCGATACTACCCTGTGCTTCGTGTGAACCCATACGTCGGTTAATAATAGAGGACAACGCCAGCGTAAAGATAAAAGCGCAGGCAACGCTGACTGCCAGCCAGCAGAGCTCTGGCGGTGTATCGAACGTCGGCTGACTCAGGTCGAGGCCGGTGAACCCGAAAAACCAGATGCATACGCCAGTGATGGCGATAGTCCCAGAAGCATATCCCCACATTCTTATACGAAAGAAAGCGATGCCCCTGTAGTGCCACCTGGCAGCGACTATTTGCAGCAGTCCGACAAATGTAAAAAACACAAACGCGCAGTACTGCGCCACAAATATCCACGAACCCACATACCCGTTCATATCCGCCTTCAGATTGCGGGCGATTCAATTTCGCCCTCTCCCTCATGAATCAGCCTCTCACCATACTGGAGCAGCGTATCGACATCGATGCGTGCCTTCTTCGTTGACAGATATGCCCGCAGCGCCTCCAGCGGCTCAAGGCTCTCCGCCGATTCCATCGGCATCCGCATATGCCGTTCCCGCTTTACATCGCGGGCGGTGGCGGCGACGTGGTAGGCGCCCTTCAACGCCTTGCGTATCGCACTGTCGCTTATCATATGTTCGAGTTGCTCCGGAACCGATATCTGTACCCGTACGATAGCGTCGTCAATATCGAAACAGCTGATCGCCCGCAGGACGGCATCGGATGGACCGGTTTCACCTGGTTCAATTTCAACCGCGATAGTCTGGAACCGCCGCGCTTTCACGGGCCGAAACTCGTAGCTAACATGTCTGCCGTTATCGATGTCTACGATATAGAAACCCTTATCGTCTCGCTCCTCACCGAAATCGATGCGCTGCAGGCTCCCCGGATAGACCACCGGCGGGTTCTCAGATAATACCTGTTTTTTGTGAATGTGGCCCAGAGCCACGTAGTCGAACTCTTGCCTAGCGACACTGCTCAGCAGCATGACGTGGTCCTGACCCATGATCATACCTCGCTCCGAACCAAATGTCGCATTCGACAGGCAGATATGGCCGGCGAATATCGCTGGCAATTGCGGATCGAGCCCGGAGATCTGATGATTGAGCTGCTCCGTTATTATGTGCTCGATCCGCTCGTTAACCCCGGAAGACGTCAGTTCCTTCGCTTCATCGCGGGCGAGAATTGCGTTCCGGCGCACCCAGGGCAGGGCGATTATCTGGACCGTACCGGCCTTTGTTTCAACGCGATACGTATCCATCCTGCCGGCGACGGTGACATTATCAATGTCCAGCGTGCGAAAAATTTCCATGGTGGTGGCATGTCCCATGGCGTTGGGCAGGTCGTGATTGCCAACGACGAGGAAAACATGTATGCCGGCTGACGCCAGCTTCCAGATGCGGCTGGCGAACTCCCTCTGATGCGTCTGCGATGGCTCACGACTCTTATAGGCATCCCCGCAGAAGAGCACCAGATCGACCTCGCTATTTATGGCGTAATCCACGACCTCATCGAAAACGCCGAGGAAATCGTGGAGCCGCGTGGGCAAACCGCTTCCGGAGTCGATGCCGCTGCTGTAGTTCTCCACTCCGAGGTGCAGGTCGGCAAAATGCAATATCTTCATGACAGTGAATGGCCTGCCAGACGTTGCAATATCTGGTCATAATCGAGACCTGAAATGCAGACCACCTTGTTTCGGCCGTGCAGGCCCCGCTCTATCCTGATGTATGACTGGCTTATCTTAAGCTGTCGACTTAAAAACCTGAGCAGTTCCCTGTTGGCCTTGCCCTTCTCGGGAGGGGCGGCAATCTTCAGCCTGATCGACCCCTTCTCGATGCCGACAATCTCGCTCCGCCGTGCGTTGGGTTGAACGTGAACGCTGACGCTTGTAAGTATCTGGTTCATACGATTACACCTTATATTACAAACGGCTATCGTGACGATAGCCGTTCCTGTTGTACAGCTTTTACCGTGCTCACTACACCGCTGCCGCAGTCTTCTCCCGTACGAAATCCACGATTTCATTCAATGGCGTCCCGGGCTTAAAGATGCCCTGCACTCCCATTTTCTTGAGCTCGTCGATATCATCGTCGTAGATTATGCCACCCAGCATCAACATCACATCCCCCTTACCTTTTGCCTTGAGTTCCCTGATTATTGCCGGCATTACGAGCATGTAATTTGCTGTTAAACTGCTGATGCCGACTACATCGACATCTTCCTGGGCGGCTGTAGCAGCGATCTGCGCTGGCGTCATATTTCCGCCATAGATGACCTCGAAACCGGCGTCCCGCAGGGCATTGCTGACCACGATGAGCCCGGCCCAGTGGCCTTCCAGTCCCGCCTTGGACATAAGGATCTTAATATTCTTTTTAGCCATTAGCAGATCTCCTTCTACAGTCCTACCGGGTAGGGCCATTCCCCGTAGGCATCTACTTGCGCCTTCATTATCTCACCGAAGGTGGCATATGCCTTTACTGCTTCGAAAACGTGGGGGTACACGTTCTCATCGCTGTTACAGGCTTCTACAACCTTCTTCATCGCCGCGTCGTGCTTCTTCTTATCACGCTTCTCCCTGAGCTTTCTGAGTTTCTCAGACTGGATCTCACGCGAGCTTGCAGGATCGGGCTTGAAGATGGGTACCTTGTACGGCTCTTTCTCGGAGCGGAATACGTTGACGCCGACTACAGGTATCTCGCCGGAATCGATCTTGCGCTGCCGCTCTATCGGCTTGTCACGAAGTAGCCGGTGGTACCAGCCATCCTCCATCGCCTGTGCCATGCCGCCCATGTCCTCGATCATCTTGATGTATTCCCAGGTGCGCTCTTCAAGGTCATTGGTAAGCGATTCGAGATAGTACGAGCCACCCAGCGGGTCGATGGAGTTGGTCACCCCCGTCTCCAGGGCGGCGATTTGCTCGGTCCTGATGGCGAGCAGCATCGACTGGTCCGAGGGTAGACAAACCGCTTCGTCGTAGCCGTTGGCATGTATCGACTGCGCCCCGCCGAGCACAGCTGCCAGCGTCTGGTAGGCGATGCGTATGAGGTTGTTGTACGGCTCCTGCGCTGTATGGGTGGAGCCTGACGACTGGACATGCACACGGAACTTGGCGCAGTTGGGGTCCTGTACCTTGTACCTGTCGGTGACTATCTTGTACCAGATGCGGCGCGCCGCCCGCAGCTTGGCTATCTCCTCGAAAAAGTCGTTATGGACAGCTGTGTTGAAAGCGAAGCGCCGGACGAAACGATCGAGGGGTATCCTGCCGCGACGCTTCTCCTCCTCGACGAAGTCGATGGCGGCGGAGAACAGCAGCCCCAGCTCTTCGTAAGCGTTCAGCCCCAGGTCGCGTGGATTATATGAATCGTGACATATCGGGTTCCACTTGGGTGCCACCTCAGCGCACCATTCGATAAAATCGGTGCCGTATCTGAGGTATCCCTTGGGCGTGGGCTGCTTGGGGATGTTGAGGCAGGCCCAGCTTAGTATGCAGCCGGCGGTGGTACCCCTGAGCTGCTTGAGGTCTATGCCCCGTTTCTCCGCGTTGGCGAAGTACATGGTGGTTATCGGACCGCGCTCCGCCAGATAGGTCGAGACGCGGTCTATGGGCAGCCCGTCGAACGCCACCTCCACGTCGTCGATGGAGTTAAGCGGCAGGCCTGAGTGCCCGATCTCGTACTCCACCATGGGGTCATCGGCGTCCACCCCGATAGCGGTAGTGATATCCGGCGCCACCGAGAAGCCCGTCTGTCCCAGGGCATATTCTTCCTTGTAAAGCTTGTTGGAGTCTTCGGGAGTGTTGAAACCGCTCAGCCGCCTGATAGTCCACACCTGCCCGCGGTACATCGAGGGATACGGGCCGCGGGTGAATGGCGGCTTTCCGGCAATGCCGAGATCTTTATCGTAATCAAGGGACTTGGTATCCTCAGGGGTATAGATATCCTTTATTGGTATCCCTGAAGCAGAATAGTGTTGTTCTTGCTGCATTAATCGGCCTCCTCGCCTGGGTTCCAGTACGATCGCGATGCCAGACTATTTCTCGTGCCATCTTTCTTTCTTAACACGCTCTTTTATATGGTTTATGATCACATCGTTGGGCGTTCCCGGACCGTAGAAACCGGTGACACCTGCCTTCTTCAGTGCCGGTATGGCCTTCTTGGAGATGATGCCGCCGCCGACCACGCAGATGTCGGTGCCCTTGTCCCTGAGCATTTTGGCGATCTCGCTGTAGAATTTTTCCTGAGACCATGCCAGTGAACTGAGGCAAACAACGTCGACATCCTCGGCCACTGCCGTGTTCACGATCATCTCCGACGTCTGGTACCTGCCGGTGTAGATCACCTCCATCCCGGCGTTCCTCAGTATCTGGCACAGCAACTCGGCCCCCCTGTAATGGGAGTCGGTACCGGGTTTGGCCACCAGAACCCGTATTTTTCTGTCTTGTGACTTAGCCACTTTCACCTCCGGTATTATTATGAAAGGATAGAATTCTAATTAAGGAAGTCCGGCCGCTCCAGCATGCCAACGGTGTCGTAGCTGTATCCGAACGCCTCGCGTATCATGCCCAGTATCTCGGAGCGGGTGGCATCCGCCTTGAAACAATCGATGATGTAGGGCATGAGATTTTCCTTGGTCTTGGCCTTGTCCCTGAGTGCAAGCAGTGCCTGGCGCGTCTTCTTGATATCGCGGTTCTGCTTGTAATCCCTGCACTCCCTCAGCAGGTCTGACTGCACCTTACCCATATCGTCGAATTCGTACTCCTCGATCTCGGGATCTTTATCCTCGGACTGGCGGAAGAAGTTGACGCCCACCTGAATCAGCTCGCCCTTCTCCATGGCGGCCAGTTTCTCGTCGCGAGCGTTGTTGGCCAGCTGTCGCAACCAGCCATTCTCGGCCACCTTCCAGATGCCGCCCATATCCTCTATCTCCTTCATCAGATCCCAGGATTTCTCCTCCAGCTGGTTGGTGAGCCACTCCACATAGTACGAGCCGCCCAGCGGATCGGCGGTGAGCCCCACGCCGGTCTCCTGTGCAATAATGTGGTTCAACGCCAGCGTTATCAGCGATGATTCCTCGGAGGGGATGCAGAAGGCCTCGTCGTGCCGGGCGTAGTCGACGGCATTGGCACCGCCCAGTATCGCCGCCAGCGCCTGGAAGCCGATGCGGGCGATGTTGTTCAGCGGCTGCTGCCGGGTGATGGTCTGCCCCGGCGTCCGCACCGCGATGCGCAGCCGGCACAGCTTGTCGTCCGTGGCGCCGAAGTGCTCGCGGGCGATCTTGGCCCACATCCTCCGCGCCGCCCGCAGCTTGCACACCGTCTCGAAGAAGTCCAGCGACGATGCGATGCTGATGGTCACCCGGCGGCCTATCATGTCGAAAGGCACGCCGCGGTCCACCACCTCCTGGCAGTAGGCCTTGGTGGAGGACATGATGATGCCCAGCTGCTGTATGGAGTTGCACCCCGCCTCCCACAGGTCGTAGGCGATGGGGGCGAAGGGCGAGAACGTGGGCATCTCCTTGGTGACGAACTCGCTGAGGTCGCCGTTGAGACGGCGGCCGATGTCCAGCGGGAAATCAATGCTGAAGCTGGTGGCGGCGTTGGAGATGGGGTCGTTGATGCAGGAGCCGCGCAGCACCTTCTTGTCGATGCCCCACATGTCGGCGATGGTGGCCAGCTGCGCCACGCACAGCACATCGTCCTGCTGGGAGGATGCGCCGTGGAAGGTGACGATGGCCGTTGACAGGTCGATGCCCTCCAGGTCCCTCTCCAGCCTGCGCCAGGAGTATTGCTCCGGGCAGTAGCCGATGTCGTACTTGGCCAGCGGGTGGTCGGGATCGCAGCCCGTCCGGTTGACGTCGCCGGAGGCCAGGTAGACGGTGTCGGCCCCACCAGCCCACACCATCTCGCGGTCCTTGCGGCTCTTCTCCGCCGTCTCGCGCGTAAGCGCCTGAGCGCTGACCCACAGCATGTTGCGGTACATGCCGGGGTACAGACCACGGGTATAGGGATACTCGCCGTCATTGCCTAGATCCTTCTTGTAGTCCAGGCTCTTGATGTCCTCCGCCGTGTAGGCGTTGGGCTTGGGCTGGATGCCGCTCTCAGTGGTGGTCTTGATGATGCCCGGCCTCTTGGTGCGGTCCAGGCTGATCAACTTCTTCTGTTTCTCTTCGATCGTCATACTCTCTCCCCAGTTTATTTTGGTTATGAATTATGCGTCAGATGCACCAAATGATTATAGTTTACAGGTGAATACGATGTCAACAGAAGCACATTTGCGCATTGCGCACATTTTCACAAAGTAATTATAGCATGTGGCAGGGTTGAATTGAAGTTAGGGAATACGACGACTTTTTCACTGGGACCCGGCGCGTTTTGCCTTGGATGATGAGTACAGAACCTGTTTCCGCAGTCTCTCGATCATCATCTTGTAGTTTTCCGGATTGCGGAAGAACTCGCGCAGGTATTTAATCGATCCGGAAGATGCTGTGGTAACATCCATGCGGTACATAACCGCCTCCATGCTAGCATCGAACGCCTCTTCGAACCACTCAGACAGGGTGGGGATACGGGATTTAGCGATATCCACAGGTAATAACTGATCCTCTTCCAGATTAACTGCACTATCGATCTTGATCCACTCGGCAATGAGTCCAGCGATGAACGGCCGCGCTATCGGTAACCAATCCACATTAGCCAGCCGTCCTATTTTCTCGTCGTCCGTGCTGCGGCTGACTATATTGCTTACCTTATCGTTAACCGCACGGGTAACGAGCGTCGCCAGGATCAGCTGCTCAGGACCAACGTCATCATTAAATATTTTCCTGTATAAAGATATTCCGGTATCGTTTCGCGAGTCGAACAGATTGTGTAGTCTCCACGTCGCCATGGCAGGCTCCCCCATAAACGCCAGGGTGCTCTGGGCTACCTCGCGCATGGAAACCTTGCGATCTCCATATCTATCAGTCTCGGTTTTCAATTGCTCGGTAGTATGGAACTTGCTCTCCCCGCGCCGTACCTCATACAGCCATGGCGGGTTCAGTTGAGCGAACCTCCGCTTCAGGTCAGAATGTATGCGATCCAGGCTGGCGAAGTCTTCCGGTTTTACGGTGGTCTGGGTATTGGTAGACTTGGCTATCATCGGGGCCCAGCTATGGCCTTCAACCATGGTCATCTTCAGCCATACGGTGTCATCCACCTTGTTCCGGTGTTTATACAGCGTATACGTAGTCTGACAGCCGTTGGCAACCTGGAAATCGTTGACCTTGAGCTTGCCAGTAGACGGATCATAGTCGAAGCTCTGGCACAGAACGGTAATCCCATTGTTCAACACATGGAAATTTTTCCGGTATACCGGGTACTCGAGAGACTTAACGATCTCCTTGTTTACCTTGTTAGCGCCGAGCGGACCACGGACGTTCAACTCAAAGATGGCCGCCCTGTACTTGGCATATGCCTCGACAACCTCCTTGGCCTGCACGGTAGCCTGTGCGGCGCGGAACTGCCCCTGTATCTCGTGGTACATCCCATCAGGTATGGTGAGCTCTACCTGCGGCGCGACAGGTCCTTCCGGCTCCGGCACCGGTGGAGGCTTAGTCAGGTCTTCGCGTATCTGCTCCAGTTCAGGGATGTCGAGCACCTCGAGTTCCACGTCCTTGTTATAGCTGCCACCCTCATACTCGAATTGCCATGGAGTGGAACCTTCCCTCTCGGCATATTCCTTCGCCGAGGGCTCTATGCGGCGATTGGTGATAACCGCCAGGTACATCGAATAATTATCATCCAGCAGGAATTCGGTTAATTGGGCGTGAACGGTCTTCATCTTGGCGTTGGCGCTCTCTTTGATATACTCATCGTCGTTAAGCTTCTGGGCCGCCACCCGGAACCAGTGCACGAATCCCCTGGCAACGTAGACGCTGTCATCGGAAGAATACCTTGATTTAAGCAATATGAGACGGCTGTTGAGTTCGTCTATCCAGTAACCGTCGATGTCCAGATTGCCCGATGTCCCCAGCTCGATATGCTTCTTGATCTCGAAATCGTCCGGTTTCTGGTCCGCCAGCAGGCATGTCAGGGCCCAGTGGCGGAACGCCATTGCCGGGTTCATGGCGTAATAACGATCGGCTATTTCCTTTATTTCCTGCTCAGCAGTGCTCACGGTGGTCATTTATTCCACCCCCTCACTTGCTCTCAGTAGAATATCGTATAGTGCGCAACAGCACATTGAAATCCACCCTGCCCTTGACCAGGTAATCGAATGCACCCATACGCATAGCTTCGGCGGACGCTGCTTCGTCAGCGAGTCCGGTTAACACCACCACAGGGACCTGCGGAACCTTTGTCCGCATGCGGGTCAGCGTATCAAGTCCCTGGCTATCAGGTAACCCCAGGTCAAGCAGCACTGAATCGAAGGAGTTCTCCCCAAGGCGACGCAACGCCTCGCCCAGGCTTCCGACTTGTACCAGCTCGTAATGAGCGGTCTCCTCCGCCTCCTTCATAAGTTCCTCGATAAGTCTGGCATCGCCCGGGTTATCCTCGACCAGCAGGACCTTTACATTTTTAGTCTGCGGCTTCTTCTTCATTTCAAACCTACTGGATACTTTTGCTATAATATAATTTTATAGTTTTTTACTCAATAATTCCAGCGCCAATATTATAACACGTTTGACAAGCATAGTGAAGAATTATTGATTCCCAATGTAAATTCCGACGTCGCATCAACTACTGCAGACATTTACTAATCCATACTTTCGCGAAATTGTAATCGCCCTCGACTTCGTTCGTAGCTATCCCTCGAACCCCAGCCAGTACCTGCCTCCGGGTGGCAGTACCTCCATGGGTTCGCCATCCAGCTTTCGCTCGAGTGTCGATACCAGCTCGGCGACAGGTACGCGTATCTGTTTCATGCTGTCGCGCTCGCGTATGGTGACGGCGTTGTCCTCCAGCGAGTCGAAATCGATGGTAACTGAGTAGGGTGTACCAATCTCATCCTGACGGCGGTAGCGCCGACCGATGCTCTGCGTATCGTCATACATGGAAGTGATGCGCCGGCGGACGGCATTGTGGACTTCCTTTGCCAATGGAATAAGCCTCTCGTTCTTGCTCAGCGGCAGGATGGCCACCTTGAACGGAGCGATGTCCCGATGCAGACGCAGCACCACCCGCGTCTCGCCCTTCACCGTCTCCTCATCGTAAGCATCGACCAGCAGGGCGAGGGCAGCGCGGTCAACGCCTGCCGACGGCTCGATGACGTACGGCAAATAGCGCTCGCTGGTTTCGGGATCGAAATAGCTCAGGTCTTTGCCGCTGTGCTGCGAGTGCTGCTTCAGATCGAAATCGGTGCGGTTGGCGATGCCCTCCAGCTCTGACCAGCCCATGGGGAACAGGTATTCGATATCGGTGCAGGCGCGGGCATAATGCGCCAGGTCCTTCTTTTCGTGCTCGCGCAGCCGCAGGTTCTCTTCCTTTATGCCCAGACTGGTGTACCAACTGAATCGCTGCTCGACCCAGTAGTTGAACCACTCCTCGTCGCTGCCCGGCTTAACGAAGTACTCGATCTCCATCTGCTCGAACTCGCGGCAGCGGAAGATGAAGTTGCCAGTGGTTATCTCATTGCGGAAGGCCTTGCCTATCTGGGCGATGCCGAACGGCAGGCGCTTGCGCGTGGTGTCAACCACGTTGGCGAAGTTGACGAATATGCCCTGCGCCGTCTCCGGCCGCAGGTAGGCGATGGCTTTGTCCAATTTTTCCTTAAGACCATCGACATAAATGTGCGCTGCTGTTGGGTCTGCCAAAGCCAAATTCCATGCACCAGTAAACTCAGCTTCGACATCTACAGGACCCACGTAAGTGCGAAACATCAGATTGAACATGCGCGGCTCGGTAAGCTCGCCGCCGCAGGCAGGACAGCGGTTGCCGTCTACATCGTCGCCGCGCCAGCGCTGGCGGCACGCCTTACAGTCCATCAGCGGGTCGGCGAATCCCTTCTCATGTCCGCTGGCAGCCCACACGGCGCGGTGCATCAGGATGCTGCAGTCCAGCCCCACCATGTCGTCACGCTCACGGACGTTGGCGCGCCACCATGCCTCTTTTACATTGCGTTTCAATTCGACCCCCAGCGGACCGTAATCCCAGCAGGCTGACATGCCGCCGTATATCTCGCTCGATTGAAAAATGTATCCCCGCCGCTTGCAAAGCGATACCAGCTTGTCCATGTCTACTTTCAAGTTCGTTCCCCCGAATCGATAACGGTTTAGCCAAAATTACCAGTTTTGTATCGAATTGTCAAAGGGATGTCTTCTCTTGTACTTACGATTGGCCTTCAGGTGAGGAATCGTTAGCAATAGTGACGGCTGGTAGTGTGTGAGGTACAAGAAGACACCGTTGTGGGTAATAGCCGGTGTATGATTATGATGAAACCTGTGTATTCGTGCTTTCTATATTTTGAATATCATCCAGCATTGCTCTTGCAATCCTGCGCATCCTTAAGGCTCTATACAAGATAATAATACTGCTTATCAAGAGAAGTATTGTTGGAATTACGAGATATGCAAAGATAGATGCCGCATGTGACGATGATACATCTAATGCGAATGCAAGTGATGCAGCAAACCCAGCAAAGCCACTCAGGATAAGAGGAAATAACCAGAAAAAGAAAGCTGCAACATATACAATCTTGCGCTGATAATAATCATTCGGCATAAAAAGAAATATAGATGTGATAATCGGTATCAGGAGTACAGGATGTAAAACCTCTTTGCACATTATTATGATACTGTAGCTAAATATAGCTAAACCTAGAAATATACTTATTTCATATGATGGGCGGTTGGATATAAACCCATGTCCATATGGCTGTGTTATACCATACACCCGTCGTGTCCATTCCTCTGTCGTCTCACCAGGCTGCTGTATCTTTGAGTTAGTAGAATCTTTGATAATATTGAATGACCGCCTGCCACCTTTTCTGTCAACATCCTCTAAATTAACTTTCTGCCTTTTCCTTCTACGATTAGAAATATAGCAGATAATAATAATTACCGCGATTAACCCTGCAGTGGCTAGGAACTGATAAAGCGTATCCATTGCTAGAGAAGCGTACATAGTAAGTGTTGCGCCATGTGCCGCAAGCATACAACCGGGGGTAGCATTTGTCAAACATGGGATTGCTCATACGAACCTATACCCTACTCATTGCACGGAGTCTGCCCACCACATGCGGAACGACGTGGCAATCCCCATCGCGACTTGTCATTGCGAGGAGTCTTGCCTTTAACGAACGATATCCGGCATTCCTCTCTGTCATCGCGAGGAGTCCCGCCTTTAACAAACGATATCCGGCATTCCTTTCTGTCATTGCGAGGAGTTCGCCCCTGGCGAACGACGAAGCAATCCCGGCGGTGATGCAAAGCATCGAGATTAACGCACTTACGCCTAATAGACATCGTAACGATAGAGAGAACGCTCACTCGAAAAACGAGGTTGGGACTCTGGCAGCTTGAAAGGCTTGACAGGGAACCGCCTAATCGAGAAAAATAGTCCTATGCTGCTGAAAACCCTGGAGCTCGGCCCATTCCTAACCAACTGTTACATAGTTGGCTCGAATGCCACCAGAGAAGGCATGATACTCGACCCTGCCGCCGAGGCTGATACGATCCTGTCTTACGTGCGGCAGATGGGTTTGAAGATCAAAATCGTCGTCCTCACACACGCTCACCCCGATCACACCATGGCATTGAACAGTGTGATGGAGGAGACCGGTGCAACGTTTGCCGCACATGAGGCAGAACCTGTCGGTAGAGGATTGGATGAGGTTTCACAGATGATAAGCATGATGGCGGGAGGACCTATCGATTCACCGCCAAAGCCCCAGATACGCCTTAAAGACGGCGACGTAATCGACGTGGGCGATCTCAGCTTCACTGTGCTGCACACGCCCGGGCACAGCCCCGGCGGCATATCGCTCTACGGCCACGGCGTGGTTTTCGTGGGGGACACGCTGTTCAATTTCAGCATCGGGCGCACCGATTTCCCCGGCTGCAGTCACCGGCAGCTCATAAACAGCATCAAGTCCAAATTAATGAACCTGCCCGAGGATACCGTAGTATACCCCGGGCATGGTCCAAAAACTACAATTCGCAACGAACGGCAATACAACCCGTTCCTTGTCGCCTAGTCCAGTATCCCGTTGAAGTTCACCAGTGCCGGCGCCAGAACCAGTGCCACGATGGACATCAATTTGATCATGATGTTCAAAGACGGCCCTGACGTATCCTTAAACGGATCGCCGACCGTATCACCGACAACAGCTGCCTTGTGAGCCGGCGAGCCCTTGCCCCCGAACTGGCCAGTCTCGATCCACTTCTTGGCATTGTCCCATGCGCCGCCTGAGTTGGCCATCATCACGGCAATAAGGAAACCCGCCGCTGTGGCTCCCATGAGGAAACCACCCAGAGCGAATTTGCCCAGCGTGAACCCGACAATTATCGGGATCAAGACGGTGAGCACTCCGGGCAATATCATCTCTTTAAGGGCTGCCTTCGTAGAGATATCGACACACTTGCTGTACTCAGGTCTCGCGGTGCCTTCCATCAGCCCCACGATTTCGCGGAACTGGCGGCGCACCTCGTTAATGATGGCAAAGGAAGCACGTCCCACAGCGTTCAGCGTAAGGGCGCAGAATAGTGCCGGCATCATCACGCCAAGGAACAAACCCGCTATAACTTCCGGCTTCATCAGGTCAACAGTAGCCGCCACGCTTGTGATGCCTACAGCGTTAGCGTAGGAAAGCATTAAAGCGAGAGCCGTGAGCGCCGCCGCACCGATAGCGAACCCCTTGCCCGAAGCGGCAGTAGTGTTGCCCAGAGAGTCCAGTGCATCGGTGCGATGCCTGATCTCATCCGGCAGGTCGGACATCTCCACGATGCCGCCAGCATTATCGGCCACCGGACCGTAGGCATCGGTTGCCAGCGTTACACCCAAGGTCGAAAGCATGCCAACGCCGGCTATAGCGATTCCGTACATGCCGCCCCAGTAGTAAGCCAGCATGATAGCAACAGCGATGATCACGATGGCTGGGACTGTGCTCATAAGGCCTGTGGCAAAACCCTTGGTGATATTCGTACCCGCCCCGGTCTGAGATGCCCTGGCTATGCCGCGCGTCGGGCCAAAGCTGTAAGAAGTGAAGTAGTTGGTACTCTCGCCGATCAGCACTCCACCGACAAGCCCTGCCATAATAGCGCCGAATATGCCCCAGGAGGCACCCATGAAATGTACAATGAGTGCCGCAAAAATAGCCACTATTATAGAAGCGCCAAGAGTTCCACGACGCAGTGCCATCAGCAGCGCCTTCATCTCGGGCTTCTCGCCAACCTTGACCAGGAATATGCCGATCAGCGATGCGATGATGCCACCTGTAGCTAGCATCATCGGCAGATACCAGCCTGTAGCCTGATCGGGGAACAAACCTTGGTTCAAGTAACCGACCAGAAGCGCCCCTGAGGCCAGAGTCATGGTGGCAATGATCGAGTCCACGTAGGATTCGAACAGGTCTGCGCCCATGCCGGCCACGTCACCAACGTTATCACCAACGAAGTCGGCGATAACGGCGGCATTGCGCGGGTCATCCTCCGGGATGCCCTGCTCCACCTTACCCACAAGGTCCGCGCCGGTATCGGCTGCCTTGGTGTAGATGCCGCCTCCAGCCCTGGCGAAAATCGCCACCAGCGATGCGCCGAACCCGTACCCGGGGACGATCTTCACGAAGTCATCGGGGGTCAGGTGAAAAGCAAAATACAGAATGGTAAGGCCCAATATACCTATGCTGACCACCGTGAGACCCATCACTGCGCCGGCGCGGAATGATACGCGCAGGCCGTGGTTCAGGCTTTTCTCAGCGGCAGCGGCCGTGCGGCCGTTAGCCCTGATGGCTATGTTCATACCGGCGAACCCCGCTCCGGCGGAGCAGACGGCGCCGAATACAAAGGCCAGGGATACCCACCAGTTCAGTCCGGGAATCAATCCCAGAACGATAGCCAGCAGCACGACGAATATCGCCAGAATGCGGTATTCCCGCTTGAGGAAGGCCATCGCTCCCTCCTTTATGGCGGCCGAGATCTCTCTCATGCGCTCGGTTCCCTGCCCCTGTTTCATGACGAAGGAAACAAGGATTACGGCTACCACCAGTCCAATGACTCCGGCTATAGCCGCATAAAAGATTGGCTCCATGTGCACCTCCTATTTAATTTTTTCGTCGAACTTGGACAGTTTTCTTTCCAGCTCCCATTGCCGGGCAGTTACCGTAAGGTCCCCGCGAGTACGCTCAAGTATACCCCGCGTGGCGTCGGTGGTGCGCCTCAGACCGCCGGTCATGGCATCGGGGAAATCCATGGTGACCAGCACGCCGTAGATATCGTCCATGGCTGCCAGCAGCTCCTCGCAGCGGGCGATATCCCCCTTGCGTATCAGGTCGAGGATGTGGCGCCGCATCTCTCCTACAGCCTCGGCGAGGCCGTTCAGGTATGCTGCAGGCCCCACCCCAAGATCATCGGGGTCAGGAATGGTGCTCTCTATGATCAGGCTGAGCGTGGCACACCCCTCCACATACTCCTTTTGAGCGCTGTAAACGAAGCCGGAGTTGAGCAGGTCAGGGTGGTCCTTGAGATCGTCGTCCAGCACTGCGAGCATCCGCTTGACGCTTTCCAGTTTCTTCCTGGCCTCGTCGTACTCGCCGCGGTGTGTGGCGCGGATGGACTCGGAGCAGTAGCGCACCGCTTCACGCGAGTCGGACAGCGCTTTCTCCCGCGCCCTGTCCTTATCCGAGAAGGCAACCCGCATCCTGTCAGCGATCCCCTCGAGCTTACTCGTTATCTTACCCATCTACGTTGCCTCCATCCTTCCAGACAATTCACGTGCAGCTTTCTCGACGTCATCTGCTGCCAGCACTGCGCTGATAACGGCGACTCCGTCGGCGCCGGCAGCCACTACGTCGGCGACATTCTCAGCGTTGATACCGCCGATGGCCACGATGGGCAGCGATACCGCCTCCCGTATCTGGCGCAGCCGTTCTAACCCGACGACGGTGAAACTTTCCTTGGATTTCGTGGGATACATCGATCCGACGGCGATGTAATCCGCGTCGTCGTTTTCCGCCTGTTTAGCCTGCTCTACCGTTCTGGTCGACCGCCCGATGAGCTTATCGATAGGCAACAAACATCGGGACTCAACGATGGGCAAATCATGTTCGCCCAGGTGAACACCGCAGGCGTCGGCGGCGATGGCGACATCGACGAAGTCGTTAACTATCAGCAGCACATTCGATCTGGCGCAGGTCTCGCTGAGCCGGCGCGCCGACTTGAGCACGTCCAACCTGTCACGCTTCTTATCGCGCAGTTGAATCACGCTGGCGCCACCCCGAATCGCTTGCTGGCAGGTGTCAACCTCATCCTTATCTCCCAGCATCTCCGTGTCTATAATGACATACAGCCCGGCGATTTTTTTATCTCGTCTCAGAACCTTGCCCATAAGATCGCGCTCTATCTGGTACACGGCGAAACGCGCCCGCTTGAAAACCTGCGGATTGAGGCCCGAGCCAGGCAGCTTGGCGAACTCCTCGAGGACGCGCAGCGACTCGGTGGCGCGCCGGGCGTTGGCAGCAACGATGGCAGGTACATCATCGCGCACCATGTCCTCGTCGGCGAAGGCCGTTACATCGCCCGCCGCGTCGCGGGCGGAGAGCAGCGCCGCGTGCATCGGCGATACGCTTGCGGAAAGCTCATGTCGCAGCGATTTCAGCCTGGTGCTGATATCGGCATTATCCAGCAAAAAGCGGGCCACGTCCTCCAGCAGGCGCAGCCCCTCGTTCAGGCGGTTTATGTTGGCATCGATGACACGCAGCATCTACTTATATATCCTTCAACTTGTCTGGCAATTCTCCCCCTCTCGCCTTGTCGATCATCTCGTTGACCTCAGAGAAGGTCTTGCTGTACTCCTCGCTGCGCATGTCCATCCCCAGTTCCTTGAGCCGGTGCTCGGTGTACCGCCCGATATTGCGCGGGTCGCTGTAGTAATCGGCGTCGCCGAAACGCGGCGGCGGTCCCTTCTCATCGCTCCACACCCTGGACATGCCGTGATAGGCAAAGGTCGAAACCATCCGCTGGAGATCTCTGCCGCCGCAGTCGGGGCAAAGAGGCACAGCCTCAGGATTCCTGAGAAATACGCTTACTTTTTTGTTGCATCCCCCGCATTTGTATTCGTAAACGGGCATATCCGCTAATCCTTCACCTTTCCCCGGTCCTTCTTCTTCCTCTCCGCCTTTTCCTTCGTCTCTTCCAGCTTGCCGGGCGGTGGTGTACGGGGAGCAGTTACGCCGGGTATCGCGGGCCACTCACCATGCTCCATGCGTTCCACGTGTTCATCGTACTCAGACGGCCCATAGGATTCCTCCATCCCGCGCTGCATACGCCTGTTCCACTCCGCCAGCGCCCGCGGGTCGTTGCGCATCATGGCAGAGGTGAGCTGGTTGTCGCTGAGTATGCTGTCGTAGACATCCTTGTAGGTGCCGCGCACGGCGAACGATGAGAAACGCCGCGAGAGGTCCTGGCCGCCGCAGATGGGGCAGTTTGCCTTCGCCCTGGGGTCGCGCAGCAATATGCTCACCCGACGTTTGCAATCGTTGCACATGTATTCGTAGACTGGCATGTTATCAAAGGTAATTTTAGCATATCGGGGTGGGCAGGTAAATACAATTTCGTATTATGCTAATACTATTGAGGGTAGGCCTCTGTCTCTCCAGAAACAACTCTTTTTACTAAGTTTGAACAAGCGAGCTTGCAAATGTTTTCTACTTTGCATTTGGTTGTGTAGGAACCTCCTACAGCGGGAGCAGGAAGCCAAGAGTCATCGTCGATGTCGAGTCCTAGTTCTTCAATTTGCAGGATTTCGTTATGCGAGAGTTCTCGATCGAAGTACAAAATGAGTGCCATCTGATCAGAGATATTTTTATCCACGGCATCGGAATAGACGCCAGCACCAAATTTCTCATTATTATTGATATCTTCCAGCGTGCATTCGCAGGGGGCAGATTCCGGCTCGGTGTTTATGGCAAAAACCAGCGCCACGACAAATATGCAGACGTAGGCTGCGGCTATCCAGGACAGTTTAGATTTGATGAGGCGTTTCATCGAACTTGTCCGTTTCTATGGCAGGGGAAGGCTGGGCTCACCCTCGCCGGAGCCTATCTGCAGCACCAGGTCCATGTCGATGAGCTTGCAGATGTCTTGCACCAGACATCTCGCAGAGTACAGCCATACAGGTTCCCAACCCGTGGGGTAGGCCGACTCCTCGCGAAATACAACGACGACATCTTCCAACTGGGCGATCTCGGAGTTGTTGACACGATGGTCGAAATACAGGATGATCTCCATTTCATCGGTTAGCGACATGCCCTTCCGCTGGATGTCCTCCATAACCCATTTCTGAACCTTGTCACTAGCGTTAAGGTCATCGAAGGTGCATGTGTATGGGGGAGCGCACTGCAGGGTAAAGACAAACGCTGCAACCGATACCAGAACGATTATCGATGCCGACAATGTCGCTCTCAATCTGACTGATACGCTCATATTCACATCCCCCAGTCGGTAACGTTCTCGATATGCTCGATGCGTGAAGTTTTACCGTTCGCATCCAGCTCAAGGGCGACCACATCTATGCGCCACGATTGCGGCATATCGTCGTGTCCTTCCATGTACGCCTCGGCCAGTGAGACCATGCGTTCCTTCTTCCTCTGTGTTATCGATTCCTCAGGAGTGCCGCAGGTGCGGCTCCTTCGCGTGCGCACCTCGACGAAGACCAGCGAGCCGTCCCTGTCGGCGATGATATCGATCTCGCCCTCACGCGTGCGGAAGTTGCGCTCGCGGATGGCATATCCCCGCGCGACCAGGTAATCTGCTGCGATCTTCTCGCCAAGCGCTCCGGTTTCAGAACGATTCATACCTAAAATTATAGCTACAGATTTGCCGGGGGGCAAGCCCGTTGTATATAATGAAGCCGAATGAAAGCGATCGATATCTGCTACCCCTGTCTGTGCCGCCTGGCGAAGCAGGCAGCCACCCTGGCCACCGACGACGAGCGATTGCGTGCCACGGCGATCGAGGCGGGCCTGAAAATCGTCGACGATAACTTCTTCCCGGATACGCTGACCCTCGATATCGCCACAAAGATACACCGTGAAGTCAAGAGCATCACCGGCAACCCCGACCCCTATCGACGCATGAAGGACGGGGAGATGCGCCTGTCGTGTGAGCTTATCAGCGACGTCGCTGCGCTATATCCCAAGAACTTCAAGGGATACCTCGCGCTATCGGCCGTCGGAAATTCCATCGATTTCTTCCGCGGGCTGGACGATATCAGAAAGGACATGAAATCCCCGCTGACGTTTCTGGTAAACGAATCCGCCAGCTTCGAGGAGAGGCTGGCCCGGGCAAGGAGCGTGCTGTTCCTGGCTGACAACGCCGGCGAGGTGTACTTCGATGTGCCGCTGGTCAAACACCTGGAATGTTACGCGCCGGTGACATACGTGGTGAAGGGTGCGCCGGTGCAGAACGACGCCACGCTGCACGACCTGATGATAGCGGGGCTGGACGGTCAGCTGAGCAGGGTGATCACCACGGGCATCGCCACTCCGGGGGTGATATACTCTGCAGCATCGGATGAGTTCAAGCGGGCGTATGAGACGGCGGACCTGGTGCTGGCCAAGGGCATGGGCTATTACGAGGGCTTATCCGAGCTACCGGCCGACGATCGCGTGCTGTTCTGCACCATGGCCAAGTGCCAGCCGGTGGCGGACTCCCTGGGGGTTCCGCTGCACAGCTACGTGGCGATGTTCCGCCAGGCACGTAAATGCTGGAGGACCTAATATTCTACCCCGACAGCCTCTTCATCGGCGATCCCGTCGACTGGGACATGCCGTTCGACGATGTCAATTTCCAGACGAGCGACGGTCTGACGCTGCACGGCTGGTTCGTTCCGGGCAACCGCCGCGAGACCATGCTGTGGTGCCACGGCAACGCCGGCAACATCAGCCACCGCCTGGACAATCTGAAGCTGCTGCACGACCGCATAGGTATCAACGTTTTCATCTTCGACTACCGTGGCTACGGCCGCAGCCAGGGCAGACCATCGGAGCAGGGGACATATCTCGACGCCGAAGCGGCACTGAGCTATCTCCACTCACGAACCGATGTCGACAGCAATTCGATCGTGATCTTCGGGCGCTCGCTGGGCGGCGCGGTCGCCGTCGACCTTGCGAGCAGACATCAGTGCCTGGGTCTGATACTGGAATCGACATTCACCTCGCTGGTAGACATTTTTGAGGTGCCCATCGACATCGCAGAGATGGGCAGCCGTATGGCCCCCATAAAATACGATTCCTTCTCCATGATCAAGCGTATAAAGGCGCCGCTGCTGATGCTGCACGGCGACCGCGACGAGGTGGTGTCCTTCGAGTCTGGGGCCACGCTGTTCAAGGCGGCCAATCAGCCGAAGCGATTCTGCATCATTCGGGGGGCGGGCCACAACGATACCTACATCGTAGGCGGCGAGGAGTATCTCAAAACAATTCGAGGTTTCGTTGATGGACTGGGCATTCCCTGACCGGTGAAAAGCGCTTGCGGTGTATGGGGCAGGCCCCCAGCCGCCTCAGGCATTCCAGGTGTTCCCTGGTGGCATAGCCCTTATGGCTGGCGAAGCCGTAGCCGGGGTGCACCCGGTCCATTTCCACCATGAGGCGGTCGCGCACCACCTTGGCGATGATGGAGGCGCAGGCGATTGACATCGAAAGGCTGTCGCCCCTGACGATGCTCTTCTGCGGGATATCGATCTCGCCCAGCTTCACGTAATCGATGAGCAGGAAGTCGGGGCGCGGGTAGAGATGCGAGACGGCGGCGGACATGGCGAACGCAGTCGCCCGGCTGATGCCCATGGCGTCGATTATCTTGTGCGGCGCTGAGCCTATGCCGATGGAGACGGCGGCCCCGCCGATGAGCGGGTACAGGTGCGCCCGCATGTCCGCGGTAAGCTGCTTGCTGTCGCGAACCAGCGGCAGCCACGGCTCAGAGATGTCGAACGGCAGGACCACGGCGGCGGCGATGAGCGGCCCCGCCAGCGGGCCACGTCCCACTTCATCGATCCCGGCGATGAAGCGATAGCCCTGCCGGATAAGCTGGCTCTCCTCATCGAACGTCGGTCGCACCCGCATATCAGATGATACCTTCTATTATTATACCCCCTATTATTATACCCCCGCCGAGCACCTCGTCGCCGCGGTAGAAGGCCACCGACTGCCCGGGGGCGACTGCCCGCTGCGGATTCTCGAAGCGAACCTCCCAAAGCTCGCCGCGACGCGACACTGTAGCCGGCGCCTCGGCGGCACGGTAGCGTATCCTGGCTTCGACCGCAATTTCACCCTGCGGCGCCTCGCCGGAGACGAAACGCACGTCGCCGGCCAGCAGTCCCCGGCTCCACAGCGCATCCTCCGGACCCACCACGACTGTATTCGCATCGGCGTCGATCCCGACGACGTATCGGCGCTCGCCGGACGCGATGCCCAGGCCATGCCTCTGCCCAACGGTGTACCCGGCAACGCCATCGTGCCTGCCGACAACCGCGCCATCGATATCGACGATACGTCCCGGACGCGGCGAGAGACACCCCCGAAGGAAACGACGATAATCGTTACCCGGAACGAAGCAGATTTCCTGGCTCTCCCGCGCGCTGGAGGTGGGTAAACCCATATCGGCAGCTATGGCTCGAACCTCGTCCTTGGTATGCTCGCTCAGGGGGAACAAAATGCGGCCAAGCTCATGCTGTCCCAGACAGTAGAGAAAGTATGACTGGTCTTTGCCCCGATCGACAGCCTTGAGCAGGCGATAGCGATCGCCGGCCTTATCGACGCGGGCGTAATGTCCCGTCGCCAGGAATGCCGCGCCGAGCCTCACGGCCTCCTCCAGCAGCCGGCCGAACTTGATGCGGCGGTTGCAGACGACGCACGGGTTGGGCGTCCTGCCACGACGATATTCCCCGCAGAAATATCCGATGACCTCATCTTCGAACTGGCGCTCCAGGTCGATGACGTGCAGGGGGATGCCCAGCCTGTGGCATACCTCCCACGCCCCCTCGACACAATCGTCGTTTCCCAGCTGCATGGTCACGCCGAAGACATCGTACCTGTCTCGCAGCAAGGCCGCAGCCACCGAGGAGTCCACGCCGCCGCTTAAGGCTACCGCTACAACATCGGCCATACAGACCTCGAACTATCCACTAACGCCTTCCCGGCCTGCGCCCGTCGGGGAATTCCACCTCGGCGGTGCCGGCGCTGCAGGCGTCGATGCTCTCCATCAGATTGTGCATCCTGAAGTATGGGATGCTGACGAACAGATGGTCGGGACGGTACTTCTGCCAGCGTCGGGCGGTATAGTCCAGCAGGCTGACGTTGATCTCGCCGGACACGATGGGGTAGGCGATAGCCATATGACACGCTGAGCCGACCAGCTCCGCCCGCGGCGGCACTCCGTCCATGTATGTGGCCAGCGTCACCAGCCGGCAGGCCTGCTCCGCGTTGCACAGGAATACCACCAGGTCGGGCATCAGCTCTGCCCTCTCCAGCGGCGAAAAGACGACATAGTCCGCCAGCCCGTACGGCGGCTGCGTGGACAGCGTCATGGTGCGGTTGAACGTGGCTATGGAGCAGAACAGCTTCTCTCCATCGACCAGAAATTTCTTGAGGAACTTGTCCGCTTCGCCGCTGGGCCGGGGCGCCAGCCCCAGGTGCCACGCCCCGCCGGGGCAAGCGCTGGTCTCAGCGCTCAGGTTCACAATGTCGCCGCCCGCGGCATCCAGCAGGGCGCGGCACACCATGTGTTTCCCCTTCCTCGCCCGCAACGCCGGCTTCATAGAGTACGTGACCGCCACAGGGCTGCCCTCCAGCCCCAGCAGCCCCTTCAGCTTCGCTGAGTAGTCCTGCCATTTCATGCTTCACCTCGCCATACTGAGATTCGAGCGGCGAGCGATGTCGCCTCTTTTGCGGGAAGTCTAGCAGAACGCCAGTGAACATTCAACCGACATTGCGCTGGCATGATATAATACCTCGGTGAAGAAGCGGATGATGGAAGCATCGCAACTGGCACGCAAAGCGGTGGAGGCCGCCTCGGACAAGCAGGCAATCGATATCGTCCTCCTGGACATGCGCGGGGTGTGCAACCTGGCCGACTATTTCGTCATCTGCAGCGGCGACAGCAGCCGCCAGGTGAAGGCCGTAGCCGAGGAGATCGACAGGGTAATGGTTGCGGAGCACATCGAGCCCGTACGGCGCGAGGGCGACACCGAATCCGGCTGGCTGCTCTTAGACTACGGCGATGTGATCATCCACGTCTTCGATGCCGACATGCGGGAGTACTACATGCTGGAGAAGCTGTGGGGCAAGGCCACGCCGCTGGTCAGGATACAGTAGATCAAGGTTCCTCGAAGCGGCTCTAAAAAACGCCATCGGCTAAACTCAATCAATGCATCTCCTGTCTTAAAGTCCGTAACTATTTTCGACTCTTTGGGCACTATGTTATATAATGTTGTTGACAAGGAGGCCTGCTATGGAGCGGACATTTGAAGCTTCTATTGAAAAGAGTGACAAATGGTATATCGGATGGGTAGATGCGGTTCCCGGAGCTTTCAGCCAGGGGAGAACGATCAAAGAGGTTGAAGAGAACCTGGAGGAAGCCGTTCAGCTTATACTGGAAAGTCAGCAGGATCTGAAAGCTAGGGGAGGGACTGACAGGATTCTGAAAAGAAAAATCCGGGTGCAGGTATAGGCGGTGAAGCGCCGTGACCTCATTGACCACCTCGGCAAAGAGGGTTGTGTTCTTCATCGGGAGGGCGCCAGGCATTCGGTTTATCTGAACGTTGAGAACGGCCATATGGCCACAGTGCCCCGCCATCGCGAGATAGACATTTCATTAGTCAGGAAGATGTGCCGCCAGCTGGATATCCCCATCCCTAAGACAAGGGCTTAATCTTCGATGCCGCAGTGCGTGATTACTACATGCTGGAAAAGCTGTGGGTCAAGGCCACGCCGCTGGTCAGGATACAGTAGAGCCGGGGTCATCGAAACGATTTCACTCCCTTTTTCACCCGTGCACCATTTGACGATTGATATGCCCGTGTTGCTTGACAATCATGTGTGACAGGGGTATAAAGGTCATATAAACGAATAAGAGGTTCGAAAGCCTGGGGATAGTAGAGAGGGGGAAGCGGCACTGGCCGCAGGAGGGCGTCTGCCAAAGGGGATTGAAGGCTAGCGAGACTTGATGCTTTTAGCGACACGGGATAATCGTTTGGAGATCTTTATCTTTTCCTCGAACGGCAGCTTCGCCAGCTTCTTGTGGTAGGTGTCCTTGGCAGTGAAGATGCGCTGCCTTTCCTCTTTGGCTTTATTATCCATTGTCGCTTCCTGTGACTTCCCTGTACTTCTCTCTCAGTTTGTACTTGGTCAGTATCCCTGACAGGCGCCTGTGGTCTATAGAGTATTGTTCAAGGATCATCCTGACCTTCAGGATGTCTTTTGCCCTGTCAGCCCTGATCAGGATGGCTATCAGGTATTCGGGGCCCATGACCCTGGTCTTGACGCCCTGGTAGGTTATATCCCTGGCATTTTCGATGGCGTCTTTTTCCAGCTCGTCGGCCACGATGAACTGGACCGGGTAGTCATCGAGGATGATATGCTCCCCCGACCATTTGTACCCTTTCTCCTTCAGATATTCGAATATGGGTGTAAGCAGGATGATGCCCTGCCCCTTTTCCCTGATGGTGATGAAGATGTCCAGGTCATAGGTGGTTATGGGCTCGGTGTAGTACATCGTTCCGACGCCGCCGCCGATGGCGTAATCCTGGATTAGCCCCTCGCTTTTCAACTTATTGATGATCTGCAGCGCTTTCTTCATCGGAGATTATTCCTGTCCCGTATTTCGGTATAACCGAATTATAGTCTCCCGCCCCTTGCCTTGCAAGGAGCGCCGACTGGCTGGCCTGCAGAGGTTTAAAACGGATGATTCAATTCCCCCGGCCCGCCTCAGGCGGGCAGCCAGCCTTCTGATGGGCACTTCCAATTTTTCGCTAACTGTATTAAACTACCGCTGCGAAGTCATTACATATTCGGAAGGGAACTGTAAGCTGATGGAATTGCTTAAAGTCAAGAATCTGGCCATAAAGTTCCAGATCATGGCCGAGGTGGCGGCCAACCAGCCTGACATCCAGCAGAGGAACATCGCCAAAAAACTCGACCTCAGCCCGCAGGCGGTCTCCGACTACATGCGCGAACTGGTCAGCGCCGGCTGGCTGAGTTCGGAGGGGCGCTCGAGGTATAGCGTCACCCGCGAGGGCGTGGACTGGATGCTCAAGGGGATCAGGGACTGGCAAAGCTACTCCGACGCGGTGCTGAAGAATATTGCTGGCGTCGCGGTATCGGCCGCTATAGCTGACAGCGACATATCGAAGGGGCAGGCGGTAGGGCTTGTGATGCAGGACGGGCTGCTGTTCGCCACGACCGACACGCATACCGAGGCAAGGGGCATTGCCACTTCCAGCGTAAAGGAAGGCAATGACGTGGGGGTAACCAGTATAGAAGGCATAGTGCCGCTCAAGGTGGGACGGGTTACCGTCATCAGGATCCCCGGTATACAGAAGGGCGGGACGAGGCGAATCGCTTTGAAGAAGCTGAAAAGTGCTATCAAAGACGATCGACCCGCGGGCGCTATAGGCATAGAGGCGCTGGTGGCGCTGCGGAAGGCTGGGGTGGAGCCAGCGTACGTGTACGGGGTGAAGGACGCCGTGGTCGAGGCCGCCAGGTGCGGCATTAGCCCCGTGGTGCTTTGCGTAGAGTACGATACGACGGACTTGCTGCACAGGCTGGAGGAGAAGGAGATCGAATACGAGCTAATAGACCTCAGCAGGGAATAAGACCACCCGACAACTATTTACATAACAATCGTTTTAGCACTCTGGATATAAAATCCAGGGGCTTTTTTATTTCCAGCCCGCCAGTGACCCCTTGACAAATCTCAAAAACAAGACTAAACTACGGATAAGTGGATTATAATCCATATTAATAGATTGCAAATTGAAATGGATGGGGCAAATTCGTACATTCAGTATCGGGAGACTTCCCGCTGCGCCTGTAAATCAGACAGCATCTAAAAACGCTTATGGAGGTAAGAGATTGCGTGTGAAATCGAGAACTCTGGCTCTAATTAATTCGCTGCTGTGCTTAACGATCGTCATGGCAGCGCTGCTGCCTGCAATCATGGCGGCACCGGCAGGGGCTTGGACCACTTACCCACTGACGACCTCGGACGCAGAGGTTTTCAACGCCCTGAACTACCTGCGCGGCGCGCAGGGGACAGATGGCAACATAGGGGGGTTCGGCAGCTCCGCCTGGGTGGTTATGGCTATAGCCGCTGCCGGCGAGGACCCCGATACCTGGAACGCCGGTGGGCCGTCGGTCGTCGACTACCTGGCAGCCAACGCCAGCGAGGCGGCCTCCGCCAGCGACTACGCCCGTATGATACTGGCCATTGTCGCAGCCGATGAGGACCCCACCAGCTTCGGAGGGAGGGACTTCGTGTCGCTGCTGCATGCGGAGTATAACGCCAGCCAGATAGGCAATCCATCGTTTTTAAATGACGATTTCTGGGGGGTGATGGCTTTGATAGCCGCCGGCACAGCCTCCAGCAATACCACTGTGGTCGACAGCGTCGCCTTCATCAAGACCAATCAGAATGTCGATGGAGGCTGGAGCTGGGGGGTGGGACAGGACAGCGACGTTGACGATACGGCGGCCGCCATAATGGCGCTGATCGCAGCCGGCGAGGCTCAGGGTTCGACTGCGATACAGGACGGGCTGGCCTACATCAAATCACAGCAAATGGATAACGGCGGTTTCCAGTCCTGGGGATCGACCAATGCCGGGACGGATGCATGGGGCATCGACGCCATCGTGGCCGCAGGGCAGGACCCCACCGCTGCCGCGTGGCTCAGCGGCACCGGCAATAGCTCAGTAGATGACCTGCTATCGTTTCAGACAGTGAGCGGCTCATTCGACTGGCAGGTTGGAAACCCGCTCAGCCCGGAGAAGATGACCGCCGATGCCATAATCGCCCTGCTGGGCCAGCCTTACCCAATGGCGGTGTTGCAGCAAGCGGCGGGCGAGACCGTCTACGTGCGCATCGAGGGGCCGGACGCAACGGTATGGCGCGGTACGGTCGCCGTGACCGACTCGACCATCATGGACGATCTGGGAAACCCGCATTACATCGCTGATGCCACCGCCCTCGGGGCGCTGGACGAAGCCTCACAGGAAGGCGGTTTTCCGTATACAGTCAAGGACTTCGGCTGGGGGCTCGCCATTACGGCAGTCAACGGTATCGGTGACTGGGACACCGGCCCGTGGTGGCTGTATCGCGTGGATTACATGAGCGCCTCGGTAGGTGCCGATACATTCATCCTGAACCAGACATCGCCGCCGGCGCCTCCTCACCACGAGGTGCTGTTCTATACCAGCTCCACGTGGAGCGAGCAGCCGCTTAAGATAGAGCTGGACAAGGCCGCAGTAGCTATCAACGAGACGTTCACCGCCACGGTAACCTTCTACAACGACAGCGCAGCGGCATGGGAGCTGCTTGAAGGAGCCACCGTTCATGCGGGCTCGGATTACATCACCGGTGTCAACGGTACGGTGGCGATATCGGTGGACCACGACACCACCCTCGATGTATACGCCGAGATGGCCGGCTTCGTCCGCAGCGATACACAGGAAGTCACCGTTGGCACCGGCGGTGGTGGCGACTCCAGCGGCGCAGTGTCGCTGGGCGCAAGCATAATCCCCGCCATCGCTATCAACGTCAATCCCGCCGAGATAGACTTCGGGGGCGACCTGGGCCCGCGGGACATCAGCCCAGCGCACTCTATAACCCTGTCCAACGTGGGCGCCTGGAACATACTGGTGACCGCCGAGGTGACGGACACCGCCGGCGGCCTCTTCGTACAGGGCTTGCACCTCGATGGCAGCCTGTGGAGCTCCTTCTCGCAGATCATACTGAGGGACGGCAACTCTACGGCCAGCGCCACGCTCCACGTCCCGGAAGGATACAGCGGCGTCGGTGAGAAGAGCGGCACCGTGATCTTCTGGGCCACCGAGGCGCCGTAATCATCGAAAGCGATAAAGCAGGGGGGAGGCCGCAGGCGCTTCCCCCTGCAAAGATAACGATATGTCGATATTTAGATCCCTGCGCTGGTCGGCGGGCGTGCTGGCGCTGTTCATCGCCGCATCTTTCTTTTTGCCCGTGACGCCCGCCTATGCTTCAGGCGTCGGCGCCTCCCCCAGTCGCCTGGAGATTGTAGACAATGCCTCGGATTTCAACGGCACCATTCATGTGATAAACACCGGCGACGAGGACTCGCTGTACCGGGTTTACGCCGAGGGGACATACGCAAGCTGGTTCGACATCGCGCCGCAGGAGTTCCTGCTCTCCTCCAACCAGGTAGCCGAGGTCAGGATAACGGCGACTTCCCCCGGGTCCATCCAGGGCGAGCATACGGTAAACATCTGCATTGAATCCTCCGAGGCGACATCTGATCTGCACGTCGGAGCCGGCATCAAGGTGCCGGTGTACATCTCGGTGAAGAGGCCTGTGCCGGCACTGACCATCGGCATATCGGCTGCGGCGCTGTCGATCCTGGCGGCGATCGCCTATCTCGTCTGGCGCAGCAACAGACGCCTGAGCAGGGGGAAGCTTGCGACCCGGTAGAATAATCATCGCGAGTTTAGTATCGATGGCCTGTGCCGTTTCGCTGGGCGGCTGTTCCCCTGAGTCGGCAGCGATTACGCAGCCGGCGCCGAACGCGAGTCAGGATATGGCCGTGCGGGTGGTGGTCACCAGGGACTTCGGGCAGCAGGTGCTGCTGGATACCATTATCGAGGTGCCCGCGGGCTGCTCGGCCATGTCTGCGCTGGAAGGGGTAGCCGATGTCACCACAAAGTACGGCGGGGGCTTCATCAATTCGATAGATGGTCTGAGCTCGCAGTACACCGGCGGGCAGGGCGGGCAATGCGACTGGTTGGTATACATGAACGGCATCCAGTCCAAGAAGGGGGCAGCCGATTACGCGCTGCGTAACGGCGACACACAGCAGTGGGATTTCCACGACTGGAGCTTCCGCCAGTTCACCCCGGCTACCATCGGCTGTTACCCGCAGCCATTCCTCAGCGGATATGAAGGTAACCTTAAACCTACCGTCATCGTATACGAGGAGGATTACGCAGAGAAGGCGGATGAGCTCAGGGGCTCACTGGCTTATATGGGTGTGGCAGATGTGTCGACCCGGACCATGGCACAGCTGTCGGAAAGCGACAGGCAGGGCGCCAACCTCATCATCATCGGCACGCTGGGCAGCAATGCCCTGCTATCCGAGATGAATGGCGCCTGGAGCCGGCTGGGCTTCTTCGCCGAGTACAGCGATGGCAGCATCACGACTTACGCTGGCGATGGCAGCGTCTCGTCCGTGTACGGAGAAGGGACAGGGCTGTTACAGACGACCCAGAGCCCGTGGAACCCGAAGGGCACCGGCGTCTGCGAGAACGTAGCGTGGATGGTTTGCGGCACGGACGCGGCAGGGGTAGCCGCCGCAGTCGATGTCCTCATCCATCGACGGGACGCCATCGAGCATGCCTTCGCTGCCGTGGTGGTCGGTGATTCCGTTATCAGGATACCGCAATGATAAGCTTTCGCTACAGCCAGAAAGACAGCGTCATACACCGCCTCAACCCTTTCTGCAAGATACTGTGGCTGGTCAGCATCCTGGTGCTCTCCCTGATAATGGACCATCCGCTATTCCTGCTCCTCATACTGCTATCCACGCTGCCGGTCGTGCTCTCCGCCGACATCATGAAGGAGTGGCTCTCTTTCATGAAGTTCGTCCCGTTCCTGGTGATGGCCATCATCGTGATTAACGCCCTGATGAGCTTTCACGGCGAGACCGTGCTGTGGCAGGCGCCGTTCACCATACCGGCGATGGGCCAGCCCCGTATCGCCATGGAATCTATAATCTACGGTTTGGGGATGTCCCTGCGTCTGGCAGCCATCATCTCCGCCTTCGCCGTGACCACGCTGACCATACACCCCGACGACATGATGCTGGCCATGATAAAGATGAGGTTGCCCTACAAGTCCGTGCTGGTCACCTCCCTATCTACACGCTTCATGCCCACCCTCATCGACGATGCGGAGCGCATAACGGATGCGCAGCGGTCGCGAGCCGTGGAGCTGGACAGCGGGCGGCTGCACCGGCGCATCGGGCGACGCATATCGATCCTCATACCGCTGCTGGCCAACTCTCTGGACCGCACCATGCAGGTAGCCGAGGCCATGGATGCGCGGGCTTTCGGCAGCGGATCCAGGCGCACCTATTATCGCGAGATCAGGTTCAGCGCGGTCGACGTCGCCAGTATCGTGATGGCGCTTGCCCCGCTGGCCCTGGGCATCTTCGTCGCCACGTTGGGTTACAGCTCGTACCGGTACTACCCCACGCTGGGAGCCATAAACCTGTGCGCCGCGGGCTGGGCGGCGCTGGCCGTACTGGCATTGCTGCTGTGCGCCCCGGCGGCCATGGGCCTCATCAAGAGGAGGATCGACCTTGATTAAGATCCGGGGGCTGACCTTCTCCTACGGCGACAGCGACAGGCCAGCGCTGCAGGACATAAACCTCGACATCGCAGAGGGCGAGTTCGTGCTGATAACCGGCCCGTCGGGCTGTGGCAAGTCCAGCCTGTGCCGCTGCGTCAATGGCCTGATACCCCATTTCTACGGCGGCAGGATCAGCGGCAGGGTAGAGGTCGATGGCATCGACGCATTCAGCAGCTCGACAAAGGAACTGGCCAGCAAAGTGGGCATGGTGTTCCAGGACCCGGAGAACCAGCTGGTGTCGATGGATGTGGAGCGGGAGATCGCCTTCGGGTTGGAGAACCTGGCTCTGCCGCGCAACGTCATCGCCAAACGCGTCGAGGAGGCGCTGGACACGCTGGGAATAGCCGGCCTGCGCTACCGGCAAGTGCATGAGCTCTCCGGCGGCGAGAAGCAGAAGGTGGTCATCGCCGCAGTGCTGGCACTGCACCCCGGCGTGCTGCTGCTGGACGAGCCTACATCCGAGCTGGACCCACAGGCGGCCGAGGAGGTGCTGTCCACAGTGCAGAGGCTTAACGATGAGCTGGGGCTGACGGTCATCCTATTGGAACATCGGCTCGACCGCGTGGTGCACCTGGTAGACCGCATGATCGTGATGAATGACGGGCGCATCGAGACCGATGGACGCCCCCGCAAAGTGCTGGCAGACCCCAGCATCGAGGGCATGGGCGTCGGGGCACCGCCCGTGGTGCGGCTGGTGCGGCACCTGGACTCGATCGCCGGCTGTCCCAACGGCGTCCCCCTGACGGTGAAAGAGGGGCGCTCCATGCTGGATAAGTATTTCAGGGCAGCGCACAGGCCAGCCGACGAGGATATCCCCGCAGCGACCGATTACGACGGCACCCCACCTGTTATTCAGGTGGACAACGTCTGGCACGTTTACCCCCGCGGCATCAGCGCTCTGGAGGGGGTGAGGCTGGATGTCCGCCGTGGAGAGATGGTAGCCATCATGGGACGCAACGCCTCCGGTAAGACCAC
This sequence comes from uncultured Dehalococcoidales bacterium, assembly GCA_964428725.1. Lineage (GTDB taxonomy): Bacteria > Chloroflexota > Dehalococcoidia > E44-bin15 > E44-bin15 > CAYRYW01. Next base: position 114,620 of record CAYRYW010000004.1, read on the forward strand.
GCTGATAAAGCATATCAACGGCCTGCTGAAGCCCACGCGTGGCAGGGTGTCCGTCGCCGGCATCGATACCCGCGATGTCACGGTGGCCGGCCTGGCGCGCAGGGTGGGCATGGTGTTCCAGAACCCCGACGACCACCTGTTCGCCGATACCGTAGAGCAGGAGATCGCCTTCATCTTAACGAATCTCGGATTTGGCCGTGACGAGATAAAGCGCCGCGTGGATGAGGCGCTGGAGACATTCCACATATCGGACTGCCGCGGGCAGTACCCCCGGTCGCTGAGCGTGGGCCAGAAGCAAAGGGTGGCCCTGGCCTCCATCCTGGTAGCCCAGCCGGAGATACTCATACTCGACGAGCCGACGCGGGGACTGGACTTCAGGCTCAAGTGCGAACTGATGGACTACCTGAACAGCTACCGGCGTAAGGGCAATGCCGTCATACTGGTCACGCACGACGTGGAGGTGGTGGCGGAGCACGCGGACAGGGTGGTGCTGCTCAGCGAGGGCAAAGTGGTCGTCGACGGCAATAAGCACGACGTCCTGTCAAAATCCTTACTTTTCTCCCCGCAGATAAACCGGCTGGTGCAGTCCTTCGGCAAGTACGGCGTGCCCGGCAATATACTCACCGTGGATGAGGCTCTGCGAGTGCTGTCATGAGCAAGATAAAGTCGATAAAGAAAAGCTACATCTTCCTGGCGCTGGCGGCCGTCGTGGGCGTCGCCACCTTCGTCATTCCGGCGTTCCCATCCAGCCCGCTGAACTCGCTCATGAACTGGGGGCTGCTGGCCACGATCATCGCCGTCCTGGCCATCGCGGCCTTCTTCTTCGAGTTCGAGGCGGCGGCTCTGAGCTCCAAGGAGGTAGCGCTGGTGGCCATGCTGGGCACCCTTTCGGCCGTGTCCCGGGTACCCTTCGCCGCCGTCCCCGGCGTGCAGCCGTGTACCTTCTTCGTCATATGCTCCGGCTACGTCTTTGGGCCGGTGGCCGGCTTCATGGTCGGCGCCGTCACCGCGCTGGTGTCCAACTTCTTCCTGGGGCACGGGCCGTGGACGATATACCAGATGATGGCATGGGGGCTTGTCGGCCTCTCCGCCGCCTGCCTGCGCCGCCTCAACCTGCACGGGACAGCCCTTGCCGTCTGCCTGATAGCCTTCGGCATCCTGTGGGGCTTCCTATTCGGCTGGATCATGAACGTGTGGTACTGGGCCTCTTTCATCTACCCGCTCACATGGAAGACCTTCCTCACCTACCAGCTCACCAGCGTCTGGTTCGATGCCTTCCACGCGATGGGTAATGCCATACTGCTCGGCATCTTCGGGCTCAAAACCATTGCGGTGCTGGACCGCTTCAGGAAACGCTTCAGCTGGAAGCTGTCCACGTCTGATTAGCTGAACCTTATGCTTCGTTCACGTGGGGGAAGGTTGCCAGCCCCCCATGCTATCTATCATCGTAACAGGCTATAATCTCAGGCGATCTCTCCTCACTGAAAAGTCTCTTAAAAACCATCACCAAAATCCAGATTCCCCATCTTCCTGTAGCCATCATCTGCTCTCCTCCTTGTAAGTTTGAAAATACTTACCACATCGAAATTCGGAAGTCTAATAAATCTCCTGGGTAAATTTCACGGCCAAACCCCCTGGTAGCCGCTCTCGTTATTTGCCCAGCACTCATCTCCAACGCATACCGAGCAGACCGTACCTACTTCATCAATAAGCCAGACATAGTGGCCTTTATATGGATTTGAGCAATTACCGGTATAGAAGTTAGTGCCCTCTTCACCAGATTGTCCATAGCAGCATAGGGGCAGTTCAAAAGGGAAATAATCGAGAGTTTCACACTCTGTGCAATAATGTAATAAATAGCATAAATCCAACACATAGCCGCCATATATCCACCCGCCTTGGGGATAGGGTGGGATAATAACTATGCAATCACATTCTGTCGTATTTATTATTTCTCCGTGAGGAGGTTCAAGACCATCATGCCACACCATGTATTCTGTAACAGCATCCTGGATTTGCACTCTAGCTTTTTCATATTCAGCTTCCGGTGTTGCACAGCCACTTAATAGTAATCCCGCAACAAGTAGTAGAACCATTATTCCCAGTGTTTTCTTACGCATCGTTTGCCTCCTTGTATCCTTGCTCAATAACCAAAAAGCCTTCCGAATCCATTGGAAGGCTTCCATCAATTCAGTGGTAAAAATGTGATCCGGCACACACCTCCAAAGGCCCGGTACCAGCAACTTTACTTCACCATGCTCCTATATCTACCCAAACTCGCTCAAATCAAATAGAAGAAGAGATTGCATTTTATACTAAGTCAATACCCCCGTCAATCCGCCAAAATACGTAAAATCAACGGCTCTACCGTGTATTATGGATAAAAAATGGTTTTAAGCGGTGGCTAGCAATAAAAAGGAATTCTCCAGAGCGATTAAACCAAACGCTATATTTTCCTCTTGTAGCTGATTGAACATTTCAATATTTCGTTCAACCAGTTATCGATGCCCGATTCGACAGTCCGATTTTTCAGCCGCTTTGAGGGCAAGCCTTCGGGCTGCAGGTAGCGATGGGGCGACAGTCACACCACCGTCTTGTAGTCTAAAATCTCCCCCGCCTTGAAGAAGTTGGCGATCTCGACCCTGGCGGTCTCCTCGCCATCCGACCCATGCACCAGGTTGCGCTCGATGCTCTCGGCGAGGTCGCCGCGGATGGTGCCTGCAGCGGCCGTCGCCGGATCGGTGGCGCCCATGGCCTGGCGCACGGTGGCTATGGCCTTCTCCCCCTCGAACACCGCGGCGATGACGGGGCCCGATGTGATGTATTTGATGAGGCTGTCGAAGAACGGCTTGCCCTCGTGGACAGCGTAGTGGCGCTTTGCCAGTTTCGTGTCCATCCACAGCATCCTCATCGCCACAATCTTCACGCCGGTCTTCTCCAGCCGGGCCAGTATCTCGCCGCCCAGCCTGCGCTGTATGGCATCCGGTTTGCATAGAACGAGCGTGCGCTGTACTGTCATCTTGATTCCTTTCTAGATCTCCTCTACGAGGTACATCGTAGCTTTCCCCTCGGCTACCCTTGTGCCGTCCTCCAGGGTTATCTCCGCCTGCGCCTCCACCAGCTTCCGCCGATGGGACGTCAGCCACGCGCCGGCGAGATACCTCTGCCCCACCAGCGGCGTCTTCCTGATCCTGACCTCCATCTTCGCGGTGACGCAGTACAGGCCGCGGTAAATGGCGGCGTAGGCCATGACCTCATCGAGGATGGTGTTCAGTATGCCGCCGTGCAGCACGCCGGGCCAGCCCTGGTGATGCTCCTCCGCGACGAACTCGGTCCTGGCGATGTCACCGTCCCGGCGTATATGCAGCTTCAGGCCGATGGGATTATCGCGGCCGCAGGCGTAACACGCCGTGTAGGTGCTGAGGTCAACGCTGCGCAGCGGGGGTCCCTGCCATTCGATCATATCTGCATCTGTCCTTGTACGGTATGCTGCTGATGCGGCGCGGCTCGCGCCCGAGCGATTGCGACGATGCGCGAGCCGGTGTTCGACTTCATCGCCAGTGCTCCATCCTCAATCTGCATCCTTCTTACCCTTTTCATCCCTGACTATGTACATGGTTGCCCGCGATTCGGCCAGCAGCGTGCCGTCTTCGTCGGTCAGGCGACCCCCGACCTCGGCGGTCCGGGGTCGCACCTCCGTTACCTTCGCACTTATATGCAACCTGTTGCCCACCGGCGTGCCCTCGCGGAAGTGCACCTCCATGTACGCCGTGGCGCAGTGCAGCCCGCGGTACACCGCAGCGTAGGCCATCACCTCGTCCAGCATGGTATTGATGATGCCGCCGTGCACCATGCCGGGCCAGCCCTGATAGTGCTCGCCGGCGACGAACTCGCAGTGCGCCTCGTCGCCCTGCTGGTACGGCTTAAGCTTCAGCCCGATGGGATTGTCCTGGCCGCAGCCAAAGCAAAAGGTGTAGTTCTCCACATCTATGGGAGGCATGTCCTTCAGTTTCATCTCTTACCCTTTCGTGGTGTGGTTATCGACGGCCGCCGCAGGTACAGCGGCTGCAGCGTGGCCGCGTCGTCAGCGTCGCCATGCGCCAGCCGGCGCCAGCCCAGCTCCGCCAAAAAGCCGGCGCGGCGCAGTGCATCGTTCTTCACAATAGCCCGACCTCCAAGCAAATCGCGTATGCGGTCGACCAGCCCGGCGGGGAAGCGCCCGCAGAATATGGTGGTGCCGTCGGATTGGCGACATACTTCGTCGACGGTGGTGATGTGTTCCTCAACCAGCATGCGCCATTCGTCGTCGACCTGGCGAAACGTGGCGGCGGCGATCTCCTCTCGCCCGGCGGGGAGTATGGAACAGACTGGCAGCAGGGCAGGGGCATACGGATAGGCCTGCACTTCGAGCGTTCCGACGGCGACGATGGGGACATCCAGCGATAGGGCGAAACCCTTGGCCGTCGCCACGCCCACGCGCAGCCCGTTGAAGCTGCCGGGTCCCTTTGCCACGATGATCGCCTTTACCTGGTTGATATCGATTTTTGCCTGAGCCAGCAGCTGAATGATATTTGGCATCAACTCGACGGTATGGTTCTGCCCCGCCTTCCAGGTCATCTCAGCTACGGCCACACCGCTGGCGGACAGGGCGATGCTAGCGATATCGGTGGAGGTGTCTATGGCTAGTTCCACGTTTCTGCCCCGACCAGTTCCGACAGCAGTTTGCGGTAGCGCGCCCCGCCCGGCTTGAACTCCAGCCTGCGACTGTTATCGCCGGCATAGGCTATCTGAATCAGTAAATGCTCGGCGGGGAGGGCATCCATAGCGCGATCAGCCCATTCCACCACGCAAACGCCATCTCCGTAGAGGTAATCGTCCAGTCCCAGGTCCAGCGCCGCCGCCATGCTGTCGATGCGGTACAGGTCGATATGGTATAGCGGCAGCCTGCCGCGGTACTGGTTGACGATCACGAACGTGGGACTGGTGGCATAGCCATCGATATCCAGCCCCCAGGCGATGCCCTGCGTCAGGCACGTCTTGCCGCTGCCCAGGTTGCCGACGAGGAGATAAATGTCGCCCGGCTGAGCCAGCCTCCCCAGCTCACGGCCCAGTCCCTGTGTTTCCTCGGGACTGCCTGTGGTGATGGCCGTCACCGACCTCTCCTGCCGAAGTGGTCCCATCCCCTGTCGCCAACGTGGACCTCGATGCCCGCCTCGTCCAGCGCCCGTATGCCACGCCCCTTGACCACCTCCCCGATAACCGTTACCGGACAGGAGACCGCCTCCCTTACACCCTCGATAACACTGGCCTTTGCGGTGAACAGGAGTTCGTAGTCCTCTCCGCCGGTGAGCGCGAAGGTTACGGCTGCGTCCTCGAACGATTCTACGGTTGCCGGATGGCATGGTATGTGGTCGATGAAGACGCGTGCGCCCACGCCACTGGATTTACATAATTTCTCAAGGTCGCCCATCAGGCCGTCGCTGAGGTCGATACAGGCCTTCACACCGCAGCGCGCCAGCGCCTGCCCCTCGGCCACGCGGGGGCTAGGCTTCAGGTGCGCCTCCCTGAGGGCCTTAGCTATGTGGTAGTTGAATTCGATCTCGCGGTTGAGCATTGCCAGCCCGGCCGACGAGGCGCCAAGGTGCCCGGTGACCGCGACCTGGTCCCCGGGGACAGCCGCCTTGCGGGTAAGTATATCCTGTCCGCCAGGCACAACGCCGATAAGCGTGATGTTTATCATCATGACCGGTGAGGCCACCGTGTCGCCGCCGATGATATCGACATCGAAAGCCTGCGCCAGCTCCAGTATCCCCTGGTACAGCCGGCTGATGTTCTCGGCGTCGGTATCGCGCGGGACGCCCAGCGATATCATGGCATACTTGGGGATACCACCCATGGCCGCGATATCGCTCAGGTTTACCGCCAGCGCCTTCCATCCCAGCTCACGCCAGGTGGTCACCTTCAAGGTGAAGTGCACCCCTTCGACAAGCGAGTCCGTGGTAGCCAGCAGCATTCCGTCCTCGGTGCGCCAGCAGGCAGCGTCATCGCCAATGCCCATGATCACCGCATCGTCCCGGGGCTTTCCCACCAGTTTTGACAGGGACTCGATTAACTTGAACTCGCCCATCTCGGATATCTTCATACGGGTTGATTATACCCGCTTTTTACACAGTTATCTAGCGAGGCTGAACGCAAGCTGATATAGTTGTACCATGGCGGCAATACAATGATAGCGGCGATACTGGCTGACATCCACGGCAACCTTGCAGCTTTCGAAGCGGTGCTGGACGATATCGAGCGTGTCGGTGGATGCGATGAGCTGTGGTGTCTGGGCGACATCGTCGGCTATGGCCCGGAGCCGTCTGATTGCATCGCCCTTTTGCGGCGGCATTCACACCTGTGCGTGGCAGGCAACCACGACTGGGGAGCTATCGGCCGGATAGATATCAGCGATTTCAATCCCCATGCCGCCGCAGCCTGTCGCTGGACCGGCGAGCAGCTGTCGGACGGCGATATCGCGTACCTGGACAACCTGCCGCTGACGCTCGTGCGCGGCGACTTCACCATCGTGCACGCCAGTCCCCGCGACCCAATATGGGAATACGTATTGTCGGCGCACACAGCCGGGGAAAATTTCGCCCATTTCGACACGGGATACTGTCTCATAGGCCACTCGCACGCGCCCGCCGTCTTCCATCTCTGCGAAGGTAACTGCCGACAACTGGAGCTGCACCCCACACTGGAGTTGGGCGGCGAACGGCTGCTGATAAACCCGGGGAGCGTGGGGCAGCCGCGGGACGGCGACCCGCGTGCCGCATACGCCGTCTACGATACGAACGAAAGTCGCATAAGCCACTACCGGGTAACGTACGACGTGGAGCGCACGCAGCGGCGGATGATGGAGGCCGGGCTGCCGCAATTCCTGATACAGAGGTTGAGCGACGGCTGGTGACTACTTGCCGCGCTTCTCATAATCCGGGCACCAGGTGGCATTGGGCCGCGCCGGGTTGTGGCAGGTGCTGCGCCAGTCCCACTTGCAGCTGTCGCACAGGAATATGTTCCTGCCCAGTGCCTTCTTGATCTTCAGCTTCAGTCGGTGCCACGGACCGGGACCCATATTAACCTCCGAGGGTTTCTATAATATACTACTTGTATCCATGATTGACAACCGGAGGTGAAACATATGCCGATAGTCAAAATCGAGATGTGGCCCGGGAGGACGAAACAGCAGAAGGCGGAACTGGCAAAGGCCATCACCGATGCGGTCGTCAGGATCGCCGAGACAACGCCGGAATCCACCATCGTCATATTCGAGGATGTTGCCAGGGAGAACTGGGCTTCAGGCGGTGTGCTGTCCAGCGAATCTGAGCTAGTTCAGATAGATTGGTGACACTTATAATGGTGTCATGAGGATAAA
>CAYRYW010000005.1:0-103092 GCA_964428725.1 uncultured Dehalococcoidales bacterium
GCCACCGGCTGCGCCAGCGTCGACTTGCGCACCGCCAGCCTGAAGCCGTCGGCGGCGGCCAGCGTCAGGCTCTTGCCATCGAACTGACTGAGGACGCCGGTGAGCACCGGTCGCGTCTCCTCCGTGGCAGCGGCGAATACCACCTGATTGATAGCCGTGCGCAGCGCATCGGCGTCAACCTTGGTGGTGATGCCATCGCCTATCGAGGGTATCGGCGGGAACTCCTCGGCATCGACGCCGTTGATCCGCCCCGAGAAGCGGGCGCACTTGAGGTCCACGGTCTTGGTCTTGAGCGACAGCGACATATCGATGGTGTCTTCTGGCAGCGCATTGACGAAATCGGTGAACAGCCTCGCCGGGACGGTGATGGCGCCTTCCTCGGCCACCTTTGCCCCCATCCAGCAGCAGATGGCGATCTCCAGATTGGTGGCTGCCAGCTTGAGTCGCGACTTCTCCGTAGAGATGAGGACGTTCTGCGTTATGGGCAGGGTGGACCTGGTGGCCACCGCCCGCCCGACTATGCTCAGCCCCTTACTTAGATTCTGTTGAAGACAGGATACTTTCATGGTCGTTACCTCCGAGTAAAGTAGGTGTAGTATACACCAATAATCAGATAAGCTCAAGATGTCACGATATTGATAAGCCGATGCGGGACGTAGATGATCTTCACATCATCCTTATTATTGACATAAGTTTTCACCTTCTCGCGCCCCAGTGCCAGTTCGCGGGCCTCGGCCTCGGTTATCGTTGCCGGCACGACGACCCTGTCGCGCAGCTTGCCGTTCACCTGTATCACCAGCGTGATCTCGTCGGCGGCGGCCAGTTCATCGTCCCAGCAGGGGAAGGGCTGGTTGTGCACGCTGTACTCGTGGCCGGTGTTCACCCACAGCTCCTCGGCGATGTGCGGCGTGCTGGGCGCCATCATCTTTATAAGCGCCTCGATGGCTTCGCGGAAGGCATCCGCCTGCGCCGAGCCTTCCTCAAATATCTTCGACAGGTGGTTGGTGAACTCCATCAGGGCGGCGATCATGGTATTGAAGTGGAAATTCTCGAGGTCGCCGGTGACTTTTTTAATCGTCCTGTGGATTATGCGTCTCAATTCCCTGGTCTTGCCGTCGTCGACAGCCCTGGGCACATACTCATCCAGCACCAGCGACCACACCCGGTTGAGCCAGCGCGCCACGCCCTTGATGCCGCTGTCGTCCCACTCGCCGCCCTGGTCCCACGGCCCGATGAACATGAGATACATGCGCACCGTATCGGCGCCGAGCTGCGATACGTATTCGTCGGGGGCGATGACCTTGCCGCGGGACTTGCTCATCTTCTGCCCGCCGCTGATGATGATGCCCTGGTTGAACAGCCGCCTGAACGGCTCGCCGAATTCGATGACGCCCAGGTCGCGGATGGCCTTGACGAAGAAGCGGGCGTACAGCAGGTGCATGACGGCATGCTCCGCGCCGCCGGTGTACTGGTCCACGGGGAGCCAGTAACGCATCAGGGACGGGTCGGCGGGACCGCTGCCGTAGCCGGGGCTGGTATAACGCAGGAAGTACCACGATGAGCACATGAAGGTGTCCATGGTGTCGGTCTCCCGCTGCGCCGGGCCATGGCATCCGGGACAGGTCGTGTTCACGAAAGATTCACAGTATTTCAGCGGAGATTCGCCGGTGGGCTTGAACTCGGCGTCCTCCGGCAGCAGCACCGGCAGGTCGCACTCGGCGACGGGGACTATGCCGCACCTGTCGCAGTAGATCATGGGGATCGGTGCGCCCCAGTAGCGCTGACGCGAGATGAGCCAGTCGCGGATGCGGTAGCTCACCGTGCGCCTGCCGTAGTTCTTATGCTCCATGTAGTCGGCGATGGCGTGCCACGCCCCCTCGCTGTGCATGCCATCGAACTTTGCCGAGTTGACCATGGTGCCGGCGTCGACGTGGGCTTGAAAAAATTCCTCGCCGTTCCAGCCCTCCGGAGCGATGACCACCTTCACCGGTATATCGTACTTCCGGGCGAACTCGAAGTCGCGCTGGTCGTGGGCCGGCACCGCCATGACGATGCCGGTGCCGTAGTTCATCAGCACGTAGTCGGCGATGTAGATCGGCACGCGCTCCCCGTTAAGTTTATTGATGGCATGGGCGCCGATGAAGACGCCGCTCTTCTCCCGCTCGGTGGAGGTGCGCTCGATATCCGACGCCCGGCGGGTGCGCTCGATGTAACGCTCGACATCAGCCCGGCGCTCGGGGGTGGTCAGGCGCTGCACCAGCGGGTGCTCCGGCGCGAAGACGACGAAGGTAACGCCGTAGATGGTGTCGGGCCTCGTGGTGAACACGCTGAACTCGCCGCCGCCATCGATGCCGAAGGTTATCTCCACGCCCTCGCTGCGCCCGATCCAGTTGCGCTGCATGATCTTGATGCGCTCCGGCCACTCCACCTGGCTGAAGTCGAGCAGCTCCTCAGCGTAACGCGTGATGCGGAAGAACCACTGCTCGCGATCCTGGCGTACGACCGGAGTGTCGCAGCGCTCGCACAGACCTTCGCCCACCACCTGCTCATTGGCCAGCACCGTCTGGCAGTTGGGGCACCAGTTGACCGGCGCCCTGTCGCGGTACGCCAGCCCGGCCTCGTACAGCTTTAGGAAGAACCACTGCGTCCATTTGTAGTAATCGGGGAGACAGGTGATGACCTCGCGGCGCCAGTCGTACATGGAACCCATGCGCCTGAGCTGGCCGCGCATCCTCTCGACGTTGTCCATGGTCCACTTGTATGGATGTATGCCGCGCTTTATGGCGGCGTTCTCCGCCGGCAGCCCGAAGGCGTCGAACCCCATGGGGTGCAGCACGTTATATCCCTGCATCCGCTTGAATCGCGCATGCACGTCCGATGGCGCCATGGCGTACCAGTGCCCGACGTGCAGGTCTCCGGAGGTGTAGGGGAACATGGTAAGCTCATACCACTTGGGCCGCGAGTCGTCCTCGCTGACCTCGTAAAGGCGGTCCTCAGCCCATCTCCGCTGCCACCTGGGCTCGATCTCCTGTGGAGTATATTTTGCGATAGTCGTTTCTTTCATCCAGATTCGTCGCACTCAGCGGTAAGCAGTAAATAGATTATAAGGTAACAGGTGGAAAAAACAAAGCCCTGCAGCTTGACCTGCGCCCCATATTTTTGTAGACTAATTCTGCCCCGTGGGCCTGTAGCTCAGCGGCAGAGCGGTCGGCTCATAACCGATTGGTCGCAGGTTCGATCCCTGCCGGGCCCACCAACCCCTTTCAGGATACACGTTCGAGCCTGTGGATACCTCGATGCATTTTTGCACTTCTCCCCATGTCGCCATTGGCAAATGGAAGCATGCGGACGACTGATTATCTCTTGACGGTTTTCCGGGGCTGGCGTGGCGGTTTCCTGCCGCTGATCCGATTAAGCGCCAGTACGGTGATAGCTCCCAGTACCAGAGCCCCGGCGGCTATGCCAGCCACTGCGCCCCCACTCAGCCCGCCACCGCCCGCCGCTGGCGTGGGAGGAGGTGCCGGTGGCGATGTTGGCTGCGACGTCTGCGTGGCCGCCGGCGTCTGAGTAGCCACAGGCGATCCGCCTGTGCTCGTGGGGCCGACCGATGTCTGCGTTGGAACAGGAGTGGTCACGTTGGCCGATGTGGACGTGGGGCCGGGGGAGGGGAGGGCGTCTATGTGCAGGTCGAAGCCGGTCACCTCATCCACCGTATGCTTGGTGTCCGTCTCGTCTGCCTGGACACCGTTCACATAGAAAATGATGGTTTCGCCGTCGTATTTCTCATCCGGTGGGGCCACCACGAAAATATATTCGCTGTCCGCATTGGTGGGCTCGCCCGCCTCTGCGCCTTCCCCTTCCGCAGAGTTCCAGTCCAGTATGGAGCAGGAGACGATAAGTCCGGCGCCGCCGGGCTGCCCCCCAACGTACACCATACCGCTGTATACGGTGGGAAACGGCGGCACCCCTCCCTCATCTGCCAGCGCCGTGCCCGCACCGACGAATGCGGCCACAAGCATGGCTGACAGGATTGCTATGGTTTTAGACTTACTGCCCATTTCAATTCTATCGAGCCAGTCCCTCCCCCCGCTGTTAAAACGGGGGGAGGGATCGCTTCATGCTTGAGGTATTCAGGTTCTATTTAGCTTCTATCTGACCGGAACCAGTACTCCGGGCTCGGTGACGTACACCCAGTAGCCGTAGCCCGGCATCACTACGGGCACGGTGGTCTCCATCAACCCTGCGTCCGCCGGGTAAATGGTCCCCTGGACGCTGCCAACGAAGTCCGGGTCTCCAGGGCCTATATTCCCGCCATAGGTCCCCTGTATGATGTTGCCACTATCCGTGGTACCGGTGAATGAGCCGCCTACGGGGATGCCATCCATGGGATAGTACCAGCCGGTGAAGGTTCCGTAGAAATCTTCGTCATAATCCTCGCGCCCGATGTATCCATATACGGTGCCGGAGGCCGATCCGTCCCACCCAATCTCACCGTACAGTTCGCCCTCGAAAAGGTCCCCGTACTCTGTATATCCCCAGAACTCCCCGAGGAACCAGTCATCGATGATGTCCGCCACGAACTCTCCACGGTAGTCCTCGTACACGGCCAGGTCTGCGGGTTCCTCCAGACCGAAGGGAACACCAAAGTTGGAGAAGGCGCTCATCCAGAAGCCCACCTTCCAGTCGGGGTTGTCGCAGGTGCCCGGCGTGGTGCCGTGGTAGCCCGCGGGCCAGATCAGCACCATATCATCATCATCGGGGTCCTCATAGTAAGCCGTTAGGGTGGGCAGGTACCAGAATAGGGAGCTCCACTCCACGCCGCTGAGGAAGTCGCTTACCTTGGTCATGGGCACGTGCGTCAGCGTGGGCGCACCACCCCAGTACTCCATCTGCATCAGGTCCAGCGAGCCCATGACGGGTACACCTACCAGGTTCCACCCCTTCTGCAGACGGTAGGAAGGTGGAATTGCACCGGCGGTGCCGGCAGGTTCCATCTCTACTATCAGGTCGTTCCACACCGTGTTTACATACACCTGCATCCCCAGCTTTTCGCTTGCCATCTGCGTCAGATACCACCAGTACCATTCGCTTTCAGGCCAATCGCCCAGCGGGGAGCAGTACACCCAGTAGCCCACGCCGGGCTTCACCCGCGACAGTCCGCGGAGCCCGCTGGGTGTAAACCACCTGCCGCTCTCGGCATCGTACATTGCACCGTACCAGCGGTAGTTCTCGTAGGTGTACACCTTGGTGACACCCATGTCACCGAAGACCGCCTGCAGGGTAGGATCCACCGGAGTACGAGGGAAGGATATCAGGTTCCAGCCTTCCCACAGGTGCATCACCAGGGTGTCCTTGCCCTGGATGAACACGCTCTCCGTGTTCCACTTCTCATGCATCCACCATGGACCGTCACAATAGGTGTAGTCGTGTGCCAGGACCTCTACGTAGAAGGTATCCTGCGGGTCCGACGCCTCCAACAGGAAATCCCAGTAGGCCACATACCCTGGCTCTTCGATGCCCCACCAGCACCCGTCAACGCCGACACCGTCGCAGTAGCCTCCATACTCGTTGGGACCCTCCATGCCTATGGGGAACCACTCGATGGTGGGAAGCCCGCCGCCATCGCAATCGAGGAGCAGGTATGCATAATCAAGGGGTTCGCTGGCGGTGACAACCACATTTACCGGACCGCCGGCATGCGGGTCGCCCTGGACATCGATCTCCAGCATCGGGGCGATGCCGTCAACCGCCGTTTCTTCATCGAAAGGCACGCCGTTTTCATCTACCATGTAGACAATCGGGGTAGCATCTGTGGCCATGGGCTTGGCATTGGATGGCAGGGTGAGGAACACCAGGCCGTAGTTTTCGCCTTCAAACCAGCAGTGGTATTCGGCCGCGGCGGGTATCACGTTCAAAGCTGTCACTACCCTTCCACCCTGAGTGTATGTATAATCGATGCGGAACCACTCGGGATCAACGTACGGCTCCCAGCAATTTTCGAAGACGACCATGATACTGTTACGGGAGTTCGTATTGTACGGGTACCCACCCTCGCATTCCCCCGACGTGGGTGAGTTATAGCACCATTCCCAGGTCCAGCCAGTCACCGCACCTATCATGGCAGGCGGCTGCGCATGTGCTGGAGCAACTGTTAAGACTGGCACCATGGACGCTGCCATCGCCAGCACCAGTATAAATGTTACTGCATATTTTATTCTTCCCCTCATATACCCTCCTTTTTAAAAATGCTATGGGTTCGTGTTCGCGCTACTCACCGTGTCTGTAGTATTGACCACCACCTCCTTAATTCGTTCTCATGAATAAACAAAAAACCCCCGCTATTCCCTTGAGAATCCCGGGAGTCCAAATAAAACAACCACTTGTTTGTATATACCATGTGCATAAATTATTGTCAATATGCAAACTTAAATATATCTACATCTATATCAAAATAGGTATTTCTGCATAAAAGTGCACGATGCCTGTTCCCCCGATGGTTCGACATATGGGTTAGCAAAGATGTTTCGATTCGGGGTTGGAATCACCTGGCGGCTGATGTAAAATGTACAAAACCCGTCGGGCATATAGCTCACGTTCCCAGCCTGGAAGCTGTAAAAATTGATTGCGCAATGAACATCGATAAAGTGCAGTATCCCCTCGAGGATGGCACCGTGTACAGCACGAGAAAGGGCTTCCGTCCTCTTTCGATACCGCCGCTACAGTCTTACGCCGAAGCATTCGGCGAGGTCAGGGTGCAGGACCTGCTGGACGCTGCCGCAAAACTTAAGGGCTGCCGGCTGCTTGAACTCAACGCCACCGCTAAAGGCGGAGGGGTTGCCGAAATGCTGTTCAGCTCCATCCCGCTGCTCAATGCGCTCGGGCTGGACACGGAATGGAAGGTAATACGTGGCACTAGGGAGTACTTCGAATGCACGAAGGGGCTACACAACCTGCTGCAGGGCATGAAGGGCTCGTTCACGAGCGATATGAAGGAATGCTATATCCACAACATGGAGCAATTCGCCAGCGAGCATGTGCTAGATAACAACCATGACGTGGTACTGGTGCACGACCCCCAGCCGCTGGGCCTGTCCCAGTACCTCCGTAAGTCAGACCAGGTATGGTTCTGGAGATGCCATATCGATGTCGAAGAATCGGCCCTGAGGGCCAACCCCAGCCTGTGGGATTTCATCATGGACCAGACCACCTACTACGATGCGGCCATCTTCACCGCAGCCCACTACATCATCTCGTGCTGGCCGCTGCCCAAGTTTCTCATACCTCCATTCATCGACCCGCTGTCAGAGAAGAACCGGGAGCTGGAACCTCATGAGATCGAAAAGGTATTGAACAAGTACCAGATAGACCCGCGGGTGCCTATCATCGCCCAGATAGGCAGGTACGACAGGTGGAAGGGGATAGAGCGGACCATCGCCACTTATCGGGAGGTACGCAAGGTTTTACCATGCCAGCTGGTGCTGGCCGGCGGCACCGCCAGCGACGATCCCGAGGGCGAGATGGTGCTGGACAGGATACGAGAGATGACACATGGCGATGACGGTGCACATGTGTTACTCCTGTCGCTGGAGGACCGCATACAGAACTGGCATGAAGTGAACGCGCTCCAGCGGGCGGCCAGCGTGATAATGCAGCCCTCTACCCGGGAGGGCTTCGGGCTGACCGTAACCGAGGCCATGTGGAAAAAGAAGCCAGTGATCGCCTCCAACGTGGGAGCCATCTCTCTCCAGATAAAGAACGGCGTCACCGGATTTTTCTTCACCAATACGCGTGTAGCGGCACAGAAAATCGTCCGCCTGCTGGAGAAACCGGAACTGGCAACAAGGATCGGGGAGAGGGCACACAAATATGTGGACGAACATTTCCTCATCCTGGACCGCATGGAGGATTACCTGATAGCCCTCAACATGGTGCGAAACGGATCGCTCAAGGAGGACAGTTGCCGCCAGTGCATCATAAGCTTCCATCCGTGGTACAAGCTTTCACAGCGGGAAAAGATTTAGCCGAATGAACGAATCATTCGGCCTATGTTAACGTGTATCGAGTGTTGCTTTGCCTTCGCAGGAAACCAGTAATTACCACCCCAGTTCCTGCAGCCTTCTGGTATAAGCCTGTTCTGCAGTCTCCTGCGCCTGTGCTTGAGCCTGCAGCTTTCGCCTGACCGGAACCGGGATGGTTTCCTTCTGCTTCTCGAGGTATCCTTCTATTTCACGAATCAGCTCTTGCATACTAAATTTTTGAAAATACCCCCCAAACACATACAGAACGCTAATGGACACAATCAACTGCTCATCATTTCTTATCGTCCATCTTGTGCAGCACCAGCCTGACCCCCGATTCCCCGAAAAGCCTGGCGGAGAACTCCCACCCGGGATAATCCTGATTGCAATAATGCACTGCAGTGATACCAGCATTGATTAATATGCGGGCGCAAGCCGGGCAGGGTATGTCACGGATATAGCATTCGGTGCCGACCGTGCTGACCCCCTCGCGGGCGGCGTTTATAACCGCATTCTGTTCAGCATGCACGGCGCGGCACTTCTCCAGCTGCTGGCCGGAAGGCACCCCTTCTCTGGCACAACCGATATCGGCGCAGTGAGTAGCGCCGCGCGGCGCGCCATTATAGCCCATCGCTACCGGCACCCTGTTGCGGACGAGGACGCATCCGTATTGCCGGCGAAGGCAAGTGCTTTTCTTGGACAGCAAGTCAGCTATGCCGAAGAACAACTCATCCCAGCTCATCATCAATACTCCTCCTGGAAATATACTTACATCAGCGACGGCGTGTTTCAGACCAACATCTTTAATCAGACGATATAACTGTATTCCCAAACAATCCTGTTAGTCAACAGGCCCCAGTCGACCAATCCCGGTATCGCATCTATCGGCAGACCGGTTGACAAATTCTGAATTGCGATGTAATCTTTCCCAACACCATTCACATGGTTACAGGGAGAAAGGTGAAATGTACATATTTGGAATCGTCCTGGTATTCCTCGGCGCCTGCCTGACGCTGGTGCGACTGCCGCTGCCGCTCAACCGTGACCTCGACGAGATCAGGACCGTGTGGTGGATCGGTCCCATCATCATTGTCATCGGCGGGGTGATATGCTGGGCTTTCTGGCCCGCGAATGCCTGAAGACGAGGAGTATCTCCAGTGGTTTCGAATAACAGCGATGCAATCCCGAAACGATTTCTGGGACGAACCGATATCCGGATCAGCCCCATAGGTCTGGGGACGTGGCAGTTCTCGGAAGGGCAGGGGCTGCACAGATTCACATGGTCGAAGCTGAACACTCAGGTTACAAACGACGTCGTGAAAGCGGCGCTGGATGGCGGCATAAACTGGTTCGATACCGCGTCATCCTATGGCGACGGCCGCTCTGAGAGGGGGCTGGCGCGGGCGCTGCAGGCGGCGGGGAAGGTCCGCGGGGATGTCGTCATCGCCGACAAGTGGTGGCCTGTATGCAAAACGGCGCGCTCCATCGAATCCACCATCGATGACAGGCTGAGGAACGTCGAGCCTTACGGCATTGACCTGTACCAGATACACTGGCCGTTCTCCTTCTCCTCCATAGAGTCGCAGATGGACGCCATGGCTGGACAGGTAGAGTCAGGCAGGATACGCGCCGTCGGCGTGAGCAACTTCTCGGCTGCGCAGATGCGGCGGGCCCACGATGCACTCGCCCGGCGCGGCATACCGCTGGCATCGAACCAGGTGAGGTATAACCTCCTCGCCCGCAAGGTCGAGACCAGAGGCGTGCTGGACGCCGCCGTAGAGCTGGGCATCACCATCATCTGCTACATGCCGCTGGAGATGGGGCTGCTGACCGGCAAGTTTCACGCGGAGCCGGCAGGGCTGAGGAGCCGTCCCGCCTTCCGCAGGCAGGTGATGAAACGAATGCTCAAGCGAAGCATGCCCGTCATCGAGGTACTGGGGCAGATCGCCTCCGACCGCGGCGCGACGGTGGCGCAGGTAGCCCTCAACTGGCTGGTTAATTCTCGTGGCCAAACTGTCGTGGCGATACCGGGAGCCACCAGCCCGCAGCAGACAGAGCACAACGCCGCTGCCATGAAGCTGGCGCTGACCCCCGATGAGATGGAACGCATCGATCGCGTTTCCCGACAGTTCAGGTAGCGCTGGCGATTGGACAATTTTTTAAATTGTGATAAAATTAGCCAAAGAAGCTAATAAAAATAGAGTCGAGCATGTTACATAAATCAGGCTGCCTGTTGAAGACAACTATCCAATCGGTCAGCGCGATTTTGGCCTTGTCGACTGCACGAGAGGTGAGGGTAGAACGATGAAGATCTTGCTGGTAGAGGATAACCCCGGAGACGCCCGTCTGCTTGAGGAGATGCTGAAAGAGGTAGATGCTGCTCACTACGAAATCGAGCATGCCGAAAGCCTGGAAGGAGCGCTGCAGTTACTGGGCGAAAAGGCTTTCGACCTCGTCCTGCTGGACCTGGGTTTGCCCGGCAGCATCGGGCTGGACACGTTCCACACCGTGCATTCCCGCATACCTTCCACGCCAATCATCGTATTGACGGGCTTCGGCGACGACACGTTCGTTGCCACTGCCAGGGAGGCCGGCGTCAAGAACTACCTCAACAAGAATACCGTGGATTGCGACCTGCTGTTCAGCACGATTAAAGAGGCCACAGGGCAGATCCCTTAACGGAGCTATGGGTTTAGACGATGAATATAAATCCGGGGTTGTTCTGGCTATTGATGCAGCAAAAGGGACTGATGGATGATCAGGGGGACCAGGCTGCGCGTAAAGCTGAATTTGAAGCAATGAGCGCCAAACCGGACCTGAATAAGCTGAGAGCTGATGTCAGGGACCTGAATGCCGCTATAAATAAGTTGACACTAATCTGCCGTGCGCTCTGGGAAATCATGGCAGAGGATAAAAAGCTCGATGAGGAATACATCATCAACAAAGTGAATGAGATAGACCTTCGCGATGGCAAGCTTGATGGAAAGATGACTACCGCTATCAGGGTATGCCAATCGTGTGGACGCACCCTCTTCAGGGGACATCAAAGATGCCTGTATTGCGGAGCTGAACATACAGGCTACAGTCCATTCGATTCCGTTTAGCGATACCCGATATTCTTTTACAATAATCCATTATCCCCTATCCGACAGGGGATTTTTATTAGGCGTATGCGATATAATCACACAACAGGCGCAATTTTTAGTGCGGCGATTCGATATGAGCGTTACTAATGTGTTAATCTCGATCGGCGGAGGCCTGGCCGTACTTTCAGCTTCGATGCTTACCGCCATCTCATGCGCTCCGTCGCCGGCGCAGTACGAGGTCTCGGACCTGGCGATATCACCGGCAGCGGTCGAGGTGTACGGAGAGGTGACCATCCGCGCCAGCGTCACCAACACCGGGGGTGTTGCTGGCAATTACACTGCCAGCCTGAGCATCGGCGGCTGCGCCATCGATGCGCAGGCGGTGACGCTGGCGCCCGGCGCGTCGACTGAGCTCGCCTTCCATTACATGCCGGAGACGAAGGGCAACTTGACGGTTGAGGTCGGGGAGGCCAGCGGCATATTGCTGGTCACCGAGCCGCCGCCCGGCGAGTGGTGGGATGTACACTACCTGGTGGTGGAGAGCAATGTGAGCCAGCGAATGTGCATCCAGAAGACAATGATAAGGGAATATTCCTTCCAGTTACCGGAGGGTACCAGCATGGACATCAGGATAAGCAAAACAATCGTGAACGGCTCACGCGAGGTGTTCTTGGGCGCCGCCGGTTTCAGGTCGGATCCCATGGTGTTGAAGAATGTGTTTCCCGGCATCGATTCGACGGTGACGTGGGCGCTGGCCGGCGATGCCGTCGGAACACTGTGTGTGGCAGATGACGCAGGCGATGTGGATGTGTTCGCCACCAGCACATCCGGTGCGAAGCCGGCTACAGCATATGTTATCGGTGACAGCGCACCGGACCCGGCCGGCTCGCTGCAGGCATACCTGCCCATGTCCGTGGAATTCGAGTCGCTGGGCATATCATCCATGTGGTCAATCGATGCCTACATCACCACGGGACACAGCTACAGCTATATCGACTCGCCGGATAGGGCCATCGACGGATCGAAGATGGAGGGGGACGGCGAACCGTGCAGCAGGGACGGGGGCATCGTACCATACGTGGGAGCGCCATGTACGATCGTGCTGACCGGTGCCATAATCGACCGCAGGATATTCGGAGTGTACGTCGACGTGCAATTCATGGCAGAGATGCGCATCGCTCCAATTGTGGAGGAGGATTGAACCATCCCGATACAATACGTCATTCATTGCAAGGAGTTCGCCTGAGGCGAAACGGCGAGTCGACTTCGACGTTCAATAGGAAACGGATGGACGAGCATGTCATACGATAAGGATAGAATCCCGCTGAAGCCGCTCAAATGGTACAGGGGGCTGGCAACCGATAAGGGCCGGCTGGAGGCCGGGGCGTTCCTTGTTGAGGGGGACAGGGCCATTCAGCAGATAATCGGCACTCGGCCCGATGCCATAATAGAGATCGTGACTTTCGAAACGCCGTTATCGACCTGTGGCGATTACCCGATCCGTCTCGTAACTGAGAGGCAGTTCGACTCCATCAGCCAGGCGAAGACGCCCCAGGGCCTGCTGGCGGTGGTCAGGATGCCGCCCGACATCTACAGCGATCGCCTCCCCGATTCGATTGGCGAAAGGGTGCTGCTGCTGGAGGACATCCAGGACCCGGGCAACGTGGGAACCCTGATCCGCACCGCCGTCGCCTTCGGATACGGCGGCATCATCCTCACCGACAGGTGCGCCGATCCTCTTTCCCCCAAGTGCGTGCAATCGACTGCGGGCACACTGCTGTCGCTGTGTATAAGGCGGACAGCCAATTACCTTGACCTTGTAAAGTCGCTGAAGGACAAGGGTTACTGTCTGATAGCTGCCGACCTGAACGGCGACGAGGATCCATCGGTATTGAAACGAAGTGACAAGGTCGTGCTGGCGCTGGGGAATGAAGCCGCCGGACTATCGCAGAAGATACTGGGGATCGCCGACCATCGGTTCAGGGTGCCGATCGACAGGCACAGGGCGGAATCGTTGAACGTGGCTGCCTGCGGCGCGATATGCATGTACCTGAGTGTATCCGGATAATCACCTTCGATTGTGGTTTTGTTGACAGACCCCCACTCGGCGCATAGAATGTGATTTCAGAGGATTAAGTTATGAGCATATCGAGACAGCTATACGAGCTACAGGAAATAGACCTGCAGATAGATTCGAAAAGCAAGGCGCTGGAGGAGGTATACAGCCGTATTGGAGAAAGCGAGGCGCTGAGCCGCATACGGGCGCTTCTGTCCGAAGACGAGAGGATGATGCATGAGCTGGAACGCAGGCAACGGGAGATGGAGGCGGAAGCAGAGGGCATCAGGGCCAAGGTCGCCGCTGCGGAGGGCAAGCTGTACGGCGGAACGGTGAAGAACCCCAAAGAACTGAACAGCATGCAGGAGCAGGTTAAGGGCTATAAAAAGAACATCGAGCAGATGGAGGATGCCACGCTGGAAATCATGACACAGATCGAGTCGCTGCGGGGGGAGATGGCAACGAAACGCGAGGATGCGGACAGGATAGAGACTGAGTGGAGCGAAGCCCAGAGTCTACTGGTTCAGGAAGTAGACGAGCTCAGAGCATTGCTGGCGCAGTTGGCAGAGAGTAGAGAGGCGCTGGCAAATAAAATCGACCCTGCCAGGCTCGAGCTGTACCGGTTGTTGAGAAAGAAGAGGCAGGGCAGGGCGGTGGCCAAGGTGGAGCAGGGGATATGCCAGGGATGCCGCATAACGCTGCCGATGAGCGAGATGCAGAAGGTAAAGGGCGGACATGACATCGTCCAGTGCGGCAGCTGCGAACGGATACTATATTTGAGTTAAGCATGAAAGCCATCGGTTACTTCAGGGTGCCGCCAGATAGCGATGACCTCGCTGAGCCAGCGCAGAAAGAGCAGGAGCAGCGCTACCTCAGCCTGTGCCGGCAGCGGGGCTATGAGCCGGTTGCCACCTTCGTCGAGCGGGACGCCGGCCGCAAAGCGAGCCTCAGCGAGTTCGAGCGCATGCTGCGCTACATACGCCAGCAGACGGATAATATCGCTCTGCTGGTTAAAAACGTCAAACACCTGCACCCCGAACCTCAAGAGGCCGCAAAGCTGATACTGGAGCTTGAGACCTCGCGCGTCGATCTCATCCTGATGGACGAGGAGGCCATGGATCCGCTGGAATCGGCGGTGGCCCTGTGGCGGGAGAGCCGCGGTGAAAAGCAGGGTGGCGATAAGGTGCGCGAGGCTATGAAGTACCGCGCCATCCACGGGATGGGCCTGGGTAAAACACCCTTTGGCTATCGCATCGGAGCTAACCAGAAACTGGAGGTAGTGCCCGAGGAAGCGGAGACGGTGATCCAGATCTACCGTATGTACCTGGAGCGTAACATGGGCTTTCGCCTCATCGCACGCCACCTGAACGAGCAGGGGATCACGACGCGTCGAGGGGGCAGATGGAGCATCGTGGGGATACGCGACATCCTGCGCAATCGCGTGTATCTGGGGACATATGCCAGGTTCGGTTTAAGGGTGCCGTCCAGCCACCGGGCGATCGTACCCGAGTTCATCTTTAAGCGTGTGCAGGAAAAGCTCAACGCAATGCCCAAGAGTCCCAAAAGGGCCGAGAGAAACCCGTTCCTTCTCTCCGGCATGGTATATTGCGGCTACTGCGGCAGCCGGATGACGGGGGTGAACCGCAGCCAGACCTGGCTCAGGAGCAGGGACGGGGGGCGCAGCAGGAAAACCTATCGCTATTATCAGTGCCAGTCGCGAACCAACCAGAGCTTCTGCCAGTATCACACGCGCAAGGCCGACGATCTGGAGACGCTGGTGATGTCGATGCTGCACAGATACAGCGACGCACACACCGACGATTTTGCATCTGCGCAAGGTAATCATGATCACGATGCGGAGGCAGCCGAGCAGGCGATGCTCACTAAAAAGCTGAAGGCGATGCAGCGAAAGTTCCGTAGTTACCTTGACGAAACGGCCCGCGGCGACATGTCGCTGGACGATCTGCGGGAGAAAGGCGGCGAGCTGGTGCGGCAGGGACGGCTACTGGAGCGAAGGCTGGCGCTGGCAACAGCCGAACTCAATGGTGAGCTTACCCCTGAGCAGCGGCGCGCGTACCGCCTCGAAGCGCTTAGCAATATGAACGAACGCTGGGAATCCATGGAACTTCCGTCGAGGAGGGAATTGCTGCAATACCTGGTCGAGCGTATCGTGGTCTACGATGATCATGTGGAGACAAAGCTGAGGCTGTGAAACAATCCCATCGGCTCACCATCTATTCCGATGGCGCCGCCATCCCCAATCCCGGTCCTTCGGGCATCGGCGTGGTGCTCTATGACGAAAAGGGCGGCGCGGTCGCGGAGATATCGAAGTATATCGGCGAGTCCACCAACAACAATGCCGAGTTCATGGCGCTCATCGCCGGGCTGGAAGAAGCCTTGCGACTGGGCGCAACTGCGGTCGACCTCAGGCTCGACTCCGAGCTGCTGGTCAGGCAGCTCCAGGGTACCTATCGCAGCAAGAAGATGAAACAGCAGTACGAGCAGATACGCCGCCTGCTCGGCGAGTTCGAGTCATACAGCGTCCAGCACATCCCCCGCGAGAAGAACAAGAAGGCAGACGCCCTCAGCAAGAAGGCGATACGCAGGACAGCCGCTTGAGACTTCAATCGATATCGCATTCTCTATGGTAGCTTAGCCTCTACGATAATTCATCGATAAAAGAGGGGGTCGCAATGCCCACAGTCAAGGTCCGCGATATAAATATGTACTACGAAATACACGGCGAAGGTGAGCCCCTGGTATTGATCTGCGGACTGGGAGTTGACCTGTCATGCTGGTCTTCAGTTATCGCCGAGTTTTCCCGCGGTTATAAGGTAATAACATTCGATAACCGCGGATCAGGTCGGACCGATGCACCCGACGTGCCGTATTCGATCGAGATGCTGGCTGACGATACGGCCGGGCTCCTCGATGCACTGGGCATCGGAAAAGCCCATATCCTGGGACACTCACTGGGAAGCTTCATAGCACAGGAGCTGGCACTCAAATATCCCCACAAGATAAAGAGTTTAACGCTTGCAAGCAGCAGCACACATTTAACTAATGCGGTAAAGCATATTATCAAAACCTGGGATAAATTATTCCAGGAGGGCGTCAGTCTGGAAAACCGACTGCGGGAGTCACTCCCCTGGTTAATGACAAAAAATTTCTTTGCGGCGCCAAACGCCGTTGAGAAAGCGGTCAGTTTTTTGATGTCGAACCCGCACCCGCAATCTCTTCATGGAATGACTCATCAGACAAATGCCTGCCTGGATCATGACACACTAGATCGTATCCACCAGATTTCTGCGCCCACGCTGGTGATCGTCGGCAGGCAGGACCTCCTTATGACGATCAGGATGTCGAAGGAGCTGGCAGCAGGCATACCACATGCCGAATTGGTCATCCTGAAAGGTGGCGCCCACGATCTTTGCGGCGAGATACCAGACAAGTTCCGCATGGCGGTGCTGGATTTTCTGGCGAAGGTAGATAATACTCCCAAGTGACATAATTTGCTTCATCGCCAGCTTTGTAGTATATTTATATCCGGGGTCAGGTGAACCGGGTGACCGCTCTACGGCTCGGCCGTGGGGAGGAAAGTCCGAGCTCCACCGGGCAGCGGGCTGGGTAACGCCCAGGGTGCGCCAGCGTAAGTCGGCGCATACGGAAAGTGCCACAGAAACATACCGCCCGCCTCAGGCGGGCAAGGGTGAAACGGCGAGGTAAGAGCTCACCGCTCCAATGGCGACATCGGAGGCCAGGCAAACCCCCCGCGGAGCAAGACCGAATAGAAGGGAAGAGGACGCTCGGCCTCGTTAGAACCCTCGGGTAGGTTGCTTGAGGTGGCGGGTAACTGTCACCCTAGATAGATGGTCACCGTCCGCCGCAGGCGGGCACAGAACTCGGCTTACAGGTTCGTCTGACCCTTTTCACATTTCACAATGTCATCGTCAGCCTCAGGCGGACGATCCAGTATAATACGTTGAATGAGCTGCTGGATTGCCCAATCAAGTCAGGCAATGGCAAGTGAAAAAAGCAATGGAAACGGACAGACTCTCGACGGAATCGATTAGAGGGGCGATTGACACAAAGCTCATCGGCCGCAACATCCTTTACTATCCCACAACCGCTTCGACGATGGACGTGGCCAAGCAGGCGGCAAAGGACGGCGCTGCCGAAGGCACGGTGATAATCGCCGATCGCCAGACCGCAGGGCGCGGACGCCTCAAGCGCGAGTGGCTGGCCCCGACGGGAAGCAGCCTGCTGCTCTCCATACTCCTGTATCCGGAACCGGAGATACTGCGCCGTCTAACGATGGTTGCCTGTCTCGCGGTATCCCGCGGCATCGAGCAGGTTACGGGACTCAAGGCCGATATCAAGTGGCCCAACGATGTCCTGATAAACAACCGCAAGGTGAGCGGCATCCTGAGCGAGGCCGACATCTCAGGCGACAGCATCAGATATGCCATCGTCGGCATCGCCATCAACGTGAACCTGGATACGAACGCTATCCCGGAGATCGCCGGGACCGCCACCAGCCTGAGCATGGAGCTTGGCCGCAAGGTATCGCGCCTGAAGGTTCTTGTCGCCCTGCTAAACGAGTTCGACTCGCTGTACGCCGCATTACAGCGTGGCGAGCCGATATGCCAGCAGTGGCGCCAGCGGCTGGAGACAATTGGCAGGAGGGTAACGGTGCGCTGCGGGGACGAGGTCCAGCAGGGCTACGCCGAGGATGTGGACGAGAACGGCAACCTGCTGCTGCGGCACGACGATGGCAGCCTGTCCACCATCGCCGCCGGGGACGTCACGCTGCGGGAGTGAAACGGTAACTTTATCGACTGCCCTGTCAGACCACCAGAGTCGACACAATCGTTGCTCTATGGATGTCGTGTGATTGCGAAAACAGTGATTTCATTTTTGGAAGGGCCATAATACCAGAAGACTCGATATGCCGCAGGGGTACGCTGTTCAGCATAAGCCACAAACACCTTCTCCTCTTTAGGGCCCTTGAGGCTGGTGAACTCATGTGTCTGGAGGCTGTTGTGGCGTGGGTTAGAGGCTAACAGTTTGATAGTCTTCTTAACCGCATTGTAACGCTTTTTCTGCGATGGGTCGCACTTCAGACGGTCATAGTCAACTCGGCTTCGGTCGGTCCAGAATATATCGAACAAAACTGAATCCTAAAGCTCATCGAGGTTGACTTTTGACACCTTGCCCTCCGCCGCTTCCCTGAGCCCGGCCTCCACTGACTGCAGAGCCTGCGGGTTTTTAAACAGCCACGCCTCAGAAGCGGGTACGCTCACATACGGGTCAAGCACTATCTGGCCGATGTCATTACAGTATATATGGTATGTAACATCGTCCGGTACCGAGACCTTTGAGAGCACCACCCTCTTCTTGGCATCCGGTTTCACCCCGCTGGCTACCATGTGAAAATGCGTGTCCTTTATTACCTGCGCCATAGCAGCATAAATATAGCACATGTGGGACTATAAGTCAAGTGGGATTGTCCCACATTCCTTTCGAATACGACAGCAGGGCTACGCCGAGGATGTGGACAAGGACGGCAACCTGCTGCTACGGCACGACGATGGCAGCCTGTCCACAATTGCCGCAGGGGATGTCACGCTGCGAGAGTAACTGACTCGCTCTTAAGTAATATGGAACTCGACCGCATCCTCCATCGCTATCTCCAATACCATCGTTATCGCCGACTCTCACACCCGTCATTGCCCGACTTGATCCCCATTTTCATGGGGACGCAATCCAGGAGGGCAAATTATCATTCGCCCCTACATCTGGATCGTCCGCCTGAGGCGGACGATGACGTTGCGCGGTCTGCATCGACCAGCCAAGCCGAGTGATGACCGAAACCCGTTACTACTTCTTCTCTTTTGGCAGAAAGGCGCTGAGCATCTCCAGCGGCAGCGGGAATATCAGCGTGCTGGTCCTCTCGGTGGCTATCTGCGTCAGCGTCTGCAGGTAGCGCAGCTGCAGCGCCGCCGGCTCTTTGGATATGACGCTCGCCGCCTCGGTAAGCTTCTGCGATGCCTCGAACTCGCCCTCGGCGTGCACAATCTTGGCGCGGCGCTCGCGCTCCGCCTCCGCCTGAGCCGCCATCGCCCGCTGCATGGCATCAGGCAGCTCCACATCCTTGATCTCCACGACGCTCACCTTAATGCCCCACGGCTCCGTCTGCTCATCGATGATCTGCTGCAGCTTCTGATTCAGCTTCTCCCGTTGAGCCAGCAGCTCGTCCAGCTCGGACTGTCCCAGCACGCTCCGCAGCGTAGTCTGGGCGATCTGGTACGTCGCCAGCTTGTAATCGTAGACTTCGACCACGGCGGCCTCCGGATGCATGACCCTGAAATACACCACTGCATTCACCCTGACCGTCACGTTGTCGCGGGTGATAGCCTCCTGCGACGGCACATCCATGGTGATGACGCGGGTATCCACCTTGCGCATGCGGTCTATGAACGGGATGATGAAGCGCAATCCCGGCTTGCGGGTCTTCTCCAATCGTCCCAGCCTGAACACCACGCCCGCCTCATACTGGTACACGACCTTTATAGTCGCCGGCAGCAGCATGATCACGATCGCCACGACGACAACAACGCCAATGATATAATCCATGTTCAACCTCCTTCTTCTTTCTTTTTTACCGACAGATGTAATCCGTCGATCCCGGTGACCACCAACCCCTCGCCCGTCTCTGCCCTGCCTTCGTCCAGCGTGGCCTGCCACAGCTCGCCGTGGGCGAATACAGTGCCCGACGGGTCGAGCGGCGTTCTCGCCACCGCCGTTATGCCGATCATGGCATCACGCCCTGTCTGCTGCTTGCGGCGGCTGGTGCGCACCACGGACGCGATTACGAAAATGAAGAACCCTGCGAAGGCCACCGTGACGCCGGCAATGAGCCCGCGATTGATGTGGAATGCAGGCTCGCTCATGAGTACGATCGACCCGACGACGAAGGCGGCTATGCCTCCGGCGGAAAGCACGCCGTTGGTGGTGGTGAACACCTCCGCGATGAACAGGCCGAATCCAAGGAGGATCAGCAGCAATCCAGCATAGTTTATCGGGAGGACGCCCAGCGCATAGAACGACAGCAGCAGGCAGATGCCACCAACCACGCCGGGGAAGATGCCGCCCGGGTTGAACAGCTCCAGCGTGATGCCCAGCATGCCGATGCTCAGCAGGATGTAGGCGATGTTGGGATCAGTGATGGCATACAGGAAGCGCTCCAGCGCGCTCATATCGACATTGTCGATTGACGACGACGCCGTAGCGATGGTCACCGTTTCCCCGCTTATCAGTTCCACTTGGCGGCTGTCGAGCTGTGAAAGGAGATCGTCCAGGCTGGTGGCGACGATATCGATGACACCCAGTTCAAGTGCCTCCGAGGACGGGCTGGAACGGCTGTCCCGCACCGCCTCCTCCGCCCAGCTGGCGTTGCGACCCGTGGCCTCTGCGATGCTGCGGATATAGGCCACCGCGTCATTGACAACCTTCTCTACCATGGTCTCATCCATGCCGTCCCCACCCAGGGCGACCGGGTGCGCCGCCCCGATCTCGGTGCCCGGCGCCATGGCCGCCACGTGCGCCGAGAGCGTGATGAAGGCGCCGGCGGAAGCCACCCTCCCACCGGGGGGAACATAGACAGCCACCGGGACATCGGAGTTCATGATGGCCTGCACAATATCGCGCATGGCGCTGTCCAGACCGCCGGGGGTGTCCATCTGGATAATGCACACGGTCGACTGCCGTTCTGCGGCAACAGCCAGGCCCCGCTCGATATAGCTGGCGACTATGGGTGTGATGGTACCTTTGACCTCGAGGACGACGACACGCCCGCCTTCAGCGCCCACGGGCGCAGGGACCAACATGCAGACCATGGCCGTGGCGATGAGCGCCAGGCACACAAATCGGTGTATCCTCGTCAGCGCATTCATGCGATACATTTTTGGATTGTAGATGGGACCGGTGCAGTGAAATTGTTTTTTCGGTTACGGCTTCAAGCCTGTCTTCGCCATGTTCCGGCGATAGCGACATTATAGTTTCACCAGCCTCCTTTTGCAACGACCTGTTATTGAAGGCATATGGCGATTGGTGTAGAATAGCCTAAGCTTTGTGGAGGATATGGAACAGTGAAACCCGATCGGTGTAAAGGCATGCGCGACCTGCTCCCGGAGG
Organism: uncultured Dehalococcoidales bacterium; assembly: GCA_964428725.1. GTDB lineage: Bacteria > Chloroflexota > Dehalococcoidia > E44-bin15 > E44-bin15 > CAYRYW01. The sequence continues at coordinate 21,357 of CAYRYW010000005.1, forward strand.
ATATGGCGAAGTTCCGCCGGGTCGAGCGGGCGTTTCTCGACTGCACGGCCAGATGTGGCTACTCCGAGGTGCGCACGCCGACGCTGGAGTACCTGCACCTGTTCACCGCCACCGGCACGCTGACCTCGGCGATGCTTCGGCGGGTGTACTCGTTCCTCGACTGGGACGGCTGGAGCGGCGAGCGTGTGGTGCTGCGTCCCGATGGCACCATACCCATAGCCCGCCTGTACGCCGAGAACTGTGAAACATTCTCCTCTGATATCTGCCGTCTGTGTTACGTGGGAAATACCTTCACCTTCGAGGAGAGCGGCAGGGACCGCCGCGAGCGCTGGCAGTGCGGGGTGGAACTCATAGGGACCAGCCAGCCCTCCGCCGACGTGGAGCTCATGCGCCTGGCCACGGAGATTTTGGCCAGCCTTGGATTCGACGCCATCGACATGAAGCTGTCCCATGCCGGACTGATCAAAACTGTGATCGGCGAGCTGGGGCTGGGTGCCGATGAGCAGGCCCACATACTGGACCAGGTGCTGGAGGGCAATATAAAGGCTCTGGGTGAAGTTCAAACCAGGGACGCTAATCTAAAGCGTGCCATCTCTTTGCTGCTGGACGTCAGGGGGGACTCGCCGGGCTTCCTGGAGAACTTCCGGGCGCTGCTGGGCAAATCGCTGCCCAAATTCGAGCCTAGCCTGAACGATCTGGCAGCCATCGCACGTCTTCTCGGTAAGGCGGAATGCCCCTACCACATCGACATAGCTTCAGGCAGGGGGTTCGAGTACTACACCGGCGTCATGTTACAGTTCTACGTCGGCAAGAAGTGGGTCGGTGGCGGCGGCAGGTACGACGACCTCATCTCGCTCGTAGGCGGCCCCGATACGCCTGCATCCGGCTTCGCGCTGTATGTGGACAAGCTGGTAGACCTGCTCAGGGGGGGTCCGAGGTGAGGCTGGCCTTGCCCAAGGGCCGTCTGCAGCAGGACACCGCGTCCCTGCTGGAGCGGGGCGGCGTGGGGGTCGAGGGGTACGACGGCAGCGCACGCACGTATCGCCTTACATCATCTGCCTTCCCCGATCTGAAATGTCGCATCTTTCAGGAGCGCGACATACCGGTCCAGGTAGCCATAGGCAACTATAATCTGGGGGTCTGCGGCCGCGACTGGGTGGAGGAACTAATGGCAAGGTACCCCAGCGAAGACCTGATGGTGCTCCGCGACCTGGATTACGGCCGCTGCGAGCTATACGCTGCAGCCAGCAGCCGTGCCAGCGTTTCATCGGTCGGCGAAATCAACCGCAAATTCGACCGGGTGCGCATTGTCAGCGAGTACCCCAACCTGGCGGAGGCGTTCGCCATGAAACAGAGGTTCAAGCGTTTCAGCATCCTGCCCATCTGCGGGGCAGGTGAGGCTTACCCCCCGGAGAGCGCCGACCTTGCGGTTATAGCGGCCACATCCCCCGACTATTTCGACAGGCATGACCTGGTCCCGCTGGAACGCATCGTCACCTCGCGGGCCTGCGTCATCGCCAACAGGCGCGGTCTGTCGCAGTCCGACCATAGCCGCCTGCTTACATGCCTGCAGCCCGCCGACCCATGTCCGGCGGAGGAATGGATTTTGCCTGTACGACATCGGAGAGTTAAGCAGGGCTCGGCAAAGCAGAAGGAGGCGGTCCGTCTGGCGCTTCCCGACGGGCACCTCTCTATCACCTGCGCCGGATTCCTAGATAGGGCAGGGGTGAAGCTGGATGGCTATGGCGGCAGGGACGCCACCCGCAGGCCGACCATCGACATCCCCGGAACCAGCGTCAAGGTGATCCGCCCGCAGGACATGCCGCTGCAGGTGGCCAATGACAGCTTCGACCTGGCTATTACCGGCGAGGACTGGCTGCTGGACCACCTGTACCGTTTCCCCACCAGCCCGGTTGAGAAGATACTGACGCTGGGGTTCGGAGCGGTGCGGCTGGTGGTGGTTGGCAGCGCTGACTTCCCAGCAAAGTGCGCCGGCGACCTGAGGGAACTGGCGCGAAAGGGAACTCTGCCGCTGCTGCGCGTGGCATCGGAATACGTGAACATCGCCGACAGGTATGTACTGGACAACCACCTGGCGCGCTGCAAGATAATTCCCACTTGGGGCGCCAGCGAGGCCTTCATCCCGGACGATGCCGACCTGCTTATCGAGAATACAGAGACCGGTGAGACGCTGAAGCGCCACAACCTGAAGATAATCGATACCATACTCCAGTCGTCCGCCTGCCTCATCGGCCGCCGCGGTATACTATCGCACGGCACGAAGAAGCGCGTTGCGGGACAGGTGGTCGAGATATTGAAACAGGGGTTACAATAATCTTAAGGCGATTTCATGTTCGACGTGAATCGAACGATGGAAGTGATATATGCCATTGCTATATGTCCATCTGAGCATCGCCAGGGAGGCGGCTGAAAGGCTGGGGCACCCCATCGTGGATTCCAACATGTGCTACTATCTGGGGGGCTCGATATCGCCGGACGCGCACCTGGTATGCGACGCGTCGAGGCGGGACACGCACTTCTTCGACCTTGACGAATGTGAGTGCGAGAGCGGGGCGAACCGCATCTTCGCCGTGCACCCGCAGCTGGCCGACGGCTGCCGCGCGGATGACGCAACGAGGTGCTTCATCGCCGGTTACCTGTCGCACCTGGTGACCGATGAGGTGTGGATACTGGACATCTACCGGCCCTTCTTCGGCGCCGGCTCGCCGCTGTCGGATGACCCCATGGCTAACGTGTACGACCGGCTGCTGCAGTTCGAGGTGGACCGCCGGGAGCGACAGGACCGGTCAAGGCTGGAATCGATACGAACCGAGCTGTTCCGCTGGCAGCCGGAGTGCTGCATAGATTTCATCACCATCAGGGCGCTGCGTTACTGGCGCGAGTTTGGCTGCGCCGCCGTCAACCGGGACGTGGACATGGATGATTTCGCCATTTTCGCCCGGAGTTTCCTGCAGTCCAGGCTCAAGATGAGCGAAGCGGAGCTCGCGGATTTTCTGGCCACCATTCGGGACAGGCTGGAGTGGGTGGTCCACTACGTCAGCACGGAGCGCATCGATGCCTTCCGCAGCAGGTCGATCGAGAGATCCATCGAATCAGCAAGGGAGTGTTTGAGTGAAGATAATTAAAACTTTCGAGGCAGCCGAAGCCGAGATGGAACGGCGGCAATTAAACTGGGGCGACCCCGCAACTGAGAAGGCGGTAAAGAACATTATCGCCACGGTTGCCAAAAACGGCGACCGGGCAGTCCACAAGTTCACCCGCGAGATCGATAAGGTAAGCGTCGATTCACTCGAGGTCGAGAGGGACGAGATAGCCGCAGCCTACGATAAGGTTGACATCGGGCTGATAGAGGCGCTGGGCGTGGCGGCGGAGCAGGTGCGCCTGTTCCACCAGCGCCAGATGCAGTACAGCCTGAAGGAATTTATGGGCGCCGGCCTGGGGCAGATCGTGCGCCCCATACAGCGAGCTGGCATATACGTGCCCGGCGGCACCGCCGCGTACCCTTCCACCGTGCTCATGACGGCGATACCCGCCCGTGTGGCCGGTGTGGAGCAGATCGTAATGGTCACGCCCCCGGGCAGGGACGGTAAAATCCCACTCGTTACCCTGGTGGCGGCGGAGATCGCCGGCGTCGACCGCATATTCCGCGCCGGGGGGGCGCAGGCCATCGCAGCGCTGGCATACGGCACCGAGTCCATACCTCGGGTGGACAAGATCTGCGGCCCCGGCGGGCTGTACGTAACCATCGCCAAGCGTCTGGTCTACGGCGTCGTGGGCATCGACGGGCTGTACGGGCCGACGGAGACGGTGGTGCTGGCAGACGATTCGGCGTCGCCGGAATGCTGCGCCGCCGACCTGCTGGCGCAGGCGGAGCACGACCCGCTGTCGGCAGCGATACTGATCACCACATCTTCGAAGCTGGCGCGGCAGGTCAACAAAGAGGTAGAGCGCCGGCTCAACGGGCTGGAGCGCGCCGATATCGCGAGACGCTCGCTGGAGGACAACGGCTGCATCATAATCATCGACGATATGGAGCATGCCGTCGACCTGGTGAACCTGTACGCGCCGGAGCACCTCGAGCTGATGGTCCGCGACGCATCATTTCTCATCGAGGACATCCGCAACGCCGGCGGCATATTCATCGGCAAGTACTCGGCGGAGGTGCTGGGCGACTACGTGGCCGGGCCGAGCCACGTCATGCCCACGGGCGGCAGCGCCCGCTTCAGCTCGCCGCTGGGCGTCAACGATTTCCTCAAGCTCACCAGCGTCATAGCCCTGGGCGAGGAGGATCTGGAGCTGTTGGGGCCGGTGGCGGCGGCGCTGGCCCGGCTGGAGGGACTGACGGCGCACGCCATGTCGGCCACCATCAGGCTCAAGAAGGGGAGCAAGCGATGAACACCGGCGATATCAAGCGCATGTTCCGCCGCGACCTGGCAGCGCTCAAGGCATATCAACCCATAATCCCGCCGGACGTGCTCAGCGAGCAGGTGGGCGTGCCCGAGAGCCAAATAATCAAGCTGGACGGCAACGAGAACCCCTACGGCTGCTCGCTGCTGGTGCGGCGCGCCCTGGGCAACTACCCGCACTACCACATCTACCCCGACCCGGAGCAGCACGAGGTGCGCCGCGCCCTCTCGGAGTACGCCGGCGTGGACGCCCGGCACATCGTGGCCGGGGCCGGCAGCGATGAGCTGATCGACCTTATACTGCGCCTGTTCATCGAGCCGGGCGATACCGTGGTCAACTGCCCGCCGACCTTCGGCATGTACCCCTTCTGCACCGACATCTGCGGCGGCAGGACGGCGGACATCCCGCGCGACGGCGAATTCAACCTGGACATCGCCGCCATAAAGGCTATACCCGATGCCAAGGTCATCTTCATCGCCTCGCCCAACAACCCCACGGGCAACCTGACCCCGCCCAACGATATACTGGAGCTGGTCAAGTACGGGCGCATCGTAGTGGTGGACGAGGCATACTACGAGTTCAGCAGGACGACGCTGGCCGGGCAGGTGCCGCTGCACGAGAACCTGATCGTGCTGCGCAGCTTCAGCAAGTGGGCCGGCCTGGCCGGCCTGCGCCTGGGCTACGGCATCTTCCCGCCCTTCATCGCAGGGCAGATCATGAAGATCAAGCAACCGTACAACGTGAACCTGGCGGCGCAGGTGGCGCTGCTGGAATCGCTGGCGGACATCCAGTGCCTGCAGGACTACGTGGGACGCATCATATCGGAGCGCGAGCGGCTGTACAAGCAATTGCAGGGCCTCGGCTTCCTGCATCCGTACCCGTCGCAGGCCAATTTCATACTGTGCCGCGTTGTCGAGGGTGACGCAAGGCGTATGCACCAGCAGCTGCGGCAGCGCGGCATCTTCGTGCGACACTTCGACACGCCGCTGCTGGGCGACGCCCTGCGCATCAGCGTGGGCAAGCCGGAGCACACCGACGCCCTGATACGCGCCTTGCAGGAGATACATTCCAGCCGATAACTATCGAACAGGGGAGGGCAGACATGGCCAGAAAAAGCACCAGCAGCAGGAAAGCCACCATCAACCGCAAGACCGGCGAGACCGGCATCCGGGCTACCATCTGCATCGACGGCAGCGGCCGCTTCGATGTCGACACCGGCAGCAGGATGTTCGACCACATGCTGAGCCATATCGCCCAGCACGGCCTTATCGACATAACAATCAAGGCCAGCGGCTGGGATCAGCATCACCTGGTGGAGGATGTGGCCATCGCGCTGGGCCAGGCGTTGAACACCGCCCTGGGCGACAAGCAGGGCATCATCCGCATGGGCCACGCCGTGGTGCCGATGGATGAGGCGCTCGCCAGCGTTGTCGTGGACCTCTCAGGCAGGGGATACGCCGTCCTGAACGCGCCGTTCCGCCGCAAGAAGATCGGGGACATGGAGAGCGACATGGTGCTGCACTTCCTGAATACATTCGCTACCGAGGCGAAGATGAACCTGCACGTGGACGTTCGCGCCGGCGACAACGACCACCACAAGGCGGAGGCTATCTTCAAAGCGCTGGGCAGGGCGCTGGACGCGGCCACCCGCATAGACCCGCGGCTGGCGGGCAGGGTGCCCAGCACCAAGGGCATGATACAGAAGTAGACGACGACAGGCTGTGGGCTGGGAGGTAGTGGCGGGTGGTGAACACAATGACGTAGTGTGCATTTGATTTTTTACACGCCTCTTTAACCGCTAAACAGATCAATCTTGACACTCCCTATATCAGAGGCTATATTAGGATAACCCTAATGCACATAGCCAAAGAGCCAAGCCGGGTCGCTAATACTGACAAGAGGTATTTTTATGCCAAAAGGACGGACAAAGTACGCAGCAAATAAATCCAACGGCGCCAACCTTGGGTTTGAGGAAAAGATGTGGCAGGCTGCCGATAAGCTGCGCAGCAACATGGATGCAGCAGAGTACAAGCATGTTGTACTGGGCCTCATCTTCCTGAAATACGTCTCCGATGCCTTCGATGAGCGGTATAAGAAGCTTCAGGCATGGACTGCCGATCCATCGAACGACTACTACATCAAGGAGCCCAAGGCCAGGTATGACGTCCTGGAAGACCGCGATGAATACAGGGCTGCCAACGTGTTCTGGGTACCTAAAGAGGCGCGGTGGGAGTACCTGCGGGCTAATGCCAAACAGCCGACCATCGGCAAGACCGTCGATGACGCAATGGTGGCCATCGAGCGTGACAACTCCTCGCTGAAGGGCGTGCTTCCCAAGGATTACGCCCGCCCGGCACTGGATAAGCAGCGGCTGGGTGAGCTTATCGATCTTATCAGCACCATCGGCCTCGGGGATGCTGAGAGCCGCTCGAAGGACATCCTGGGGAGAGTGTATGAATACTTCCTCGGCCAGTTCGCCAACGCCGAGGGCAAGAAGGGCGGCCAGTTCTACACCGCGCGCTGCGTTGTCCGAACGCTGGTTGAGATGCTGCAGCCATACAAGGGCCGTGTCTTCGACCCGTGCTGCGGCTCCGGCGGCATGTTCGTCCAGAGCGAGCAGTTCGTTGAGGCACACGGCGGGAGAGTGGGCGATATATCAATTTACGGTCAGGAGTCTAACTCCACTACCTGGCGCCTGTGCAAAATGAACCTCGCTATACGCGGGATAGAAAACAACCTGGGCACCAGCCATGCGGATTCATTTCACAACGATCTGCACAAGGACTTGAAGGCCGATTTCGTCCTGGCCAATCCCCCGTTCAACGACAGCGACTGGGGCGGAGAGCGCCTGCGCGATGATGCGCGCTGGAAGTACGGTGCGCCCCCTGTCAGCAACGCCAACTTCGCCTGGGTGCAGCACTTCATCCACCATCTGGCGCCAACAGGCACAGCCGGTTTCGTGCTTGCCAACGGCAGCATGTCCTCGAACACCAGCGGTGAGGGCGAGATCAGGAAGAACATCATCGAGGCCGATATTGTGGATTGCATGGTTGCCCTGCCGGGCCAGCTGTTCTACAACACCATGATCCCTGTCTGCCTCTGGTTCATCGCTCGTGACAAGAAGAACAGCCGCTTCCGCGACCGCCGCGGCGAGGTCCTTTTCATCGATGCCCGAAAGCTGGGCGCGATGATCGACCGCAGGCATCGGGAGCTGGCCGGAGAGGACATCGCCCGCATCGCCGATACCTACCACGCCTGGCGCGGCGACAAGGATTGCCAGCAGAAGTATGAGGACATCCCCGGCTTTTGCATGGCCGCGAAGCTCGGAGACATCCGCAAGCACGGCCACGTGCTCACCCCCGGCCGCTATGTGGGCGCGGAGGCCATCGAGGATGATGGGGAGCCGTTTGATGAAATAATGCAGCGCTTGACCGCCAAGCTGTGGGAGCAAATGGAGGAATCAGATCGGCTGGATGCTGCTATCATCGCTAACCTGAAGGAGCTGGGGTATGGTAAGTGAACAATCCCTTGTACCCGTTGAAAGGATTGAAAGGTCAATACTGCTGGTCCGCAGACAGAAGGTCATGCTTGATGCCGACCTGGCGGCGCTTTACGGGGTCGAGACCCGTGTACTCGTCCAGGCTGTCAAGCGCAACCTGGAGCGATTCCCGGAGGATTTCATGTTCCAGCTCAGCCGGGAGGAATTCGACATCTTGAGATCACAATCTGTGACCTCAAGTGACTGGGGCGGGCGGCGCTATCCCCCATACGCCTTTACCGAGCAGGGGGTTGCCATGCTGTCCAGCGTCCTGCGCAGCCGGCGCGCCATCCAGGTGAACATTGAGATAATGCGGGCCTTTATCCGCCTGAGGCAGATGCTCGCGTCCCACGCGGAGCTTGCCCGCAAGCTGGATGCCCTGGAGAAGAAATATGACGCCCAGTTCAAAGAGGTGTTTATAGCTATCCGCCAGCTTATGACACCGCCGGAGCCGAAACGGCGCGCTATAGGATTTCGAAGAGGGGATGAATAACTGAGTATGCAGGCGGCGACACGCAGCAATCTGAAGGAGCTGGGATATGGCGGGTAAGTTCGCAGAGGCCAGCCTTGGGCAGTTATTGTCATTTGCAAATGGACGCTCTAGCCCTGAGCGATCAGGCGACTTACCTTATCCGGTGTATGGATCCAACGGTATGATAGGATACGCGAAAGAAACTAATACAGACGCTAAATCAATCATTATCGGCAGGGTTGGTAGCTATTGTGGCGCGCTCTATTGGAGCAAGGAGCCATGCTGGGTAACGGACAACGCTATTTGTGCATCTGCCCTCGGCAATAACGATTCTAGGTTCCTATTTTACTTACTCAGTACACTTAACCTGAACAACTGGCGAGGGGGCTCTGGCCAGCCTTTGCTGAACCAGGATATACTGCGCAACATACCCACTTTTGCTCCAGAACCCAATGTACAACGCGCCATTGCCCACATCCTAGGTACGCTGGATGACAAGATTGAGCTGAACCGGCGCATGAACGAGACGCTGGAGGCAATAGCGCAGGCTATTTTCAAATCATGGTTTGTGGATACTACACAAGATGGCCTTCCCGAAGACTGGCGCGAATCAACTATTGGTAAGGAAGTTAAAGTCGTGGGTGGTAGCACACCAAGCACAAGCAATCCCGAATTTTGGGAAGGTGGCAAAAATTGCTGGGCTACGCCGAAAGACCTTGCATCTCTTACTACTTCTGTACTACTTGACACAGAACGCAGAATTACTGATGCCGGAGTTCAGCAAATCAGTTCTGGTCTTTTGCCAATTGGAACTGTTCTGCTTTCTTCGCGCGCCCCCATTGGCTATCTAGCCGTGGCAGAAGTGCCGGTTGCTGTGAATCAAGGTTTCATCGCTATGATTTGCGATGGATCGTTAACGAACCATTACATACGTCTTTGGACAAAACAGAACATTGAGATTATCAAAGGTCGTGCAAACGGCACAACCTTCTTGGAAATCAGCAAGAGTAACTTCCGCCCATTACCAATTCTTGTTCCCCCACAACCTATGATTGATGCTTTTCAGAAGCAAGTGGAACCGCTATATCTCCGTATAGTTTCGAACATTCGTGAATCTCGTACCCTCGCCGCCCTGCGGGATACGCTGCTGCCCAAGCTCATTTCAGGGGAGATAGGGGTAAAGGACGCGGAGAGGTTTATTGGGAGGGCAGGATGAGTCCAACGTATAACGTTTACTGTGATGAAAGCTGTCACCTGGAATATGACCACCAGCCGGTCATGGTTCTGGGAGCGGTATGGTGTCCGCTGGAAAAGGTTCGCGATATATCTGTCAAAATCCGTGAAATAAAGAAGGCTCACGGGTTCCCGCCTTCGTTTGAGATCAAATGGACGAAAGTATCTCCGTCAAAGCAGGATTTCTATCTGGAGCTGATGGACTATTTCTTTGATAATGATGATCTGCATTTTCGCGCCCTGATAGTTGATGATAAAACCAAGTTACAGCATGACCGTTATGGCCATGACCATGACACCTGGTACTATAAGATGTATTTTGACATGCTGAAGGTTATTCTCAGTCCCTCGGATCGCTACCGCATCTATCTGGATATTAAAGATACTCGCAGCGCCGACAAGATTGCCAAACTGCATGACGTGCTCTGTAATAATATGTATGATTTCCAGCGGCAGATAATCGAGCGTGTGCAGACCATTCGCTCTCACGAATCGGAACTGTTGCAGCTTGCGGACATGCTTATTGGAGCCATATCATACGTGAACCGCGGGCTGAGCGAGAGTGAGGCCAAATCTGCGCTGGTCGGCAGGATGAAGGAAAGATCGGGTTACAACCTGACTCAAACCAACCTGCTGCGGGAAAACAAGGTAAACCTCTTTGTCTGGCAGGCGTCGGAGAGGCAGGCATGACAAAACCTTCCTGGTTGCCGCCTCTGGTATTGCTGGAACAGCATAAAGGCGATTGGAACGAATATATTGAAGCGGTATATGAATATTTCAAAAAAGACTTCATCGATTCCAAACCTCAATTTACCAGCAAGACCGTACAATTAAAGAGATATCCGCTCTATCAGAATAGAGAATTCACTTTCTGGCACATCACTTCCGAAGGTAAAGAAGAAGAGAAAAGGATTCCTGATATTAGACGGTGCGAGCGCATTAGATGGCCCAGACCGATTATCGAACGCCATGATGATGATTCGGTAAGATGCTGGCGGAATAAACGCAGACAGGAAAAACGCATCGTACTGTGGTTCTATAAAGAAGACTATGTAGTGGTTCTGGCGGAAAGAGGGAAATATGTTTTGTTATGGACGGCATATATGGTATCTTACCGTCGTACCAGGGAAAAACTGTTGAAGGAGTATGAAAAGTGCCCCAAAATACTGACGCCGCCTCAATGAGACGGCACCGTTACTCCTTCCACTCATGGTAGATGAGCTGGTAGTATTGTACTCTAAATATAGGGCATTTGTCAACACTCCGAGTTCCAGGAGCAATGATGAGCAAAATAATACTGGAATCCATAGTTGAAGAAGCCGCCATTGATTGGCTGAAAGGGCTTGGCTATCAGCACCTCTTCGGTCCGGATATTGCCTGTGATGGAACTCAGCCGGAACGGGCAAGCTATTCCGACGTTGTGCTGGTGGAGCGCCTGCGCTCGGCGCTTCTTGCTATCAACAAGAGACTGCCCGCGGATGCCATCGAGGACGCGGTCAAGAAAGTTCTGAGGCCTGACAGCCCCAGTCTTATAATCAACAACCGCTGGTTCCACAAGATGTTAGCTGACGGCGTGGATGTTGAATACAGAAATAAAGATGGCCGCATCGTTGGCGACAAGGTATGGCTCATTGATTTCGAGGATGCGGAAAATAACGACTGGCTTGCCGTCAACCAGTTCACGGTTGTTGAGGGGCAGCAGAACCGCCGCCCCGATGTAGTGATCTTCGTTAACGGCCTGCCGCTGGCGATCATAGAGCTGAAGAATCCGGCGGATGAGAACGCCACGATTCAGGCGGCTTACAACCAGTTCCAGACGTATAAAAGGGACATACCTTCGCTCTTCAATTACAACGAGCTATTGGTTCTCAGCGACGGCGCCGGGGCCAGGGTGGGCACGCTGACTTCGGGCTGGGAGTGGTTCCTGCCGTGGAAAACGATCGGCGGGGAAACCGAAGCTCCGGTTGAATTCGCCGAGCTTGAAGTGCTGATTAAAGGCATTTTCGATAAGAGTCGCTTTCTCGATATTGTGCGCCATTTCATCGTATTTGAGGCCAACGGTTCAACGATAATCAAAAAAGCCGCAGCCTACCATCAGTATCATGCGGTCAACGCCGCGGTAGACGCAACGGTAAAGGCCACATCGCCGCGGGGAGATAAGCGCGTCGGGGTCGTCTGGCACACGCAGGGAGCGGGCAAGAGCCTGACCATGGTCTTCTATTCCGGGAAGACTTCATCCAGCTATGGAGAATCCCACGCTGATACTCCTGACGGACAGGAACGACCTCGACCAGCAGCTTTTCGATAACTTCGCCATGGCGCACGATATCCTCAGGCAGAAACCCGTGCAGGCGGAGGGCCGCGAGCACCTGGTGGAATTGCTCAAGGTGGCATCCGGCGGAATCATCTTCACCACCATGCAGAAGTTCTTTCCGGAGAGCGGCGGGAAATTCTCCTCACTTTCGGACCGCCGCAATATCATCGTTATCGCCGACGAGGCGCACCGCAGCCAGTATGACTTCATAGACGGCTTCGCGCGGCATATACGCGATGCGCTGCCTAACGCCTCGTTCATCGGTTTTACCGGCACGCCCATTGAGCTGAGCGATAGAAATACCCGCGCCGTATTCGGCGACTACATAAGCATCTATGATATCCAGCAGGCGGTTGAAGACGGCGCTACAGTTCGCATCTACTATGAAGGGCGGTTGGCCAAGATCGATCTCAACGAGGACGAGAAACCGCATATAGATCCCGATTTTGAAGAGGTGACGGAAGGCGAGGAAGAAACCGTCAAGCATAAGGTTAAGACAAAGTGGGCTCGAATCGAGGCCATGGTCGGCACGGAGAAGCGGGTCGCGCTGGTGGCCGACGACATCGTTAAACATTTCGAGCAGCGGCTGGAGACGCTGGACGGCAAGGGGATGATAGTCTGCATGAGCCGCCGCATATGCGTTGATCTGTATAATGCCGTTATCAAGCTGCGTCCCGAATGGCATAACGACGACGACGACAAAGGAATATTGAAAGTGGTCATGACCGGCTCGGCAACAGATCCGCTCGGTTTTCAGCCGCATATCAGGAACAAGGCACGCCGCGAAGATATCAAGCAACGTATGAAAGATCCGGACGACCCGCTCAAGCTGGTTATCGTGCGCGATATGTGGCTCACCGGTTTCGATGCTCCCTGTCTGCATACCATGTATATCGACAAGCCTATGCGCGGCCACGGCTTGATGCAGGCCATCGCACGTGTTAACAGGGTATTCAGGGATAAACCCGGAGGATTGATTGTTGACTACCTGGGCATTGCGGAGGACTTAAAGAAAGCCCTGGCGAACTATACGGACGTCAGACCTGACAGTGAAACGGTGTTCAACCAGGAAGACGCGGTTGCAATAATGCTGGAGAAATTCGAGATAGTCGCGGCCATGTTCCACGGATTTGACTACTCGAAATTCTTCACCGGAACTCCCGCGGAGCGGCTATCCGTAATCAAATCCGCCATGCAGCACATACTTGAGCAGAGTGACGGAAAGGCCAGGCTCCTGCAATCCGTGACCGAGCTGTCTAAAGCGTTCGCGCTCTCCGTGCCGCATGAGGACGCGCTGCGGATTAAAGATGACGTCGGCTTCTTTCAGGCTATCCGGTCGGCGATAGCCAAATATACGCTGGTGCTAGACAAGAGTAGGGAGGAGCTGGATACGGCTGTGAGGCAAATAGTGTCTAGAGCCGTATCATCGGACAAAGTAATAGATATTTTCGGAACGGTCGGATTAAAGAAACCCGATATTTCGATCTTATCTGATGAGTTCCTTGCTGAAGTACAAAACATGCCACATCGCAACTTGGCTATTGAAGTGCTGCAGAAACTGCTTAATGATGAGATCAAAACGCGCTCCAAGAAAAACCTCGTTCTATCGCGGTCGTTTTCCGAGATGCTTGAGCAAACCATTCGTAAGTACCAGAATCGCACCATAGAAGCAGCACAGGTCATTCTTGAACTCATCGAATTAGCTAAAGAAATGCGCGAAGCACAAGCCCGCGGTGAGAAGCTGGGATTGAATGAGGATGAAGAGGCTTTCTACGATGCGCTGGGTGTTAGTGATAGCGCTGTTCAGGTCTTAGGCGATGAGACACTGAAGACTATTGCCAAAGAGCTTGTGGAAGCTGTTCGCCGCAACGTGACTATTGACTGGACGGTTAAGGAGAGCGTCCGCGCTAAATTGCGGACTATCGTTAAGCGCATTCTCCGCAAATATGGATACCCGCCGGACAAACAAGAGAAGGCCACCTTGACTGTTCTGGAACAGGCTGAATTGCTATGCAAGGATTGGTCCCCTGTGTAAAAGTCGCCTAAACAACATAGCGTATTATCCACCCATCATACCCCCATCCCCCACACACCCACCACCACCCCCGTATCGCTGTTTACCCTCACAGCTTCTTGCCCGTGAGGCGGCGGTGCGCCTCAAGGTACCTCTCGTTGGTCTCCCTGATAACCTTCTCCGGCAGCATCCAGCACTTGATTTTCTTACCCAATATAGGTATTATAATACCCGAAATGGGCATGACACAATACGAAAAACAGCTCTCTTCATACCTTTTCAACAAGACCAGGCGCGGTCTGCTGGCATTGCTATTTGGCCACCCCGATGAGTCCTTTTACGTAAATCAGATAGTACAACTGCTCGGCAGCGGCTCAGGCGCAGTGCAGAGAGAATTGAAGATGATGACCGACGCCGGTCTGGCAGTGAGAGAGCGAAGGGGCAACCTGGTCTATTACCGCGCAAACAGCCATAGCCCCGTCTACGACGAACTGAAGAACATTGTCAGGAAAACCTTCGGCATAGCTGATGTTATCCGGGAATCGCTGACACCAATCTCGAAGAATATAAAGGTCGCTTTCATATTCGGCTCCGTTGCCAGAAGCGAGGATGACAGAGCCAGCGATATCGATATCATGGTAATTGGAGAGGTTGCCTTTGGTGCAGTGTCATCTTGCGTTTCACCAGCGGAAAAGAGCATTCAGCGCGAAATCAACCCCGTCGTCTACCCGGTCGCCGAATTCAAACAGAAAGTGAAGGCAGACCATCACTTTGTTAAGTCCGTGCTCGAAGATGAGAAGATCTTTTTGATAGGTGACGAAGATGAGCTTGGAAGACTGGCTGAATAAAGGTAGACTGAGGGCGCACAAGAGCAGCAGAAGTGAGATCGCCCGGCTGCTGGCGATTTTTGAGCGTGATATGGCAGATGCTCAGTCAGACGCCATAAGTATCGACCGGAGATTTGCCACTGCCTACAACGCCGCTCTCATGGTGTCCGTGGCAGCCCTTGCCGCCAGCGGCTACAGGGCCGCAGGTGAAGGCCACCACTACTGGAATATATAGTCCCTGGCTTATACCCTGAAACTCGATAAAGACACGATCGAAGCATTCAATAAATTCCGCAGGAAACGAAACACCAGCGATTATGAGCAGGCTGGCATCATCTCCACGCAGGAAGTAGATGAGATGATAGACCTGGCTCAGGGGATCAGAGATTCACTGGAGGGCTGGCTAAGCACAAACCATCCTGATCTCTTGCAGGCATAAGCAATGCCGGCGCCCGACATTGCAGACAAGCGAAACGAGATAAGGGCTGACTATTGCTTACAGCGACAGGACGGTAAGAAGAACAAGCGCATCCCTGTTTACCCTCACAGCTTCTTGCCCGTGAGGCGGCGGTACGCCTCCATGTACCTCTCGGTGGTCTCCTTGATCACCTTCTCCGGCAGCATGGGCGCGGGTGGCTCCTTGTTCCAGCCTGAATCGACCAGCCAGTCGCGCACCGGCTGCTTGTCGAAGCTGGGCTGCGAGCTGCCGGGCCTGTACAGTTTGGCGTCCCAGAAGCGGCTGGAGTCCGGCGTCAGCAGCTCGTCGATGAGGATGAGTTTGTTATCCACCAGCCCGAACTCCATCTTGGTATCGGCGATGATCACGCCGCGCTCCAGCGCGTAGTCGTGGGCGAAGCGGTACACCATCATGCTCATCTGCATGATCTCCGCGGCGCGATCGGTGCCGACGAGGTTCTTCATCTGATTCATGGTTATCGGCTCGTCGTGGCCGGTATCCGCCTTGGTGGTGGGGGTGAAGATCGGCTGGGGCAGCTTCTCGCTCTCCACCAGCCCGTCGGGCAGGGGTATGCCGCAGGCCTCGCCCGTCTCGCGGTAGTCCGCCCACGCGGAGCCTGAGATGTAGCCGCGCACCACGCACTCGATATCGATGCGCCGGGCGCGAGACACCACCATGGAGCGGCCGACCAGGTAGTCGGGCACCTCGCCCCCTGTGGGACACAGCTTCTTGCCGTACTTTTTGCGCAGCCAGCCGATATCGTCCACCACGCGGATGACGTGGTTGGGGATTATGTGCGCCGTCTTCTCGAACCAGAAGGCGGAGAGCTGGTTCAGCACCGCGCCCTTGTACGGGATGCCGCAGGGGAGCACCGAGTCGAAGGCGGAGATGCGGTCGGTGGCGATCAGCAGGAGGCTGTCGCCCAGGTCGTAGGTGTCGCGCACCTTGCCTCGATATAGACACTCTGGCATATCGGCTTCAAGGATCAGTTGCATGGTTACCTCCGGTTCGATCTTTATCTACTTCTGGTGAAGCGCATCGTTGAGCCTTACGGCATTCCAGTTGTGGGTAATTTTTCGGCGAGCCGTTGGAACAGCTCCACCATTCGATGATATAAACTCCAGCGCGGGCATCCCGTTACCCTGACAGCCTGCACAATCACCTTTCATTGTGCCATATACCGACGAATTCTGCCAGCATTTCACCGACGCGGGAGTCACATCGGCAGTGGCCTGAAGCAGGCGCTCTTCACTCGTTACCCATCTTCATGGTGATCAGCGCGGTTTCGGGTCTGGTGTACTCGACCATGTGCCTCACAGAACGCAACTCACAGGCAGGGCTCCTGCCAGTACGGCAAATGTGAATTATCGAGAGGCTTATTCTCTCCACCTCGCAATGACTTCAGTCGAAATAGATGCTGTTGATCAGCGACATGGCCTCATCCTCGCTGTCGGCATCGTAGTAAACGTATATGCCGATCCACGTGGCGCCCTTCAGCCACAGCTCCCCCTCGATGAAGCTGATCCCCATCTCGCACCGGTTCCCCTGACACGATTTGTAATAGCTCGCCGAGCGCCCGGCGACGAACATGTGCCCCGTGTTGAGCGAATCGAAGATGGAACTGGTCTCGATGAACCTGGTGAGCGGGTCGACGCGCTCGCTGCCGCCGGTGACGAAGCCGGGTATGTCGCCGTACATCAGCAGCACCATGCTGCCGGCGTGGTCCTCGTACAGCATGCCCCCCAGCCTGACGCCGTTGAGGTTGTACGCGCCGTAGCGGTACTCCTCCACGAAGTTCCACCCCTCAGGTATGGTGGCGACCTCAGGCTTGGAGACCCCCCGTCCGCAGGCCGCGGTCAGCAGGAGCGACAGCGCCGCCAGGACCACCAGTCCCGATATGCTGATCGCGATGCTGGCACGTCTTACCTTCACGGCAGGCTCCATATCCCCAGCCCCTGATCCTCAGCTTCCGATTCGAGGTCGTGAAACAAAGAGTCGTATTTCGTATCGGGGGGATAGCTCTTTGCCCATGCGTAGCCGCCCGACACCAGCTGCGCATTGACGAACAGGTGCCCCACGAACACATAGCGCAGCAGCCTGCCGTATTGGTCCGTCTCGGATACGTCCTTCTCCAGGCTAACGACCTGCCCTTCGACCAGCGCCGCATTCGCCTGCGTTGCCTCGGCGGCGAGCGTACGATAGGCAGGGCGATCGTCGTCCATCTCCGGCGTATCGATGCCTATGTAGCGCACGGTGTATGTCTCGCCCCCGATCGACACCTCGATCGTATCGCCGTCGATGACCCGGGTGCATGTCGCCTCTGTGAAGGTGACGTTCGACGTGGCGGCAGGCGTGGGCTGTGACGCCGACGTCCCGACACCGCAGGCCGTCGCGGCTAAGGCGCAGGCGACCAGCAACGCCACCGATGATCTGACCAGCACACCTCTCATCTTAAATCGACCGCCCCATCCCCCTTTCGCAAAGGGTCCCGGGGTCAACCTCGACACCACAGGCACACGGCAACACTCAAATCGACCACACACCATCCCCCTTTCACAAAGGGGGACACAGGGGGTTTCCCCTCCGTCATTGCGAGTCCATCCGCCCGCCTCTGGCGGGAGGCGAAGCAATCTCATCGCCCACCTCCACCACCTGTCATTGCGAGTACGCCAAAGGCGTACGTGGCAATCTCAATGACTGCCTTCACACTCCGCCATCGCGCGGTAGT
This sequence comes from uncultured Dehalococcoidales bacterium, assembly GCA_964428725.1. GTDB lineage: Bacteria > Chloroflexota > Dehalococcoidia > E44-bin15 > E44-bin15 > CAYRYW01. Next base: position 39,368 of record CAYRYW010000005.1, read on the forward strand.
CGCAACGCCCAAGCACCACCACCGGGATTGCCGCGTCGTTCGCCACAGGCGAACTCCTCGCAATGACACGCTGGATACGCCATCACAAGCCTCCACAGACGAACGGCGACATTCAAATCAACCGCCTCATCCCCCTTTCGCAAAGGGGGACGCAGGGGGTTTCCTTACCCTAACTTAAGCCGCTGAAATATCTCGTCCACGTGTCGCAGGAAGAAATTGTAATCGAATATCGCCTTCAGCTCCCTCTGCGACAGGTGCTTCTTGAGGTCGGCGTCCCTGCTCAGCAGGTCGAGGAAGCTGACGCGCTCCTTCCACGCCTTCATGGCGTTGCGCTGGACGATCTCGTACGCCTGCTGGCGGCTGAGCCCCTTATCGATCAGCGCTATCATAACGCGCTGGGAGAACACCAGCCCTTTAGTGACATCCAGGTTGCGCTGCATGTTCTCCGGGTACACCCGCAGGTCCTTCATGATGTACTTGAACAGGTGGAACATGTAGTTGAGGACGGTGCAGGAGTCCGGCAGGGTGATACGCTCGTTGGAGGAATGGCTGATGTCACGCTCGTGCCACAGTGCCACGTTCTCCATGGCGGTGACGGCGTGCCCGCGCAGGAGTCGGGACAGGCCGCAGATGCGCTCGCACAGCTCGGGGTTACGCTTGTGCGGCATGGCCGAGGAGCCGGTCTGCCCTTCTTCGAACGGCTCCTCGACCTCCAGCGTCTCGGTCTTCTGCAGGCCGCGTATCTCGGTGGCGAACTTCTCCAGCGAGCTGGCGATGATGGCCAGCGTCGTCACGAACTGGGCATGGCGGTCGCGCTGGATGACCTGGCTGGATATCGGAGCCGGCTGCAGGCCTAGCCTGGCGCAGGCGATACGTTCGACTTCGGGCGTGACGGTGGCATATGTGCCGACGGCACCGGATATCTTGCCTACAGCGATCGCCCTGCGCGCCTCCTGCAGGCGGTGCTGGTGGCGCTTCATCTCCTCGACCCAGATGGCCATCTTCAACCCGAAGGTGGTCGGCTCGGCGTGGACGCCGTGGGTTCGCCCCATCATTATGGTATTCTTATGCGTCACAGCCTGCTTCTTGAGGATCCCGATGATATCGCGGATGTCCTTCAGCAGGATATCGCCGGCCTCCACCAGCTGCAGGCTGAGGGCCGTGTCCATGATATCGGAGGATGTCAGGCCGAGGTGAATGAAGCGGCTCTCCTCTCCCAGGCTCTCGGATACCGAGCCGAGGAAGGCGGTAACGTCGTGGTGCGTGCGCTTGAGGATCTGGTCGAAGCGCTCCATGTTGAAGCACGCCTTCTTTATCCTGGGTATCTCTTTCTTGGGAACGACTCCCAGCTCAGCCCACGCCTCGCATACGGCGATCTCCACCCGGAGCCACTTGTCGAACTTGGACTCATCGCTCCATATCTTTTTCATCTCTGGCCGCGTGTATCGCTCGATCATCTCTCACCCCCGGACTGCGTATTTTCTGGATGTTGCCGCGACAGGTCGCCTATTTTTTCTTTGGCGTCTTGCCCCGCGAGCCGCGCCTGCCGCCCGATGTCTTGGCTGCGCCCTGCGACTGCTCCCGCCGGAAATCCGCGTAAGCCTGCTTCACCTTTTTGTCCTTGAGCGCCAGTATCGACGCTGCCAGCAGGGCGGCGTTCCTGGCCCCGTCGATTGCCACGCAGGCCACCGGCACCCCCGGCGGCATCTCGGCCATGGAGTACAGCGACTCCACGCCCATAAGCGAGCCCGAGCTCAGCGGGACGCCGATGATGGGCAGGGCGGTCCAGCTCGCCAGCACGCCCGGCAGATGCGCCGCCTTGCCAGCGCCGGCGATGATGACGTCGATGCCGCGCTTCTCGGCGCTCAGCCCATATTCCCGCGCTCTCTCCGGGTTGCGGTGCGCCGAGATCACCGATACCTCATATTCGATGCCCAGCTGCGCCAGCGTATCCAGCGCCGGCTGCATCAGCTTACCGTCCGACTTGCTTCCCATGAGTACGCCGACCAGTGACATATCGCCTCCTTAAAATGTTGCTTAACCAGACACGCGTCCCGGTTTGACCCAGAACAGCGCGCGGCAGACGTAATCCCACAGCCAGTCGCTGTGCTTCACCATGCCGAAGCACAGTCGCGGTGACTGAGTGAAGATGCGCAGCAGGGCGCGTCCCATGTCTATGCTGGGCATGAGTTGAGCGTCCACCGCTCGCTGGTAGTCGCTCAGATCGATCGTCCCGCAGCCCAGCGCCCGCTCGATCACGGGAGCCGCCAGCTGTGCGCTGCGTACAGCGTAGAATATCCCCTCGCGAGTGAACGGATGTATCAGTCCGGCGGCATCGCCCAGCAGGAGAGTATTCCCACGCTGTATCGACATGCCCTTTCCCCTGATCGGCAACAGATGTCCCATGACCTTTACCTCGCTGTCGACGCCGAAATGGTTCAAAATGCGATCTAAATGGGGGCGCAGCTGTCTGGAATATCGAGCGGAGGCACCCACGCCGATAGACAGGTGATCCCTCTTGGGGAAAACCCAGCCGTAGCCTCCGGGTATCTGTCCCAGGTCGATCCATATCATTGAGTCGACCTCGGTAAGTTTGTCCGTGAAAGGCACCCGCGCCTCAAGGGCAAGGTCCAGCGAGACGCCACGCATCAGTCCCGCCGATCTGGCAACCGTGCTGCGGGCGCCGTCTGCGCCGACGACTATGCTGCTGTCGTATGTACCACTCGAGGTCCTGACTTCAGTCCTCGATCCATTTGAAGCGAATCCCTCGACCGACGTCCCATCGATCACCGTCGCGCCGGCCTCCTGCGCTTTCTGTACGAGGAAATGGTCGAACCTGCTGCGAATGACCGTATGGATGAAGGGCTGACCGCTGAGCTTCACGAAACTGCTGCCCGTGCGATAAGAAAAGCTGATGCCGCAGGCCGTTTTCTCTATTACCGGGCTCAGGTCGAAGCCGATCGACCTGGCTGTCCGCGTTGTAATGCCGCCGGCACACGTCTTATCCCTCGGCAGGGCCTCCCGCTCCAGCACAAGCGTCTTCACCCCCCTGCGCGACAGCTCATAGCCCAGCGTGGCACCCCCCGGGCCGGCACCCACTATTACCACGTCACAGGAATTCACGCTGAGACCTCTCTGGCGGCGATGTCTTTGCGGTAATGACAGCCTTTGAAATGTATACGCACGACGTTATCGTAGACATGCTCGCGGGCTGCGGCGATCGTATCGCCCCTGGCGACGACCGTGAGCACCCGACCACCATCGGTAACCACCTCTCCATCGACCATCTTCGTCCCGGCGTGAAACACCATGACATCACTGTCGACGTCGTCCAGTCCCGTGATGGCGTATCCCTTCCTGTAGCTGCCGGGGTACCCTCCGGATGCCATGACCACGCCGACGCAGGCCTCTTCGCTCCATGTTACGTCTATGCGATCCAATCGACTCTCGACTACAGCCAGCATTATCTCTGCGAGGTCACTCTCGAGCAGCGGCAGCATAGCCTGCGTCTCCGGGTCACCGAAACGCGCGTTGAACTCGATGACCCTGGGCCCCTCACGCGTGACCATGAGGCCGGCATACAACACCCCGGAGTAGGGGTGTCCCTCAGTTGCCATGGCCTGTACCGCCGGTTTCAGCACAATATCGCTGACCGTGTCGATCATGTCCCTGCCGAAAAAGCCGGGCGGGCTGTAGCTGCCCATGCCACCGGTGTTCGGGCCTCGATCGCCATCGCCGACACGTTTGTAGTCGCAGGCAGGCAGCATCGGCAGCACGGTGACGCCATCGGTGAATGCCAGCAAGCTGACCTCCTTGCCATTGAGGCACTCTTCGATCAGCACCCTGTTACCGGCGTCGCCAAATACTCGTCGCTCCATGATGTCCGACAGCGCAGCGACAGCCTCATCGAATGAGCGAGCGATGATCGCACCCTTGCCCGCCGCCAGGCCATCAGCCTTGATTACAGCGGGGAGAGCCTGCTGTTTGACATAAGCCTTAGCCTCCCCGAAAGAGGAGAAAGCCCTGCTATTCGCGGTAGGGATGCCGTATTTCTGCATCAAATCCTTGGCGAAAACCTTGCTCGACTCGATGCAGGTGGCCGCCTTCGTTGGGCCGAAGACGGGGATGCCGCGGCTGTGGAATGTATCGACGATGCCGGCAGCCAGTGGAGCCTCGGGGCCGACTACAGTGAGGTCGATGCGGTAGTCTCGAGCAGCCCGCGCCAGTCCCTCTATATCGCCGGGGTCGATTGCCAGGTTTGTGGCGATGAGTCCGGTTCCGGCGCTACCGGGGGCTACGTAGATCCGTTCTATCCGCGGGCTGCGGGCAAGCTTCCACACGATGGTGTGCTCCCGGGCGCCGCCGCCGACTACCAGCACATTGATCAATGTTACCCTCTACAGTCCCTCTTTCTTGAACATCTCGGCCTGCAGCGGGTCGATCTTGTTAATCAGCTTGGTCAACTCGGCGACGTGTTCTTTCTCATCGTCGCGTATATGTTCCAGCACCTTGCGCGCCGCTTCATCGTCAAGGGTGTCGATATGTTCCTGATACTGGTTGATAGCCTGTAATTCACCGATGAGGTCTTCCCTCAGCATTTCCAGATCCAGCTCCGGAGAAGCCTCAACATCTTCGTAATCCGACTCGTAGGTCATGCGCTGCCTCCTTTTTATTCCCACTCTATGGTTGAAGGCGGTTTAGAAGAAATGTCGTAAACCACCCGATTGACTTCGTGTACCTCGTTGACGATGCGGTTGGATATGTGAGCCAGCAGGTCGTAGGGGAGACGGGCCCAATCCGCGGTCATGGCGTCGTTGGAGGTCACCGCGCGAACAGCGATAAGGTAACCATAGGTGCGAAAGTCACCCATCACACCCACGCTCCTGGTATCGGTGAGCACGGCGAAGCTCTGCCACAGGTCCCGATACAGCCCGGCATTCTTGATCTCGCTCATGACCACCCAGTCTGCCGCCCTGAGTATTTCCAGCTTCTCCCGGGTCACCTCACCGATGATCCGTATTGCCAGTCCCGGGCCAGGGAACGGCTGGCGCCACACCATCTCTTCAGGAAGCCCCAGGGCTGCCCCCACTTCCCTGACCTCATCTTTGAACAGGTAGCGCAATGGCTCGATAAGGCTCAGCTCCATCCTGGCCGGCAGCCCGCCGACGTTGTGGTGAGTCTTTATCTTGGATGCCGCCCTGCTGTGCGGAGATATGCTCTCTATGACATCGGGGTACAGCGTGCCCTGTGCCAGCAGATCGACCCTGCCCAGCTTGGCTGCCTCCTCCTCGAAAACGCTGATGAACTCTTCGCCAATGTAGCGCCGCTTCATCTCCGGATCGGTTACCCCCTTGAGTCGTTCGAGGAACCTGTCGGTAGCATCGACATACAGGATCTTCATCTTCAGGTTGCGCTGGAAGGTGTTGAGGGTGCGTTCCGCCTCCTCGCGGCGCAGCAGCCCGTTATTGACGAATATGCACGTCAGCTGGTCCCCGATGGCCCGGTGCACCAGCGCCGCCACCACGGCAGAATCCACGCCACCGGACAGCGCGCAGATCACATGACCGCCTCCAACCTGCTGCCTTATGCGCTCCACGCTCTCTTCGATGAAGCTTCCGGGGGTCCAATTGCCGCTGCAACCACACACGCGGTATAAAAAATTACGCAGGATGTCCTTGCCGTTGGGCGTATGGGCCACCTCGGGGTGGAACTGCAGCCCGATGATCCCCTCTTCATTGCCCATCGCTGCTATGGGTGAGTTTTCAGTGTACGCCAGGACATTAAATCCCGGGGGCATCTCCGATATGATATCGCCATGGCTCATCCACACGGGAAAAGTGGGCATGAGGTCGGCAAACAGGGGCGATCTGGCAGCAGACTGGTGCAGAATGGCATGGCCGTACTCGCGCCTATGGCTTGGAGCCACCTTGCCACCCAGCTGGTGGGTTATCGCCTGCATGCCGTAACAGATCCCCATGATGGGGAGGTGACTTTCGTATACATATGCCGGTGCAAGCGGGGCTCCGGCATCATAGACGCTGGCGGGGCCACCGGAGAAGATGATGCCTTTGGGCTTAAGCTGAGCGATGCGGTCCCAGGGGGCATCGTAGGGCAAAACCTCGCTGTAAACGCGGCACTCACGTATGCGCCGGGCGATCAGCAGACTGTACTGCGAACCGAAGTCCAGCACCACCACCGCCTCTCGTTCCGTCTGTGGCACCTCCTCCGCGACAGGTTGCTCGCCGGCCTTCTGCCTGGCGATCTCAAGGTAGGTGGAAACCTCCAGGTCATCACTGGTGGTTACGCGGAAGCTGTCGTCGGGCTGTTTCATGGGGTAATCCTCGACCAAAGATTATCACTGTGATATACTGGCGTCAAGATGAGGAAACAGGTCGAACTGGCTGTCGAGATAATGAAAAAGGGTGGAATTGTTGCCTATCCCACAGATACGATATACGGGCTGGGTGCCGATATCCGTAACGATGTTGCTGTACAGAAGATTTTTGCAGCGAAAAGGCGTCCGGCAAACCAGCCGCTGCCGATCTTGCTGGCCGACGTCTCCCAGGTTGAAAATGTTGCGCGGGACATCCCGGATGTTGCCCGCCGTCTGGCGCAGCAACTCTGGCCCGGCAGCCTGACAATCGTATTGCACAGGTCAAATACAGTGCCCGATGCGGTGACCGGTGGCGGCGACAAGGTCGCCGTGCGAATCCCGCAGCACCCTGTTCCCATCGCCCTGATCAGGGGGTTGGGCACCCCCATAACCGGCACCAGCGCCAACGTAAGCGGGAAGCCGAACCCGGTATCGGCGCATGATGTACGTGATCAGCTGGGCGACTGTATCGACATGATCATCGATGGCGGCAGGTGCCCCGGAGATACACCATCGACCGTCGTGGATGTCACCGGTGAGTATCCCGCAATTATCAGGGATGGTGCGATACCACGCGAAGAAATAGAAGCCATATGCCAGTTCACAGCGAAGGCAGGTAGTGAGAGATGATGCGGATTGCCATCGGCTGCGACCACAGGGGATTGAGCCTGAAGCGCGTCATAATCGAACTGCTGGACGAGCTGGGACACGAACATATCGATATCGGCTGCTTCGATACCGCCTCTGTGGATTATCCGGATATAGCAAAGGACGCGGCGAAGCACCTGTTGCAGGGTCACGCCGACCATCTGATCCTGATATGCGGGACGGGCATCGGAATGTGCATGGCTGCCAACAAGATCCGCGGCGTGCGAGCAGCCAGATGCCAGGACCCCTTCAGCGCCGCGCGCAGCCGGGCGCACAATGATGCCAACGCCCTGTGCCTCGGCGAAGAGGTGGTGGGCGAAGGATTGGCGAAAGACATCGTGCGGGCATACCTCGCCACCTCGTTTGACGGCGGCAGGCACGCCCGAAGGCTGGATAAGATACGAGCGCTGGAGGAAGGGAACCTCACCTGATTCTGTTCACAACCGGATGAGTATTTCATGGCTGAGCCGATAATTGACAGGATAAACGGACCAGAGGACCTCAAGGGTCTCAGGGAAAACGATCTCAGGCAACTGGCTGCGGAGATACGGGAGAAAATCGTCGCCACGGTAAATGTTACCGGAGGTCACCTCGCATCCAGCCTGGGAGCGGTAGAACTGACCATCGCGCTGCATCGGGCCTTTGACAGCCCGCGTGACAAGATCATCTGGGACGTCGGTCATCAGGCTTACGCCCACAAGCTGATCACCGGGCGGCGCGACAGGTTCGACACGCTGCGACAGTTCGGAGGGCTCAGTGGCTTCCCTGACCGTGAAGAGAGTCCTCATGATCATTTCGGCACAGGGCACGCATCAACTTCGATCTCGGCAGCCCTGGGCATGGCGGTAGCCCGTGATATGGCGAGGGGTGATTATCATGTTGCGGCGGTTATCGGCGATGGCGCGCTCACCGGCGGCATGGCCTTCGAGGCCCTGAACCAGGCAGGCAATATACGCACCAGGCTGGTCGTGGTACTCAACGACAACGGCATGGCCATCGCCCCATCAGTTGGGGCCCTGTCACGCCTTCTTTCCCGTTTGACCATCGACCGCCGTTACTACTGGGCGCAGGAAGAGGCGTCTCACGTAATGCCGCATCTGCCTCTGGGACGCAGGATGTGGCGGCTGTGGGGCAAGCTGTCGAAGAGTATCAAAGGCCTGGTGATACCATCCATGTTCTGGGACGAGCTGGGTTTCGCCTATATGGGGCCGATAGACGGACACGATATCGCCAAACTGGAAGCCGCGCTGTCACGTGCCCGGGAATATGGCCGTCGTCCCATCCTGGTTCACGTTGTCACCAAAAAGGGCAAGGGCTACAGTTCGGCTGAAGACGACGCCATCGGTTTCCATGGCGTATCCCCCAGCGGCACCAAGAAGGCGACAGCTCCTTCGTACAGCAAGGTATTCGGCAACACGGTGCTGCGCCTGGTTAAAGAGAACCCCCGTGTGGTAGCCATCACCGCGGCAATGCTGGAAGGCACAGGGCTGGACACGGTCTCCGCCGAATTTCCACAGCGCGTCTTCGACGTCGGCATCTGCGAGCAGCACGCGGTCACCTTCGCCGCCGGGCTGGCGACGCAGGGGTTCATCCCCATCTTCGCCGTGTACTCCACCTTTTTACAGCGCTCGCTGGATCAGCTAATACATGATGTCTGCATCCAAAACTTGCCAGTTGTATTCGCCATCGACCGCGGGGGAATAGTGGGAGAGGACGGAAAAACGCACCAGGGCGTTTTCGATCTTTCATATTTGCGTTTCATACCCAACATGGTTGTCGGAGCACCCATGGATGAGAACGAGTTGCAGCACATGGTATATACCGCTGTAATGTCCGGTCGCACTTTCGCCATAAGGTATCCGCGCGGTTCCGGCTACGGCGTGCCGCTGGATGAGATGCTGCACGAGATGGATATAGGTAAAGGCATACTGCTGCGTGACGGGCAGGACGTCGCCATCGTTGCCATCGGCACATGCGTCATGCCAGCCCTCGGCGCTGCCACACTCCTGAGTGAGAAAGGCATAAGGTGTTCCGTGACAAATGCCCGATTCGTTAAGCCGCTTGACGAATCGCTCATTATCGATGTCGCCTCCAGAACCAGAAGGGTGGTCACCGTGGAGGAGAATGCGATTGCCGGCGGACTGGGCAGCGCGGTGAGCGAGTTGCTCGATGGTCCAGGAATGGGCGATTGTCGCGTGGAGCGCATAGGCATACCCGACAAGTTCGTTCCGCATGGGCCACAGTCGCTGTTGCGTTCGAGATATCAGCTGGATGCGGACGGGATAGCGCAGCGTATAATATCGGTTTTCCCAGAAATTGCCCATACGATTCAGGGCCGCAACTAGCATGTGGAATTGTGTGGCCGATGCCTGGCCGGTTCCAATTTGCATTCGCTTGCCATACAGAGATGAAACAGCCTGAAGCGCTTGACCGTTATCGAGAGGATATAGTAAGGGAACTCGCATATTCCATGAGCCGCTATGGCCTGCCCATGTATGACATGCTGCGCTACCAGCTGGGGTGGAGTGGCGAGTGTGTTCCTGCAGAATATAGCGGGGGGAAACTGGTGCGGCCCACACTGCTACTGCTGGCATGTGAGTCCGTAGGTGGCGACTGGCGCCAGGCGCTGCCGGCGGCGGTGGCGGTGGAGCTGGTGCATAACTTCACATTGATCCATGACGATATCGAGGACGATGACGAAGAGCGAAGGAAACGGGCTACCGTGTGGAGGCTCTGGGGCAAGCCACAGGCAATAAACGCTGGTGATGCCATGCACTCCATGGCGCGGCTGGCACTGTTGCGCCTGTCTGAAACAGGCGTATTGCCCGAGAAGTGTCTGCTTGCCGCTGAGATCCTGGACAATACATGTCTGGTGCTGTGTGAAGGCCAGTATCTGGACATATCCTATGAGGACCGCCTAGATATCAGCGTCGAGGATTACCTGGAGATGGCAGATCGAAAGACGGCATCCCTGTTCGCCGCCTCGCTGCAGATGGGCGCTCTCATAGGATGTGACGACGATCACACTATAAACCAGTTCCAGCGATTCGGTCAGAAGATGGGACAGGCATATCAGATGATGGATGACGTGCTGGGGATATGGGGAGAGGAAACTGCCAGCGACCTGCGGAAGAGGAAGAAGACTTTTCCGGTGATATATACACTGGAACATGCCACAGCATCGGAGAGAGAAGAATTGACAGGAATATACGGCAAGGACGAATTGGACCCGGATGATATAGGCCGTGTTACCGCAATCCTGGATCGGATGGATGCAAACCGCTATACGCGGGCTCTGGCAGGAAAATATTACGACCTAGCACTGGCGGAAATACAGGGCCTGGATCTCATGCCATCGGCGAACGGTCTATTCAATGACATAATCACATATCTGGAGATCGGGGCAAATTAGCAAGACGGGGTTTCATCTTTAAAATTTTACCTCTAGATCTATCGACCAGAGATCAGTAAATGTAGCGGATACCGAAAGGAGCCAGACATGAAAGTGGCGATAACGGGCAAGGGTGGTGTGGGCAAGACAACCGTTGCCAGCCTGCTGGCGAGGATATACGCAGCGGAGGGTAAGGCGGTGCTGGCCATCGATGCCAACCCTGATGCCAACCTGGCTCTGGCACTGGGCATACCCCAGCAGCAGGCCGAGAAGATAGTGCCCATAGCCGAGATGAAGGAGTTGATCGAGGAACGCACGGGTGCCAGGCCTGGAAGCCCTGCGCCATATTTTAAGCTCAACCCCAAGGTGGACGACATCCCCGACAGGTTTTCTGCCAGTATCGACGGGGTCAGGCTGCTCAAGATGGGCTCGGTTCGCGGTGCTGGGGCGGGGTGCATGTGCCCCGAGAGCGCCCTGCTCCGCGCGCTGATGAGCCACCTGATTTTCAGGGCTGACGACGTTGTGATCATGGATATGGATGCCGGCATGGAACACATCGGCCGCGGCACGGCGAAGGGGATGGATGCATTTATAATCGTCGTAGAGCCGGGGAAACGTAGCGTTCAAACGGCTCTGGGCATCAGAGGATTGGCAGACGACCTGAAGATGAAGACCTACGTCGTGGGATCTAAGACCAGGGACGACGCCGATCGGCAATTCATCGTTGACAGCCTGCCCGACTTTGAGGTTCTGGGCTTTTTAAATTATAATCCAGAGATAATAGAATCCGACCGTAAGGGGGTCAGCCTATACGAACACGTTCCCGGAGCAGTGAACGATATCAAGAAGATCAAGGAGAGACTGGAGGAAAGGCTTTCCAGTTAAAAATAAACCTAAATGCGGGCATCGCATAGCATATCTTCACCAGAGGAGAGGAGATGAATAAGAAGAGCGTCAGAGATATCGATGTAAGCAGCAAGCGGGTTCTGGTGCGCGTGGACCTCAATGTCCCTATTGATGAAGAGACCGGCGTCATCACGGACTACACCCGCATCAAGGCAATTGTCCCCACTGTACAGTATTTGATGGAGAGAGGGGCACGGGTCATACTCTGCTCCCATATGGGAAGGCCTGATGGCAAGATCGTCGAAAAATTCCGGCTGAGGCGCGTTGCCGGGCAGCTTTCTAAGATGCTGAGGCGTCAGGTGATCATGGCCGATGACTGCATCGGCGAAGGGGTGCAGGAAATAGTGTCAGGGCTCAGGGATGGCGAGGTAGTGCTGCTGGAGAACCTGCGATTCCACCCCGAGGAGGAGAACAACGACCCCGATTTTGCCAAGAGCCTGGCCGGCCTGGCCGAAATTTACGTAAATGACGCCTTCGGCACCTCACACCGGGCGCATGCCTCGATCGTTGGTGTTACCAAACACCTGCCTGCGGTTTCCGGCCTGCTGCTGGAGAAGGAGATAGATGTGATGGGCCAGGCTTTGGAGAACCCGCAACGCCCATTCGCCATGGTAATCGGGGGGGCGAAGATTAGCGACAAGCTGGGGATGATCGAGAATATACTCAAGAAAGTCGATGCGCTGCTCGTTGGTGGGGGCATGGCGTCGACGTTCCTCAAGGCGTTAAACTACGACGTCGGGCAGTCCAAGGTGGAAATCGATAAAATAGACCTAGCCTGTAGCCTCCTGGAAGACGCCACCGGGCGCGGCGTCCAGCTGCTGCTTCCCAGCGACGTGGTGGTAGCGGATAAGTTCGCTGCTGACGCCGAGACAAAGGTCGTCCCGGTCAAAGACGTGCCGCATGGCTGGTATATCATGGACATTGGCCCGCAAACCATCGGACTGTTTGAGGACAAGCTGCGGCGGTGTAAAACCGTAATCTGGAACGGGCCGGTTGGAGTTTTTGAGTATTCTGCATTCAACAAAGGAACGCAGACCATTGCCAGGCTGCTTGCCGGGCTAGATGCCACGACCATAATCGGCGGCGGCTCCACAGCGGAGGCCGTGGAGGAGATGGAGCTGGCTGACATGATGACGCATGTGTCCACCGGTGGCGGAGCGTCGCTCAAATTCCTTGAGGGTAAAGTGTTGCCCGGAGTAGCAGCGCTGCAGGACAAGGAGGGCTGATGATCGGCCTTGAACGAATGAAGGAGATAGCTATCCCTACCCCTTCCAAGATCGTCCTGCTGGTGCTCGACGGCCTTGGCGGATTACCCCACCAGAAGACGGGTAAGACGGAGCTGGAGACAGCTAAAACCCCCAATATGGATCGGCTGGCCAGAGAAAGCATCTGCGGAATGGTCGATCCCGTATCGATGGGTATCACGCCGGGCAGCGCGCCGGGACATCTGGCGCTTTTCGGATACGACCCGGTGAAATACACCGTCGGGCGCGGCATTCTGGAGGCCCTGGGCATCGACTTGGAGATGAAGCCTTCTGATGTAGCGGCAAGGGGCAATTTCTGTACTGCCAATGGCGATGGCATAATTACCGACAGGCGAGCCGGCCGAATTTCCACAGAGCAATGCGCTGAGCTATGCCGTCTGCTGGATGGGATGACCATTGACAAGGTAGTTGTATCGGTGACGCCGTTAAGGGAGCACCGCTTTGTCGCCGTGTTCCGTGGAAATGGCTTCTCCGCCGATATCAGCGATTCCGATCCACAGAGGAACGGCATGTCGCCAAAGGCGGTAGAGCCACTGAATACCGGTGCCGCCAGATCGGCGCGCGTGGTAACTAAATTTATCGCTCGGGCTCAAGAGATACTCAAAGGCCATGAACCGGCAAACATGATATTGCTCCGCGGCTTCTCCAGGTATCCCGATTTCCCCGGAATGAGGGATGCCTTCGGGCTGAAACCGGCCGCCATCGCTTCTTACCCTATGTACCGCGGCCTGGCCAGAGTAGTAGGCATGGACATTCTGCCCGCCGGCAAGACCATCGAGGATCAATTCTTTACCCTGACCGAGCATTATAAGACATACGACTTTTTCTTCTTTCACATCAAGGGAACAGATGCAGCCGGGGAGGACGGCAACTTCGAGCGCAAGGTGAAGGTGATTGAGGACGCGGACAGGATACTGGGAAAGATTATCACCCTTAACCCTGACGTCATCATTATCACCGCGGATCACTCCACACCGGCGGTAATGAAGGGACATAGCTGGCATCCAGTGCCATTCCTGCTTCGCGCCAGATACTGTCGCCCCGACGGCGTGACGGAGTTCTCAGAAAAGGCCTGCGCCAGCGGTGCGCTTGGCCGTTTCCCCGCCATGGAGATTATGCCACTGGCACTGGCCAACGCCATGAAATTGAAGAAGTATGGAGCGTAGCATGAGAACATTGATGATCGCTGGCAACTGGAAGATGAATACCACACCTTCCGAGGCAGCGACGCTGGTCAAAGGCATGATCGACGGACTGAACCAGGTAGAGGGTGTGGACAAGGTGCTGTGCCCACCGTTCGTGTCGCTGGTTATCGTGAGCGAACTGGTCAAAGGCACTTCCATCAGGGTTGGCGCCCAGAATATGCATTTCGAGGAGAAGGGAGCGTACACCGGAGAGGTGTCACCACTGATGCTATCCGGGATATGCCAGTACGTTATACTGGGACATTCCGAGCGGCGGCAGTATTTCAGCGAGACCGATGAGATCGTAAACAGAAAAGTTAAGTCTGCGCTCGCTGCGGGTCTGACTCCCATAATGTGCGTCGGCGAGCGCCTTGAGGAGAACGAGGCAGGCAGGACCACCGAGGTGGTTACAAGGCAGGTAGAAGAAGGGTTGAGGGGCATCGATTCGCCAGGGGGCCTAATTATCGCCTACGAGCCGGTGTGGGCCATCGGCACAGGGAAAGCGGCCACCACCGCGCAGGCCAACGAGACCACAGGCATTATCCGCAGCACGATAGCTGAACTCTACGGCAAGGAGATCGCTGGCGACATGCGGATACTGTATGGCGGCAGCATGAACGCCGCCAACGTTGCCGAGCTGGTGCAGCAGCCGGAGATCGACGGCGGGCTGGTGGGCGGCGCTAGCCTGAAAGCCTCTGAATTCGTCAGCATGGTGGAGCAGGCCGCCAGGGTCAGTAAATGAGACGTCTTATCGCCATAGTGGGGCCCACCGCGGTGGGCAAGAGCGCGCTAGCGCTCGATCTGGCGCAGGCCTGCGGCGGAGAGATCGTGGGCGCCGACAGCCGCCAGGTGTATCGCTACATGGACATCGGCACGGCCAAGCCCACGACTGAGCAACGTTCGCTGGTGCGCCACCATCTGATCGACGTTGTAGACCCTGATGAGGATTTCACCTTAGCCACATACCAGGAAATGACTTTTAGCACCATCGGCGATATTCAGAGACGTGGCAAGACGCCATTGCTTGTCGGCGGTAGCGGCCTGTATGTACGTTCCGTGGTCAGCGGTCTGATCATACCGCAGGTGGCCCCCGATGCGGTGCTCCGCCGCCGACTCGAGAAAAAGGTGGAACAGCAGGGCAAAGGTACACTGTACAGCGAGCTGCTGCAGGTAGATCCCGGGGCTGCGGCATCGATAGACCCGCGCAACGTTAGACGTGTCATCCGGGCGCTGGAGGTGTATTACACCACCGGCAGGCCTATCTCAGAGCTGAGGAGGGGTCGCCGGCGTTTCCAGACCCTGACAATCGGGCTGACGACATCGCGCGAGGATCTGTATCGCCGTATCGATATGAGGGTCGAGCGCATGACACAACAGGGTCTCATTAGCGAGGTGGAAGGACTGCTCCAGCGCGGCTATTCTCCAGAATTGCCTTCGATGTCGGGGGTAGGGTATCGACAGGTAATTCAACATCTACAAGGGGAGATCAGCCTCGATGAAGCAGTGCAGAGGATAAAGTACGATACCCATCGCTACGCCCGACATCAATACGCCTGGTTCCGCCTGAGCGATACATCGATACGATGGTTCGACATGAATAAATGCGTAAAAGACGACATCAACAGGATTGTCGAGAGATTCGCCCGCGGACAAGAGCCGGAACCGACAGGGAGACTGGTGAAGATATGACCATCAAATTCGCTAAGCTACAGGCAACCGGCAACGATTTCGTTTTGATACAGCCCGATGAGGAGCGCAACTGGTCAATGGTCGCGAGGGACATGTGCCACCGTCACTTCGGCGTCGGCGCCGATGGGCTGATCATATGGATCCCATCGATGGTGGCCGACATGGGCATGCGGCTGTTCAACCCGGATGGCTCGGAGGCGGAGGTGTGCGGCAACGGCCTGCGATGCCTGGCCAGATACGCTGTCGAACACGGGCTGGTAGACAAAGGGGAGATCTACGTGGAAACAACAGGCGGCATCCGTGCGGTGCGCATCCAGGGGGAGCTGTTCCAGGTGGACATGGGCACGCCTGTATTACAGCCAGCCAGTATCCCGATGAATGTCGATAAAAATATTGACATAATTGTTGATTACCCCGTTAAAATTCAGGGCAGCGATTTGTCGTTGACCTGCCTGTCCATGGGAAACCCGCATGCAGTGTGTTTTCTGGAGGAACCGGTAGCCAGGTTTCCGCTATCAGAGATGGGGCCGCAAGTGGAAAACCTCGAGATATTTCCCAACCGGGTAAATTTTGAGATAGCCAATGTTCTCGGCCCGCAGCGGATCATAGCCAGGGTGTGGGAACGGGGAGTTGGCGAGACCATGTCCTGCGGCACAGGAGCGTGCGCGATTGTTGTGGCCGCCAGGATGCACAGCTGGGTTGATGATGAAGTCGATGTCATACTGCCCGGAGGCATGCTGACCATAAGCTGGGACGGCGCCGGCACAGTGAAGCTGCGCGGGCCAGCCGAGATGGTGTTTCACGGCGAGTGGCATGAACCGGATGAATCGACAGCCTGACCGCATAGAACCGCACCATATGCGCAGGATAATCGACACAGATAGCGACAAGATGCCTGAGATTCGAGTACACGGAGCAGAAAGATGAAGCTAGCGCAACGAGTAGAGAACCTGCCACCTTATCTCTTTGTACAGATATCGAAGAAGATAGCCGAAAAGCGTGCCAGGGGCGAGGATGTTATCAGTTTGGCTATCGGCGATCCGGATATGCCGACGCCTCCGCATATTATCGAACGATTGTGCGGGGCTGCGCGCGACCAGGCGAACCACCGCTATCCTGAGTCGGAAGGCCTGCCCGAGTTCCGCCACGCCGTCGCCGGGTGGTACCGCCAGCGCTTCGGCGTCACGCTTGACCCGGATAACGAGGTGGTCTCCGTCATAGGTGCCAAGGAAGGCATCGGTCACATCGCGCTGTGCTTCATCGACAGCGGTGACATCGCGCTGGTACCCAACCCGGCGTACCCGGTCTATTCCATCGGAACCATGTTCGCCGGGGGATCCTCATACGAACTGCCCCTCAAGGCCGAGAACGGGTTTTTACCCGATCTCGATAGCATACCGGATGATATCGCCAGAAAGGCCAAAATGCTGTGGATCAACTACCCAAACAATCCCACAGGCGCGACGGCGGATATGGATTTCTTCGAGCGCGTGGTGGAATTCGCCCGCAGGTTCGATATAGCGGTATGCCACGATGGGCCTTATACAGAGATCGCATTCGATGGCTACAGGCCGGTCAGCTTCCTGCAGGCAAAGGGAGCCAGAGAGGTTGGTGTAGAGTTCCATTCACTATCTAAATCGTTTAATATGACCGGATGGAGGGTGGGCATGGTGACAGGTAATTCGACCATGATCGACGCCCTGCGGCGAGTCAAGTCCAACCTTGACTCCGGCGTACCGCAAGCCATTCAGCATGCCGCCATCGAGGCACTGACTGGGCCGCAGGATTGCATTCAGGAGAACAACGCCATATATCAACGGCGGCGGGATATACTCATGCAAGCGCTAAAGCGCATGGGCATAGAGGCGCGGCTGCCGCAGGCGAGCCTCTACATATGGGCCAGGGTTCCGCAGGGATACACATCGGTGTCATTCGCCACAGCGCTGCTGGAACAGGCAAGCGTGGTAGTTACACCGGGCGTCGGCTACGGCACCCATGGCGAGGGATATGTAAGGTTATCGCTCACCGTGCCTGACCATAGGCTGCAAGAGGCCGTACATCGCCTGGAATTGTGGCGAGGTAAATAGTCGACATAAGGAGCCAGACGTACCGCACAAAGTTTCTGCAACCATACCAACATATCCTTCACCGGAGCGCGCCCTGCTCGCGGGCATCGGGGTGAAGGGTGCTGAGCCAAGCTGGACAATAGATGACTCGCTGGAGGAGCTGGCGCTGCTGGCTACCAACGCCGGTGCCGCAGTTGTTGGAGCGGTTGTGCAGCGCCGGCAAAGTCCCACACCAGCCTATTACCTCGGCAAGGGCAAGGTCGAGGAAATCATCGCACTCAAAGAAAAGCTGAACTATAACATGGTAATCTTCGATGATGAGCTTTCTCCAGTGCAGCAGCGGAACCTGGAAAACTCCATAGACGCTAAGATCATCGACCGCACGGCATTGATCCTGGATATATTCGCCCGTCGGGCAAAGACGAAGGAGGGCAGGCTGCAGGTGGAGCTGGCGCAGCACGAGTACCTGCTGCCACGTCTCGCCGGACAGTGGAGCCATCTGGAGCGCCTCGGTGGAGGCATCGGTACGCGCGGCCCCGGCGAATCTCAGATAGAGACTGACAGGAGACTGGTCCGCAACAAGATACATCGGCTGCAGGAACAGATCAAGGATATCAGGAGGCAGCGGACGCTGTACCGCAGAAAACGCAAGGACACGGGGATACCTATCGCAGCAATAGTAGGATATACGAATTCGGGAAAAAGCACACTGCTCAACAGGATAAGCGGCTCCAAAGTGCTGACCGAGGACAAGCTGTTTGCCACACTTGATCCGACAACCCGCAGGGTAACACTGCCGAGCGGCAGGCAGTTCCTGCTGACAGATACGGTAGGCTTCATCCAGAAGTTGCCGACCACTCTGGTGGCAGCCTTCCGGGCGACGCTGGAAGAACTGGACGAAGCCGATGCTTTGCTTCATGTTGTCGACATCAGCCACCATAATGCGGTGGAGCAAAATCAAACCGTAGAGAAGACTCTGGCAGAATTGGGGCTGCAGGAGAAACCCCGGATAACGGTACTAAACAAGCTCGATCTGGTTGTGGAAAGCGAATCGGAGATGCAGGAATTTTGCCGTGAAAAAGGGTCAGGTCAGCAGGACATGGTGATGATATCTGCAGCAAAAGGATGGGGCATCAGGGCACTGCTGGAAGAGGTGGAGAAAAAGCTATTGGGAAGTGGTTCGCACAATACTGGTTATGTCACACCCGACGATACTGTATCTGGTTAGAATTTACATAATAATACTCGGTTTCCCCATGACATTATCTCAACTTCTTCTAATCTATCTCTAACTATTTAAGAACCCCCCATTCGAGACGGATTTACTTTTGCTTCTTCTCAGGGAATGCTTTACCCATAACCCGGGCAACTGTCAGTATGGCACATTCCTCGCCGGTCCACCACGCGCAGTGTTCCTCCGTGCACAGCCCGTGCCACGCCTCCTCTTTCTCCTTCTGCTTCAACGCCACCATCGGGCAATAACGATTGTGAGCTTGCTGAACCATAACGTCCTCCTTCAGCCCAGTTTGTTGCCTGTAGAGAATTGTAGCCTTATAATTATATCATACGAATTACGCATGACGAACGATATCAGGCATTAGGATGAACATCGAACGCAATATCACTAAAGTACTACTTGTGCTCCTGGTTGCCTTCCTCGCCTTCTGGGCTGGCATTTACATTGCCCAGACTGCACCCTTCAGGACAGGCAGCCTGCCACCGGAATTCGATCTCCTTAGCGAAACATGGGATGTATTATCTGATAATTATGTCGATAATGGAGCTCTGGATCCCTATAAAATGAGCCGTGGGGCGCTTAAAGGAATGCTGGATGAACTCGATGATCCCTATACTTCATATATCGACAGCTACGAGCTGGGAGTCAGCAACCTGGAGGGTTCCTTCGAGGGCATTGGCGCACTGGTCTCGATCGAGGACGGCAACTTCACGGTTGTCTCCCCTATCGCCGGAGGCCCTGCTGAGAGTCAGGGAATACGGTCTGGCGATAAAATACTGGAGATAGACGGTGAATCTACTGCGGGCATGAGTCTTATCGAGGCAGTCTTGAAGATACGCGGCCCCAGGGGAACCTCCGTGACCCTTCTCGTCCTCCACATGGGCGATACTGAACCTGTTGAGATTATGATAGTGCGTGAAGTTATCGAGCTCGAGAGCGTATATGTAGATATGCTTCCAGATAACATAGCGTACATACAAATATCGCATTTCGCCAGCGATACAGATACCAAATTAGCCTGTGCCCTGGAGGATTCTATTGCAGGTGGCGCCAAGGGCATCATTCTCGATCTCAGGAGCAATCCCGGAGGTTACCTGCATGTCGTGGTAAATATTGCCGACGAGTTCCTCGATAAAGGCATTGTGCTGTATGAGGCGGACGACAAAGACAATATCATCGAAGAATTTGAATCGAAGGATGGCGGCCTTGCCGTCGATATACCATTAGCGATCCTCGTCGATGGCGGAAGCGCCAGCGGCAGCGAGGTGCTGGCCGGAGCGCTGCAGGACCGCAATCGCGCCCCCCTCATCGGAACGCAGACGTTCGGCAAGGGCAGCGTCAATGTCCTGCTATCATTAAGCGACGGCTCAGCGCTATATATAACCACCGCCCGATGGCTAACCCCTGATGGCTCCATGATTGAGGGTATCGGGCTGACGCCAGACATCGAGGTGGAGATCACCGAAGATGATATTATCGCAGATATCGACCCGCAACTGGACGCCGCTATCAATTACCTCCAGTCACAATAGCGCCGGTATTGTTTGTAATCGCAACAGCTCGTCGAAATTCACGAGTGTGGTATAATATAAAATGAAGGTCGTCAGCCAGAACCGCAAAGCTTTCTACGATTATTCGATCGAGGAGAGCTACGAGGCGGGAATCGTCCTCACCGGCACGGAAATCAAGTCCATCCGTGCGGGACGGGTGAATCTGAAAGATGGATATGCCCGGCCTGATAACGGTGAGTTGTGGCTGTACAACGTTCACATAGCCAGGTATGAGGCTGGCAGCCGCACCAACCATGAGCCTACGCGGCCGCGCAAGCTCCTGCTGCACCGCCGCCAGATAAATGAGTTGGCCGGCAGGGTCACACAAAAAGGCTACACGCTGGTGCCGCTGAAAATGTACCTTAAAAACGGAGTCGCCAAGGTGGAGATAGGCCTCGCCAGAGGAAAGAAGCGTTATGACAAGCGCGAGTCCATAGCCAGGCGTGAAGCCGAGGAGCGCATGGACCGCGCCCTCAAGCTGGCCAAGCAGAAGTATTGACACCACGCAGCGATTCAAATATTTTGTCCCTCTGTTATTCGATAAGGCGTATGCTGGGGACGAGTGGCTTCGACAGTGAAGGAACGCTACAGGATTGCAAGCCGAGGCGCCACTACCCTCGAAAAAATGTGGCAACAAATAACTGGCGAATACGTCTACGCTAGCTAAGCGATGACACGTCCGTACTGTCTCCCTCGATGGGCTGTAAGGACGACGTAAAGTCGAGGTGCAGCGAATCCGATGTCGATAGGGTTCGTCAAGATTTATCGACTGGCTCAGCCGGATCCGTGTCGGCCCCGGTCGTCTGGGCGAGATTAAAGGTCGGCTAAGCTTGTAGCATATCCTGGGTGCACCTTTTCTGGACGGGGAGTTCGACCCTCCCCCGTCTCCACCATAAAAATCCGAACCGCTCTGGTATAATACTGGAGCGGTTTGTTTATGAACGATAAATTCACCGAAGAATTAGTAGCTCAATGTGGCATGAACTGTGGCGTTTGCATGGCATATTTAAGAGAGAAGAATAAATGTCCCGGCTGCAGGTCGACATGTGCCAATAAAGCCGTTAGCGTCCTTAGATGCAAAATCACAAACTGCGAAGTTATTCAAAAGCGTGGAGCAAAGTATTGTTTTGAATGCGAAAAGCCCTGTTCTCGATTAAAGCAACTGGACAAACGCTATCGCACGAAATACAACATGAGCATGATCGAAAACCTTGAGTTTATTAGAGACAATGGCGTCGACAAATTCCTGCGATGGCAGTCCACAAAATACAGATGCCCGAAATGTGGCGGCATAATCTGCACACACAACGGCAAATGCTATAGCTGTCAGCATATCGAAAACTTGAAGGTATAATCGTTGAACGATGGCTGAAGTCACTATCCTTTCATGGAACGTTAACGGATTGAGATCCATATACAATAAAGGCTCCTTCGATTGGGTCATACGGGAGAAGCCGGACATCATGTGCCTGCAGGAAACCAAAGCAATCGAGGAGCAACTTCCCGTTGAACTAAAAAAAGTCGACGGCTACCACTCCTACTTCTCATCGGCTGAGAGGAAGGGATACAGCGGAGTCGCGACCTATACCAGGGATAAACCCTCCAGCGTGTCGACCGGATTCGGAATCCAGCGGTTCGATAATGAAGGCAGAATACTGGTAACCCATTACGATAGTTTCATCCTGTTCAATATATACTTCCCCAACGGCAAAGCCTCACCCGAAAGGCTGCAATATAAAATGGATTTCTACAACGCTTTCTTACTTTATGTAAATACTTTCAGGGAAGCTGGTAAAAATATCGTCATTTGCGGCGACATCAATACCGCCCACAATGAGATCGACCTGGCGCGACCCAGGGAGAACTCGAAAATCTCAGGCTTCCTGCCAGAGGAGCGAGCGTGGATCGATAAGTTCATCGCAAACGGCTATGTAGACACTTTTCGGATGTTCAACCAGGAACCCGGACAATATACATGGTGGGACCTGAAAAGCGGCGCGCGGGAGCGGAACGTGGGATGGAGGATAGATTACTTCTTCGTGAACTCGGGGTTCGCTGAAGGGGTTAAGGCCTCTTTCATCATGCCGCAGGTGATGGGCTCTGACCACTGCCCTGTTGGAATCAAACTTTCATTTAATCAAACTGCCGATTGACAAAACAAGCGGATTATTGTTATTATAATTATGGACGTATGTTCATAATGAGATGGGAGATATACGCAGATGCCAAGACCGGTTAAGTGGAGAAGGGTTGGCTTTATTCCGGGAGTAGTCCATTTTAAACCCGCTGGGGTTCCCATGACTGCCCTGGATGAAGTGTCGCTGTCCATGGAGGAAGCAGAGGCGATCCGCCTGAAAGACCTCGAAGGGATGCAACAGGAAGATTGCGCACAGCGCATGAAGATATCCCGTCCCACGTTTCACCGCGTGCTCGGGTCCGCCCGCAGCAAGCTGGCAGATGCGATAATAAACGGTAAGGCTATCCGCATCGAGGGCGGAAATTACGAGATGGCGGTGCGCCGTTTCCGCTGTAACCTCGACGGGCAGGAGTGGGATGTCCCCTCTGAAAATGTCGTCGACAGCCACTCCCAACTTTGTCCTGCATGCCACGGCTCAAACGTGTATCCTGTACTGCCGCCAATACCAGATGCCCGTGCCGGTCGCAGGGGCCGCGGCATGAGAAGAGGAATGAGGTGGTAATGCGATGATTAAAATCGACAGGGATAGATGCGATGGATGCGGCGCATGCATAGAAGCCTGTCCATATGGAGCATTAAGGCTCAAGGATAGCAAAGCTGAGATCGACTACCGGCGCTGCGTCCAATGCGGAACCTGCATCGATATATGCCCGACAGGTGCGATCCGTGAAGCAGTGCAGCAGTTCGCAGGTGCTAATCGAGGAAGGGAGGTGAATTATATGATGGGACAAAGGTTCTATGGCCGTGGGTTTGGAATGGGATACGGCAGAGGTTTCGGGCGTGGCATGGGAATGGGATTCGGCAGAGGTTTCGGCCGTGGCATAGGAATAGGATCAGGCAGAGGTCTCGGTAGAGGCAGCGGCTTCGGGAGATGCTGGTGGACCATACCGTACGCCGGGTATTACGGCTTCACACCACCATATGCCAATTATGGCTATCGCAGTCGACCATATTGAAGGGTAAATTATTGACAAGCGTGCCATGATGACAAGTACAATAAAGGAGGGCGAAGATGCCAGGATTTGATGGAACAGGACCTGCAGGAATGGGTCCGATGACAGGCGGTGGACGTGGTTTTTGCAGCACTTGGGGTGCAGGGGCTGCATTCACAGGTGGAGGCTATGGACGAGGCTTCGGCAGGGGCGGTGGAGGCCGGGGCTTCGGTTTCAGGGGCAGTTCCCCCCCATGGCCCTATGTTGGACTGGGCAGAGGTGGATTACCCCGCTGCGGGTATTTTTTCAGGAACGCAGGATGGGGATTGCCATACAGCCCTACAGCTGCCGCTCCTGAGTGGAGCAAAGAACAGGAGCTGGGCTTTCTGCGGGATGAGGCGGTGGCGATAAAGGAAGAACTGGAACAAATTGACAAGAGAATCCAAGAACTCGAAACTGAAGGGGAATCATAGAGAGGTGATTTATGAAGATTGCAGTATCGGCAACCGGCCCCGACCTCGATAGTGACGTCGACCCGCGTTTTGGACGATGCCAGTATCTGGTAGTGGGTGATACGGATACCATGCAATTCGAGGGCATCGAGAACGCCAGCATGATGGCAGGCAGCGGCGCGGGAATATCTACAGCCCAGAACGTAGCCAATATGGGTGTGCAGGCAGTGCTCACCGGCAATTGCGGGCCCAACGCCTATCAAACGCTTTCCGCAGCCGGTGTTCAGGTCATCACCGGCGTCTCCGGGAAAGTCAGCAAGGTAATAGATGACTACAAAGCTGGCAAGCTCAAGGCTATATCGGCGCCTAACGTGAGCGCCCACTCCGGTATGGGTGGTGGTATGGGCAGAGGAATGGGCCGTGGTATGGGCAGGGGCATGGGTCTTGGCATGAGTCCTATGGGTCCTGTCGCCCAGAATCCAGAGCAGGAAATTGAGATATTGAAAGATCAGGCACAGATGCTCAAACAGCAACTGGATGAGGTTCAGCGCCGTCTGCAAAAGCTAGAGGAATAAGGGTACCAAGAAAAGGAACTATACAATGCCGATATACGAATATCTGTGCAGTAAGTGCAGTGAACGCTTCGATATGCGCCAGCCTGTAGGAGCAGATGGCTCGCATGTAAGATGCCCCAAGTGCGGCGCAGAGAAGCCACAGAAGCTCATATCCACTTTCTCCAGCATCGGGACTGGCAGATCTTCCGGCTTCGGCACAAGCTGCTCCCCCTCAAGCGGTAGTACCTGAGGGGTAAGGCTATGACCTCGTGAAGGCATACGCATCTCTAAGTCCTAAGCAGAATTCGGTTGGTGTATCGATATATATGCCTAAGAGGATAGCAATTGTAAACTATGCCAGGTGTCAGCCTGATACATGTGACCATGGGGTATGCGCTGCAGCGCTGGCTTGCGAATACGGCAATCTGATCCAGCCCATGCCTTTCGCGGAACCTGAGGTCAACCCTGCCAAATGGTGTCACGGGTGTGCCAGTTGCGCTGCGGCATGTCCCCTGAGAGCGATCGAGATGCTCGATCGCTAAGCCATAAGCAAATTTGAGGAGGTGTACCATGCCTAGAGGAGACGGAACAGGACCACCGGGCGGCGGCAGGGGTACCGGCAGAGGTGCCGGTCGTGGACTGGGGAGAGGTCGGATGGGGGGAGCCAGGCCAGGCGCAGGACCGGGGGGAGAATGCGTATGCCCAAGCTGTGGTTCCAAAGCACCGCACCCTGCAGGCGTCCCCTGCTATGAGATGACCTGCCCGAAATGCGGCGCCAAGATGACAAGAGCCTGATGATTATCGCAGTAGCCAGTGGCAAGGGGGGCACAGGCAAAACACTGGTATCCACCAGCATTGCGCTGTCATTGAAAGATAACGTACAGATCCTCGACTGCGACGTGGAAGAGCCCAACGCCCACATACTGCTCAAGCCGGTCCTCGACAGGCGGGAACCCATATCAATACCGATACCGCAGGTCGATGAATCGAAGTGCAACTACTGTGGCAAATGCGCCGAGGTCTGTGCCTTCAATGCGATCGCGGTGGTGAAAGAAAATGTGCTGGTATTCCCTCAGTTGTGCCACGGGTGTGGCGCCTGCTCATATTTGTGTCCCCAGAATGCCATATCCGAGGTGGGCAGGGAGATCGGCGTTATCGAGACAGGACATGCAGGGGCTATCGATTTTGTTCACGGCAAACTGAATGTCGGGGAGCCGATGGCGCCGCCGTTGATCAGGATGGTGAAGCGTAAAATCGACCCACACAAAACAGTCATCATCGATGTGCCGCCGGGTACGTCATGCCCCGTTGTAGAAGCGATTGGAGACAGTGACTTCTGTCTGCTGGTCACCGAGCCGACCCCTTTCGGGCTGCACGATCTCAGGCTGGCGGTAGAGGTCGTACGGAAGCTGGACATACCCTGTGGTGTGATAATCAACCGCGACGCTCCGGGCAGCAAAGATACTGAGGAATACTGCGACTCCGAGAAAATACCCGTCCTGCTGCGTATCCCGCTGGACATGGAGATCGCACGCCTGTATTCGAGGGGGATACCATTGATACAGGGGCAGCCGAAATGGAGCGAGGCCTTCTCGAAGCTTTACAGTGATATCGAACGTCTGGCATCGTTACAGCGGCCGGGGAAACGTATATGACGAAGGATTATTTCGACGAGATACGCGAACGGATGGCTCAGGAGGAACTGGTTCAGAAGAGAACCGACGCACAGGGCAACAGGTGGAGGAAGGTCTATTTCGGCGGGGGCTCGCACTTCAGGAACTGGCTGGAACAGTGCAGAGAGCTGGGAGAGGTGGAAATTGAAGAGATCGACCCCACAGGATTCAAATGCTACGAACAGGACGGCGAAAAAGTTTACAGGATATGGATAAAGGTAAAACACAAGGCGAGCGAGGAGAAATCGAAGTGAAGGAACTGGTAGTCCTCAGCGGCAAAGGCGGGACGGGAAAGACCACCATCGTGGCCTCCTTCGCCGCGCTGGCTGCGAACAAAGCCTTGGTCGATTGCGACGTGGACGCCGCGGACCTGCATTTGCTCCTGCAGCCCACTGCCGTAAAAACAGAGGAGTTCTGGAGCGGGCAGACCGCGTTCATCGATGAGAAAATGTGCACCCAGTGCGGCCTGTGCACGGACGTATGCCGTTACCACGCAATCGATAATTTCACCATCGATCCTGTCGCCTGCGAAGGCTGCGGCTTCTGCTTCAATGTGTGTCCTGACAGCGCGATCTCGATGCGGGAGAACCTCGCCGGGCACTGGTTTATATCCGATACCAGATACGGCCCACTGGTACACGCAAGGCTGGGCATCGCCCAAGAGAACTCGGGCAAGCTGGTGGCAATAGTCAGGCAAAACACCAAGGAACTGGCTAAAGAGCGCAACCTCGATTTAGTAATCAGCGACGGCCCCCCGGGCATAGGCTGCCCAGTGATATCTTCGCTTACGGGCGCAAACCTGGCCCTTCTCATAACCGAGCCAACGCTGTCAGGCATACACGACCTCGATCGCGTCATCGGCGTTTGCCAGCATTTCGGCGTACCTGCCGCTGTATGCATCAATAAATACGATATAAACGAAGATAACGCCCGCCGGATAGAGGATTCCTGCAAGAATCTGGGTGTGCCCGTGATATCCAGACTCGGCTACGATGAGTCGGTAACGAAAGCCCTTATCCAAGGGGTGCCAGTAGTGGAGTATTGCAAAAACGGCATCGCCAGAGATATAGGAGCGCTGTGGAACAGCGTTAACTCTATGCTCGTGGCGAAATAGTCTCATGGAGAACGCCATGCCCATATATGATTACAGGTGCGGCAAATGTGGTAGAACAAGCGAGGTATTTTTGCGCAGCTCGGATAGTTATGTTAATTGCCCTGCCTGTGGCAGTGAGGATATGGAGAAGCTTGTCTCAGCATCGTATAATATTAAGGCTGGTAGAATTACGTCGGACGACACTACGTGTTGCGGGCGTTCCGAGCGCTGTGAGAAACCTCCCTGCTCCGGCGGTGAAACCTGTCGCAGGGAGTAATTTCAAATATAATATATCAGTAAGGAGCATAATATGAGATACGCAATACCGATAAGCGGCGGCATAGTGTCGGCACATTTCGGCCATTGTGAGCAATTCGCTCTAATCGATGTCGACGAAGCGAGTAAACGAATCCTGAGAAAGGAGCTGGTACCGTCACCCGGGCATGAACCCGGTTTCCTTCCCCAGTGGTTGGCTGAGGAAGGGGTCTCGGTAGTGCTCGCCGGTGGCATGGGTTCCCGGGCCCAGGGGCTCTTCGCACAGAACAATATCGATGTGGTAGTCGGTGTACTTGAAAGTGATCCGGAAAAGGCGATACTCTCCTACCTGACAGGCAATCTGAGCACTGGAGATAATATATGCGATCATTAATAATGCCAGGCGATACTATGCAGAAGAAAGGTGAGATCGAGCCGAAGGGGAAAACAACGTGGACTCGCTGGAGCTAGAACCTCGATACTCCACCAGAGAGATACCCGGCAGATGTATCAAATGCCTTGCCGACAAGGAGGTTGGAACCTGCCTCAGGTTGCTTCTGGGAGATGAGACTGACAACAAGGAAATACAGAGAAGGTATGAATCCCTGGTATCTTTCCTTCATTCTGCCGAGCTGGTCAAGGTGCGTGACGAATGCGAGAGATACCTCTCTCAAGGGCAAGAGGTAAGCGTGGTATTACATCTCGGGCGAAAGAAACCCGAGTATGAGATAAAGCTTTTGTAGCATCAGTTAAAGGAGCAATCCTTGAAGATCGCAGTGGCCTCGGACGATGAAGCAAGGATAAGCCAGCATTACGGACGCGCACCTTACTACGTAATCGTGACTGTCGAGGATGGCAAGATTATCTCAAAAGAGACGAGACGAAAGGCCGGGCACCAGACATTCGCCGCCCACGAACCCGCAAAACTAGCGCCTGGAGAGAGGCATGGATATGATCCCGGCTCGCAATCCAGACACGCGATTATGGTAGAGGAAATACGAGATTGCCAGGTTCTTTTAATTGGAGGGATGGGCTGGGGAGCATATGAAGCTATGAAAAGCTACGGCATAGAACCCATAGCAACTGACATACGGGACATCGATGAAGCTATAAAGATGTATCTTAATGGTAAGCTTTTGAACCTGATGGAACGTCTTCATTGATCAGGGGATGGGAAAAACAATGGCAGATGATGAATTTAAGGCGCTCGATGATATGGTAATTGCGGATATGCGTAAGGCATACTCTGAAACTGTCATAGATCACTTTCACAATCCGCGCAACCTCGGAGAGATACCCAATCCTGATGGATATGCTAAAATTACTGGCCCCTGTGGCGACACTATGGCAATCTGGCTCAGGGTAAAGGACAATATGATTACAGATGCCAGGTTCTGGACCGACGGTTGCGGACCATCCGTGGTCTCAGGCAGCATGGTCACGGAACTGACAAAAAACAGGGGCATTACCGACGCGCTACGGATCGATCAAGAGTGTGTCCTGAAAAACCTGGGTGGACTTCCTGAGGATAGCGTTCATTGTGCCCTGCTGGCCGCCAATACGCTTAAGGCAGCGATTCAAGATTATTTTTCACTGAAAAACGAACCATGGAAACGTTCCTTCAGGAGATTCTGAAACTGTCGTGTGGTGTGTGTTGACTTGCCTATACGATAGTGATAGAATACACAAGCAGGAAATGCTATCAATAGTAAACGGTAAAGTTGTCCACATGTGAAACGCTCCACCTTTATATTGGGGGTGGGGCTTTTTTAAATGAAAGGAAGGGCATATGGCTAAGTCAGTAATAAAGCTGTTTAGAGATCCAGATTGTGCTGCCAGGGCTGCGGACGAGTTGAAATCCAAGGGTTTTAAAGAGATAACAGTATGGGTCAGCGATAGCGATAAGGCTCAAAAACTGGGCGTCAAGGTCACCAAAGATATCGAATCGGCACTGGCGAAGGTCGAGGGATTGAACCAGGAAGCGATTCAGTACTTTTCCAGTGCAGCTTCCGTTGGTGCCGTACTGCTAGGCGTTAGCGCCGACGAAAGCCAGATCAATGAGGCTAAGGCGATCATGAGAGAGGTCGAGTTCGCCAGTCTACCCAACAAGTTTGATATGTGGTCTTCAAGCCCGGGGTTCCCTTCGGCGGAGAAGATGTCGGCCACCAACCCGCTCGATGCGAAAATGAGCGGCGACTTTAGAAAGTATTAAACGTCGATTATCATTTGATTCAGTCTAGGAGGTAAGCGTGTCACGATATATAGCTGCTGCTGGTATCAGGGGTGCTCACACTGTTGTCAACAAGGCAGATGAGATGTACAGGAAGGCTCTTGAGAAATATGGGCCGGATGCCCCGATCAATTTTGTGGATAAAGATGGGGCGGGAACGACTTTCTATTTGCCAGTTATATATGCATTCTCCGGTCACAAAGTAACAAAGCTGGGGGATATAGCAGATCCCCTGGAATATATTAAGGGCCTTGTACCGCCGATCCCCTCCGAAAGCCTGTGGATGCCTTATCTCGGGGAACTGGCTGATTCCGGCATGGCCACTCTATGGGGAGAGGAAATTATCAAAGCCATCGAGTTCGTTGAGGGAAAACAGCCTGAGAAGAAAGGGGACTTCACGTTCAATGGTCCCATAAGCGATGCTCAGACCCGCGGATGGGGTATCCAGCTGGTGGATGGCAGGATGCCCGGCTTCGCCGCAATAGTGGGAGCCGCCAAGAGCAACGAGGTAGCGGTAAAAATCGTGCGTGAGCTCCAATCGAGAGGCATCCTGGTTTTCCTTTCGTCAACATCCAACGGGCGCTCCATCGTCGACCAGTTACTTGAGGAAGGAGTCGACCTCGGTTATGAAACCTTCACCGTCCCCTTCGGCAGCGATACTGAGTCTACAGTATATGCACTGGGATTTGCCGCTCGTTCATCTCTCAGCTTCGGTGGCGTGGCCGCGGGCAACTTCCGTGAGATACTCCTGTATAACAAGTTCCGATGCTTCGCCTTCGCCCTGGCGCTGGGGCAGATGGACGATGTGAAATGGGCTACAGGCGCCGGCGCTATCCTGTATGGATTCCCCGCAATACTCGATACCGTCGCGCCCCAGATCCTGCCAACAGGTATTACCCAGAACGAACATGTGATCAGCATGCCGTTCGACGATATCCCGGGCAAGGACGATATAGAGCGGGCCGAGCGCCTGGTGCAGCGCTGCATCGAGGTACGCGGAATCAAGATCAAGATTGCCAAGGTGCCTATTCCTGTAGCCTATGGGCCCGCATTCGAGGGCGAAATCGTGAGACGGGAAAACATGTATTGCGAGTACAGGGGTGGCAAAGGTGACTACTGTTTTGAGTGGCTGTCGATGAAGAATCCCGATGAGGTCGAAGATGGCAAGATCACCATCGTCGGCCCGGATGTTAAGGATGTTGAAGTTGGATCGAGGCATTCGCTGGGAGTCATCATAGAGGTCGCTGGCCGCAAGATGCAGAAGGATTTCGAGCCGGTGCTTGAGCGACAGATCCACAACTTTGTCAATGGCGCTGAGGGAATACAACATATCGGCCAGAGAGACATCGCCTGGTTGCGCTTCAGTAAAAATTCAGTGGACAAAGGCTGGACACTGAAGAATATCGGCGATATACTCCACGCCCTGTATCACAATGACTTCGGTGCTATCGTCGACAAGGTGCAGGTTACCATATATACCGATAAGGAAAAGGTCGAAGAACTTATAGAGAAAGCGCGGGCGGTCTATAGAGAGAGGGATGAGCGCATGGCGGGCATGACCGATGAAGCTGTAGACACATATTACAGTTGCACACTATGCCAGTCCTTCGCCCCCACCCACGTTTGCGTGATAAACCCTGAACGTAGCGGACTTTGCGGTGCTTATTCCTGGCTCGACTGCCGGGCTGCCTATGAAATTAACCCCACCGGACCCAATCAGCCAGTCCTTAAGGGAAAGTGCCTGGATAACAAGAAGGGTGAATGGGAGGGGGTAAATCAGTTTGTATTCGATAACTCGCAGCGCAAGGTAGAGCGCTTCACCTTTTATTCTTTGATGGATTCCCCCATGACTACCTGCGGTTGCTGCGAATGCGTTATGATGCTTGTCCCTGAAGCCAATGGGGTCATGATTGTCTCCCGCGACGATCCCAGCATGACACCATGCGGCATGTCGTTCACCAGCTTAATGGCCACGGTAGGTGGCGGTCAGCAGACGCCAGGGATGATGGGCCACAGCAAACGCTGGATCATAAGCAACAAGTTCATACCGTATGAAGGTGGACTCAAGCGCGTGGTGTGGCTATCCAAAAACATCAAGGAGGAGTTCGCGGAGGAGCTGAAAGCCGCCTGCGAGCGTGATGGTGTTCCTGATCTGGTTGATAAGATAGCCGATGGCACCACGGCGACCACGGTAGATGAGCTGCTGCCATTCCTGGAGCAGAAAGGACATCCTGCCCCCGCAATGGAGTCTATAATTTAATAGCGATCGGTTTCAGGTAATCAAACAAGGGTCGAATTTATGACCCTTGTTTACTGGATAAGAAAGGAGGTCTGATATGTCACCTGTGGAAGTGCCTGTTGAGAAATGGACGGGCAAAAAATCAGAGGTCACACTTGGCGGCACCGGTGGCCGCAAAGGAATAACCGTCGGTGGAGAGAACACTCTCCCTTTCCTGAAGTTTGAGGGCACAATACCCAATAAACCAGCAGTAGCCATTGAGATTCTGGATCGCAAGCCGGATGACTGGTCGCCCCACCTGATGAAAGTCTGGGGCGATGTCATGGAGGATACGGGGGCGTGGGCCAAGAAGGCGGTGGAGTACGGAGCTGACATAGTCACGCTACGCCTGAGAAGCGCGCATCCAGAGGCAGGCAACACCGGAGCCGCAGAAGCCAAGAAGAATGTTGAAAAGGTACTATCAGCAGTAGACGTCCCGGTCATTGTCCTGGGACCTAATGTTGCGGAGAAGGACAACGAAGTGCTGGTGGCTGCATCAGAGGCAGGCAAAGGGCAAAGGCTGGCGCTGGGCAACTGCGAGGAGAAGAACTACCGCACGATTGCTGCTACCTGTCTTGCAGATGGCCATGTAGCCATCGGGCATACGCCACTGGATATAAATTTGGCCAAGCAGTTGAATGTATTAATGAGCGATATGGGACTGTCGTTAAATTCGATACTTATGGACCCCGATACCGGTGCCCTGGGATACGGACTGGAGTACTGTTACTCGGTGATGGAGCGATTGACGCTGGCAGGCCTCGGTGGAGACAAGATGGCCGCCCTTCCCATGATCTGCCAGGTGGGTGGAGAATCCTGGCGGCAGAAGGAATCCAAAGCCGTCGATGGTGTGCCGGAGAGCTGGGGTGACCACGAACAGAGATCAATAGTCTGGGAAGAGACCACTGCCATCGCCTTGTTGAATGCCGCCGCGAATATTGTCGTTCTGCGCCACCCGAAGACCGTCGAGATGGTAAAGGCGACCATCGAAAAGCTGCTAAGCGCATAATTAGGAGGACTGAAAAATGGCATTGAGTGGTATTGAAATATATAAATTCCTGCCTAAAACCAACTGCAAAGAGTGCGGTTTCCCTACCTGCCTCGCCTTTGCCATGAAGCTTGCGCAAAAGGGCGTAGAGTTGTCGAAGTGCCCATATGTATCGGATGAGGGTAAAAAGGCACTGGAGGCGGCGGCCCGTCCCCCCATACGCCTGATAACCATCGGCGATGGCGAGCGCAAGCTCGAGGTGGGCAATGAAGTGGTCTTGTTCCGACACGAGAAGACATTCTTCCATCCCACAGGACTGGTGGTCAGGATTAAGGACAGCGGCGGCGACGCGGCTGTCAAGCAAGCTGCAGAGGCAGCAGCCTACAGCGTCGAGCGCGTTGGCATGAACCTGAAGCTCAACGGCATAGCCGTTGAGAATGCATCAGGCAATGCCGACACATTTGTAAAATGTGTCGAGGCGGTGAAAGGCAACAAGGTGCCTTTGATTCTCATGTCAAAAGATGCTGCGGCGATGGAGAAAGCATTGGAGAAAGTGGCCTCCGACATGCCCCTGATATACGCCGCCACCAAGGACAATTTTGCACAGATGGCAGAGCTTGCCAAGAAATACAAGTGCCCGCTGGCAATATATGAGCCAGATAGTCTGGACGCGCTTGCCGACCTGGCACAGAAGGTAATGGACACAGGTGTCGAGGATATAGTGCTCGATCCCGGCGCGCGAGACTTCGCCAAGTCGCTCACCGCGTTGACACAGATACGCCGTATGGCGATAAAGAGTAGTTTCCAGCCACTGGGATTTCCCGTGATAACCTTCCCCGGCGAGGGCGCATCCAGTGACGATGAGGCGGCAATGCTGGCGGCACAGCAGATCGCCAAATATGCCGGCATCGTGGTACTGGACAACTTCAGCTCCAGCGTCGTGTACCCGCTACTTACCCTGCGCCTTAATCTCTACACCGACCCGCAGAAACCGATACAGATGACGCCAGGCGTCTACGAGATAGGCAGCCCTAAAGCGGAAAGCCCCCTCGGCGTTACCACCAACTTCTCACTGACCTATTTTTCCATAGCCGGAGAACTGGAAGCCAGTGGCTTCCCATCATGGCTACTGGTTTGTGATACGGAAGGCCTTTCGGTTCTTACTTCCTGGTCCGCTGGAAAATTCGACGCGGCCAAGATCGCCAAGTCTGTCAAGGAATTTAAACTGGCAGACAAGGTAAGCCACCATAAGTTAATACTCCCAGGCGGAGTAGCTGTCCTGCGTGGTGAGCTTGAAGAAGAGTTGCCGGATTGGAAGATAATGGTGGGTCCGAGGGAAGCAGTGGACGTTGGCGGTTTCCTCAAGAAGCAATGGACCAGTTAGGCCATGACCAAAACTATAGCGATATCGGGAAAGGGCGGCACCGGTAAAACCTCTATTGCCGCCCTCTTGATTGACCTGTTAAAGCAGAAAGGCGTGGTACTGGCCATCGATGGTGACCCCAGTTCAAATCTGCATATGGCCCTGGGGCTACCTCTCAGAGAAACTATCGGAGCGATACGCGAGAGTCTTCACGATCGTAAGATGGTCGAAAAGACAGGCATGGCGAAGCCGGATTACATCATGATGCGCATCCAGGAATCCCTGGTGGAGTCGAAGGGAATGGACCTCCTAGCCATGGGACGTCCTGAAGGCCCCGGATGTTACTGCGCGGCCAACAACTGGCTACGCGAGAGTATTGATCGATTATCGTCAAACTATGACTACGTGGTTATCGACAATGAGGCTGGAATGGAACACATCAGCCGCCAGACAACGCGCGATGTCAACCTGTTGCTGCTGGTATCCGAGCCAACTATCCGTGGGATAACCGCAGCCGCCCGTATGAAGGAACTGATCGGCGAGCTGAGGGCGCATGTCGATCGCATCACCCTGGTGTTAAACCGTGTAAAAAATGGTATCCCGGAAGAGATCGCAGAAGCCATTGACAAATATGGACTAGAGTTGATATCCACTTTGCCCGAGGACCCGAGCATCGCTTCCATCGAAGTAAAAGGTGCGCCGCTTACGGATCTGGCAGACGATGCCCCAATGAAAAAAGGGGTCGCCGATCTGGCCAGGAAACTGGAATTAGTATAAGACAAGGAGGACTATAATGTTTCAACCGATTGGCGAATCCATACATATCATCAACAAAGAGGTGAGGTCCGCCATAGAAGGCAGAGATAAAGCCTTCATTCAGAAGCTGGCCACAAGCCAGGTGGAGCACGGCGCCAGGATACTGGATCTCAACGTTGGGCCACAGAAAAAGGCAGGGCCGGAAGTTATGGACTGGCTGGTTAAAACCGTTCAGGAAGTGGTTGATGTTCCCTTATCCCTGGATACCACAAATGCCGCCGCCATCGAGGCCGGCCTGAAGGCCTGCAAGCAGAAGCCGATCATCAACAGCACGAACGCTGACCCTGCACGCATGAGCGTGCTGTTCCCGCTTGCAGCCAAGCACGACGCCAATATCATCACCCTCACATTGCGCGCCACCGGGCTACCGGTAAGCGCCGATGCCAGGGTGGGCATACTGATGGAGGACCTTATGCCGGCGGCGGAGGCTGCCGGTCTCAGCATGGAACGGATCTACGCCGACCCCCTGGTAATGACGGTGAACGGGACACAGGAACATGCCCCCGAGGTAATTCAGACAAGCTTTATAATAAAGCAGTTGATGGACCCCCCGCTGCATATGACCTGCGGCCTTTCCAATGTGTCCAACGGTGCCCCGGAGGAAGTAAGAATGGTGCTTAATCGGGTCTACCTGGTCATGCTCATGGGATCCGGTGTCGATACTGCCATACTTGATCCATTCGACGACAAACTGATGCAGGCGATCAAAATAATAGAGGGTCGCGACGATTCAACCCCGCTGGGCAAGCTGTATCTCGCCATTGCCGATTCATATGCTGCCGGCGAGGCATTCGATATATCGTCTATCGATATGAGCGATCCTGAACAGGCCGAAGTCGCCAAGACGGTGAGGGTCCTGCAAAACAAGACCATCTACGCCCACAACTATCTGAAGCTATAAAGACCTGCCGAACTCCCGCTCCAGTTGCGAGGAGGAGAAACGTATCATCGTGGGCCTGCCATGCGGGCAAGTGAACGGCATTTGGGCGTTCTCCAGTTGCTGCACCAGCTGGCCCACCTCTTCAGGTTTAAGTACCTGCCCCGCCCTGACTGCGCCGTGGCAGGCTAGAGAGATTGAGATACCATTCTCTCGCTGTGCCGGATCCCGCTCTTGGCCAAGGCCATCGAGTATCTCAAACAGGGCCTGTGCTATATCGCTGCCTCGCAGCACAGCGGGAACAGTACGTACCAGGTAAGTGCGCGTGCCAAATTCTTCGAGCACGAATCCGAATGATGCCAGCAGGTCACCCTGTGTTCTCAATACTTCATCTTGTGCTGCAGAGACCTCTATCGATAGCGGCTCCAGCATTCCCTGAAGCTCCATGCCCCTGCCCTGCCGCTGGGCATATATCCTCTCGAACAGAATCCGCTCGTGCGCTGCATGCTGATCGATAAGGTACAGCCCGTCAGACCCCTCGGCGATTATATATGTAGCCGCCAGCTGCCCGAGGACGCGAAGGATGGGAAGCCTGTCCCCTGCAATCGGCAACCCGGTATGCTTCTCTCGACGATCGACTTCAAATGCAGGCTCGAATAACCTCTCCTGTACCATTGAAGGCTGACCCTGCGGTTTTGCAGGCACAGCGCCGACCGCATGTGTTCGACGATGGACCTCGGGCACGGTCATCTCTGACGACAGCACTGAGCGGATGGCGCGCTGAACTCCGATGAAAACGGACTGCTCATCGCGGAACCTGATCTCGGTCTTGGCAGGATGCACATTTACATCGATATCCTGCTGTGATATAGTTATGTTAAGTATTACTACGGGGTATTTGCCTGTCATCAATATGCCGTGGTATGCGTCCATAACAGCCCGGTTGAGGAGCCGACTTCTCACCCAGCGACGGTTGACGAAAAAGCTGAGGTAATTTCTATTGCTGCGTGACACATCAGGCTGACTGACGAACCCGTAGAACATCGATTCCCTGTCCCCTACCTGGAGCATGGCTCCGGCAGTCCTAGCGCCATAAACGATTACAAGAGCATCGCGCAACTCTCCGCTACCTGTCGTCTGGATGCTCATACGCCCATCCAGCAGCAGGCTGAACCGCACTTCGGGATAAGCCAGGCAGTACTGGGATACCAGATAAGATATGTGGCCACTTTCCGTTGCGGGTGATTTCAGGAATTTGAGACGTGCGGGCACATTTTGAAACAGATGGCGCACAGTCACAGTGGTGCCCGGCGGCCGGGCGCGTTTCCCCGTTTCGACCACAGCGCTATCGGCTGTCCTGACAAATGTTCCCGATGCAGCATCTTGTATACTGGTTAGCAACTCGATATCTGCCACAGCCGCTATGCTGGGCAAAGCCTCGCCCCTGAAGCCGAGGCTTGATATGGAATCAAGGTCGTCGACCCTATCTATCTTGCTGGTGGCGTGACGCTGGAGCGCTAACTCGACATCGGATGCGGGTATGCCGGTGCCGTTGTCGGTGACCCGAATGAGGTCTGTACCGCCGCCGCGTGCCTCTACCGTTATTTGGCTGGCCCCGGCGTCGATGGCGTTCTCAATA
The DNA here is from genome assembly GCA_964428725.1 of uncultured Dehalococcoidales bacterium. Lineage (GTDB taxonomy): Bacteria > Chloroflexota > Dehalococcoidia > E44-bin15 > E44-bin15 > CAYRYW01. The sequence goes on from CAYRYW010000005.1 coordinate 77,024, forward strand.
AGCTCCTTGACCACTGAAGCCGGTCTCTCAACCACCTCACCGGCGGCGATCTTGGATATGACTCCAGGTGCTAAGACCCTGATCGGCATGAGGGATCACATTATCCACTTGGCGCTCTGGAAGAAGAACTCCGAGTAGCCACAGTCCTTGCAGATATATACATCGAAACGGTAGTCCGGTCCCATGAAGCCCAGCTTGCCATGCATGGAAAACTCCTCGTGTTTAAGCTCTTCGCTGCCGCATCGGCCGCATCTCCTGGGTATGACATGTTCCCTGGCAGATCTATCCAATGGTGGCGCCCCGTTTTCCCCAATTGTAAGGAGACCCGCAAATGCATTCTGTGGTCAAGGCTACCTGATCCACTTGGCGCTCTGGAAGAAGAACTCCGAGTAGCCACAATTTTTACAGATGTAGACATCGAAGCGATAGGCCGGTCCCATGAAGCCGAGCTTGCCATACATGGAAAACTCTTCGTGTTTCAGGTCCTCATCCCCACACTTAGAGCACTTCTGAGGTGTAGACTCCGCTTTCTTCGATTTAGCCATTCAGCCACTCCTGTGTAACCGGTTCCCTCATCTATCATCACTGTGTTGATGTACACCCGCATGCTGCCGGACGATTCGGGCGGAGGTTCGCAAACCTACCAGCGCTCCCGCCACAGCAGCGACAATCGCTATGTAAATACCCCACCCGATAGCTCCAGCCCCTACGTCACCGACGGCCTGTAAAGCAAACCACATGGCACCACCTACCACCAGCGCCCCGCTGCCATATGCCAGCCCCCCCAGAACCCACAGAATGTATTTCGCCTCTCTACAGGGAACACGCCTTTGTGATATATAAACCTCTGCTATGGTCAACAATATACCACAAGCCAGCATCATAATGCTACCCGCCAGCACAAGGTATGGTTCAGGATTCAAAACGCCGGTCAGATTGAATCGGGTCAATCCCCAGCCTGAAGTTTCGCTGGCGATGCCGCCCGATGACACCCTTATCCATGGCATGAACAGCCCGGCGAGCGTGAGAAAGCCACAGGCCATGACTGCCAGCGGCCCCGATATCACGTCCCTTATACTGCGCGCTCCAGGCAATGATACGCGACGTGGCTTGACCGCGTTCCAGATGTTGAAGGCCAGCGCCAAGATTATCGACACAGCACAACCGTAGAACCCAGCCCCCAGCCATCCGCTCTCCTCGCTGGAAAGGGCACGGATGGCGAACCACAGGATGCCAGCAAATGACAGCCCCGCGCCAAGCAACATGCCCATGCCCAGGTCCCTGGCGATTCTCGTTTGCTGGCGGGTCACCAAGGATATGACCAGTGCCGGCAGGCTGCATGCGAGTATCATGATACCGCCAAATAGAACCAGATACGGTTCCGCGTAAGACTCGCCGATAGAGCCGGCCCATATAATCATCTTCCAGCCCGATATCGGCAGAGTATAGTTATCGTAAAGCGGCACCCCCACCCAGGTCAGGTACACGCTGACAATAGTCACTATCCCGCATATGAGTGTGACCGGCAGCAATACAGTTGTTTTGTCTGACGACAAGCGATTCATCACGCCTAAGGCCAATCGATTCATCATCCTACTATCCTCTGCTACAATTCTCCCTGATCACGACTTCTTCATCGCTATAGCCCCAGATATGAGCGCCAGCAGCGCTGCGCCGGCGGATACGTATACGCCATATCCGATGTAATCCCCTGCATCGGCGTTCATCATATCGACAACGAACCACACAGAGCCTCCAATTGCGGTAAGGGCAGCCAGCGATAGCACGATGCCCAGAGGCATAATCGCTGGCCTTGCCGCTTTCCCCACCCCCGAGATTATCATGGCTGCGAAAGCACAAATCGATATGACTATTCCGCCAATCAGAGCCAGCATGGCGTAGATATTGTTGGGTAAAACGAACTCTGATATGTCCCAACTGGAGGTGTCCATGATTTCCCATCCAGTTAGTGAAATTGAAATCGGAAAGCCCAGTATAGAGAACGACGCACTTGCCCATGGGAGAAACACGCCAACCAGCACCGCGATGCCGCAGATGAGCGCGATTACCAGCGCTACCATCCGCATTCTTCACCTCCTACTTGAAAGCTATTCCTGTTTCGCCTTCTGCTTCAACTCGTACAACTTGTTCAGCGCCTCCAGCGGCGTCATGGAATCTATGTCGATTTTCGATAACTCGTCGACGACCGGCGAGGGTTGCGGCAACAGCGGAAGCTGCTGCTGAGAGGCGTTGCGATCCTGACGCGACCCGTTGCGCTGCCGGTCGTTCTCCATGGTCGCCAGCACCTCATCGGCGCGGCGAACGATGGCACGGGGCAGGCCGGCAAGCTGGGCGACATGGATGCCGTAGCTCTTGTCGGCCCCGCCGGGTATCACCTTGCGCAGGAATACGACCTTGCCCCCCTCTTCAGCGACCGCCACGTTATAGTTCCTCACCCGCGGCAGGGATTTCGACAGTTCCACCAGCTCATGGTAATGGGTGGCGAAGATGGTTTTTGCACCCACCCCCGGCTGATTGTGAATGTATTCAGCAACCGCGCGGGCAATGGAGATGCCATCGTAGGTGCTGGTGCCCCTGCCGATCTCGTCGAGGATGATCAGCGAGCGCGGCGTGGCGTTGTTCAGGATGTTAGCCGTCTCCTCCATCTCTACCATGAATGTGGAGCGGCCCATCGCCAGCTCGTCCTGCGCCCCTATGCGGGTGAAGATGCGGTCGACCACGCCGATGGCGGCCGAATCCGCCGGCACATAGCTGCCAATCTGGGCCAGCAGCACGATGAGCGCCACCTGCCTGAGGTACGTGGATTTCCCTGCCATGTTGGGGCCGGTGAGGATTATCATCTGAGCGTCGCGGTTGGAAAGGCTGGTGTCGTTGGGAACAAACAGGTCATCTATGAGCATGCGTTCCACCACCGGGTGCCGCCCATTGGAGACAACGATGGCGTCACCATCGTTCAGCTGCGGCCTGAGATAATTGTACCTTGCCGCAACCTCCGCCAGCGAGCAGAAAACGTCTATGTGAGCCATCGCGGATGCCGTCTCCAGCACTGGCTCGATGGCTGTGCCCGCCTGAGACATAACCTGCCGGAAAATGTTCGATTCAAGCTCGGTCAGCCTCTCCTGAGCATTAAGGATAAGCGACTCGTATTCCTTTAGCTGCGGCGTGATGAAACGCTCGGCGTTAACCAGCGTCTGCTTGCGAATGTAGTCAGCGGGCACCTGCGGCAGGTTGGGCGTGGACACCTCGATATAGTAACCGAAGACACGGTTATAGCTTACCCTGAGGGATTTTATGCCAGTCCGTTCCCGCTCCTGCCGCTCCAGGTTCGCCAGGTATTTCTTCGCATCGCGTGACGCCGAGCGGATCTCGTCCAGCTCTGGAGAGAATCCCGGCCTGATGACGCCTTCGCCCGAATTCGCCGGCGGCTCATCGGCTATAGCCCTGGCTATCAATTCGATCACGTCGCCACAGGGTTTGATCCCCTCGAGGAGCCACCCGATGGCAGAGGTGTCCTCATGCTCCAGCGACACCCTGAGTCTGGCGGTGATTTCCAGGCTGCGGCGCAGGCTGACAAGTTCCCTCGGGGTTGAGACACCGCCCTTGATGCGATTGATGATCCGCTCCAAATCTGCGATGCGGTTGAGGTGGTCGACGACCTCAGCCCTCCGTGCAGCGCTGGCAAAGAACCACTCCACAGCATCCAAGCGCTGCTCGATGCACCTTACGTCCAGCAGCGGCTGTCCTATCCAGCTCCTCAGCATCCTGCCTCCCATGGACGTCCGCGTCAGGTCAATGACCGAGAGGAGCGAGCCGACCGCATCCCGTTGTAAGCTGCGAAACAGCTCCAGGTTGCGCCGCGTCTGCGGATCGAGCGTCATATAGGCTTCGGTATTGTAGGTCGACAGGCCGGTGATCTGCCCCAGCGACCCTTTCTGTGTCTCCTGCAGATAGCGGATGATGGCCCCTGCCGTTCCTGTCGCCAGCGGCAGACCGTCACAGCCGTATCCCTCCAGAGACGCCGTGCGGAAGTGCTCCAGCAACAGCTGTCGGGCGGTATCACGCTGGAACCATCTGTCATCCACAACGGTAACTGTGGAACGCAGGGACTTCAAACCAGAGTCATCAAAGGAGCGAGGCACCAGGACTTCGGATGGGTTGAGGCGCTCCAATTCGGATGTCACCCGGCCTTGAGGTATTTCGGAGGTGCGGAACTCGCCGGTGGTGATATCGACATAGGCGATACCGGCACGTCCGCTTTCGATCACCGTGGCGGCAAGGTAATTATTCGCCTTACTTTCCAGCAGCCCCGGTTCGATGACGGTGCCCGGCGTCACCACTCGAACCACGTCGCGCTCGACCAGCCCTTTCTGTCGCGGATCGCTGAGCTGCTCGCAGATGGCAACCTTATGCCCCCTGTTAATCAAGCGCGACAGGTAATTATCGACGGCGTGGTGCGGGATTCCAGCAAGCGGGACGCGCTTTCCCTTGCCCATCTCCCGCGAGGTGAGGACGATATCCAGTTCCCGCGACACAACCCTGGCATCTTCTTCGAAGGTCTCATAGAAATCACCCAGGCGGAAGAAGACTATCGCCTCCGGATACCTCTGCTTTATCCTGAGGTACTGCTGCCTCAGCGGGGTCAATCGCTCTCCCATATCACAGGCCTTTTGGGGAAACAATGGAACGGGATCGAGTAAATTTTTGAGATATGGGAATTCTACTACAAAAAGCCAGATTTAACAATAAAAAACAAGTCGCCGAGTGGCAGTCAAGACCTTTTCGATCAAGTTGCGGTAGAGACGGCTCTTCTTCAGATCAAGCCCCTGACGGCGACGGCGCTCCGTCGAGCTTCTCCACTCTGACCGCAGCCACCTTGAGCTCCGGTATCTTCGACACTGGATCGAGGGCAGGGCTGGTTATCAAATTCGTCCTGGCTTCGGCGAAGTGGAATGTCATGGTGACCACGCCCGGCGGCGTAGCCTCAGTGACCTTTGCCCTTGCCTCTACCTGGCCCCGCCGCGATGTCACGCGTACCCAGTCACCATTGGAGATACCTGATACCCCCGCATCGTCAGGATGCATCTGCACGCGCTCCTCGCCATCCAGCGTGTTCAGCCCTATGGACTTGCGCGTCATGGTACCGGTGTGAAACTGGTACAGGCTGCGCTCCATGGTCAGGATCAGCGGATATTCCTCGTCCGGCTCCTCTGCCGGCGGCCTGTACTCCAGCGGGGAAAATCTGCCCTTCCCCCGGCTGAACGTGCCCAGATGCAGTATGGGGGTTCCCGGATAATCATCGAAAGGACAGGGCCACTGTATGCCTCCCTCATCCAGTCGCCCGTAGTTTATACCCCCGTACGACGGCGTTAGCTCGGCAATCTCATCCATGATCTGCGATGGGTTCTCGAAATCGAATCCCTTTGCGCCCATGCGCCTGGCGATCTGGCAGGTTATCCACCAGTCGGGCAAGGAATCGCCCCTGGGACGTATGGCCTGCCGTAAACGTTGCACGCGGCGCTCGGTGTTGGTAAAAGTGCCGTCCTCCTCAGCGAAGCTGGCGGAGGGTAAAACGACGTCTGCCAGTTGCGCCGTCTCCGTAAGGAAGATATCCTGCACAACCAGGAAATCTACATGCTCCAGCGCCTCCTCGATATGTCTGGAATCGGGATCGCTGAGCACCGGATTCTCGCCCACCAGGTATATGGCTTTGACCAGACCTCCGGCAGCCGCATCGAATATATCGGACAGCGTCATGCCCGGCTGATCGCTCAGCCTGGTGCCCCACGCCTTCTCGAACTTATCCTGGATCGCCTTATTGGTTACGCCCTGGTAGCCGGGATAGACGTTGGGCAAAGCGCCCATATCGCATGAACCCTGAACGTTGTTCTGCCCGCGGAGGGGGTTGACGCCCGAGGCCGGCTTACCAACGTTTCCTGTAAGCATAGCCAGATTGGCTACGGCCAGCACATTATCGGTGCCATGCGAGTGCTGAGTTATTCCCATCCCATAGATGATGGCCGCCGGGCTATTCTGCGCATAGATGCGTGCCGCTGCGGCGATCTTATCGGCGGGCACGCCGGTCAGTTTCTCCACCCTGTCTAGATCGAAATCCCTGAGCGACTCAGCGAATTCCTCGTAGTTCTCGCACCGCTGACTGATGAAATCTGCGTCTGCCAGCCCCTCATCGACGATCACCCTCATCATGCCCATAAGCAGGGCAACATCGCTCCCCGGACGGTGCCTCAGCCAGACGGTGGCGAAGCGACAGAGGTCTATCTCGCGGGGATTTGCCACGATCAACCTGATCGAACCCATCTTGGCCGCTGCCCTGATATTCATGCCGATGATGGGATGATCGGACGTAGTATTGGTGCCGATGGCGAATATGCAAGCTGCTTCAGATATGTCATCGATGGAATTGGTCATCGCCCCACTCCCGAAGCTCTGGGCCAGACCGGCCACAGTGGGAGCATGTCAGAGGCGGGCACAGTGGTCTATGTTATTCGTGCCCATCACTGTACGGGCGAACTTCTGGATGACGTAATTTTCCTCGTTGGTGCACTTGGCTGAGGCTATGGCAGCGAACTGTTCGCCTTTGTGCCGGGATAGCTTTTTAGCCACCAGATCAAGCGCTTCCTCCCAGGTTGCCTGTTTGAATTCACCGTCCTTCCTGATGAGAGGTGTAGTCAGGCGATCTGGATGATTAACGAACTCGGGGATGCCGAAGCGTCCCTTGACGCAGAGCCTGCCATGGTTAGCCGGTCCCTCGCGGTCGCCTCGAACACTTACCACAGCATTGTTGATTACGCCGAGATACAGGCTGCAGCCCACGCCGCAGTAGGGACATACGGTTTTTACCTCCGTGAGAGGCGGCAGCCTGTCCTTGGCTACCAAAGCTCCCACCGGACAACTGGCGACACACTGGCCGCAGAATTCACAGTTGGTGTCTAACATCGAGTGGGCATTCGGTGGCAGGGCGACCCTGTAGCAAAAACTGAGCGCCCCGACGCTCTCCACATCGAGGCAGGTGCGAACGCAACGCACGCAGCTTATACACTTGTTGGGATCGATCTCGATAAATGGATGTTCCCGGTCGATCTGGTATCTGTGATCGGGTTGACTGGCGATCGTTGCAGTAACATCGTATTCGGCAGCCAGCTGGCGCAGCACACAGTAGTCCACCGCCTTGCAGCCGCAGGACAGGCAGCGGGATGCTTCCTCCCTGGCCATCGTTTCAGAGTAGCCCAGCTCCATCTCTTTGAAATTATCGCTCCTCTCCTGCGGCCGGACACGGGGCATCTCATGTCGCGGCTGCCGTTCAACTGTGTCAAATTCATCCTTGTTTATCTCGCTGAGCTCCCCCTTATGCAGGTTAAAAGGCTTTGTGCTGTCCTCCATCTTTTCTCCCTGGAGGTAACGATCGATGGAGATGGCTGCTCTCTTACCGGCTGCCATCGCATCCACTGCCCTCGCCGGACCGGTAACCGCATCGCCGCCGGCGAAAACGCCCTTTATATCAGTCTGCAGCGTTTCAGAATGCGCTACGATTATGTCCCCTTTACCTATCGAGATGCCGGCTCGATCGGACCCTGAACGCTCGCCATCCAGGCAGGATACATCCGGCGTCTGCCCGATAGCCGCGATGATGGTATCGACGGGCAAAGTGAACTCGGAGCCATCGATGCGCACCGGGCGTCGCCGCCCGCTCTCATCCGGCTCACCCAGTTGCATTTTGCTGCATACCAGCCCGCTCACCCTGCCGTTATCCCCTAAGATCTTCTCCGGTGCAGCCAGGAAATACAGCTTTATATCTTCTTCCTCCGCCTCCTCCACCTCCCACGGGCTGGCTGGCATCTCCGCCCTGGAGCGCCGATAGACCAGCGTCACTTCCCGAGCGCCCAGCCGCACGGCGGTGCGCGCCGCGTCAATGGCGGTGTTGCCGCCGCCTACCACGGCAACCCTCTCCCCCACTTTCATCGGCTTCCCCATAGCTACGGAGCGCAGGAAGTCGGTGCCGGGCAGGACACCGTCCATATCCTCGCCATCGACGCGCATCCTCTGGCTCCTGTGAGCCCCTACGGCTATGAAAATAGCATGAAAACCATCCTGCATCAGGCTATCAAGGGTAAAGTCCCTGCCCAGTGTGCAACTGGTTTTTATACTGACGCCCAGCGCCTCGATACCCGCTATCTCCCGATTGAGGACATCCGGTGGAAGGCGGTAGTCGGGGATGCCGTAGCGCAACATGCCACCAGGCTTGGGCAACGCTTCGAAGACCTCCACATCGTGTCCCATCAATATCAGATAGTAGGCTGCGGAAAGCCCCGCCGGCCCTGCCCCGATAACAGCTATCCGTTTGCCGGTCTTTGGAGCAGGCATGGGGAGGTAGACAGCGTTGCGCATGTTGAAGCCCTGGTCTGCGGCGAATCGCTTCAGGCTGCAGATGGCCAATGGCTGATCCACCAGATTGCGACGACACGCCTCTTCACAGGGGTGAGGACAGACACGACCGATGACCGCCGGCATGGGTATGGATTCCTTGATCAGGGCTTCGGCATCGCGGTATTGCCCCCTGGCTATCAGGGCGAGGTAGCCCTGAATGTCCACACCGGCGGGACAGGCCATCCTGCAGGGCGCCGTGCAATCGCCGTAATGCGAGGCGAGTATCTCCGTCAGGCGTGACTTTCGGGCAGCACGGACCCTATCGTTATTTGTCTCGATGACCATGCCGGCCCACACCTGAGTGGAGCAGCTGGGCATAAGCCCGTGTCCTTTTACTTCAACCACACAGATCCAGCAGCCGCCAAGAGGCTTGAGGAAATCGTCGTGGCACAGGGTGGGTATATTTATATCGTTGCTTCGGCACGCATCCAGAATACTACTATCGCCTGGAACTTCAAAGTCCCTGTCGTCGATGGTGATCCTGACCCGGGTCAACTCTGTAGTATTCACCACGGCGAACCTCCTTCAATCCTTGTTGCACTTGTATGGCCAATTGTAATGTATTTCTTATTACCTTGACTAGCCTTGCATCAGGAATTGATGAATGGATGCCGCAGCCCGCTTGCCAGCCCCCATTGCGCTGATAACAGTAGCCGCACCGGTTACAATGTCGCCGCCGGCCCATACCTTCGGCTTGGAGGTTGTACCAGTTGCCTCATCAGCCACTATGGTACCCTTCTTTGATGTCTCCAGATCCGGCGTGGTTGAGGGAACCAGCGGATTGGGATAGGTGCCAAGGGCAGAAACTACTGTATCCACCTCTATGATAAACTCGCTGCCTTCCTTCTTCACTGGACGACGTCTACCGCTCTCATCCGGCTCACCCAGTTCCATCTCATAGCATTCCATAGATTTAACCCAGCCCTTTTCATCTCCAAAGAACCGCTTCGGATTGGTCAGCAGCTTAAAGATAACACCCTCCTCCTCAGCATTCTCCAGTTCCTCCAGCCTGGCGGGCATCTCTGCCCTGGAGCGGCGATAAACGATGTAAACCTGCTCTGCTCCCTGTCTTAAAGCGCACCTGGCAGAATCCATGGCCACATTGCCTGCACCGATCACCGCCACCCGTTTGCCCACCTTTATCGGCGTGTCATATTCGGGGAAAAGGTAAGCCTTCATGAGATTGGTGCGGGTGAGGAATTCGTTTGCAGAATATATTCCGCCGAGGTTTTCACCGGGAATGTTCAGGAACATTGGAGCTCCAGCCCCCAGGGCAAGGAAGGCGGCGTCAAAATCAGACAGAAGCTCATCGACGGTTTCGATCTTGCCGATGACTGAATTGAGTACTATCTCCACACCCAGGGACTTCACATACTCGACCTCGCCCTGAACGATATCCTTGGGCAACCGGAACTCCGGAATACCATACATCAGCACCCCGCCGGCGACATGTAACGCCTCGAACAGGGTGACCTTATGTCCCATCTTGGCCAGATCGGCAGCAGCGGTGAGACCCGCCGGACCGGAACCTACTACCGCCACCTTCTTCCCCGTGGGAGCCGCAATCTCAGGCTTTGGCTTGTCAGCTTGAGCCCGCTCCCAGTCGGCGACATAGCGCTCCAGCCGCCCGATGGCGATCGGAGCGCCCTTCTTGGCAAGGGTGCATACCGCTTCACACTGGCTCTCCTGGGGACAAACCCGGCCGCAGATACCCGGCAATGCATTATCACCTTTGAGTATGCGTGCCGCATCCCACATTTCTCCATCGCGAAGGGCAAGAATGAAGTCAGGAATCTGAACATTGACCGGGCAACCTTCGACACAATTGCGCTTCTTGCACTGGATACAGCGGGCAGCCTCTTCCATAGCCATTTCCATAGTGTATCCCTGGGCAACCTCGCTGAAATTGTGCGCCCTGACACCGGGCTCCTGCTTGGGCATAGCAACGCGATTCAGATTGATCTTTTGCTTCTCACTAGACATTATGCTTTACCTCTCACTTGATGGTGGCAGTGCTCTTCCCAGAGTTGTAGCGATCTCTTTTCCTCATCGAGATAGCTCTTCTGGCGGGACATGAGGAGGTCCCAGTCTACCTTGTGCCCGTCGAAGTCGGGACCATCCACGCAGGCGAACTTCGTTTCGCCACCGACCTCCGCCCGGCAGCAGCCACACATGCCGGTGCCATCTACCATGATCGGATTAAGGCTGACAATAGTTTTCACTCCAAATGGCTCCGTAGTCTTGGCACAGAACTTCATCATGATAGTTGGACCGATAGCCACAACCAGATTGATATCTCTCTTCTGCTCCATCATTTCTTTGAGCGGCTCTGTAACCAGCGCCTTTCGACCGTATGTGCCGTCATCTGTGCACATGATTAGCTCGTCACTGACGCTCTGCAGCTTGTCCTCCCAGAACACCAGTTCCTTGGTGCGGAAGCCCATGATGGAAATAACCTTGTTGCCCGCCTCCTTGAACGCCCGTGCAACAGGGACTACTATAGCCGTAGCGAAACCACCAGCAACACAGCAAACCGTTCCGACATTCTCGATATGTGTCGGTACTCCGAGAGGGCCGGTAAAGGCATAAAGCGAATCGCCTGGCTGCATTGTAGCCAGCTTCCGGGTACTTGCACCTACCTCCATGAAAACGATGGTTACACTCCCCTTCTCCACATCCCATCCACCAATTGTTAGAGGAAACCGCTCCCCTTTCTCATCTACCATCAAGATCACGAACTGACCAGCTTTGGCCTTCCGCGCCACTGCTGGAGCCTCGATCTCGAACAGGTGAATTTGAGGAGTCAGATCCTCTCTACGCAAAATCTTATACATAGCTCCTCCATATGTAAAACATTAACGTTTGCATACCTGGATCAAATGAATTGAAGCGGCTGTTGTCCTGATGCTTCCGGGCAGTCGACAATAAGGTGAAACTAGATTTGTTCAGCATTATGAGGAAACGATTCGTGATTTTTCTAACAATTGATATCTTATCACAAGGTAGCCTGCAATTCAATCCTCTTTTGCAGCTAGTAAAGCTACCTTCCGTCCCAGCCTCACGCTGTAGTTCATCCCGCGGTCTTCAGGATAAATCTGGGTTGTATTGGCCAGGTAGAGGTTTTCAATGGGAGTCATGTGCTGCGGCAAATTACGCGAGTAGCCGGTGCCAACGATTGGCTGCGCCGCATCCTCGCGGAATATGTGGATTTCCCTGACCCAGGTGGCATCGAATTCCGGATTGAACTTCTGGACGTGCGGCATGTAGACCTCCAGAAGCTCTTCTTTGCTCTTAGAGTATAACGGGCTGTCAGTTGACAGGTAGTTCGAAATATACAGTATCCTCTGGCCACCGTACACATCAGGACTGACGAAATTGGTATGCTCCACTAGGGCCACGAAGGGAACATCGGGATCGCTTACGTTCATCCAGTAGATGTGAGTAAGCGGTTGTTTCAATGTGAGGACAAGGATAACGGCGCCCTGATAGCCGATATTCTTCAGCTTGGCAGCGTAGTCCTGGGGCAGTTCAGGAGTCATTTTCAGGAAGGCCATCGATGGCACAGTGGCGATTATGGCATCGCAGGGATACTGCTCCCCGCCAGACTGAACAGCGACCGCCTTACCATTCTGTATGACTATTCGCTCAACGGGCGAAGAGGTATGGATAGATCCGCCGGACTCTTCGATCTTCTGCCTGAGTTTATCGAGGAGGGTGCCGAAGCTGCCCTGCATATACCCCAGTTGTTCCTTGCCGCCCTTCCGTGAGCTAAGCCGCAGATGTATCTTGCCCCACAGCCAGACCATCCCCACCTCATCGGCGCTGGCGCCGAACTTGTTCCGCAGCATCGGTCCCCAGATCACATCGTAGTTTCGGTTCCCGCCGTATCTCAACAGCCAATCGCGTGCTGTAATGCCTTCCAGGGATTTCCAGTTGCCGTAGCGCCTCAGGTAAAGTGTGATCAGCCCCAGGCGAAGGCGATCGAACAGGCTCAAGGGCGTGAACTTCATCAGATCCACCGGCGTAACGAAATCGTATACCCTGCCCCCGTGGAAGAAGCCCACATTCGAATTAAGCCACACCAGCCTATCATTGAGGCCAAGCTCGGCGATCAATTGTATAATATCAACGTCGCTGCCGAATATGTGATGGTAGAACCGCTCTATGCGCTCTCCAGCGATCTGGAACGTTCCCGCCTGTCCACCGAGCTCACGGTCCCGCTCAAAAAGTTCTACCCTGTAACCGCGCTTGCCGAGCTCGTAGGCTGCGGTAAGTCCAGCGATGCCGCCGCCGATAATCCCTACCCTCACTTATCACCGCCTCCCGGTGAAAGTTCACCTGATAGCTTGCCCCGCCGCCGAACAACCTTGGCAAGGGACAGGTCTTCCAACCATAGGAATATGAGACCGATAGGGATAACTGGCAAAAGCAGAGTAGCGTGGATTAAGAGGATCGCAGCCGATGCCGTCGATATGGTAACACCGAGCGCAACCAGTGTTTCTCGACCAAACCAATCAAAGGTTCCCAGCCCACCCGGTGCGATCAATACAAACCAGCTCATGGTAGCGATGCACATCACCAGCAGCATAGAGTGGAACGGCAGAGCGATGTCGAATCCCAGAGAAATTATGTAGAATGTGGCCCCTTCGCACAACCATACTAAGATTGAGAGAGCAGATACTGTGAGAAGCCTGCCCCTTTGGCGTGGCAAACTCAGCCCGATGATCCCGGCCTCAAGCCATTCATCCCATTTAAATTTCGATTTGGCAGGCAGACGGCGAATTACGGCCCTGCCTATTCTGCGAATGATATCCGGTTTAAAAGTGATAAACATCAAACCTAACAAGCAGAAGATGAAAATGCCTGCGGAACCCCATTTGATCACCTCGAGCCAGGGTGTTACGTTGCCCGTTTGCATCGTGACGAAGAAGGATACAACGAACAGTAATAATACCAATACCACGCCATCGAATACGCGCTCCAGACCCACAGTGGCACCAACAGCAACTTTACTCACTTTGTATCTCTCTCCGATCATGTATGCCCGCAGCAGAATCCCCAGCCTGCCTGGAATGAGATTGTTTAAAGTGAACCCTATCATGATCTGGCGAAATAAATAATTTATACTGAATTTACCCAAAGGCAATAAAATGTAGCGCCAGCGAACCGCACGGAATAAAACCCCGATGAAATAAACTGCTATAGCGGGTATGAGGTAGATATATTTAGCCGTAGCCAGAGCATGTCCCAGCTCCATTACAACACGTTTTTGCGTTACTACGGATTCGTCTATACTGTGTGCAAACGAGAAGCCACTATCTACGATGATGCTGTTGTTGTTCCAATCGATCTCTTTTATTACCCTTGTCTCGATGGATTCACCAGAGCCTATTTTGATGACATCTTCAACCTGAAAATCGGCTGCGTCCTCCACGGCCATCTGCGTCTGTCCTATGGATATGGCTTCAGCCACAAACGTCTTTATAGTTTCCGTGCGGAGAAAAAACACTGCCAAGAAGACAGCGCTGATTGCTATCCCGATCCAAAAACGACGGCTCTTTAGCAATGAAATCCCCTAATCCTTTGAACACCCATTATAATGGAGTAAATATACTGGGACAACTAATCAGCACCCATTGGGAAATAAACCCAGGCATTTGAAGTCCAATAAGGCTTAAATGAGTCTCGCTGCAGAAAATATTCGAAATACCAGCTTTGATTTAGAGTCCCTTTGTACACAGGCCTCTCCGGGTACCATATAAGTAGATGGATCTGCTCCCCACTATCATAGTTTGCTATCCAGCTCTCATTGCCAACAGGTTTCTCTCCTTCGCTGACTATCAGGACAGCCCCTTCCGGAGGACCACTCTCTTTGTCGAGTGAGTGGATAACGTTTCTATAATCGCGCAGATACCAGCGAAATCCATTGTCATAGACTCCGCCTCCGTAAACCACGATCTGTAACTCTTTGCCCTGCCCAGTTTTATCTGCATAATCATAGATCCTGTGAGCTGTAAGCTTAACATCCTCAGATATCCCACAATATATCATCATCTTTGGAGGAGTATCGCTGGTGTGATAACTTTCATACAGCCCGACATATACGCTAAGCGAGAACAGTATCAGGATTACACCCCCGATACTGCCCTGAACTATCATCGAATTCATCTGCTTCCAGCCAAAGAGGCGCCCAATCCCGACAACCAGTAGAAGGACGCCGATGACGATTAACGCGGGCACTATACCACTGAGGTTAGAGGACGTGGCAACCCTCGCCCATATCCCCACGAAAATGGAGAGCGAACCCAACGCAGCTATGATCCATGAGATACCGGAGGGCGGGTGGGATTTATCCCATTTGCGCCAGTTGAAAGCTTCCAATATGCGTCCGATAAACATGCCAGCAATAACGATTGCTGGAAGCGCTATGTGTACCGCCAACCATGGCATCTTCTCCCCGAAATATGAAAAGAGTATCAGGCTTATGGCTGCCCAGTAAAGCAGAAAGCGAGGGAACAGTTTGGCCTTGCTGAAGTGAATGTAAAGCACCATACTCAAAGCAGATATAGCGATAAGCACCGTGGCTTGTGTTTTGCTCTGAAGCCCCAGCGCAGCATAGAGGATAATAGTCAGGGCTGAAATGCACAATGCGATTGTCGAATAAAGACGCTTCTGTACCGCCTCTTTGATACCATAATACCCAGCGGCCAGCCCGGCGAAGATTACGGGGAAGAATTCGTATATCGGTACAAGTATCATATAATAGTATTCCGGCTGTCCTCCTCTTGCCACCTCATGCTGCGTAACCCAATAGGCAATCGTCTCCCATACGCCTCCAGCCAGGTACTCCGGCTCCGTGAAGAAGATGGTGTACATCAGGATATAAATACCCCAGAAGGTGAGCGCGGAGATCGTCCAGCGCCTCCAGTTCCAGCGCAGGCCTACGACAGCACCCACAACGACGAGGAACGAAAGCCACACATATGACCAATCACTATCGCCCAGATTACGCCCTAGCCCTTTATCAGGTAGAACTAGGTTAATGAAGGGGGCGAACAGTGGCAGGGAAAGTGTCGCGATGAGGATTAGAAAATCGCCAGCCCCGGAAAGGTTGCTGAGGTTGAATCGGTTCCGAATGGCTGACCCAAACTCTCTCGCTGATATTACAAGCAGGAAGATGGCGATTACCGCCACCGTTATAAAAGCGACCTCTTTGGCCCCGAAGCTGAAACTCATAGCTGCGGCGCCTATGTACAGATAGCGCGCCTTTCTCTCCTCAAAATATCGCCAGACACACACGACAAGCAGCAACATGAAGAAGGCGATGTATATTTCATTGCGAGTATATCGGCTGTAGAACATCAGGAAAGGAGAGAAGGCAAGCAAGGCGCTGACAACGAGGCTGCCCCAATGGCCTAACTGGCGGCGCAGAAAATATGGCAAGGCAACCATGGCTGTGCCGATGATGACGGGCAGCAGGCGGGCAGTTACCTCGTTGGTACCAAACAGAAAGAAAAAGGCAGTGCCCTCAAACTGGAATGGCCCGTGAGTCCATCCCTGGAGGCACCATGGCAGGGGGTTGGGAAAAAAATTGTTAGCACAGGTTACATGCACCCCCTCGTCATAGTGCATGGTACGCTCGCCCAGTTCCCACAACCGGACGATCAGGGCAATGAGCACGATGGATACATACGGAATGTTCTCACGCTTCATCATTGCGCGTATACCACCTGCGAAGGATGAAGGCAACTTCCCAATAGACGAAATCATTTCCCCCTAACCTGGTATATTGTAACACCCTGGTTTTGAAATGCCACATCCATAAAGTCGGTGAAGTTCAGGCTAATGTTTGCACCGTATTTGTTCTGTTCCCGATAGCCGAGGTAAACATAGCTGACATTATAGGTAGACAATACCCTCTGCACTTCTTCAAGGTCAGCGCTGGTATAGATCGTCTCCGCTGCACGCTCGCGGTCCCTGGCGTCCTCCTGATCTATATCCACAACCCATGTGGGTACCTGCCCCCACCTACCTACTATTGTGGGCAAGCCAGTGTAAGATGAAACCCAGAACCAGCCTGCATAATGGCTGCCCACAGCCTCCACGATGACCGGAGAGCCTTCTACGTTATCCCTCAACCAATTTATAGCCTGGTAGTCGTCACGATAATTTACATTGCGTTGCATCCATGCCATACCATCCAGTGTAGCATCCCCGCTGAACTTATGGGTTTTGTGGATTAAACTGGCAATGGGAAAAATACAACAGCCGGCAATCAGCACTATGCACACAGCCCACCATAAAGCCTGTGCTGACTTCTGCCAGATGTACTGCCCCGTCAGCTTCGACTCGCCGGTTTTAACCTCATCCGCTTCATGCCTGCGCCGCCATTCGGAAAATGCGATGACGGCGCCAATGATGAACAGGGCGATCATGCCAAAAACGGTTGAGGGGCTGGCGACGGTTATCCAGACGGCTGCTATCATCAATGTCGCGCCGAGAACAACCAGCGTCATCTCACGATTGCTTGCTTTGAAAAGCTTCAGCACAGTTTTCCTCGAATGTTCATCGAAAACTCTGGAGACAGGTTTTTTAGCAGCCTGACACCAGTTGCTGAGCGGCCTCTTGAAGGGCCTTACCGCTACACTAGCACGACAGGTCGCCGCCGACAACATTTGCGGTACCGATAATAACCGCCAGCGCGAGGCCAGGTGGTACAAGCCTATGGCTGACCCGATCCCTATAAGCACCCACGCCTGCAGGTACAGTTTGAACACTGTCGTAACTCGTTCCAGCGTACCGCTACCCCTGTCATCGATATTGAACAACTCACAGCCCACCAGCAGCAAGAATCCCAGGAACAGTAACACCAGAGCAAAGACAGGCGCCCTTTCGACCCTCTCTACATTCTTTCTACCGGATAGCAATTTACTGGCAATAAGCAACAGCGTAAGCGTCAGCATTATCATAGCTGGCAGGAGGATTCCAAACTTATCAAGGAAGAAGGCTGGACTGGCTTTTGCCCAGCCGCTTACGAGATGCCAGTTGACCTCGGCTCCCCAGACAACTAATGGCAGAAGGGGCAGCATTATAGCCCCGATAACGCCCCATCGACCAAAATTCCTGCTATCGTTCTTGCCTAATATCAGCGATAACATGAAACAGGTTAGTATAAATAGGAAAATGCTGGGCAGAATTAAAAAGTAAAGGTGACTGATGCCCTTGGCTGCACCGAGTATCAGCGGTAGGCATGCGAATATCAGTGCTCCGACTAAGATAGCGGCTACAAGCTGTCGTTTCGACCTGATGACACTTGCACGCAGTAGTTGAGCCGATTGGACCACGATATAGAGAATGCTCAGAGCAAGTATGAGTCCCCACAAGCCCCTGAGCGAAGCGTTACCGACGCCTGCGAACTCGCGCGCTATTACCAGCAAGATGGAAATAGCAAACAGTCCGATAATGAACTGGCGGAGCTGTATCTTAGACGGCAACTGCAATAACCGGAATGCCCTGTGTTTTAACTGAACCCCTCTTTCCCCAAGCATACACCACGTCTGGTTTAGCACAAACGATATGCTTATAAAGGTGAATACGCCCCAGAAAAGGAAGAAATGGAACGGGCGGGTGCCGATTCCGTAATATGGAGCGATTCCGAAGATTATCGCCTCTCCGCTACCTGCGGTCGTCGTGAGGCGACCTATCGAGGTTATCATTTTCATTGTATATGGAAGATAGAGCAGCACCACGAGCAATACCAGCGGAATACAGAATGCGATCACATTAGTCAACCATCTGGCATTGAAACCACCCTGCCTGAGATACTCGCCCAGAGCTATAAAGATCACGAATATCAAAGTGTAAGTCACTAGATCCCAGCTATTGAGAAAGACCAGCGCGCCGAGGCATATCGCTATTAATATCAGTTTGCCCCAGTTCTTCTGTATCCATTTCAATCCCAGCGATACAGGAGACAAGAACAGTTCCAAACCAATAGCCATATTAAGCAGAGCGAAAGGTATAGCTATGAGATGTGCATGCAAGTCGGCGAAAAATGAGCTCCAGAAGGGGAATTCATTTATGGTGTAATCCAGGTTGCTCGTGCTGATAACCCTGCTGGCGCGCCACCACCACCAGTGATCGGTGGGATACCACTCTGCGCTGGTATAGGGCTTATTGAGACTCCCGATATCCACCCAGCCCCAGAACCTCTCTGAACTGAATCCGTGGCAATGCATCAGTTCCAGCACACCCTCAAGGTTTGCCAATACCGCAACGAATCCGGCAGCCACCAGCCCGAACCCCACTGCCGTCTTGAAGCTGCGCTTCATCAATTTCATAAGGTTATACGCAATGCTGAACACCCCGACACTGATCAGCGCAAAGATGAGAGCCAGGGACAGATTGTATGTCACTATAGAAGAGATGCCGGTGATCTTGGTCAGTGTCGCGACCATGAGGTAGCCGAAATAGTAGTAATATCCAAAATCTATCCCGCTAATCCACGGGTCATATGGAGGGAAGTATGTGCTACGAATTGTGGCATTTATAAAGGCGATATCCATATACTTCTCGCCGAAAAGGATATCCGGGTTATATGCCCGCACCACTATCCAGAAGATGAATGCCAGCAGGAACAGGGCTTCGGTGACCAGGATTATCTTGCGCTGCTCGGAGATGAATGTTAGTATCTCACGCCGTCGTCTCCAGAAGAGAAGTATAGAGCCGGCAGCGAAGATAATGACGATGAGAAAGATGGCCCACCTGGTATTGGGCAGGATGTGCGCCGATGCGGTCAGCCACAGTATGAATGATATGAGCAGTATCGGCAGTGCCTTAGAAAAGGCATATCCCCTATCAGGAAGATTCTTAAACAGTGAACATGTAAAAGGGAGAGCCAGCAGCCCAAGTACTTGTATTGTAACGAACCAGACAAAAACTTCCATTACGCCGCCAGCTCCTCAACAAAAGACCTGGCGTCGAAGACAGACAGGTCGTCCACCGACTCTCCGGTACCGATGTAGCGAATGGGTATCTTCAGCTCATCGCAGATGGCCAGCACAATACCCCCCCTGGCTGTGCCGTCCAGCTTGGTAAGAAAGATGCCGGTTATATCGACTGCCCCCGTAAAATATCTTGCCTGAGACAGTCCGTTTTGCCCCGTGGTTGCATCGATCACCAGAAGCACCTCGTGTGGCGCGGAGGGGTCGCCCCGCGATATCACCCGCTTGATCTTCTTAAGTTCCTCCATAAGATTGAACTTGGTGTGCAAACGACCGGCTGTATCGATGATAACCACATCGGTATCCCTGGCCCTGGCCGCTTCCAGTGCGTCGAACACGACAGCCCCTGGATCTGCTCCCGGCTTCTGCCCGATAACGTCGACCCCTGTGCGCTGACCCAGTATCTTGAGTTGATCGATGGCTGCCGCCCGGAAAGTATCAGCCGCCGCGAGAAGCACGCTCCTGTTCTGCGATTTGAAGTGTCTGGCAAGCTTGGCGATCGACAGTGTCTTGCCGGCGCCATTGACGCCCACAACCATGACCACATACGGGTGAACCGTAGCGATTGTTGATTGGGTGGCAGCGACTTTTACATCCAGCATGTTCGCTGTCTCATCCTTGAGAATGGCGAGCAAATGCGACATGCCGACAGCCTTTTCCCTGTTGGCCCTCTCCTTCACTCTGGAGATGAGCTTCTGGGTTGTGCCAACCCCGGCATCTGCGGTGATGAGAAGCTCTTCCAGTTCATCCCACAGGGCATCCGACGCCTCAGCGCGCTCGCAAAGCTGCACGACTCGGCGAAACCAGGATCCTCCACTTCGCTTTATACCGCTTCCCAAAGCTGTCAACATGAGAGATACGTTTGTGTTCAGCTATGATAACACGAGTGTAAACACAGGTCAATAACAACAACAGTGCAAAATGTTCGGCGTCAGACGTTACCCCCCGACTGTCGCGACACCACCTGCCTGTAGGCGTACAGAAGCCGTGCGGTGATATCGCCAGGACCGCCGCTGCCTATCGCCCTGCCATCCACCGCGACGATCGGTATGATCTCGATTATCGAGTTGGTAATAAAAGCCTCGTCAGCTTTATACAAGTCATCGAGCCTTATTTCGATCTCGACCGCAGGTATCTCCAACTTCCCGGCCAGCTCCAGCATTATCTCCCTGGTGATCCCGGGCAAAATGCCGCAATCGACAGGTGGGGTGAGCAGTCGCCCGCCCGAGACGATGAATATGTTGCTGGTGCTGCACTCGGCGACGAGGCCACGCTCGTTGAGCAGGATCGCGTCGTCGGCGCCGGCAGCAGCGGCTTCATGGCGTGCGATGAGGCTGTCCATGTAGGCTGTTGACTTCATGCCGGACAGTGCCGATCGGCTGTTTCGCCGGGTATCCGCGACCACGGCGCGCAGCCCCTTCTCATACGCCGCCGGCGGTGGCACGATCAACTTCTCGGCGACAATGATGGTTGTCAGTACTCCCGATACTGGTGGGGAGACAGACCTCTCCCCATCCCCTGCCGTGACTGTCAACCGGATGCGGGAATTGGAGAGAGCGTTAGCCTCCATCGTGCGATATATACCCCGCTCCAACTCTATCGAATCTAACGCCGCGTCGAGCGCCAGCTTTCTGGCAGAGCGCATCAGCCTATCCAGATGGCGATCCAGGGCGAATACGCAACCGTCATACGAGCGCATGGTCTCGAACAGCCCGTAGCCATAGAGGTATCCGCGATCGAAAACCGAGATGCGGGCATCGCGGCGTGGAACCAGCTCTCCATTTATGTAAATTATATCACCCATGTGTTATCTGTTTCCATTCCAAAGCGGATTAGAGTAACTCAAGAACCTTCTCAGTATATCGTGCCCCATAGCCGTGAGTATCGACTCGGGATGGAACTGCACCCCCTCCACCACGAACCGCTTATGCCGCAGCCCCATGATCTCGCCATCCCTCGTCCGGGAAGAGACCTCCAGGCAATCGGGCACGCTTGCAGGGACGACCACCAGCGAGTGGTAGCGCGCCGCCTCGAACGGGACATCCAGGCCTTCGTAGATGGTTCTGCCATCGTGGTAGATCAGCGATGTCTTACCGTGCGTGGGCTTCCCTCGACCGATTGTCGCACCGCACACGTGGCCGATACACTGATGGCCCAGGCATACCCCTAATATTGGGATCTTCCCCCCGAATTGGCGTATTATCTCGTTCGATACCCCCGATTCCAGCGGCGTTTTCGGCCCCGGCGATATTACGATGTGCGACGGTGCCAGCACCACGACATCGTCGACAGAGATGCTGTCATGGCGATAAACTACGGGCTCTCCGCCCAGCTCGCCGATATACTGCGCCAGGTTATACACGAACGAGTCGTAGTTATCGATTATCAGTATCATCGCGCCTCGGTCACCGGCTGCAGGCTCAGCGCCTCGATCAGCGCCCGCGCCTTGTCCAGCGTCTCCCGATATTCAGCCTCGGGGTCGGAGTCCCACACGATCCCGCCGCCGACCTGGAAGTATGCCATCCCATCCTTGATTATGAAGGTGCGGATAACGATGCTGGAGTCCATCCCGCCGTCGAACCCCAGGTAGCCGATGGAGCCGGTGTACACGCTCCTCCTCGTCGGCTCCAGCTCGTCGATTATCTCCATCGCCCGCACCTTGGGCGCCCCGGTTATCGAGCCGCCGGGGAAGGCGCCTTTCAGCAGGTCGATGCGGCCCTTGTCCTGGCGCAGCCGTCCCTCGACCGTCGATGTCAGCTGGAACACGGTGGCGTACTTCTCCAGCGTCCACAGCTCTCGCACCTTAACCGTGCCGTAGCGGCACACCCGTCCCAGGTCGTTACGCTCCAGGTCAACGATCATAACGTTCTCGGCGCGGTCCTTGACGCTGTCGAGAAGCTCAACGGCGAGGGCGTCGTCCTCCGCTGCGTTCAACCCGCGGGGGCGGGTGCCCTTCATCGGGCGTGTATCCACCACATCGCCCTGCAGCCTGAGGAATCGCTCCGGCGAGGCGCTGACGATGGCCACGCCATCGAAGTTAAGGTAAGCGGCGAACGGCGCCGGGTTGATGCCCCGCAGCCGGCGGTAAAGCTCGTACGGAGGGATGGGCAGCTCCACCTCGAACCGCTGCGACAGGTTCACCTGGAATATGTCCCCGGCTGCAATGTACTCCCTGACCCGCGCCACCGTCTCTACATATTCCCCGTGGGTGAAGCCGCCGCGCATCGCGGCCAGTGGTGTCGAACCTGCAGTCGATTCAGATGTGGGACGGGGCGCCTGCGCCAGAGTATCCTTTAATTCATCGACACGCTGCCTTGCTCTCTCTATTCGGCGCGACTCGTCCGTCTCGGGGAAGCCAGTGCTGGCGACGTACGCCCTGCCCTCCTTATGGTCGAAGCCGATTACGGCGTCGTAGAACGCGAGGTAGCACTCCGGCAGCTGCAGGTCGTCAACGGCGGTGGATGGCAGTCCCTCGATGAAATGGCACAGGTCGTAGCTGAAGTAGCCTACAGCCCCTCCGACGAACGGTACCGGCGAAGGCGACTGTGGTATCGAGTATCGCTCCAGCAATTGCCCCAGCACATCGAACGGGTTACCCACCACCCTCTCCCGCTTGTCCCTGTAGTGCAGCGTCACCTGGCTGCCGCGGCTGGTGAGCACCAGGAACGGGTCGCTGCCAATGAACGAGTAGCGCCCCAGGTTCTCATGGTCCATACCGCTGTCGAGGAAGAAGCTGAACCGGCGCCCCTTGAGCAGCTCGAAGGCCTGCGGCGCCGTCAGCGCGGTGGAGACCTCCTCTATCAGGGCGTGTCGCTTTTTAGTATTGTCGATAGTCACGACGAAACCTCCCCCTTTTCTAAAGGGGGACCGAGGGGGATTCGAGACGCACCAGCACCCTCTCCACCACCCCTTCGAGGTTCTGCCGCACCTCCAGATTGGAGAACCTCATCACCGTCAGCCCGTTCCCCCCGATATAATCATCCCTCCGCCTGTCTGCTTCCAGCATCTCCTCGGAATAGTGCTGCCCCCCATCCACCTCGATGACCAGCCCGGCCTTCGGGCAGTAGAAATCCACTATGTAATTGCCGATGATCTTCTGCCGGTAGAACTGATACCCGTTAAGCTGCTTCCTCCTCAGCCTCGACCACAGGGCCCTCTCCGCGTCGGTCATGTTGCTCCTCAGCTCCCGGGAGCGGAGCAGAAGATCCCTGTTGTAGCGTAGCATAATCCCCCTGTATCCCCCTTTGCGAAAGGGGGACTTTCATACCCATCAGTCGGCGAACAGGTCCCTGGCCTCTTCCTCCGCCTTCTTCTTGGCCTCCAGCGCATCGCGGAAGCCCAGTTCCTTATACGACGACGCCGAGCCATATTCCCGCGTGCGCACCACCACCGGCATGGGCACGGCGTGTCCGAAAATCAGCGCCTGCTGCTTGGAGTCCAGCCTGGCCAGCACCCCCTTCAGCTCGCTCTTGCCCGATACTCCGGTGAGCACGCTATCGACATCCCGCTCGTTGTCCAGCAGGCAGGTGATCTTGGTGCCCAGCTGGCTCATCACCTCCTCGTCAATGCCGCTGGGACGCTGGTCGACAACCAATAGCGAGACGTTGTATTTACGCATCTCGCGGGCGATGGTGCCGAAGATGGTCTGTCCGGCAAGCTCATGGCTGAGGAACTTGTGCGCCTCCTCGATGGTGATGACCAGCGGCCGCGGCCTGGCGCTGTCCTCCCCTATCGCCCGCTCCATGCGCTCGCGGTACTTCTCGTGGATGCGCCGCGTGAGCAGGTTGGCCACCAGTATGTACGCTGCGGTGTTGTCGCCGTAGCGCCCGAAGTCGAGGACTACGTTCATGCCACGCTCCAGGTACTCCATGATGCTCTGGATGGCGTTGCGCTGCGCGTGCGGTGTCAGGAATGGCAGGCGTTTAAATATGTCCAGCCGCCGGTGCAGCGCCGCCACGGTGGCCTCGTGCTCCCCCATCTCCCCAGCGTGATTATTCAACTCCTCGCCGCTCTCGATGGCGAGGAACCTCTCCAGCCAGCCCCTTCCAAACTTGCGCGCCAGCTTGTAAGGTGTACCGACCGCAGCCTCAGTCAGCCCCAGAGTCTCTCGCAGCATCGCGATGTCTTCCGGCTCGATCTCGTCATAGCCGATCTGCACCACGAAGTCGGTGGACACCTTGCGCCGCCGGGTGCTCTCCTCGTCGAGGGCGAATACCGCCACCTTGGACTGGAACAGCTGCTTCAGGCCCTTCACCTCACGGTTGTCCTCGCTGCTCCCCTTCCAGCCGTACTCGCTGTGCATATCGAAGACAAGATTGACCGCCGCATTCTCCTGAATGATGCCGATGAGCAGCAGCCTGGCGAGGAATGTCTTACCGGTGCCACTCTTGCCGAAGACACCATTGGAGCGCTTCACCAGCTCCGCCGGGTTGAAGCGCACCTTGGTCTCCATGTCCAGCGGCGTGCCGATGTAGAATTGCTTCTCCTCAACTTGCCCGAAGACCTGCGCCACGTCCAGCTCGCCGGCCTCGTGCACTGACGAGAAGTGCGACGGCACGGTCTTCACCGGCTGCGGCCCCTCGAGGAGGCTGTGCGCGTCGCTGCCGATGGTGAGCGCGGGCAACACGTGCAGCCTGCCGTAGGTGCTGGTCCCGCAGATGACCTCGGCGATGAACGGGTCAGTGACATCCGGCGGTGATGTAACGATTCGCGGGTCGCTGGCCTCCAGGGCAACGTCGGTGATCATGCCGAAGAAGCGCTGCTTCCCACCGGCGATGGTCACGTAGCGGCCCACGGCGATGTCCTCCAGCGACACATCGCCATCCAACCTGACCTCCACCCCTTTGGTCAGCGAGCCGGCTACCACCATGCCCAGCCTGCGTTGCTGCATCACTGCCGTATCCTCCGCAGGATGTTATTCAGCCTTCCGGTGTCGTCGGCCAGGAGTGAGGCCAGTTCCTTGCCCGCCCTGACGAGAAACTCTCGCGGATCTTTACATGTCGCCGCGGCGTGGCGTAGCAATGCAGACACCAGTTCGTCCGCCCGGTGCTCGACATTTACCAGTATGCTCAGGTAGTCCAGCGACTGGTTGAATGCAGCCAACTCACCCGGCTCGCAGGCGTAGACGAAGCTGTGTATCCTGGCTGGCTGTGGCGGCAGGTAGTGATTGAGCCTGTCGCCGTCACGGTGGCCCACCACCAGCCCGTCGAAATCGGTACGCAGCAGCTTGTCCAGCTGCGGGTTGGAACTGAACACCCCCTCCTCCGACTCCTCCCCCCTGCCCCGCGCCACCGGGCGCCTCCCCGCCTCGATGCTGGCGGTGGTCGCTCCCGAAACGACGGCATATATCATGATATCGTCGACTTTTACCCTGACCAGGCTGCCGAACGGCGGCGGCTGGTGCAGCTCGTAGCACTGCGCGGTGAACCCCCCTGTCGCAGCCTCGATTATCTCCCCTATCTTAATCGCCAAAATGTATCTCCCGAGATAACTAATGAGCCATGCTGTAGCTCAGCCCCGCTACACCGACAATCGTTACCAGCAGGAATGCGATCTTCATCGCCGTCGCCGGTTCCTTGAAGTGCAGTATCCCGATGATAGCGA